>JAGXQZ010000083.1 GCA_018336015.1 Algoriphagus sp. | reverse complement strand
GCCGCCGCACCGGACAAATACCAATCTTACATGCGATCCATGATGCGCAGTACAGCCGAGGCCACAGGTAGAGACCCCAAAATTGCTGAAGCCATGGTGGATGAGAAAATAGAAATCGAGGGCATCTCTGAGGCCGGATCGGTAATTACTTTTTCTGTTTCAGAAGCAATTCAATATGGATTTTGTGAAGGCGAGTTTGATTCAGTGGATGAAATTCTTGCTGCTAAAGGCTTTGCAAATGCAGAAATTACCAACTATGAGGAAGATTCCGTCGATCAGATCATCGCATTTTTCCTTAGTCCTGCGATCAGCGGTGTATTGATTTTGATCATCATAGGTGGGATTTATTTTGAATTACAGACTCCGGGTGTAGGTTTCCCGCTACTGGCAGCCATCGTGGCGACCTTACTCTATTTCATTCCCTATTACCTAAATGGCTTGGCCGACAATTGGGAAATCCTGGTGTTTTTTATCGGGGTGATCTTATTGGCGGTAGAGCTGTTTGTCATTCCGGGATTTGGGATTTTTGGTGTAGTGGGAATCGTGATGATCTTGGGGGGATTGGTATTGGGTATGCTTCCCAACCAAGATTTTAATTTTGACTTTGTTCCTGCCTCTCAATTGTTTGGTGCCTTGCTCACGGTAATTTTAGCAGCTTTGGGATCAGTAGGATTGGTATTTTGGCTCACGCCAAAAGTGAATGAGTGGGGAGCATTTAAACATATCACACTTGCTACTACCCAAGATCGAGCTCAGGGTTATACTTCCAGCATTCACTCCGAAGAGTTGAAGGGAAAAATTGGTACGGTCCATTCCAGACTGCGTCCAAGCGGTAAAATAGAAATAGAGGGTGAAATCTACGATGCATACACCAGGGGAGAGTTTTTGGAAAAAGATGAAAAAATTACGGTCATCTCCACCGAAGGCACTTCACTCCGTGTCAAAAAATTAGAATCCTGATCCCAAGATTTGGCTAGTTTTGCGGCATGAATCCATTTCAGTCCATTTACGAACTGATCGGTGAGGAGAAAATTAGGCATCTGGTGAAATATTTTTATCAAGAAGTAGAAAAGACACCCGAGCTCAGAAAATTATATCCTGAAGATCTGGAACCGGCAGAGCGAAGGCTTTTCCTTTTTCTTTTACAGGTTTTTGGCGGACCTCAAACCTACTCTGAGGAAAGAGGACATCCGAGATTGAGGATGAGACACTTTGAGTGGCAAATCGACCCTTCATTGAGGGATCATTGGCTGAATGCCATGCTTATTGCATTGGATCAAATCAACCCCGACCAAGAAGTAAAAGAACTTATGATGGGATATTTTATCAAAGTAGCCAATCACATGATTAACCATGACTAAACTGGGCAGACAACTGTACACCTACTATTCCGGGGTAATGTTTGTCTTTACCTTCTTGGCAATATTCCCTTTTTTTCTAGTCTGCATCTGGGTACCCGGATGGCAGAGATTTGGAAGAAAGATCAACCAATATTGGGCGAAGACTTATTTCACATTGATTTTCTTGCCTGTAGAAGTTGAGAATAGAGCTCAGTTGGAAAAAGGCAAACCCTATATCTTCTTGGCAAATCACTTCAGCTATATCGATGTGGCTATGATGGGTTTTGTACCCGGCGATGTACTTTTTGTGGGAAAAGCTTCGATTCGGAAAGCACCACTTTTTGGATACTATTTTAAAAAACTCCACATCGCTGTGGATAGAAGCAGAGTGAAAAGTCGAGCCGAGACCATGCGCAGAGCAGGTTTAGCCATTGATAATGGAAGTGGGATCGTTCTTTTTCCGGAAGGAGGAATCTACACCCCACATCCACCTAAGATGGTACCCTTCAAGAACGGGGCATTTAGACTGGCATTGGACAAACAAATCCAAGTCATCCCTGTCACCTTATCTTATAATCATCTAATTTTACCGGACGACGGTCAATTGCTTTTGCATCGCAAAGCGGCCAAAATGGTTCTTCATGAGCCCTTAAAACCCGAAGACTTTGATTCAGACGAGGCCATGAAAGAAAAATGTTTCGAAGTAATCCAACAACAACTTGATCTAGATAACCAATTGATCGGTGAGATTAGACTTCAACCGGAGATTTAATTGTTCTGGAACATGTGGTCCAAAATTTTATAAAAAAATGAAAATAGATAAAGACTCCATCAAAAAAATCGCACATCTGGCCAGGTTGGAATTCGATGAGAATTCCGCAGAAAAAATGTCCAAAGACATGTCCCAAATCCTGGATTGGGTGGAGCAGCTCGGCGAAGTGGACACGACAGGCGTGGAGCCACTGACCACCATGTCCTCTGAAGTCAATGTGATGAGAGAAGACAAAGTAGGTACACACATGCCCCACGATTCAGCCTTAAAAAACGCCCCAAAAAGCGATTCAGACTACTTTAGAGTACCGAAAGTCCTAGAATAACATGATCCAAAAAACAGCAAAATCAACAGGATTTGCACCACTTTCTGCCCTCCTGCTCTTAGTGACTGGAGGGCTTTTTGCGCTCTATTCCTTGGTTTTTTCACCTTTAGCCTTTCCCAATATTCAGGCGGCTGCATTCTTGGACACCGTGGCTATTCCTTTTTCTTCAGAAAAGATCGGCGAGTTGACCATCCCCATCAAACTGGATAACTACTTGGTTTTTCAAGATTTCCACTCCCTTCCGGCCAAATACACCCTTTGGGAAAGTTACCTTTTTGGAGGAATAGTGCTATTGATTGCTACCTCCGCTTTGGCGCTCTTTAGCCAGTTCAAAAAATTCCCCTTCCTTGGTGCAGGGGTAGGATGGATTTTTCTACTTACCCTGTCCAATGTCAATGGCCTGAATATCGGCGGACAAAGTGCGAATGTTCCTTTAATCATACTTCTGGCAGGAACCGTGTTGCCCCTTGTCTTTTTCCATATCTGGGGTACTCAAGTCAGATTTTGGATCAGATGGGTGGTTATTTTCCTTGGCTTTGGCACTTCAGTTTTCATACTACTTCAGCTCAGTCCCATCCCAAATCCCGCACTTTATTTAGCTGAGCAAAGTTTAATCATTGGCTTAGGTTTGGGAATTTCATGGCTTTTCTGGCAAGGTCACGGCATGCTGTCGGGTGTATTTGTGCTATTGTCTAAAGCAAATCAAAACCTAGCGACCAAAGTCTCCATTCAGGTATTTGTATTAGCCCTGATTTATTTTTTGATGCTTTTGTTTTTGATTTTGGACTTAGGAGGCGAGGTCAATCTACCCTTTCCTACCTTTTCTCCGATCTACCTGATCTTCCCTCTTGGGATTTTAGGCTGGTTCTCGATCCAAGAAAAAATCAATCAAATCGATGAATTAGCTGGGCCTAAATCCACAATAAAGGCCCTCCATTTGATCGGTTTTGCCATGATGCTTTGGTTGATCTGGAAATTGGAGGTTTCAGCAAATCAACCTGCTGAGGAGCTGATCAAGCATCTCTTGGTCTATTCACAAACAGGCTTTACCCTGTTCTTTTTCATTTACCTGATGAGCAATTTCCTAGGATTGATGAATTCGGGAAAAGCCGTGCATCGAATTATGTACAAGCCTCATTCTCTCCCCTATTATCATTTGAGGATAGGAGGAGTGATTTCCATTTTGGTAATTACCATCTATTTGGAGGCAATCGTAGCAGCTCAGGCTAACTCCCTGACCAACAATATTCTTGGTGATTATTACTACCAGACGGAGCAAAAGCTGGAAGCAAGTATCCTTTATGAAAACAGTTGGGATCGGTACAGGTATAATCCAAAAGCAAAAAATCTGACTGCGCATATCCTTTTCCAACTCAATCAACCCACCTTGGCCAAAGAGCATTTGGAACAAAGCTTTGCCGAAGCTCCTCAAGTGGATAATATCCTGTTGGTCAGCGAGCGGCTACAGCGGGAAAACAAACTTTTTGAAGCGATCTATTACTTGGAAAATGGACTCAAGCGCTTTTCCGGCAATCCTTATTTGGTCAATAATCTGGCACTATTTTACACATTGACCCAGCGTTATGAGGAAGCTGCCTTGCTATTGAAAGAGCATTCAGGAGCCTCAGATGTCACTTCTTCCAACTGGACGGCACTTCAAACCAAACTTGGTCTCGAACCAACTTCTCAGGAGATTGGAACCGATTTGATCAGCCAAATCAATCAGATTGCAGCAATAAGGAAAAAAGGAGAAAAGCCAGAATCCAACGATTTGGAATCCCTTCGAAACTCACTCCAACAGGAAACTTCTCCCATGTTGATTCACGCAGGATACCGTAATCTCGTAACCGAAATCAACACTTCAGATCCCACCAAAGAAATTAAGCAGTTAGACTCTTTGGCCCAAAGTGAGGCCTTTCTAGACTACACCATGCAGCTCCAGGAAACAGCCATATTGAGAAGTCTTGGCGCAGGCAGAATCAATGAAGCTGTGAAAAACCTAAATGGATTGGCATTCAGAAATCCCGGAGATGCGGCCTATTACCTGAATCTGACCGGATTGATTCAAGCCCAACAGCTTGACTTCCAAAAGGCTTCAAAAGATTTCATTTTGGCAGAAGAAAAAGGATTCAAAGCCATAGAGTCTCAGCACTTGGCGATATTGGAATTGGGTGGTTTTGCAGACAAAGCTGCTGAATTGACCCTTAAATTCCCTGAGAAAGCCAATCTCAAAATCTCAGAGGACCTAATCCTTTTTGGGAAATTCAACCAACAACTTCCAGAGAAGCTTTTCGAAACCTGGAAAACCATTTCGAATCAAGATTACAAAACAGTCTTTGCCCTCAAACTTCTCAGTCATAAGGCGCATGGATTGACCAAAGGCCAACTTGCAGAACTGGGTAATGCACTTGCAGGAAAAGTACCTGCAGAAGATGATCTTCAAACCTTCCTCAAAAACCCGGATTGGTCGGATGCTAATTCTCTTGGTGCATTTACACGGTTTTTGGGTTTGAAGGAAGAATTGACTGCCAATCCCTACTTCACTCCTTTAGTGTTGAGTGCAGCAGACCGGGCAGGAGATCCTTTATTGGCCTATGAGATCATTAATTCTGCCAGTGACTTTAACCAGGACCCTTTGCTTTGGATTCGAAAAGTCCAAGCAGCCAAAAGAATTGGCCTGGACAACTACGCCACCGCGGCTATTCAAGAGATGAGCACCTGGCTGACTTGGGATGAAATTGAAAAATTACAAATGACTAACTATTGACAGTTTTTCACGTATTTTGACACATTGGTAATCCAAATAAAAAAGCTAAACCACTATCTTAATCAAAATTTTCTACCATGAGCCGAGTCATTGAAACCCACGAAATCAACAAAACCTATAAAATGGGATCTGAAATCATTCAGGCCCTCAAATCTGTCAGTATCACGGTAGATCGTGGAGAATACGTCGCCTTTATGGGGCCTTCAGGTTCGGGTAAATCAACCCTCATGAACATCATCGGATGCCTCGACTCTCCTACTGCCGGCACTTATATTTTAGCAGGTAAAGATGTCAGCGACATGAGTGAAAATGAGCTAGCCGAAATCAGAAACAAAGAAATCGGCTTTGTTTTCCAGACTTTTAACTTACTTCCTAGAGCTACCTGCTTGGATAATGTGGCACTTCCATTAGTCTATGCAGGCTATTCCAAAGCAGAACGCGAAGAAATGGCATTCAAAGCTTTGGAAAACGTGGGACTTGGCGAAAGAACCAAACATAAGCCCAACGAGCTTTCAGGTGGTCAGCGTCAGCGAGTGGCAATTGCCAGAGCCTTGGTCAACAACCCAAGTATCATCCTCGCTGATGAACCTACAGGTAACCTCGACTCTAAAACTTCCTATGGAATCATGGAGCTTTTTCACGAGTTGCATGCCAAAGGAAACACCATCATTATGGTAACACACGAGGACGACATCGCACATTATGCGCATCGAATCGTACGATTGAGAGATGGATTGGTAGAAACAGATAAAATCAATCCAAACCCGACTCGAGGTGCCGCAATGCTCGTCTGATTTATCCCAATCTTTTCGAAATAGATTCTTATTTTTGCCCCTGAAAGAAACGAGGCAGAGATGAAAATCTATACCAAAACAGGAGACCAGGGAATTACCTCACTTTTGGGGGGTGTTCGTGTGCCAAAATCAGATTTGAGGATCGATGCTTACGGTACTATCGACGAACTAAATTCCTACTTGGGCTTACTGAGAGATCAAGAGGTCAACAAATCCAGGGCTGATTTTCTTAAAGAAATTCAAGACCGATTGTTTACCATTGGGGCAGATTTGGCTACTGTGCCGGGGAAAGACAAGGTCAAAAAACCCGATCTCCATGTGGAAGACGTCGAGCAACTCGAACAGGAAATGGACATCATGGATGCCAAGCTTCCGTTGCTGACGGCTTTCATTCTTCCTGGAGGACATCAATCGGTATCCTTCTGCCATTTAGCCAGGACAGTTTGCCGCAGGTCAGAACGGATTGTGGTAGAGTTGGCCTCTCTCGAACCCGTTTCAGAATTGGTCATCCAATATCTCAATCGCCTCTCAGATTACCTTTTTGTCCTTGGGCGAAAAATGGCCCAAGAACTCGAAGTCGAAGAGGTAACTTGGAAACCTCGACTTTAAATGAAAACATGGCAAGAAAATTTTCCTGCCTTCCAATAATAAGAACACAGGCATTGCCTAAAAAGAAAAGAGTATGAAGACCTCTCTTGCCATCCCGGTTACCAAAACCACTCATTCAAAACTTGCTGAAACCGATTTTTCAAACTTAGTCTTTGGCAAAGTCATCTCTGACCACATGTTTGTGGCAGACTACAAAAATGGAGAATGGACCGACCTTCGAATTGAGCCTTATGCTCCGATGGAAATTCACCCAGCCAATGCTGCTTTGCACTATGGACAGTCCATTTTTGAAGGGATGAAAGCCTACAAGAGCGAGAGTGGTGAAATTTTGATTTTCAGAGGTGATGCCAACGCCCGTAGAATGAATGAATCTGCGGAAAGAATGTGCATGCCTGCTATCCCGGAAGAAATCTTCCTGGAAGGTCTCACACAATTGATCGAATTGGATAGGGATTGGGTCCCTTCCGGAAAAGGTTCTAGTCTTTACATCCGTCCATTTATGTTTGCGATGGACAACTACATCGGCGTGAAGCCTTCTGAGAGCTATCGCTTTATGATTTTCACCTGTCCGGTAGGCGCCTATTACAACAAACCCGTGTCAGTCAAGGTAGAGACAAACTTTACCCGAGCTACCGAAGGCGGTACCGGAGCTGCAAAAACAGCCGGTAATTATGCTGCTTCTCTTTACCCCGCCCTCCAAGCCCAAAAAGCCGGCTATGATCAATTGCTTTGGACTGATGGTAAGTCTCATAGTAAAATCGAGGAAAGCGGCACCATGAACGTGATGTTCAAAGTCAATGGAACCCTCATCACGGCTCCTGTCAATACAGGTACAATTTTGAAAGGAATCACCAGAGATTCTGTCATCCAACTGGCTAAAGACTGGAATGAACCGCTTGAGGAGCGATTTCTGACAGTAGGTGAACTCCAAGAAGCACTTGAAAGTGGAAACCTACAAGAAGCCTTTGGCGTTGGAACGGCAGCTACTATCGCATTTATAAATAAAATCCAGGTCAACGGAAAAGATTATCACTTACCGGAAAGCGCTGAGGATAGCTTTGCAAAGAGAATCCTCAAAGAACTCGACGGAATCAAATACGGTGAAATCGCCGATCCACATCACTGGATCATTAAAATCTGATCATTAGCGGGAAGGAAACTTCCCGTTTTTGTTATTTTCAACTGATGAAAACACTCTTTCTCTCTTTGCTCTTTGGGTTTTGGATTACCTCTTCCTTTGCTCAAACCCAGCCAAAAGATTTTGTTTTACTCAAGAGAGGCGGAAATCAAAAATCTCAGATAAGATTTTACCCTGGTGAGATGATCACCTACAAAAGCAAAAAACTAGGCTATTTCATCACAGACCAAATAGTCAAGCTGGATACAGATTACATCTACTTGACAGAAAACATTTTGAGTCCTTCGGATATCTTAGAATTGGATGTACGCCATAAAGATCCCCGAAACCGAACATTGACCAATCTCACCGGGCTTTTTTTAGGAGCAGGCTCTTTATTGTTTGCCGTAGATGCTGTAAACAGTCTATATCAGACAGGAGAACTTTCTATTTCCTCCGGTGTAGCCACAACATCAGGAATATTGGTGGGTACGGGCCTGGCGTTACTTCCCATCAGGTATAAAACTTTCAGACAAAAAGGATCCAACCGTATTCAGATTATTATCATGCGGATCGATTAGTAAATCACCACTGGTAAAAGCGGGATTTTTTTCAGACTTTTGCAGCTTAAATTTTCACTTAGACAGATGACTTCAGAACAACTGAAAGACTTGAAAGCCCGCACTTCGGCTTTGAGGAGGTATCTTTGACTACGATCGTAAGAAAGTAGAAATCCAAGACTTTGAGGCCGTCTCGGCCCAGCCCGACTTCTGGAACAATCCGGAAGAGGCAGAAAAAACAATGAAACAAATCCAGGCCAGAAAAGGCTGGACTACCGCCTATGAAAATCTGGATCAAAAAATCCAGGATTTGGAGGTATTGTATGAATTTTTCTCCGCAGGAGAAGTATCAGAAGATGAACTCAAGGCAGATTACCTTAAAGCAAAAGAAGCTGTAGAAGAACTAGAGCTGAAAAAAATGCTTTCTGCTGAAGAGGATCAACTCAATGCCGTTCTGGAAATCAATCCGGGTGCAGGAGGAACAGAAAGTAACGACTGGGCTTCCATCCTGATGCGTATGTATATCATGTGGGGAGAAAAAAACGGCTACAAAGTAAAAGAGGTAGACGTACAGCCCGGTGAAGTAGCAGGGATCAAATCAGCTACGCTGGAATTTGAAGGTCCTTTGGCCTATGGATTCTTGAAATCCGAAACAGGTGTACACCGCTTGGTCAGAATCTCACCCTTTGACTCAGGGGGAAGAAGACATACCTCATTTGCCTCCGTTTATGCCTATCCGGAAGTGGACGATTCGATCGAAATCGAAATCAACCCAGCTGATGTGGAACTTCATACTTCCCGTTCGGGTGGTGCAGGTGGACAGAACGTAAACAAGGTCGAAACCAAAGTCCAGTTGACCCATAAGCCAACGGGCATCGTGGTAGTCTGCCAAGTAGAACGCTCCCAGCTTGCAAACCGGGAAAAGGCGATGCAGATGCTAAAATCAAGACTCTATCAAATGGAGTTGGAAAAGCGAAATGCAGAGATCGCCAAAATCGAATCTTCCAAACTGCGCGTGGACTTTGGTTCTCAAATTCGAAACTACGTCCTACACCCTTACAAACTGGTAAAAGACAACCGAACCGGTCATGAAACTTCGGATGCTCAAGGCGTATTGGATGGAGGCTTGAATGAATTCATGAAGGCCTTCCTGCTTGCGCAAAGCGAAGAGGAAGCCAATAAAGACAACTGAAAAAAAAATTAAGGCCGGATATTTTTCCGGCCTTTTACTTTAAAGACTTGACCCGGAGAATGCGACTGTTGCCGTCTTTTTTTACACTGAATTTCTTCTTGCTCTGCATGAGCAGCTTTTTGTTTTTCTCCAGCTTCAACATGATCATTCCTGAGCTTCCCGCTTACTTGACCTCATTGGGCGGAGAAGATTACAAAGGATTGATTATTGCCCTTTTTACGCTTTCGGCTGGACTTTCCAGACCTTTCAGCGGAAAGCTTGCTGATAAAGTAGGTAGGATTCCTGTGATGATGTTTGGGGCAAGTGTTTGCTTTGTAGTGGGCTTGTTGTATCCCCTGCTGAGCTTTGTGGGAGGCTTTTTGTTTCTCCGGTTTGCCCATGGATTTTCGGCCGGGTTTACTCCTACAGGAGCTTCAGCCTACGTGGCAGACATTGTTCCTTTTCAGAAAAGAGGCGAAGCTATGGGCATTCAGTCCCTTTTTGGTTCCTTGGGAATGGCCGCAGGACCCGCTATTGGAGGCTGGATTGCCAGCATTTGGCCAATCGAGATTTTGTTTTACTGCGCCGCATTTACTGCGATTTTCTCCATTTTGATTTTGACTAGGTTGAAAGAAACTTTGGAAGAAAAAGAATCGCTCAGACTGAGTCTTTTCAAACTCGATCGAACAGAAATCATCGAAAAGCGAGTTCTCCTTCCTTCTATCATCCTTTTTCTTTCGGTGTTCTCCTTTGGAGTGGTGCTGACCATAGTTCCTGACCTTTCTGCACACCTTGGAATCAAAAACAAAGGATTGTTTTTCGCAGTCTTTACCCTTTCTTCTTTGGGAATCAGACTGCTCGCCGGACGCACTTCTGACCGTCATGGGCGTGTTGCTGTGATGCGTGTAGCCAGTGCCGTGATGGTATTGGCGATGTGTTCCGTAGCATTTGCAGAAAGTAAGGCCGTTTTGCTAGGCTCAGGTGTGCTTTTTGGAGCAGCAGTTGGGATGTATAGTCCGACTACCACGGCATGGGTAGTGGACCGCTCCCTCGACCGATTTCGAGGGAGGGCCTTGGCTACCATGTATATTTTCTTGGAAAGCGGGATCGGTGTAGGCGCGGTGGTTTCAGGATGGCTTTATGCAAATAATCCTGAAAACTTCCGATTGGTATTTCTTTCCTCAGGTTCAATTGCCTTTTTGGGCTTTTTAATCCTGATTTTCATTAAGCGAGACCGAAAGAGCTACCATTCGCATCATCAATAGCCCAAGTAATTGCTTACTCGGGGGATCGCTAAGATGGACTTTTGACGACCGTTGTAATAAGTCACTTTTTTACCGTCAAAGAAAGCTCCTTCCTCCAGCATGACTCTCACATCCTTGTTCCACTCTTTGACAAATACTACTGCATTGAGTTCGATCGCATAGCCGGTATTGGCATGAAGTGGAAAATCACCTGCTCCGGGCGTGTCACCCTGATTGTCCCACATGCCGATGGTCGGTCCTGCGGAGTGACCATAAAAACCAAGCGGGTGGGTGTAAATGCTTCCACGGATCCCTTCTTTTTGCATCTGCTGACGAGAGGCTCTCAAAATTTCATTTCCGGTTCGTCCTGCGACATAGTTAGAAGTCAAAATATCCTGAAGGCGGTTGCCCACTGCCAAGGCATCCTGAAGATACTTAGGCACTTCAGTTTCCCCTGCTTTCAGAACATAAGCCAATTCCTGGGTATCTGTATTTAGTCTGAGGTAAGTGATTCCAAAATCAATATGCAGTAAGTCGCCAGGCATGATCACTTCTTCACTTGGCCTCACGGCAAAAGAACGGGAAGCTTCCTGAGAATAAGGGTCAGGTCTTTGAATATCGACGGTAGGATGAAACCAAGTATCCAGCTTCATTTCCTTAATTTTCTCTCTGTAAAACCACACCACATCCTCCGTAGTCGTCACTCCGGGGGTAATGACACGATCTGAAAGTCCTTCGGAAATGATGTAATGCGCCAATTCTTGAATGTGCTTGTAAGCGGCCATTTCAGAGGCAGTTCGAGTCTCCAGCCAGCGAACAGCCAAAGTCTGAGCAGAAATTACTTTGGATTGATGCGCTTGAGGCAGATTTTTCATAAACTCCTCATAGTCAAAATGTGTCAAACCATCAGCATGGCCATAATCTTTGGCATAGTTAAGTCCGATTTTCTTGGGATTTTTAGCCTGGATGATTTCCATGAGTGCTTTCCATTGATCAGGCTGAGCTTCTGGGTTCCAGGCTTTTTTGAATGATTTTCCTACATCATACCGAGCCACCGCAAATGATTCCACCTTTGAATTCGGACTGGGCTGATACATTACCAGAATGGTTCGACGACGGGCCGCATGCCAAGTGGCCGGCAGTAGTGTGCGGATGACCGGATCTTCATTGTATTCTCTCGACATCACGATCCACATGTCAATCCCTGTCTCTGTCATCAAGCCGGGAAGGAGATTCTGCATCCGATCCTCCAACCATGAGTCAATCACCTCGGCTTGTTTCCTCACCGAAAGGACGGCAGGTTCCTGAGCAAAAGAGGTGGAAATAAGGAAGGCAAGAGAGAAAGCGAGTAAAAGTCGTTTCATGGGTTTCTGATTGATTTGAAACCAAGATACTCCTTCACTCCGAATTCCGGATGATCTTTCTTTGGAAATTAATCGTGAGTGATCTGAATGGACTGCTGTTTGATTTTCTTTTTACTCAATTGATGGAATCGGTAAAAGAGCATCACCGCCGTAATCGTCAATCCGGTCAACAGACCTATCCAAACGCCCTTTTCTCCCCATCCAAACTCAAAAGCCATCACATAACCTAAGGGTAATCCCAACACCCAATAAGCCATTAGAGTCACTAGTGTAGGTACCTTGACATCTTCCAATCCCCGCAAAACTCCCAATCCTACTACTTGAACCCCATCAGACAATTGGAAAAATCCGGCAATAATCAACAAGGAAGCAGAAAGTGCAATCACTTCAGGATCATCGATGTAGAGAGTAGGTAAGAAAAATCGAAACACAAAGAACAACAATGCACAGACAAACATAAAGGCAATGACCATCCCAAAGACCACCATTCCTGCTTCACGCATGCCTTTGAGATTACCTTTTCCTATTTGATTACTTACCCGGATCATTCCTGCTGTAGACAATCCTGTAGCCATCATATAGCTGATCGAAGCCAGATTCAAGGCTATTTGATGCCCGGCCAAAGCATTGACGCCAATCCACCCCATCATGATCGCTGCAGTGCTGAATGCAGACACTTCAAAAATGAACTGGAAACCAGTCGGTATCCCAATTTTCAAAATTCGGCTGACCATGGGAAAGCTGGCCTTTACAATGGCCAAACGGAGATGAAAGACCTTATATCGCTGAGAATACAAGATGTACCCGCCCATCATGACCATCATCAATATTCTGGAAATCAGCGTCGCCCAACCCGCCCCATTCAAACCTAATTCTGGAAATCCCCAAACTCCCCAGATCAAAACCCAGTTCAAAAAGACATTGACTAGGTTGGCAAAAATGGTGATATACATTGCCTGCCTCGTCTGTGAAAGACCCTCTGCCAACTGCTTGAACGTCTGAAAGATCATCAGAGGAATCAAAGAGGCTGTAATGATTAGTAAATAAGGCACAGCAAGCACTACGACTTCTTCCGGCTGATTCAAAAAATGTAAGCCTTGCGATAGGCCCAACACAATCAGAGTCAAAACCAAACCTGTAGCCAAATTGATCCATAGTCCGTGGCTGAATAATCTTGAGATTCTTTTGGGTTTGCCTTTGCCATCCGCAGCAGAAACTAAGGGAGTGATACCCATGGAAACCCCTATTCCAAACATCATGATGACGAAAAAAATACTGTTTCCCAAAGAAGCAGCAGCGAGAGGCAATGCACCGAGCCTGCCTACCATCATACTATCCGCTACCCCCACAGACACCTGCCCGAGCTGACTGAGCATCACCGGATAAGCTAAATGAAAAGTAGTTTTAAAATGTTCGCGTAGTGTCATGAGTTAATAACCTAGTATCCGTGCTGCTTTAAGGATTCCGGCCACACTGATTGAATCTGTAATTCTTCCATCCATCACCCATTGAAGGACTTCGGAAAAAGGAAGTTTTCTAATCTGAAGTACTTCGGTTTCTTCGAACTCCGTCTCGCCTTGGGTGAGATTTTCAGCCAAGTAAATGTAACCCACTTCGTCCGTCACTGAGTTTGAGGTATGAATTCTCATAATCTCAGTCCACTTTTCAGCAGTCAAACCAGTTTCTTCTTTCAATTCTCTTTTGACTGCTTCCAATCTGTCCAATTCAATAGGTCCTCCTCCCATTGGAATCTCCCAGGAGTATTCTTCCAAGGTATACCTGTATTGACCCACAAGCCAGGTATTACCTTCCTCATCAATTGGAATTACCGCCATAGCCCGGTTTTTAAAATGAGCCTTTCCGTAAATTCCATCTTTTCCGGCAGGATTGATTACTTCATGGTGTTCTACCCGGATCCATGGATTTTCATAGATCGTTTGAATGCTTTTAGTTTTCCAAGGATTTTCAGTCATGGTAATTCAAAAAAAAAGGGTGGACATGCCACCCTTCAACTAGCTAGATTTAATGATTAAGCAGGAATAGGGAGCACTTTTGAGTCCTTAAAGGTAGATAGAATTACCATGGACTGCATCGAATCTACTTCCTTGATTTCAGATACTTTCTCCAGCATTAATTTTTGATAAGCGGTGATATCCTTAGC
>JAGXQZ010000082.1 GCA_018336015.1 Algoriphagus sp. | reverse complement strand
ACTGGAATGATTATAAGATTTGCGAGATTCCATGTGGCTTTTAAAAATCAAATTATAATCACATGAAAATTAAGTTTCTTTTTCTCCTCTATTTCTTTTCGATTGCTTCGACGTTTTCTCAGGTAAAGAAAGTAGACTTAATCATCGTCGGAGGTGGTGCCAGTGGTACAGCTGCAGGAATTGCTGCAGGAAGATCAGGTACTTCTACGGTAATTTTTGAGCCTACATCTTGGCTAGGAGGAATGCTGACTTCGGCTGGAGTCTCAGCAATTGACGGTAACCATAAATTGCCTTCGGGTATTTGGGGAGAATTTAAAAAAGAGCTAGAAAATCACTACGGTGGAGCCGACAAGTTGGCCACGGGGTGGGTAAGTAACACACTTTTTGAACCTAGTGTAGGAAATCAGATTCTCCAAAGGATTACCTCACAAGTACCTAATCTGGAAATCTTATTGGAAGCTGAATGGAAATCGGCTACCTACCAGAATGAACTTTGGGAGGTGATTGCCATTCAGAATGGCAAGGAGCTCCGTTTTTCTTCTTCCATTTTGATCGATGCTACCGAGTTGGGAGATGTTGCGGCTTCCCAAGGACTACCTTACCGTTTAGGGATGGATGCAAGGGCTGAAACAAGGGAGGAATTTGCTCCAGAACAAGCCAATTCCATTGTTCAGGATTTGACCTATGTGGCTACGCTGCAGGATTTTGGACAAGGTGTCGATAAGACAATTCCTCGTCCGGCCAACTATGATCCGAGCGAATTTGCTTGTGCCTGTGCGCATGCCGATCCGACTACAGATGATGCTCCGACCTTAGATTGTGGTAAAATGCTTGATTATGGAAAGCTTCCAAATGGAAAATACATGATCAACTGGCCAAATTGCGGCAATGATCATTATGTCAATCTGGTCGAATTAAGCCCCGAGGACCGTGCGGTTGAATTGGAAAAGGCCAAACAGACGACGTTGAGATTTGTGTATTTTATTCAACATGAACTAGGAATGAAGCATTTGGGATTGGCTGAGGGGGAATACCCTACCACGGACCATTTACCGATGATTCCTTACCATAGAGAATCCCGCAGATTTAGAGGTCTGGTCGATTTTACCCTACCCTATGTCCGAACACCCTACGAAGCTCCTTCTCCCTTATACCGTACGGGCGTAGCTGTAGGAGATTATACCATTGATCATCATCACAAGAAAAATCCTGAAGCACCCGCCATAGATTTCATCAAAATCAGAGTTCCTTCTTATAATATCCCCTTGGGAGCCTTGATTCCTAAAACTCATCCGGCTTTGATTTTGGCAGAGAAAAGTATCTCCGTATCCAACATCGTCAATGGAGCCACACGCTTGCAGCCTGTGGTCTTGGGAATAGGTCAGGCTGCCGGAGTGTTGGCTTCTGTGGCAGTTCAAAAAAAGCAAGCCTTGGATCTAATCTCTATTAGAGAAGTTCAAAAAAAACTACTGGATCAGGGGGCTTTTATTATGCCATTTATGGATACTCCTCCCCATGAACCGCATTTTCAGGAAATGCAAAAAGCTGGAGCCGTGGGGATTTTTAAAGGAACCGGTGTGCCCTATCTCTGGGCTAATCAGACTTGGTTTTACCCGGATCGATTGGCTATTGAATTTGAGTTGGTCGATGGCCTTCGGCCATTTTATCATCAACTTGAAGGATATTGGGGAGCTTCAGGGGATTACCTTACTGTTGACCGACTCATAAAAATTTTGAAGATGATCGACCCCAACTTGGACTTTAATGAAGCTAGGGAAGTATGGCGAAACAAGCGCCTGGATGGAGATTTTTCACCTGAAAAAATTCTCAATCGAAGAGAGACTTCTGTTTTGGTTACGAATTTGATTCCAGTTTTTGATATTGAAATAAATTGGAATGGTGAGCCAAAACGATAGTCAAAATAGGTTTAACCGCTATCCGTTAGGCTCTTTTCAAGTATGGAATAGGTTTGGTAGCCAATAAGGTTTAAATAAGCAGATAGATTTTTAGAGGTATTTTAATGAGTATAACACCATTGGTATTTAATTAATCTGATTACCTGCTTTACTACCAGTAACCACCTAAGAAAAGGTTTGAACGATTAGTGGAGCTGTGGAACGTCGTCTTCGGTCAGTCGACGAATATCCGCGCTCTTTAGAGCCAATGATCTATTTGGTGGTATGATTGCGGATGTTCAAAATTATTCATTAACCATCTTGCTCTTTTATTAGAGCCTATTGCTGGCTGTTTTCAATCCTAATTCTAAGCTCGTTTTGATTGAGATTTCAAGTGAAGGCAGGATAAAGTAAAAATAATTTCCTGTTGGAATATAGTGTATGGGTAAGATACTAATTGGTGTGATTGGTGATTATACTATTTCATATTGTCCTGATAAAGAGTGTTTTACATATATGTAACATGCTTGTTACCTATCTTACCTAGTTTTTGAATTGATTTTGAATTGGAAATTCTAATTTCGTTCTGTTATCACCACCCAGTTTTTAAGAATGAATTTTTCTAAAGCTTGTATGCTGTGCATCTTCCTGATGCTAGGCGCAGAACTTTCTGCGCAGCACACCCGTGTGGTTATTTTTCCCAACCAAGATTCCTTGGAATGGGCTGAATCGAAACAGGTATTTACAGCTTTTGATCTTCCTCTTCTTATTCAAAACCTATCCCAAATCAATACACCTTCCAAGGTGGAAGTGATCCAATCCAATGATTCTTATTTGGCTTGGGAGGATTGTAATCTCAATGTGTATCGATGGGAAAATGGCAACTGGTCCAATACCTATAAATACAATAACTACGGGTACTTCTGCGATGGATATCCTCTGTTTTGGAAGGATCAACTCCATTTGTTGGGTGGAAATGGTCTGGTCAATTACCACACTGACCTTCTGATTTTTGAAGAACCCTTGGGATCTTGGGAGTTTGTTTCTACAAAATTTCAACCTCTGGATTATAATACCCCTTTTGTAGGTATGGGTGAAAAAGGAGCGTTCAGTTTCTTTGGCAAGAAATTCAATCTACGTAACGGACTTGAGGCATCTTGGGAGGGAGGATACTACCTTGATCTTACTTCCCTTACTTGGTTTGAAATCAAACTTACCTGGCCGAATTCCATTGATCAGAAGCTGCTTTCCACCTTACAGGCCACCAGTATTGATTTGAAAGATTTTCAACTCATGCAGTTGAGTGAAGGTTGGTTCGTTTTTCAAAAGTCTGACTATAAACTCTTCCATGTTTCAAATCAAGTTTTAAAAATTGAAGATCCTGTTTTTTGGCTCAGCGAGGACAATCACCTGACTTGGAAAAATCGGGGACAGCCAATCAATCAAATTCAGGTTTCAGATTTGCTTTCCCAAGCTGTCCTGGTGGCAGAAGGTGAGATTATTCCTGTGAAGAGCGAAAAAGTCAGGACACTTCAAGTTCAGAATATTCTGATCGCGCTCTTCTTTTTAGGTCTGGTGATCATTTTGGTGATGAGACTATACAAAAAGCGGAAAATAGCTTCAACCTCAAAACCTGCTGTGGAAGAAGAGGAAGTTGTGATGGAGGAAGAACAATTGGAAGGTGATAGCTTCTGGAAAAGAATCCTGAAGATGGATGGTCAAATTCTATCCACTGCTCAATTGGATGAATTTTTAGTGATCCAAAGCCTCACTCCAGAAAACAGGAAGGCAAAGCGATCTAGAATGATCAAAGCCTTCAACGAACGTGCAGAATCCGAATTCGGTAGGGAGATCATTTTTAGGGAAAGAGACCCAGAGGACAAGCGCTTCTTCCGATTTAGGATAGATATCAAAAAATAGGTCCATCTTTCCCAGGGACTGAACCCCTATTCAGATTAAGCCCAAATTCATTTCGGCGATCCGATGGATCGAATGGTAACGTGGATGAAATCAGTTTTGCCTTAATCTTCATTCGGTGACAGGTAGGTGACATATCATTTAGGTGACAAAGGCTTAAAGTGACCTAAATTCATCATAGAAAAGGATTCATTACAAGCAAAAGGTCGAAATTTGTATATGATTTGAATATCGGATTAAAATCAAGAAAGGAATAGTGGGCTTATATTTAATCATGAAGCAAATTATACTCGCCGTTTGGTTAAGTGCATTTACGTTGATGGGACGATTGGTGGCCGAAGAAGCAGCCGACTGGAAGAGTATTCATTTGTTTCAAGGTTTCCACTATACTCATTTTGAAGAGTCGCCGGTATTGTCAGAAGAAGAGCACCGGATGGTTTCTGCACTTCAATATATTTCTTCCCCTGCCTCCCATCAAATCTTACTTAAGGAAAAAGGGGAATACTTCGCTTTTAATGTATGTGACTTGAATTTTTGGAAATGGGAGGGTGATGTCTGGATCAAAAAGACAACTAGTGGGGTGTTAGGCTATAACTGTACCCCGTATTTTTTTCTACTAGATAGTCAGCCATTTTCGATCTCAGGTTCAGGATATTGGCAAAATCAGGCAGATTTATTTCGACTGAATGCATCAACTGGTAAAGTGGAATTTGTCCCGACTGTTGATCAGCCGGAGAATTTTCGAGGTCATGTTTATTTCCAGACTGACGAAGGCATAGTTACGTTGTTTGGACATCAGTTTGACGCTAGGTTGGATGTTTATGAACTGAATAAGGGAGGATTTTTTCTCGATTTAGCTACATCTACTTGGCAAAAACTCAATGTGGAATGGTTTGCTCCAGTGGATCAGGAATTTGAATACCTGGACTTTGGACAAGTCAATGATATTTTTTCTCAGGTAGAAACAGATACTTACGCTGTCTTGGAACTTCATCAGCGCGATGCTAAAAAGAGTTATTGGCTGATTATTGATAAAAGAGATCTATCCATCTACATCAAAGAAATTCCTTTTCTACAGATCACCGACAGCAAGTGGATTCAGGTCATGGGGGATACTGTGGTGCACCTGGGTAGAAACTCTTCCAAAACAGCTACGATACCTATCAGCCGAATAATGGAATCTTCCAAATTGGTGGGGAAAGTGGTTTTTCACACACCTTCGTTTAGGGAGAGATACTTGGATGGATTTTACCTGGTTTTGGTGATTTTTCCACTGCTTATGATGATCCTTGGAGGATGGTGGATAGGTTGGAAAAGGAAAAGAAATTCTGTGGTTGATGAGTTTGAGCAAGAATTTTTGGACGAACCCGCTTCTGGAAAACAAGTGGTCTCCTGGCTTGGCAGAATCCGTCCATTTTCCGGCAAGATGATCGATCAGGATCAGATGGATTCGATTTTTGAGCTTAGCGAAATCAAGAATTCAGACCTTCGAAAAGTCAAGCGTTCCCGCGCAATCAAGGCAGTGAATGAATTTCTTTTAGAGCAAGACCGACCACCCGCTATCATCAGGGTCAGAGATGCTCAGGATAAAAGAGTCATACGCTACCGAATTGAGCTTGTGCCATTTTCTAACTACAAGAAACAGCCAGTCAAAATTTCCTAAGCCCTTGCGTCTCGATCGATCTCCTGCTATGCTTCGAATGCTTTGGATGGCCATCACCGTCTTGTTTTTGAATTTGAGTTTGCCCATTGGTGAGGTATTTGCCAATAAAGAAGGCAATTGGGACAAATTACTTTTGGTGCCGGGGTATTTTGGGAAAGGGATTTCCAGTTATCCGGCACTTACCCCTGACGAGGAAAAAATGATCCAAGCGATCAGTGAGCTTCCTTACCTCAATAAGACCATCATGGTTTTGAAGGAAAAGGGGGAGTATTACTGCTTCATTCGCTGTTTTCTTGGTGTGTACCGCTGGGATGGAGTGAAATGGACCTTGTATTCCGGGGGGAAGGTGACGGGATATAATTGTTCTTCTTACGAGTTTTTTCAGGATGGGGGAGTCTATCAATTCAGCGGTAGAGGATATTGGCAAAGCAATTCTGATCTTTTTGTTTTTGGTGAAAATCTACCCGCTCAATTTGTAAGAACTGACAATCAACCAGCTGATTACTATGGGTGGCTAAAATTTAAAACTGAGGAAGGTATTTATTCCATTTTTGGAATTATTGATTACGATAAAATCCAAACCCTTCATCTGGATCCTGAAGGATACGTTTTGGATTTGAGAAGTTGGACTTGGAAAAAAACAAGTTTTGAGTTCAATGACAAGATGAAAGACTTGGTTGGAAACCAACTATTAGATCAGGAATTCAAGTTGGGAGGTACTGTTGAAACGCATGACTTCGCTTTACTCGAAGTGTTTTTTGTAGAAGGTTCAACAATTGCATGGCTTATTTTTGATAAGAAAACCGCTCAAATCTATTTTGTAGAATCTTCTAAATTCTTATTTGATAATGTTCGATGGCTTCAAACAGAAGGGAATCTGATTAGATTCCTCACTGAGGAATCCGCCGAATCCCGAACCATTGATTTATCGGAACAGGTGAAATCAGCCGTTTTGGTAGGAAAAATTGAACTCAAAGAGGGTTCAGCTTTTTCAGAATTCCTATCCCAGGACTGGTTTCTTTTATCCCTGGGAGGAATAGCTGTTTTAGTAGTATTGTGGCTGATTTGGAGGTGGACCGAGGTTAAATTTAATACCGAAAACGCCCAAGCCTCCGAACCGGAAATTGATTTTCCCAGCCAATTCAGTCATTGGTTAAAAGGACTCTCTCCCCATTCCGGACAGCTGATATCCCAAGCGCAGTTGGAAGTTATCCTTGGTGTAGAAAATGTAAAAAATCAAGACCTGCGAAAGGTCCGACGCTCCCGAGCCATCAAGGCGATCAATGAGCATATGTTGGAAAGGCATGGAAAGCCAATCATCCAACGAGTCAGGGATGAGCAAGACATGCGTATCATCCGATACTATATCGAAGATGATGCACTTGAGAAATCCATCAAACCTTCGGAATCTGAAATGTTAACCTAGCTATAATCCTAAAAGGCTTAAAAAAACTTGGCATCAATTGATTTTCAAGTTGGCTTAAAAATAAAAAACCTGTGATTGAGTTTATTGCCCAGACAAGTCATCCTAAATTCTTGAACCAAATGACTTTTTCTCTTTTGAAAAAGGTGGGATGGATTTGGCTTTTTATGATGGGCATAGCGGTGACCGAGGTCAAATCAGCACCATCAAGTCAGTGGAATAAGCTGGAGATTTTGTCCAAAAGCTTTACCAAACAGGACTCATTGAGCCTAGGTTTGACTGGTGAAGAATGGAAAATGATTAGCGCGCTTGACCTGCTTCCTTATTCTACCACACTTCACAAGATTTACAAAAACCAAGGAAGCTACTATGTGATGAACGACTGTGAACTAGCTATTTATACTTGGAAAGAGGGGCAATGGAAGTTGTTTTCGGGAAAAGATGTCACGGGTGCTAATTGTGGTACTACGCTGTTTTTCAAAGAAAAGGAATTGTATGGCCAGGCCGGGTTCGGTTATTGGCAAAATCATGGGGATTTATTTCGTTTTCCTGCATCCGGCGAGGTGGAGTTCATAAAAACCTTTAACCAGCCAGAGGATTTTTTGGGTAATATGAATTTTACCACGGCGGAGGGATATTACAGCTTTTTTGGACAACAGATCAATTTGAGAAAAGGCTTAAAGGATTTCCTTTGGAAAGGGTTTTTTCTGGATTTTAGGGATTGGACTTGGAGAGAAGTAGAGTTTGATTTGAATGAAAATTTTGAAAAAGTCCTGGGCAGAAAGTCATTTGACAACAGTCTGAACCTAAATGCAACTTTCGAAACGGACGATTATGCATTTAGTGAGCTATTAAATATCGAAACTACGCAGGCTGGTCTGTTTATTGTGAAAAAGGAGACCTTAGAAATGTTCATTATTCCATTCACTCCCCATCAATTTGAAGGGGTTAAAAAATGGATTCGACACGAAGGCAATCGGGTTCAGTTTTCCACTTTCTTCAAAACGATACCAAGTGAAGTTCAAATCGATCAGCTTGTCCAATCCGCTCTCCCGCTAGGAAAAGTGATTTTGAAAAAGGGGCCTACCTGGAGTGCACTTTTGGATTCCTATTGGAAAGCACTAGTCGGAGTGATTTCGATTCTTGTCGTCCTGTTTGGCCTAGGTAAAGTGATTCTTCCCAAACCACATCCGATACCACCGGCTTCCCTTGCTATTCTGAATAAGGAAGAGAATAACCTTGTGTCTATCCTGAGGCCTTACTCCGGTCAGGTTATTTCTCAGGAGGAGATGGATAAAATTTTGGGAATTGATTCCATTATCAATCAAGACCTTCGAAAAGTCCGACGCTCCCGGGCCATCAAAGCCATCAATGATCATGGGTTGGAAAGGCATGGAAAACCAATGATCCAGCGAGTCCGGGATGAGCAAGACATGCGTATCATCCGATATCTTATCGAAGATGAAGCACTTGCGAAATCCGTCAAACCTTCAGAATCTGAGCAATTAACCTAGCTAAAATCCTACAAGCCGCATCAATTAAAATCCATTTTTGATCCATTGAATTCCAGCCTAGGTAGAAAATTCATTTTTGGTAATACTTATTTATGATTATCCGCTTTTCTACCATAAACCAACTAGGATAAGGTTTGAAGTCCGAATAGAGGTGCTGTGGACTGTCGTCTGTGGTCAGTCGACGAATATCCACGATCTGTAGAGCCGATGACTAACTTAGTGGTAAGATTGCGGATATTCTTATTTTTCCCTTTGCAGCTTACGATCTTTGCGAGAATTCATTTCTTGATCTATCCATCCATCTACCTTTTCCATCCTTTTTGAACATGAAAAAGCCAAGAAAAAAAACAGTTTAACTAGCGAGATTGAATCTCAATTCTGCCAATTCCAATTTTTTCCTTTGCGGTAAATGGAACAGAAAACCAGTTGAAACAGGGTCATTATTCTGCCTTTTTTTCCTTGATAACGCGATTTTATGGAGTCGATTAATTTTTATGTTGTCGCTTTATTTCAAAAAAACAGCATTTTATTTCATCTTTGAAGATAGGTAACAGGTTCGTTACCTTTTACACCTAAAAAACCTTTTTCAACAGATTTTTCAAGACCTAATTTGATTAACTCCTCCCGTAAGCACGTCAGGAGATCACTGTTATCACCGCCCTTTTTATCAAAGTATGATTAACCTATTCAGGAAGCTCCTTACAGGATACACTACCGTTACCAAAACGTTCAATGGAAAAGATTATCGGTTTATTTATTCCGGTAAGCCGGTGTTTTTTGATCCGACGCTGATGTTGAGTGAACTAAAACTCCGGAAGTCAGAGTCCAAATCAATAGATACTGCACCATTCGATCAAATGGATACACTCTTAAGAAAATTTCCCCAAAAAGAGGAATCCCTCATGCCTGCGGTAGTTTGTATATCCGGATCTGGAAAAAATGAGCTCAAAGTCTCCCGATATGTTTTCAAAGAAGGGAATTATCCGGTGAGTCAGTATGTGTTCGAGCAAAACAAAGCAGTAATCGGGGTGTTTTTCCGGATATACGATTACGGGTTCCTCACCAGAAAATACGCCCTCACCGTAGACCCGAATTTCAAAGAAGAAAACCTAAGCAGCAATTCATGGAAATGGGAGGCCAGAGCACCACTATGGGCTATGGTCGAGAAGTTTGGTCATACCCAATTATGGGTATGGGAAGGAGAAATCGAATAATGTCAGATGTTTCATGGCTAAGCTAAATTTTGATTTCGAAAAGCAAATTTCAGTATGTATAAAAATCCGTCTAAAATGAGTACAAAAAATACTCGTTTAAATAACTTTGACGTATCAGAAACACTGGAAAAAAGCAATTAAAAATGGCTTAATGCTTTTTTAACTAACATCTCAAAATTCAAGGTTTGGCCATAAAAACCTGAATGATCCGCTAAGGACCTTAGAAAATCGACCTACTGAACAGGTGGGAGTTGGATTCATTTTCATGCTTCGATTTTCTTCAATGGGACTGAAAGGGCGAAGCTGTGTCCGAGCTGTTCAATTGATGAATGGATGAAGGTTAAACTGTTTTTGTCAGGAAAAAATCATGGAAAATAAATGGTTTACCTATCGGTTTGAGAAGCTGGAGGTGGATCAATTGGCAAGGAAAATCAGGGTTGAGATTAAGAAGCTAACCTTGAAATTTCCTCCTGATGAAAAGTTTGAATTGATATCCCAAATACGACGATCTTCCTCAAGTATAGCAAGTAATTTGGCTGAGGGCTCGGGTTGAGCAACACATAATGATCAAGCACATTTTTCCAATATTGCCTTTTTAAGTTCATTGGAAACTATGAATCATCTGATTTATGCCTTTGATATGGAATACATTTCAGAGCAAGCCTGTACGGGATTCAGATTGAAAATGGATGAAATCATGAATAAGATCAATTCCCGGTATAAGTACCAGATAGGCCAAATTGAAAGTTTGAAAGACAAACTTAGAACCTGAGGTTACAGCATAGAATCTTGTGATCTTTCAATCATATAAATGGGACAAAATACTTCCTATCCAAGTCTCGCTTTTGGTTTATCAAATAGGTGGTTAATCAATTCGACCAATCATCAATTCATCAGTTCGACAAAAGGATGAAAAAAGCTGTAATTGTTTCAGGGTATTTCAATCCTCTTCACAAAGGGCACGTGGAGTATTTTAATCATGCCAAAGCAGCAGGGGATGAGTTGATTGTCATTGTCAACAATGACCACCAACGCGCCTTAAAGGGATCCAAGGAGTTTCAACTGGAAGACGAACGCATGTTTATCGTCTCCAATATCAAGAGCGTGGATCGGGTGTATCTATCCATCGATCAGGATCGAACAGTCTGCCAGTCCATCCGAAAAGTGCATCAAGAACTGTCCGACTCCTACCACCTTGCATTCGCAAACGGTGGGGATCAAAACAACCAATCAATTCCGGAAGCTCCGGTTTGCATGGAATTAGGGATCGAACTGCTCGATGGACTGGGTGAAAAAATCCAATCAAGCAGTTGGCTCCTCAAGCGTTAAAGGAGAAATATTTTAAACCCAAATTTCCGGGGATAAGGAAAAGCTTCAATCTCAACTGAAAACAGCGGTTCTCATTACTTGCTTCAACAGAAAAGAAAAAACTAGGGCTTGCTTAGATAATCTTTTCAATCAAAAGCTGCCCCAGGGAATGCAATTGGAAGTCTTCCTATGTGACGACAATTCTTCTGACGGTACCGGTCAAATGATTAGGACTCATTTTCCTCAAGTAAATCTAACTTTCGGAACCGGGAATTTGTATTGGGGAGGAGGAATGAGGCAAGCTTGGCAGCATGCAAAAGCTCAGGGATCTTTTGATTTTTACCTTTGGCTAAATGATGATACGGTGTTGTATCCCAATGCCTTACAGAATTTGTGGGAAGAATTTGCTAAGCTCCCTACCCAGTTGAGTATTTTGATCGGAGCCTGTGCGATTCCGGGTACCCAAAAATTTGCCTATGGAGGTCATGACCAATCGATACGGCCATTACCCCCTAATGGAACCCTTCAGAAAATTACCTTTATGAACGGTAATTTGGTGCTGATTCCTGCTGAAGTCGAGCAAATTTTGGGGTTGATCTCTTCGAAGTATACACATTACCTAGGAGATTACGATTACAGCATGAGGGCACAGCAGGCCGGGTTTTCTTGCTACACTTCTACTGCCTATTTGGCGGAATGTGGTGTAAACGACCTTCCTTACTGGGCTGATCCGGAACTTTCATTTATAGCTAGATGGCGTCTTGCGCATTCCGTGAAAGGCTTGGCCTTGGAGGAATATATCCATTTTAAGTCTTATCACTGGGGTAAATGGATTGGGTTTAAAAGCCGCATCGAAGTCTACCTCAAACTGATCTTTCCTCATTACTATGTCGAGTTTCGAAAGTTCATCTCTGGTAAAAAATAAATCAGTTCATGAGATGACTAGAATGGCAGCATGTCTGACATTCTCGTGTAATCGAAAGACCCTATGATTATCCCTTCGCTGCGAAAAGTCTTATTTCATCAGCTACACAAGAAAAAACGTTTTCCGGGCTTGATGACAGACAAAAAGGCGGTTCTTTCCCTGATTCGATCGCTAAAACCCTTCTACACGGACAAGGAACTGATTCGTTTGGGTCCTGAACAGGACGGAGGATATCTGGTACCCAATGATTTGGAAGGAATTCAACTTTTGATCTCACCTGGCGTGGATCAGGAATCCCACTTCGAATTGGAATGTGCCGAACGGGGAATGGAGGTACACCTCATGGATGCATCTGTAAATGGGCCTTCTGTTGCACATCACGGATTTCACTTTCACCCGGTATTTATGGGTATTGGAGCAAATGAATGGAGTCTGGAATACTTGATCCAATCACAAAACCTGGATAAAGTCCCGGGTGACTGGATGCTTCAGATGGATATAGAAGGGGCCGAATGGGAGACACTTATCCAAGTTCCGCAGGAAATGTTAAACCGTTTCAGAATATTGGTTATCGAGTTTCATGACATGGATAATTTGTTCAATCTTCCGTTCTTTCAGATTGTCAAAAAAGTCTTTGATAAGCTGCTCAGCTCACATCAAGTAGTCCATATTCATCCCAATAATTTTTCTCAACCAAGCGATGTATTGGGAATTACTATTCCCAAATACATGGAGTTTACATTCCTGAGAAAAGATCGAGTCTTGCATAAGTCGCCATCCCTTGCCTTTCCACATCCTTTGGACAGGCCTTGTACTGCTAAGCAAGATTACCCCTTGCCTGAGGTTTGGTATCGTCAGTGATTTGTCTGGTGCATCGAAAATCAGGATTTATTTAAACGCTGAACCTGCGAACCTCTAACCAAACAATATAACGTTTAATCCTAAACGCTTAACCCTCGAACCTCGAACTCCGAACCTGTCACCCTGAGCATAGTCGAAGGGCCGAACCCCCAAAAAAATTGAATCCCCACTCGCGCATATACATCGCAGGCCACCGTGGAATGGTTGGTTCTGCCATCTGGAGAGCCTTGGAGGCCAACGGATATACTCACCTCATTGGCCGTACTTCCTCCGAGCTCGATTTGAGAAATCAGGCTGAAGTGCAGCATTTTTTTGAACAAGAAAAACCCGAGGTGGTCATTGACGCTGCGGCTAGGGTAGGTGGCATTTTGGCCAACCATGAGTTTCCGTACCAGTTTCTGATGGAAAACATGCAGATCCAAAACAACCTCATTGAAGCGGCTTTAAAGGCCGATGTCAGTAAGTTTATTTTCTTGGGATCTTCCTGCATCTATCCAAAGCTGGCTCCTCAACCGCTGAAAGAAGACTATCTGCTCACAGGACCCCTTGAGCCTACCAACGAATGGTATGCCGTGGCAAAAATCACCGGAGTAAAAGCCTGTGAAGCGATCCGAAAGCAGTTTGGCAAAGACTACATCTCCCTGATGCCGACCAATCTCTATGGGCCCTACGACAACTTTGACCTGAAGACCTCCCATGTCCTACCCGCCATGATCCGGAAGTTTCATGATGCCTGTCGGTCAACCGTGAGCAGTGATCAGTTTGCAGTGGCTGCAGAGCATTTGCCAGTGACACTTTGGGGAAGTGGTATGCCGATGCGAGAGTTTTTGTATGTGGAAGATTTGGCAGAAGCTGTGGTTTTTGCGCTCGAGAATAAGTTTCAGGATAACCTGTACAACGTAGGAACAGGAGAAGACCTGACGATCCGGGAATTGGCAGAGATGATCCAGAAAATCGTCGGCCACACCGGAGAGATTATCTGGGATTCCACCAAACCCGATGGGACTCCGCGAAAATTGATGGATGTCTCCAAAATGACCCAAGCCGGCTGGAAAGCCAAAACCTCTCTCGAAGACGGCATCCGCAAGACCTACCAATGGTTCCTCGAGCATCAGGACTCGTTCAAAGAAGTCAAAATCTAGAAAGTTGTTCAAGGTTCGAAGTTCAATGTTCAACCACCTCGAACTCCGAACCCCGAACTCCGAACACTGAACCCCGAACTCTGAACCTCGAATCAAAAACCCTGAACCCCAAACCATTTTTTATGAAGATTGAGCGGTTTGAAGACTTAGAAATATGGCAAGAATCTCGAGAGTTATGCAAGTTTATCCGCTCGTTGACTAGAAAGCCTGAATTTTCTAAAGACTTTAAATTGGTTGGTCAGATTAATGGATCATCAGGATCTATAATGGATAATATAGCAGAAGGATTTGATAGAGATGGAAATAAGGAGTTTATCCAATTTCTTTCTATTTCTAGAGGCTCAAATGCAGAAACAAGATCTCAAGCTTATCGGGCTTTTGACTCGGCCTACATTGACCAAATTGAACTAGATGAGGTTTTGAATCGAACAGAAAGACTCAGAACCAAGATTAAGTCACTAATGATCTACCTCAAAAACTCAGAACGAAAAGGAAACAAATATTCTTGAGCAAACCTTCGAACCCTGAACCCTGAACTTCGAACCCCGAACAAAACCAATGAACAACTCTTCGACCTCAAAAGTCGCCCTAATCACCGGCATCACCGGCCAAGACGGTTCCTACCTTGCCGAACTACTTTTAGAAAAAGGCTACCAAGTACACGGAATCAAGCGTCGTGCGTCCTCCTTCAATACCCAGCGAATCGATCACTTATACCAGGATCAGCATGAGGGAAATGTCAACTTTACGCTTCACTACGGGGATTTGACGGACTCTACCAATATCATCCGCATCATCCAGGAAGTGCAGCCCGATGAAATTTACAACCTGGGGGCGATGTCTCATGTGAAGGTTTCCTTCGATTCTCCGGAATACGTAGCCAATGTGGATGGCATTGGTACGCTTCGTATCCTCGAGGCGGTACGAATCCTCAAGCTGGAAAATAAAACCAGGATCTACCAGGCTTCTACTTCCGAACTCTACGGGGGCATGCCAGAAAACAAAAACGCAGCAGGCTTCTACGACGAAAGCTCTCCTTTCTATCCCCGTTCTCCCTATGGGGTAGCTAAGATCTACGGATTTTGGATTACCAAAAACTACCGGGAGGCGTATGGCATGTATGCCTGCAACGGGATCTTGTTCAACCATGAATCCCCACGGAGAGGGGAGACCTTTGTGACCCGCAAAATCACCATGGCTGCAGCAGCGATCGCTATGGGCAAGCAAGCCTGCTTATATCTAGGTAACTTGGATGCGCGTCGTGACTGGGGACATGCCAAAGACTACGTCAAAGCCATGTGGCTGATGCTGCAGCAAGACAAGCCAGAGGACTTTGTTATTGCTACCGGCAAAACCACCAAAGTCCGCGACTTCGTTCAAATGGCCTTCGCCCATGTCGGCTTCACCATCCGCTGGGAAGGAACGGGAGTCAATGAGGTCGGAATTCTTGACGCCATAGATGAACATAAGTACTTTGAAGCAACAGAAAATAGGTTCGATGTTCCTAGTTCAGGGTTCCCAACCTCGAACACTGAACTCCGAACACTGAACACTGAATACCGAACCCCGAGCGTCGGCGATACCTTAGTCAAAGTAGACCCAAGGTACTTTAGGCCGACAGAAGTGGACCTGCTCCTCGGCGACCCGACCAAAGCCAAAACCCAACTGGGCTGGACTCCGGAATACGACCTTCAGGGATTGGTAGAGGATATGATGATCGGAGACTTGAGAGCTCATAGTTAAAAATTTACTCCAGAAGCGATAGGTTCCAAAGTTAGAAGTTCAAAGTTCCGAACTCGTCACCCTGAGCTTGATTATTGAGCCTGTCGAGAAATGTCGAAGGGCCGAACCCTGCCTCCGATAGGCAGACCCGAACCAGCTCCCCCCTCAAGGGGGGCCGGGGGGGTAAACCCCCGAACCCCGAACCCTAAACCCTCAATGAAGCAATTCCTCCGAAGCATTCTTCCAAAAGACCTCTTGCAGCAGCTGAGCTTCTTTAGGGATTATAGCTTGTTTCCGGAGAGGTACAAGGGCAAGTTTGCCACCATATCCTATGCCCAAGAGGGGGAAGACATCCTTTTGAAGCGAATTTTTGACATGAGGAAAAAGTACCGGGGCTTTTTTGTGGACGTAGGGGCGCATCATCCTTACCGATTTTCAAACACTTACCTCTTTTACCAAAAAGGCTGGTCGGGAATCAACATCGACGCCATGCCGGATAGCATGAAGGCATTCAAAAAAGTGAGGCCAAGGGACATCAACCTGGAGATTCCGATCTCGGACC
>JAGXQZ010000081.1 GCA_018336015.1 Algoriphagus sp. | reverse complement strand
GCCCTGTCTCTTTAAGTGCGGTGATGATCTTGGAGATTTGGGAGTCGAGATGCGAGATCATCCCATAGTAATCTGATAAAAGCATTTGAATCACCTCCGGTTTTCTGGGCCATCCGGTGAGGTTTTCATCTCGGACAGTCAGCTGGTCAAATTGGAATGGATGAAGTGGGAGGTAGTTGGGAGGCAAAGGAATACTTCCATCAGGATACTTTCCGATAAATTCTGGTTTGGGAGAGTAAGGGTCATGAGGAACTGTAAATGCGACATAGGCGAAAAAGGGAGCTTTTGCCTCTTTTTGTGATCGGATAAAGTCTATCGCGCTTTGAGTGAAAATTTCTGTGGAGTAGCCCTTTATTTCTGGCTCTCCAAGTCTTCCCAACGAATCGTAATCTTGAACAGCTATGGCGTAGTGGTCGGCCATTCCACCCAGGTACACCGTTTTCGCTTGTTGAAAACTCGCCTCGAAGGCTTCTTTTTCATTATGCCATTTGCCGGTTCCAAAGGTGGTGTATCCGGCTTTTGCAAAATCCATGGTCATGGTCTCAAGGCCCTGAAGGCGGTCGTAAACATTGAAAAGTTGCCTTCCGCTGAAAAGCATCGCACGACTAGCCATGCAAATGGCACCATGATGACCTCCCATGACGTAGGCGTTGGTAAATCGAACTCCCTCGTTAGCCAATTGATCGATGGTTGGAGTGCGGAGGATGGTATTTCCAGTAATTCCCAAAGCATCCGCCCGCTGATCATCAGCAAAAAGGAAAAGAATGTTGGGCTGGACAGGTTCTTTTTCTTGGCAAGACCAAGCTAAAAGGGCCAATAAAAACAAGAAGTAATTCTTCATGTAAGAGCTTTTTGAAGGAAAGAGAATTTTAACATACTAAACTTCCTTCATTTCAGTAGGTAGATTGGTCAAAAAGGCTGGTCGAATTTCTTTTTATCCGATAAAAATCTTGGAATCAGTTTTTTCTTTGGTAGGTAAGTTGGTGAAGATCGAAAATTCCGTTTGTCAACTTTTCTTTGGAGTTGATTAGAGAGGTGCCTTTATTGAAAGATTAATTCGGCCCATTATGACCAAATCTTCTCTTTGCATTGGACTTTTGATCGTCTTATCCTTTCTGATTTCCTGTAAGTCTGCAGATGAAAAGACTACTTCCCCTCCCAACATTATTTTCATCATGTCCGATGATCATGCCTATCAAGCGATCTCGGCTTACAGCAATCACCTGATCGAGACGCCCAATATCGACCGGATTGCTAAGATGGGGATGCTGTTTACCAATGCCACGGTGACCAATTCCATCTGTGCGCCAAGTCGTGCGACGATTTTGACAGGTAAGCACAGCCATTTAAATGGGAAAATTGACAATGATTTTCCATTCGATACCACCAACGTGACTTTTCCTCAGCTTTTCCAAAAAGCCGGTTATCAGACAGCCATGTTTGGCAAACTGCACTTTGGAAACAATCCCAAGGGTTTTGATCAATTCAAGATTTTACCGGGTCAAGGGGCCTATTACAATCCTGATTTTATCACCAAGAACGAAGGGAATATCAAAGTCGAAGGCTATGTCACCGACATCATCACGGATATGACCTTGGATTGGCTGCAAAATGAGCGGAAGAAGGATCAGCCTTTTTTGCTGTTCTACCTTCACAAAGCACCCCACCGCGAGTGGCTTCCGGCAGAAAGACATATAGCCGATTTTTCAAAAAGGACTTTTCCTGAGCCTGCCACGCTTTTTGACGATTATTCGGGTCGCGGTCGGGCGGCCAAAGAGGCTGAGATGAACCTTCTGAAGCACATGAACTGGGCGGGTGATTCCAAAATTTACCCTGAAGTCATGGACGAATTAGGGATCCCAGATGCATCCGGTTGGGATAAAGGCGCATTTAATCGGGAAGTAGGACGCTTAAATCCAGCTCAGCGTGCTAATTGGGATGCCGTCTATGGTCCGATGAACGAGGAGTTCAAAAAGGCATTTCCGAACATGACCGAAAAGGAAAAAATGCAATGGCGCTATCAGCGCTACATGCAGGATTACTTGGGGACAATTCAGGCCGTGGATGAAAATGTGGGCAGGGTTCTCGATTATTTGGAGCAAAATAACCTGATGGAAAATACCATCATTGTGTATACGTCCGATCAGGGATTTTACCTGGGAGAGCATGGATGGTTTGACAAGCGATTTGTCTATGATGAAAGCTTCAAAACCCCGCTTTTGGTGGCTTGGCCGGGCAAGGTAAAGGCGGGAAGTAAGACCAATGAAATGGTGCAGAACTTGGATTTTGCCCAGACCTTTCTGGAGGCAGCCGGCATCCCAGCACCGGCAGACATGCAGGGAGAAAGTCTGGTTCCACTCCTTACAGGCAATACTGAAAAATGGACTCGGGATGCGGTGTATTACCATTATTACGAGTATCCATCGGTACACATGGTGAAGCGACACTATGCCATCGTGACCAAAGAATACAAGCTGACGCATTACTATTTTGACACAGACGAATGGGAACTGATCGATCGTATCAAGGATCCTCAGGAACTTAAAAACGTGTACGATGATCCTGCCTACGCCGAAATCAAAGCGGAATTGCATCGCAAACTTGAGGGCTTGAGGGAGAAATATGGGGATAGCAAAGAGCTTTCGCAAAGCTATATTGATCGATATCTGGATCGATTGGAGCAAAATCAGCAGTTTGGTGGAGCCAATAAAGAGGTGACTAAACAGATCTTGGAAAACAGGAAAAAGTCTAATTAAAGGACTTCTTATATTCCTAAAAAAATCAAACCATGGTGTATCGAATTTTATTCTCGGTCATAGGGCTTTTCGCCTTTTCCTTTACCGCTTGGACACAGCCAAGCCCGAAATCTGACCGGCCGAATATCATTTTCATCATGTCGGATGATCATGCCTATCAGGCTATTTCAGCTTATGATAACAAACTCATCGAGACTCCAAATATCGATCGGATTGCCAAAATGGGAATGCTCTTTACCCAAGCCTCAGTGACCAACTCCATCTGTGCACCGAGTCGGGCGACGATTTTGACCGGAAAGCATTCTCACTTGAATGGAAAGATTGACAATCATTTCCCATTTGATACCACCAATGTGACTTTTCCGCAACTCCTTCAGAATGCTGGATATCAGACAGCGATGTTTGGTAAACTTCATTTTGGTAACAATCCCAAAGGCTTTGACCAGTTTAAGATTTTGCCGGGCCAGGGTTCGTACTATAACCCTGAGTTTATCACCAAAAATGAGGGTAACATTAAAGTAGAAGGCTATGTCACCGATATCGTGACCGATATGACCTTAGACTGGCTACAGAAAGAGCGAAAGGCTGATCAGCCTTTTATGCTGATGTACCTTCACAAGTCTCCGCATCGACCTTGGCTGATGGCAGAGCGACACATGGAGGAGTTTACCAATCGTACTTTTCCGGAGCCGGAGACTCTTTTTGATGATTACTCTGGCCGTACTTCACCTGCCAAAGAAGCGGAAATGAACATCCTCAAAGACATGGGGTGGTCGGGAGATAATAAGCTGAGTCCTACTATTCTGAAAAAATTGGGCATTGCCGATGTAGGTGGGTATGATTCGATAAGGTATAAAAGCGAATTTGCTCGATTTACTCCTTCTCAAGCCGCAACCTTTCGAAAATACTACGGACCGATCGAGGAGGAATTTGTAAAAAAATTTCCCACGATGACCGACCCAGACAAGATGCGCTGGAAATATCAGCGCTACATGCAAGACTATTTGGGTACGATCCAAGCCGTTGATGAAAATGTAGGAAGACTCCTGGACTATCTCGAGGCGAATAATCTGATGGAAAATACGATCATCGTGTATACCTCTGACCAAGGATTTTACCTGGGAGAGCATGGCTGGTACGATAAGCGTTTTATCTACGATGAATCATTCAAGACCCCGCTTTTGGTGGCCTGGCCCGGAAAAACTCAGCCTGGAACTCGCTCCGAGGCTTTGGTTCAGAACTTGGATTTTGCGCAGACTTTTTTGGAGGCTGCTGGGGTTGCAGCACCTGCTGATATGCAAGGGGAAAGTTTAATTCCGCTTTTGACAGGCAATACTGAAAAATGGAAAAGAGATGCGGTCTATTACCATTACTATGAATACCCGGCCGAACACATGGTTAATCGGCATTATGCCATGGTGACCAAAGAGTATAAGCTTATACATTATTATTTTGTGGAAGATCAGTGGGAGTTGATCGACCGCATCAAAGATACCCAGGAGCTTAAAAATGTCTACAATGATCCGGCCTATGCTACAGTGAAAAGAGACCTTCACGCCCGATTAGAATCACTTCGGGTGAAATACAAAGACAGTTCGCAAATTAGCCAAGGCTACATTGACAGATTGCTCGACGATGCAGCTAAAGGTAAGGTTTGGGGAGTAAGTAAAGAGCGGGTGGATGATATTCGGGAAAGAAGAAAGAAAATTGAACAACAGAATTAAACCCTGAAGATGTATTTTCTTCAGTCAATTTTTGTCCCCATGGCACAAGGGCAAGCGTTCAAAATGAAAGAAACCAAGGTTTCAACAAAATAGAAATAACAATTCTCCGGTGAACCTATTTGTGGGGATAAGATTCAGCAAAGCGATTGATTTTGAAGCACTTTGTACACGCACTAGTGAGTCTTGAAATTAAGGGATTAAAGCAGTTAAGGGCATGAAAAAACCTAGATTCATTTCCTTTTTGTAATCGGGAAATGGACCTAGGTTAACCTATTTCGCAGAACTCTTCTTCTTTAATTCTTTCTTGTTTTTTTCATGATCAAATCATCGATAAACAGAAAGCATTTTGACTTTTCGATGATCAACTGGTGCAGAAATACAGAGTACTCTGCCAAACTGTTTTTTTCTAACTCGTCCGCTTTTTCCACCATAGTCAGCAAATTTCCCAATCGAGCATCGATGGAGGCTTGCTGTACTTGGTTGAAGGAATACTCGGATACCTTGAGCCGGGTCTCAGTGATGAAATCTCTCACATCACTTTGGTGATAACTGGGTTTGAACTCGTCCATGGGTAATCTGTCTCTTAGAGACTTTTGGGGTAATGGTTTGCCTTCAGAAATACTCGGATTTAAAGGGTGGGCGATAAATTTCGAGGGCTCTGAAATGCGGTCTGTTGGGTGATCAAATATCCTAAATAAGATTCATGCAAAAATACCCACTACTGGGTATTTTTATCCTTTTAAGCCATTTTATTTATGAAAAATTACATTTTGCTTCTAAAAATTGGATTTTAGTCGAAAAATGAGTTAAAAACTGTTCAATTTTTAGATAAGAGGTCAATTTTCAATTTAAATAAATTAAAAAATTAAGATTTAATTGTCAATTCCTAGAGAAGTAAGCTGCGAAAGGCGAGTTTCTCCCTTAATTACTTCGACCGCTAGGTGTTTGATGCTCTTAAAGGTAAGCATGTGATCCATTTCCTTTCTTACTTTGACTACTTCGAAATGAAGGGGACATGGATTTTTTTCGGAGCATTTTGGCAGCCCAAGACTGCAACCTGAAAATAAATGGTCTCCATCCACCGCTTTGATTACATCTTTCAGCGTCACCTGGGCAAGTGTTTCGTCTACAAAAAAACCTCCTGTTGGACCTTTAAAAGAACCAATCACTTTTGCCCGCACCAAAGTCTGGAGGATTTTGGCGGTGAAGGCTTCAGGTGCATCGATTTTTGCTCCAATTTCTTTAGCTCCTACTTTCCTGTCCTCCAAACTTTGGGTCCAAATGTAGATGACAGCCTTGATTGCATATTTGGTAGCTTGTGAAAACATGTTGGATAAATTTGTCCGAAATATAAGTTGCTCATGGCAAATCAAAAAAGCCGGATGCTACATACAACCGGCCTTTTCAAAGAAAAACCATAACAACCTTGTATAACCCGAAAAATTATTTTGGCAAAAGGACTTGGTCTATCACATGAATAATACCATTGGATGCCGGTACTGTAGCGATGATTTTAGCGCCATTGATGGTGACTATGCCGTCAGCTGATACGGCAATGGAGACCGATCTGCCGTCGGCTGTTCCGAGATTTCTTCCATTGACAAAGTCACCCGGCTTGTACACGCCCAATAAGACATGATATTCTAGGATGTCGCGAAGTTTTCGTTGATTTTCCGGTTTGACCAGGTCTTCTACAGTACCTGCTGGCAACGCATCGAATGCAGTATTGGTCGGAGCAAACACTGTGAATGGACCAACATTAGACAGTGCATCGACATAGTTGGCCGCTTGAAGGGCTGCTACCAGTGTCGTGTGGTCGGCAGATCCTACTGCTACCTGGACTACATTGGGATTGGATAGATCATCTTTGACACTGGACTGGCCGACTTTGTTCGTAGGGGCCTGCGCTTCGGTACTGGACTCGGGGGCTTGCCCTCCGCAAGAGCAGAGGGCAAAACCCACGAGCAGGGCTGGGAGATAAAGCAACTTTTTCATTTTGATGGGAGATTTTATGTTTGGAATAAAAGGGAGAATTTGTTCGAGTTTCTTTTTCGTTGTTGCAAAGGTAGTTTTACTAAAATAAAAGACAAATAAATCTTTTATTATTTTCACAACCTGTTTATTCCCATTAGTATTGAGTTGATGAATTTTATTTTGATGAATAAATGACAGTTAAAAAAGTCCTTTTTGAAAGAGTTAAAAAATTAATCTTTGTGGGTGGGAATTTTGTCGCTACCTGATTTTTGTCATACATTCTCCAACGATGCGCACATACCTTCGTGATTCTTGTCACACAGAGAAAAATGACTTATGAAAACATGGCTTACGGGTTGGGAACCAGAGAATAAAGAGTTTTGGGCGCTTCAGGGAGAAAAGATTGCGTGGAAAACTCTTACTATAACCACTATTTCTCTCATTCTTTCTTTTGCCACCTGGTTTATGGTGAGCGCTATCGTCACCCGCTTGGATGGGATAGGATTTAATTTTAGTTCAAGTCAGCTATTTTGGTTGGCAGCTCTGCCAGGACTCGCAGCTGGTACTTTGAGGATCATTCATACATTTTTAATACCGATTTTTGGTACACGCCACGTGATCACTATTTCAACAATCATTAAGCTCATTCCGGTGTTGGGATTTGGTTTTGCGGTTTTGGATCCTAATACACCCTATTGGGTTTTTGTGGTATTGGCACTTACGGCAGGATTTGGAGGTGGTGATTTCTCTTCCTACATGCCTTCTACTAATTTATTTTTCCCCGCTCGTTTAAAAGGCGCAGCATTGGGGATTCAAGCTGGTATCGGAAACTTCGGTGTCAGTCTTGCGCAGTTTATGACTCCAATTATGCTTGGAGTCGGGTTTTATGGCGCACCTCAACTTTTTTCCAAGAAAAATTCGGCAGGTGAGGTCGTTCAGAGCGAAATATTTCTTCAAAGCGCCTCTTTTTGGTACGCCCCACTTTTAATTATAGTGGGGATTTTATGTTGGGTGATGTTGAAAAGCATTCCGATCAAATCGAGCTTCAAGGAGCAGCTTGGGATTTTCAAGGACAAGCATACTTGGTATTGTACGGTGATTTACTTCATGACTTTCGGGACATTTGCTGGTTTGTCGGCAGCTTTTCCCCTTTTACTCAAGTCAGTTTATGGGCCTTTTGATCCCGGACTGGATCCGCTGAAATATGCCTTTTATGGTCCTTTGATCGGTTCGGCTGCCAGGGTAGCTTTTGGTTTTGTTGCGGATAAAACCGGTGGCGCTATTCTCACTACGATCTCCGGAATCGGACTTTTGGTTTGCACTTTGGCGATTATTTTCCTTAACTTATTGGAGCCAACTGGAATCGATCAGATGGATCTTTTCATCACCGTGATGTTGTTGTTGTTCTTTTTCACCGGAATTGGCAATGCTTCTACCTTCAAGCAGTTCCCGGTTATCTTTAAGCACAACCCGATCCATGCATCCGGTGTCATAGGGTGGACCGCTGCCATTGGCGCCTATGGTCCCTTTATATTTTCTCTAGCCATCAGCGCCTTTATGGGGTCAAGCGGAAATGCGACCGGTTTCTTTCAGATTTTGGCCATTTTCCTGGTCGTCGCCACTGCTATTAACTGGTTTTTCTACAACAGAAAAGGTGCCGAGAGACCTTGTTAACCCATTTGAACTATGCTAAGACTCCTTAATACCCTCAACAAAGTCGCACTGATCAAGGCCACTATCGCCGCCTTAGCTGTGATCCTCTTAGTATTTGTAGGTTCCAGAAACCTCCAGAATTTTGATGCGGCACTGGTTGCTTACCTTTTGGGGACCATTTTCGCCGTATTCGGGATTGCTTACCGGTATTCGGTTTGGCTACAGCGGCCACCTACGCGATTGTATTGGAGACGAAGCATGCAGTTTTTGTTCAGTAGGGATTTTCTTTTCTACCTAAAAAGAAGTGTAAAGCTCTTTTTCCAAAACATCCTCTTCCAGCGATTTATCTATCACCGCAGCAGAACCCGATGGATCGGCCATTTTCTGTTGGCTACGGGTTGCTTGATTGCTTTTGCGGTGACGATCCCATTGACTTTGGGCTGGATTCACTTTGAGTTTAAGCCAGGCAATGACACCCTGTATTACGCCAAGGTTTTCGGTTTTGAGATGGGGTCATTTGAGTTAGGTTCTTTTATCGCGTTTATGGCTTTTCACGCTTTGGTGTGGTGCTCCATCTTGGTGACTATCGGAGCAGTGATAATGATGAAGCGTCGACTGACAGACGGGGGATTGATCGCTACACAGACCTTTGAGGGCGATTGGTTGCCCTTGGTTTTGCTGATTGCGATCTCCATCACGGGCTTGGGGATATCCTACGATTATACCTTTCTTCAGGGGAAAACCTATCAATTCATGGCCGTGACCCATGCGGTGACGGTGATTCTGTTTTTGGTTTGGATCCCTTTTGGGAAGTTTTTCCACATCTTCCAGCGACTGGCCCAGCTGGGCGCTAATCTTTACCGGTATGAAGGGAAAAAGCGTGGTATTGCGGTCTGCCCTCATACCAATGAGGAGTTTGCGACTCAGCTACATATTAATGATCTCAAGGATGTCACGAAAGAATTGGGTTTTGATTTTACCCTGAAAAACGGGAATAGTCATCTGGACTTAAGTCCTGAAGGCAAGCGGGCTGCATTGGCCAAAGCACATTTTGAAGCAAGAAAAAATGCCGGAGCATTCTTCGGATAAAAATACCAGACCATGGCAAAATTACCTACTTCAGTAGATTCGATTATCGAGCAATACGGTCCACACAAAGGATATACGCCCAAGGAGGGCTTCCACGGTGTCCATGATCCGGATAAGCTGGTCAAAACCCACTGTTGCTTTTGCGGCATGCAGTGCGGAATACAGCTCAAAGTCAAAGACAATAAAGTAGTGGGCTTCGAACCCTGGATGGAGTTTCCCTTCAATGAAGGCCGACTTTGCCCGAAAGGGGTACAGCGATACCTCCAAAACAATCACCCGGATCGGCTTCTGCATCCGATTCGCCGAATAGAAGGAAAAGGCTTTGAACAGACTTCATGGGAAGAAGCCATGAGCAAAACAGTCAGTGAAATCCAACGCATCCAAAATACCCATGGTCGTGATGCTATTGCTATGCTGTCTGGCGTGTCTCTGACCAATGAAAAGAGCTACATGGTGGGCAAGTTTGCCCGGGTTGCATTGAAAACAGCCAATCTCGATTACAATGGTCGACTCTGCATGGTCAGTGCCGGTGCCGGTAATAAAAAGGCCTTTGGTCTGGATCGTATCTCCAATACCTGGGAGGATCTGAAGCATGCGGAAGTGATCATCATTGCCGGAACCAACATCTCCGAGACTTTCCCTACGCTGACGCATTACATTTGGCAGGCACGTGACAACGGAGCCAAACTTATTGTGGTCGATCCCCGGGTGACGCCGATTGCCCGCACGGCAGACTTGCATCTCCCTGTTCGTCCGGGTGGAGACTCAGCACTTTTTGGCGCCATGCTTAAAATCCTTGTGGATAATGACTGGCTAGATCATGATTTTATAGACAATTACACTTCTGGTTTCCAGGAATCCATCGACGCCGTAAAGGATTACGATCTGGCTTGGGCGGAGGAGAAAACAGGGATTCCAGCTGCCAAAATCCAGCAGGCCGCTGAGTGGTGGGGTAAGGCTAAAACCAGCTTTCTCCTGCATGCCCGAGGCATAGAGCACCATTCCAAAGGCGTGGACAATGTCCTCAGTTGCATCAATTTGGTGCTGGCTACCGGCCGAATTGGAAGGCCTTACTGCGGCTATGGCACCATCACCGGACAGGGTAATGGTCAAGGTGGTAGAGAGCACGGTCACAAGTGTGATCAGCTTCCTGGCAACCGAGATATTACCAATCCTGAGCATCGAAAATACATTGCAGATGTCTGGGGAATAGATGAAAAAGATATGCCTGGAAAAGGGCTTTCTGCTTATGAAATCATCGAAGCTATCCATCGTGGAGAAATCAAAGGCTTGATTACCATTTGCTTCAATCCCCTGGTGTCTTTACCCAATAATAATTTTGTGCGGGAGGCTTTGGAAAAACTGGAATACTACGTAGCCATCGACTTTTTCCTCAATGAGACAGCGCGTCATGCGGACTTGATCTTGCCTGGGTCGCTTCATGAGGAAGAGGAGGGGACCGTGACTACTGCCGAAGGCCGAGTGGTCAAAATCAATCAGGCCGTCACGCCTCCCTCTGAGGCCCGTAAGGACAGCGATATTTTGATCGAGCTTGCCCAGCGTTTGGGTGCGGGTGACAAGTTTGCGTATTCCAAGGCGGAGGATGTTTTTAACGAGCTTCGGGTAGCTTCCAAAGGTGGAACGGCGGATTACTTTGGGATCACTTATGAGAAAATCGAGAAAAACATGGGCATATTCTGGCCATGTCCATCCGAAGATCATCCGGGTACTCCGAGGCTTTGGGAGGATAAAAAATTCAGGACCCCTGATGGAAAAGCTCACTTCAACCCGGTTCCCTATTGCGAACCATCCGAAGTCGTGGACAAAGAATACCCTGTCGTCATGACTACCGGTCGGGTGGTGTCTCAATACCTAAGTGGATCACAAACCCGCCGAATCGGCAAACTCGTGGATCAATATCCGGAGCCACTTCTGGAAATTCATCCCAAGCTCGCCTACCAATATGGGATCAAGGATGGAGATCAGGTGACGGTGAAAACCCGTCGTGGAGAGGCCATCTTTCCCGCTCAGATTGTCGAAACTATCCGCGAGGATACCGTTTTTATCCCTTATCACTGGGGAGGCAAGCAGTCAGCCAATCAGCTGACCATTGGTACCCTTGACCCCGTGAGTAAAATACCTGCGTTCAAAGTCTGCGCTTGTCAGCTGATACCAACAGGCAAAATGGCCTCGGTCAAAATCAAAGAAACAGCCTATCAAAGTTTTTAACCTAACGACCCTTTAACCATGCAAAACCCTCAATACAACCAGCAGATGGAGTTTTTCATCGACATGCAGCGCTGCATTGGCTGCCATGCCTGTGAGATGGCCTGTGCTGAGTGTGAAACCAACGGGCAGGAGAGCATGATTCATATTCACTATGTGGAGCGTGCTGTCTCCGTACAGACCACGGTACAGGTGTGTATGCACTGCGAAGATCCAGTCTGCGCCAATGTTTGCCCGGCAGATGCTATCACCAAAGACGACTTTGGAGTCGTACACACCGCTAATACTTCCCGCTGCATCGGCTGCTCCAACTGTGTGTTGGCGTGTCCTTTTGGTGTGCCAAAGAAAGAAGAGAAAGCCGAACTAATGATGAAATGCAACATGTGCTACGATCGGACCAGCGCCGGCAAAAAGCCGATGTGCGCAACCGTATGTCCCAGTCAGGCGCTTTTCTATGGAACCCGTGAGGAAATCGAAAAACTCAGGCCTAACAGTACTCCGGTCAATAAATTCCTTTTTGGCCAGGAACAAGTGAATACCAAAGTCAATATCATGATGCCAAAAGGCAGCACCGAATTGAGAATACACGAATAAAATCACCCTGCACTATGTCCAAAGATTCTAACGAGGAAATCCCAAAATGGAAACAGGATTTCCCAATTGAGCAAAAAGAAGCCACACACGTTTCCAGAAGGGAGTTTGCCAAATTTCTCACGTTGCTCTCGGGAGCATTGGCAGTGGGCAATACAGCCATCGTGGTCAAGTCGCTGGCATTTCCAGAAAAGCCACTCGAAGGAGAGCATCCCATTTGCATGGAAGCCGATGTGCCGGAGGGAGAGTCTTTCCAGTTTGAAATCCAAGGCTCAAAAGTGATTCCTTATCTACTCATCAATCTTGGCCAGGGTGAGTGGAGGGCATTTGAGCAGAAGTGTACCCACTTGTCCTGCGCGGTAAAATACCGACACGATATCGGACAGATCGAGTGTCCTTGTCACAAAGGATACTTCAATCCCCGCACCGGGGATGTGATTCAGGGACCTCCTCCGAGACCTCTTCCTCAGCTGGAAGTAGTCATCCGTGAAGGTCAAGTATTTGTCAAAGCCCAAACAGCCTAAATCAAAAAGTTATGAGTGATTTTAGACAATCTCAAAACGAGGCGCATCCCAATAAAACTAATACCCTGATGACTGCGATCATCTTGCTGTTGATCCTGTTTGTCACGATTCAGATTTGGTTTCTGTTTGGAGCGCTCAACAATGCCCTTCAGGAAAATCTCAATTTTGCCATCACCACAGCGGTAGGATCGGTGATTTTTGCAGTCGGGTCCTTTTGGCTGCTGAGGTATCTCCCGGATCCGATCAAAAGAAGAAAGAAAAAATAAACCCCCACGCTCGTTTCTAAGATTATGAGTGACCCCATTCCTTCCGGAGCTCACCGGATTTTGTTTCTCAATACCCTCGCATTCACGCTTTGTTTTGCCGCTTGGACCTTCAATGGTGTCATGGTCACCTATTTGGTCGATAGTGGCATCTTTGACTGGAGCCAAGTCCAAATCGGGTGGCTTTTAGGTATTCCTATTCTTACGGGGTCGGTGATGAGGCTTCCACTCGGTATTTTGACTGACAAATATGGAGGGAAGTGGATTTTCGTAGGCCTACTTTTGCTTACGGCTATTCCCATGTTTCTACTCAGTTTTACTGATTCCTTTGCTTGGTATGCGGTGATGAGTTTTGGGTTTGGACTGGCAGGGGCAGGATTTGCTGTGGGGATCGGCTACACTTCAGTTTGGTATCCCAAGCACTGGCAGGGAAGAGCTCTCGGTATTTTTGGTGCAGGCAATGCCGGTGCGGCCATCACGACTTTGCTTGCCCCCACTTTGCTCAATTCCTTTACCGAGAATGGTCAAAATCCAGACGCTTGGAAAACACTTCCGGTGATCTATGCATCGGTTTTGGTAGGAATGGCCTTGTTGTTTGCGCTTTTGGCAAAAAACAAAAAACCTGCTGTCTCCACCCGAACCATGGCACAAACGCTCAAACCACTGGGAAATATTCGGGTATGGAGATTTGGGCTGTATTACTTTCTGGTATTCGGGTGTTTTGTGGCATTTTCCCAGTGGCTCCTACCTTATTTCACCAATGTCTATGGCACGAGTTTAGTCATTGCAGGGCTTTTTGCTTCGCTTTTCAGTCTTCCTTCGGGAGTCATTCGAGCATTGGGCGGGTGGATGAGTGATAAATTTGGTGCCCGAAGAGTCATGTTTGGGGTGTTCAAATGGTCTATTGCGATCAGTGCTTTGCTGATGATTCCCAAAATGGAGATTTTCTCACCAGGCAGAGGGATCAATGCGACCCAAAAGGGAACAGTAGCCGAAGTCACTGCCGATGAGATTCGCATGGAGAGTGGGAAAGTGTATGTTTTTTCTCCCAAAACAGTGAGTCATGAAATCCAACCTGAAAAAGCCCCTATTCTTCCTAAAAAATCCTCCTGGCAAGAAGCTACCGTTCAACCTGGAGAGGAAGTCGAGAAGAAACAGCTCTTGGTAAAAGGGGTTACCCGGATCAATTTCGAAGCGAATATGTGGGTTTTTGCTGTCTTGACGCTTGTAATCGGGATCGTTTGGGGAATCGGAAAAGCTTCGGTGTACAAGTTTATCCCGGATTATTTTCCTAATGAGGTCGGCGTAGTGGGTGGGTTGGTCGGGGTCATTGGTGGTTTGGGAGGGTTCTTTTGTCCGATCCTATTTGGCTACCTATTGGAAGGTACGGGACTCTGGACCAGTAGCTGGATGCTGATGCTGTTCCTTTCCATTATTTGCTTGGTTTGGATGTCGAGTGTCATTAAAAAAATGCTTCAGTCCAAGGCTCCAGAAATTGCAGATAAAATTGATTACCACTAAGCTAATGCAATGAAATTCAAACTTTTACTTCTCTTGGTCACTTTTGGAGTGATCACCTGTGCCCGTGCCCAGTTTTCATTCAACGGACAATATTTTGCCCGCGGTGAATATCGAAACGGCTACCTAAAGCCTTTGGAAACCGGGGCAGAACCTGCCTTTTTCATAGCCCATCGAGCTCGGATTCAGGCTAGCTACGATCATCAGTATTTCAACTTTTTCATGAGTGTGCAGGATGTTCGCACTTGGGGGAGCACCAGTCAGCTGAATGTCAGCGACGATTTTCTGTCGGTCCATGAAGCTTGGGGTCAGGTGAATTTCAATCCAAATTGGTCACTGAAGCTAGGCCGGCAGGAGCTCAATTATGACAATTTTCGTTTTCTGGGAAATGTGGATTGGGCATTTCAGGCCAGATCCCATGATTTGGCTTTGTTGAAGTTTGAAAAGGAGCAGTCCAAACTTCACGTTGGAGCAGCTTTTAACCAGCAAACCCAAAAACTGAGTGGTACAACTTACGAACAGGCTAATCAGTACAAAACAGCCCAGTTTGTACGGTTTGAGCGGCTAAAGGGAGCAAAAGGATATTCGGTCCTGTTTTGGAATGAGGGAAGAGAAAGTGCCGGTGAGGTCTTCTTCAGACAGACGTTCGGGGTGTCCAATTTTCAATTTGGAAATCCTCAAAAGCTAAAAGCCATTGGATACCTCTATTTCCAGACGGGAGAAAATTTCAACAATCAGGACATTTCCGCTTGGAATCTGGGCTTGGATCTCAAAAAAGAGTTTTTGCTTGATTCTGCCAATAACAAAAAAGTTGAGGTTGCTCTGGGCTTAGAAGTGCTCAGTGGCTCAGAAAATGGCGATTCCAAGGACCGTTTGTTTCTTCCGCTTTACGGTACTAACCATCTTTTTAATGGGTTTATGGATTATTTCTATGTTTCAGGGGCACTTTCTCAGCCTGTCGGATTGGAGGATATTTACCTGAAAGGCAGATTTACTCCCGGATTGAAAACCTGGATTCAGGCGGATTTCCATTTGTTCTCGGCAAACCAAGAGTTGATTACCAGTGAGGATAAGTACCTTGGTTCCGAATTGGACATTTCCTTCGGGTGGATTCTGAATGAGATGGTTTCCATTCAGTCGGGGTATAGTCATTTTTTTGCATCGGATTCCTTTTCGGAGCTTACCAATGTAACTAAGCCAAAAAATAATCAGGACTGGGCTTACCTCATGTTTATCGTTCGTCCCAATTCGAAGAATAAATTTATCGGAGTTCGCCTCTAAGGTTCTGCTGTCATGAAAAACCAGAAAAGGACGATTTCGATTTTTATTCTTGCCGGAGGAAAAAGCAGCAGGATGGGAAGGGACAAAGGCTTGATTCCTTTGAAAGGCAGACCCATGATCTCTTATTTGATTGAAACCATCGAAGGCTTGGATCTTCCGATCTCTATCATTTCCAATGAGCCAGGTTATGAGTCCTTTGGTTATCCGGTTTTTCCGGATTTGGTGAAAGACAAAGGCCCTTTGGGTGGAATCTTGTCTGCAATGAGCAATACAGAATCGGTTTACTGTCTGATAATTAGCTGCGATTCACCTTTTACGAGTCAGGATGTGATCAAAGAACTGATTTCAGAAGCTGTCCTTGATCAAATCACGCTCGGTCAACTTGGAGGAAAGTTGCTCCCGTTTCCGGGTGTTTATCCCGGTTCGTTAAAGGAAAAAGTTAGGCAAAATCTGGAGGCCAATCATTTGAAACTTCAAAGTTTTGTCCTCGAAAATCCTCATCATCTTATTGCGTGGGAGGAACGCTGTCAGAATCCCGAAAAGCAGTTTGCTAACCTAAATACGCCGGAAGATATTCGGTTTTGGGAGGAAAAAATCAAGTAGAAAAATCCAAATAAAATTTATCTATCATGGAGATTGAAATGAAATTTTGGAAGAAACTTTCACCTGAGGATCGACTTCAACGCGTCCATCAGGCACTGAAAGACAACGTGGACTTTTATAGGGATGCTAATTTGGGTTACCCGGCTTCCCGTCTAGATGACAAAGTGTTTTCCAATGATGTACTATTTCTGCGTGAAGCACCGATTCTGAGTACATTTGTCGCCAACCCCAATCATATCGGTTGTCATACCTTTGGTACTTCGGAGTTTGCTTTCAGAGGCACTCAAGCCATTGAGCGGGAGGTCCTCAGCATGATCGCCGTTGACTTGTTTAAAATCGAGGAAGGTCAGTTTGACGGGTATATTTCTCCGGGCGGTACAGAGGCCAATATTCAGGCTATTTGGATTTATAGGAATGAATTCATGAAAAAACACGGAGCCAAACTGGACGAAATCATCATTTTGGCTTCCGAGGATACCCATTATTCTATTCCAAAAGCAGCCAATTTGCTCATGCTGGATTGGGAAAAGATCCCTGTTGATACCCAATCCCGGGAATTGACTTCGGAGGCGGTGAAGACCTCTGTAAAAAGCTGCCTGAGTCGAGGGAAAAAATTCTTCATCGCAATAGTCAATATGGGTACGACCATGTTTGGCTCGGTGGACGATCCTCCTGTATTTACCGAAGTATTAAAGGAGTATCAATTGCCGTTCCGACTGCATGTGGATGGTGCTTATGGGGGCTTTGTGTATCCTTTTGGAGACTTCGAAAATCAGATCAATTTCACCAATCCGGACGTCTCCTCGATCACCATCGATGCGCACAAGATGCTCCAGGCACCCTACGGAACGGGTATTTTTGTCTGCCGAAAAGGCCTGATCGAAAATGTGCTCACCTCTGAAGCCCAATATGTAGAGGGAATGGACCTGACCCTTTGCGGTAGCCGTTCCGGTGCCAATGCGGTGGCGGTTTGGGTGATTCTCACCACCTACGGACCGCACAAATGGTATGAAAAGATCTCCGTGATCAAGATGCGCACTAATTGGCTTTGTAAGCAATTGGATCAGTTGGGAGTGACCTATTTCCGCGAACCCGAAATGAACATTGTCACCATCCGTTCTGAATGTGTACCTGAGTCCATTGCCCACAAATACAATCTGGTGCCCCAATCCCATGACGAGACCAATCAGTGGTACAAAATCGTGCTGATGGATCACGTAGAGATCGAGCATCTCAAAGATTTTATCCACGATTTGGTATCTTCCAAAAGTTTAAGCCCAAGCTAAATGGTCAACATCACCCATAAAAGTAACACCCTACGCAAAGCCATTGCGCAGGCCATAGTTAAAGTCAGCCTGCCGGAAACAATCCAATCGATTCAAAACCGAACTGTCCCCAAAGGCGATGTGCTCGAATGTGCCCGTGTCGCGGGACTTTTTGCTGCGAAGCGTACGGCCGATATGATTCCTGATTGCCACCCGCTTCCCGTGGAGTTTACTGCGGTCAGCTATGATGTCGGGGAGATGGAGGTGACCATTTTCGTGGAAATCCACACCATCTACAAAACAGGTGTAGAGGTCGAGGCCATGCACGCCGCCTCGGTGGTAGCGCTGACGATGTATGATATGCTCAAGCCAATCGATAAAGGCGTGAGCATCGAGCAGATCAAACTCGTGGAGAAAAAAGGAGGGAAATCCGATCGCAAAAAAGATCTGGAGCAAACACTCAAAGCTGCCGTTATCGTCTGTTCGGATTCCATTTCGGCAGGCAAAAAAGAAGACAGGGCTGGATTGGTAATCAAATCCAAGTTGGAAAAAGTAGGTGTCCTTGTTCCGGTTTACCAAATCATTCCGGATGAAAAAGATCAGATTCAGCAAGTATGCCTGAAGCAGGCGAAAGATAAAATGAACCTCGTGATATTCACCGGCGGCACAGGGCTTTCTCCTCGCGATGTCACTCCTGAGGCTTTGGAAGAGATTTTGGAACGAAGAATCCCCGGAATCGAAGAAGCCATCCGAAACTACGGGCAGCAGCGCACGCCGTATGCCATGCTTTCTCGCTCTGTGGCTGGCCTGATCGGTGATTCGCTTGTTTTGGGACTTCCCGGCTCGACTAACGGGGCTTCCGAATCCATGGATGCCGTTTTTCCCGCGATCCTTCACATTTTTAAAGTAATGGAAGGTGCGAGGCACGATTAAAAACTTGATAAGACCTGTCAGGTTTCAAAAACCTGACAGGTCTGTAATTTTTTGAACTGACTATGAATCAAGGAAACTTAAAGGTCACCATCACAAAGTAATTTCTGCCAGGCGCATACATCGGGGTTTTGT
>JAGXQZ010000080.1 GCA_018336015.1 Algoriphagus sp. | reverse complement strand
GACCTGGACCTTACTGAAAGTGGGTTCAATAATCTTGAAAATATTAAGGAGTTAGTAAAATTGGAACGACTTGATTTGAGTAAAAACTATATGCTCAACTTTTCGGCGATAGCTTCATTGACTTCTTTGAAATATTTAGACTTATCCCAATCCAACTTGCAAGATCTTTCTCCCTTGAAAGGGATGACAAGGTTGGAACTTTTAGACATCACAGGGACCTCTGTTGCAGACCTTTCTCCTGTAGAGACCCTGCCTGAACTAAAGAAAATCTCTGCCGATCAAACCAAGCTTTCGGTGGAGACGGCTACAGATTTTGTCAGAAGAAACCGAGAGATCCTGCTTATTCACCATGTGAAAGACCTTGAATCGTGGTGGGTAGGACTTCCGGAAGCTTGGAAATCAGTCCTTAAAAAAGCTAACCCATCCATCAAAAATGATCAACCTGGTGTTGAGATACTTACCCAAACCGTTACACTTCCAACGCTTAACTTGGATGATGCAGGGATAGAAACATTAAATCCTTTGATCCGATTTGTAAATCTTTCTGATCTAAGTTTTTCTGACAATCCATTGGTAACAGATTTGATTCCGTTGAGCGAAATCAGAACCTTGAAAAAAGTGGTTGGTAAAAATTCCGGTGTAAAGGATTTATCAATTTTAAAGGAGGTTGAACTTTTGGAGCATATTGACTTGGAAGGAAGTCCCGTTGAAAGCATATCAGCTATAGTTTCCCTTCCCAAGCTAACTTTCCTTAACGTAAATCGTTCGGCAATTTCCCATGATGAGGTACCTGGATTTTTAATACAAAGACCTGAAATCAATGTAATCTACAGGACCGATGAGCTTCAAACCTGGTGGAATGAAATGGCCACCAGTTGGAGGGATTTATTCAGAAGGCAGTTTAATTTGCCTGAATCTCCCAGCACAGAACAGTTGCATCAGCTGACAGGAAGATCAGAATTGAGTTTTGAAAGGATAGGTGTTCAGGATCTTAACCCTCTGATTGTCTTTACCAACCTTCGAAAACTTTCCGTTTTTGATGCTCCGATAGCTTCGATAGCTCCTGTAAGCAGCATGACTAAGCTGACTTCCCTGAGGCTGTCTCAAATCCCATCTGTGGACTTTCTTTCTGTATCGGGACTGATTGACTTGGTTGAACTTGATCTCTCAAACACAGGTATTGAAGATTTGCTTCCTATTAGTAACCTTAAAAATTTGCAAAAACTCAACCTTTCAGGTACCAACCTTAAGGTTTTAAAAGGGTTGGAGAAACTTGTCAATTTGGAAGAACTTGATGTAGCAAGCACCAATCTTAGAACCTTGAAACCGCTGGAAGGATTGAAGACTTTGAAAAAACTTTCCTGTTTCAATACCAACCTAACCACTCGTGCGGTGGATTCTTTCAAGGCCACCCATCCGGATTGTGAAGTAAGGTTTTATTAATTTTGTCCTCAACGTCAAAGTAAAAAAGGAAGGCCGAAGCCTTCCTTTTTGTTTCAATTAAAAAGGGGAGAAAAGTCATGAGAAAAATCCCTTCAAAGTTTTGAGAGCAAAAATCATGAGAAAAGTTGCTTAATCACCCTGATCAAAATTACCAGCCGGAGCCTTCAAAAAAATACCCACAATTGGGTATTTTTTGACTTTAAGGGTTGGTAGTTTTCCACATAATGTAATTATTTCATGATGTAAATTACCTTTTCTAAGATTGAAGAGAGGGTATTTCAGAATTGAATTCCGGTTATTCGAAGTGCTTTTTTCCTAAGGACTAGTGCAATTCTTGTCAAAGAGTACAGGTATGAAGTCAAGTTCTTATTTTCATGTTATGGCTAACTTGTTTTCCTGGTTTTCCCTTTTGATGTGCCTTCTATTTATATGGATTGGAATAAATAAAGGATTTGATATCTCAGATGAAGGTTTTTATGTCTTATTGACCGTTCCAACTCAAGAGAATCAATCAGGGATTATCAATTATGACTTATTCTTTAAACTGATTTTCCAGGTCACAGGCATCTCATTTTCTTTGATTGATTTGAGGCTGATTCGTTTGGTCGGATATTTTTTTGCAGGATATGCCTTGACTGAGTTTTTGGAAAGTCGCTTTGATACGTCCTTGAGCAAGTCTCAGATTTATCTCTTTTCGATTTTGGGATTGTTTTCAGGGTATGCATTTCTGCCACCTACACTATCTTATAATTCACTTACGGTAGTCCTTGCGTGTTTTTGGCTCAATACTATTTTTTATAATCCTGATCATTCTCTCAAATCTGTATCACTTGGATTGATTTTGGCATTCATGGTCTATGTTAAAATTACAGTTGCCCTTGGATTGCTCTTCTTTTCAATAGGAATTCTAATTTTAAAAGGGAAATTTTCCCTGCGGTCAACTATACTGCTTATTATACCATTCCTGATTTTGGAAGGTATTTTTTGGATATGGCTTGAGGACTGTGCATTAGCAAGGTTGTCCGAGGCTATACCGTTTACCGCTTCTCGTCCTGGGTATGGGCTCGCGCAATTGATAAAAACTCCCCTAATAGGTTTGATTTTCACCCTTATTGGTGTGCTAATAGGAGGATTGATTGCCAAATCAAAGGAAAGATCCTATCTGTTTGTCGCTTTATCCCTGTTGCTTTCCTTTGGTTTACTTTATTGGTTGATCAGATTCACCCATGTTACCGATGAATGGAACCATGCTTTATTGCTGTCTACCTCTGTTTTTCTTGGTTACGCATGGGGTGACTCAAACAAGATTTTGTCCCTTTCTCTTGACGAGATGACGATGTTTTTTCTGCCTTTCCTACTTCATTTTGGGAGTAATGTATATTGGCTTCGTATAGGAATCCATTATTGGGTTTTTTGGGGGGTATTGATTTTGTTGAAAAACCCGATCAATTCCCAACAATTATTGAATCTCGTTGGATTCCTTGCTATGGTATTGGTTTTTAATGGAATTTGGTGGCATCCTTTTGGCCAGGAAAAACCGCTCTGGACTGCCAAAGTCGATTTTAACCGAGGAGGTGAAGTGATTAAGGTCGAGGAAAGTCTTGTTGAAGTTGTTGGGAGAATTCAGCACTTTGCAATAAACAGAGAGATTACTCAAATTCAAACCGCATACAGAATCCCTGGATTAATTTGGTTGGCAGGTTACCAAATTCCTTATTCATCAAATGTCTGGGATAAAAACCAATTGCAGCTTATTTCTCCCTCGCCACCTAATGTGATCTTATACAGTCCAATTCAATCATTGCCTGAAGGTTGGATATATACACAATCCCAACCTCTAGGTTCTGTCCAGGGAAATTTGATTTACCTGCTATGGAATTGATGAGTAAAACTAAATTTCTTCTTTTTTGGAATACCTGGGGGGCTATTTCTATAGCCATGATCACTTGGCTACCATGGAGATTTCAGGTGAATGATGATGTGATCATGATGTGGCTCGTATCTGGAGCTTATACGGGTACCCCTGAACCCTTTGCGGTATTTATCCATCCGGTTTTGAGTTGGATGTTTTCGAAACTTTATACTGCTGGACCATCTATTTATTGGTACGAGAGCCTATGGTTTCTTACCATTTATTTTTCCTTTGCTTTACTTATCAAAAGTGTTTCTCAAATCCACACATCTGAATTATCCAGAAATCTCCTGGCATTTTTTATACTGCTTATCAGTCTTCATTTAAGTATTTTCCCCCAGTTTACATTGGTGGCAGGCTTTGCTGCTTTTTCTTCCTTGGTGATTTTGACTGGAAAAGAATCAAAACTACTATGGCGATTAGCATTTGTTCTGCTCTCCTTGGGAATTATGATCCGTTGGGAATCTGCAGTTTTGATTGGTTTGGGATTTATTTTCTGCTCCATATTCACCTTTCCCTTTAGTTTTAGAATAAGAATTAGTAAACCGATAATTAGGATAGTTCTTTTATTTATTTCCCTCATTGGGTCAAAATCGATCTACGAAATAAATTCTCCATATGCAGAATTTTTAAAGTTTAACCGAATCCGAGCGGCAGTAATTGATCACCCTGTTTTTTACCAGGAGATTTTGGAAAAAAAGATTCCCGAATCTTCAGAACTTTATTTTTTCTCCAGATGGTATTTTGAAGACTCGGGGATTTCTGAAACTGATTTGCAGGAAAAGAAAAAAAGCCTGGATTTGAGCTTTTTTACTTTTGATTACGCGCTTAATTCGCTTAAGAGATTATGGAGATTTCAAAAAGTGGAAGCCTATAAATCCGCTTTGATTCTTGGTATTCTGTTTTTTTATTTTTTAATGATCAAAAAAAAACATTCACTAATTCTATTTGGAAGCTTTTGGTTATTGTTTTTATTGATTTTCAACCACTTCTTTTTGATTCAGGGTCGAGTAATCTTTCTTTTCTTTCTCTGTTTTCTGGTTCCGTTATTCAAGCTTGGCCAGATTGACATCCATAGGAATGCCAGCATTGGATTGTTTTTATTCTTTATGATAACATTCGGTATTCATTTGTCTAACTTTTTGAAAGAGGGGAGAGGAAGAAAAGTTATGGATAGTGAACTGGTAAGTCTGCAAAGCCGATTGAATCCATCCGTACCTGTCCTTATTGAAGGATACCATGAACATAATTTGGGATTTAGATTTTCATCTTTGAATCCTGTCCCTTTCCTATCCACGGGCTGGATTTCAAGGAGTGAGTTTCAGAAAAAAGCCCTGAAAAGGTTGAATCTTTCCAGTTTTGCAAATATTCAAGAGTATGCACTGATTACTCCTACTACAAATACAGAAATTGTATTTCCTGATTACATGGATCATGCATTTGGTTCTTTTGTTCAAACAGATTCAGTCCAGACAGCTAATTTCATTTTTCTTCAATACAAGAAAAGGTAGCAAACAACCTTTTGTCTTCTACCTTTTTACTCTTGCAAAACTCCTTAAAGCCTTTAAATTTGTTTACCGAGTAATTTTTTTACTCAATCCGCTAACTCCCCATCTGGGAGTGAAGTGGCGAAGCGTGGAAAATTAGTAAATCATTCTCTCTTTAGACTTGACCCCGTTTTCAATTCAGCCATATTAGGTGAAGAGACTTTTTCTATATCAATTCTCCTTATCTCCAATCTCTTAATCACCCTAATCTAACCTTTGCTCGACTCCCTAGTCACTTCCAAAACTCGTGTAAAGCTCCTTTTGAAGTTTTTCGCACACAATAATTCAGGATACCTGCGCTCCTTGGCCAAAGAATTTGAAGAATCCACCAATTCGGTGCGGGTGGAGCTCAACCGTTTGGCGGAGGCAGGTTTGCTGTTGGCAGAGGATGAAGGCAAAACCAAAGTCTATCGGGCAAATCACATGCATCCTTTTTTCACGGAAATCAAAAACATGGTTTCCAAATTTTTAGGTTTGGATGACCTGATGGAGCGGATAGTTCGTCGGATGGGTGAGGTAGAAAGGGCTTACATTGTCGGAGATTATGCCATGGGGATAGATTCGGGCATAGTGGAGATGGTTGTCATTGGGAAGAACCTGGATACTCAATACCTGGAATTTATTAAAAGCAAAACGTTTGAAAAGGTCAATAGAAAGGTTCAGGTAACTATTTTGGATACCGATCCTCAGGATATTGTTGGAATCATGATTTACGGCAATTAATGACCTATCCACATCAATTTACTGCATTAAGAACAGTGGAAATGTTTGAAGCGGTGGCTGTTTATAGATGCCGCAAAAAGGTGAGCAAAATCTAGCTTTCGGTACTCGAATTCCTTTTCTAATAGTACTTTACCAAATGTATGAAAGAGGCAAATGAAGCGCTGTAGCCATGGGTTTCTGATCAGGATTTAAGCTTCATAAAGGAAATGATCTATCCCGATAGGAATGTCTTGGAATTGCCTGGTGAGGAGTTCAATTTTTGGGAAGTCCTTGAATGAAGGAAATCCATCTTGAGGAAAAGTCTAACTGGGCAATTTTTTTCTATAAAAAATCAAAATGATTCTAATAAAAAATTGTACTATATTCCTGCTGATGAATTCGTGTCGAGGTGGAGTTTAGAAGCAATTGGGAGATGAGCTATTCTGGAATATGCTTTGAATTTTATTTGCAAAAGGTCATGCGGTTAGCTTGGCAAATTTTGAATCTGCCGGTTATGGACGGCGGGTCTAAACAGGCTTGTTTACCAAATGAGCCAAGAAAAATTTCATTCGGTAGAATTTTATTTTTCGACAATTATCTTCTTTTTCAACACCAAGCCCCAATTTCTGAGGACGGTAAAGGTTTGATAATTAGGATGCGTTTGTTTATACCGAATTCAAATTATTTAAATCCCTTCAAGTTATATAATTAAAAATTAAATTTTAAAACATTGTATTTCGAACCAGGGCTTGTTTCTATTTTAATACCCAATTTTAATAAGGCAGAGTTTATCGCTGCCACCCTTGATTCCATTATTACCCAGGAATATCCCTTGTGGGAGTGTATTATCGTAGATGATCATTCTACGGATGAATCCTTGGAGATTCTAAAAAGATACGAAGAGAAAGACAGTCGTTTTAGGGTTGTCTTGAGACCGGCCGGAATTCCAAAGGGAGCTAATTTTTGCAGAAATCATGCATTTTCCCTCTGCAAAGGAGAGTTTATCCAATGGTTTGACAGTGATGATATTATGTACCCGTGGTTTTTGAAGCGAAAAGTGGACTATCTTCAAAGTCACCCCAAAATGCCATTTGTCATAGCGAAGGCTGATTTGAATTTTGATGATGATTTTGTGGGCAACAGAAAGTTTGCTCAAAATTTGACGAGCGAAAACCCAATTGATGATTACTTAAAATTTAAGCTGATTTTTCTAACTGGAGGCCCCTTGTTGAGGAGAAATATTCTCAAGGAATCAGGTTTGTTTAATCTCAGATTAAAGCGTCATCAGGAATGGGAGCTTTACCTTCGAGTCGTTCTGAATTATACCAATTGGGGGATTTTGGAAGAGCCCTCCTTTAAGTACTTTTTTCACAGCAATTCCATTACTTCCCATTTTCAGGAAAAAAGTAAAGTAGTGGATTCCGAATTGGTCCTATTTCAAGAAGTTTTGAACCTTCCCGAAAAGAATTTTAACCATCCTATATCGAAATCTACCCGTATTCGGCTTGCCCTGAAGTATGGGTTGGTGGCTACCAAATATTTAAGGCCTAAATATTCTTTACAGTTTTTCAGGATGCTGTTTATGGAGTTTTCAAGAGCTTGAATCTCCTTTTTGTAAAAGCTTTTAAAGTATAATTACTCACTTTCTATGTTGATTTTCAGCTCGGCAGCAATTCAACGTTGGCGCAATAGGGCCTTTGAGTTTAGACAAGCAGTTTTGGGGTATCCCAAACTCAGGAAAATGTTTGAACACTGCAATGGGTATCCTTTGGATTTGCAAAATCCATTGACTCACAATGCGAAGATCAATTGGAAAAAAGTCAAAGACCGAAATCCTCTTTTAACCTTGACTTCTGATAAAGTAAAGGTAAGAGACTATGTGAAAAGCGTCCTGGGTGATCAAGAAGCTGAGGAAATACTGATCCCTATTTATTTTATAAGCAAAACTGGAAGGGATATCCCTCACCAAAATTGGGACTTTGAATTTTTCATGAAAGCCAACCACTTTTCAGGGGGAAATATGCTAGTCCAGCCAGGGGCTGATCCCAAACTCATCCAGGAGACCTGTGAAAATTGGCTTTCTACCAGCTATGGCCAAGGCATGCATGAATGGGCCTACAGAGATATTCCCAGGAGGATAGTCTGTGAAAAAGTGCTCCGAACCGAACATGGACAAATTCCTGCGGATATTAAGTATTACTGCTTTCATGGAATTCCAAAAATGTTGATGATCCTTTCAGATAGGTTTGAAGATCAAAAAAGAGTCTTTGTAGATGAAAATCTCAACCACCTTGAAGGTGCTCAAATGATAAATAAACCTCTACTTTGGCCCTTACCTCCTTTGCCAAATCATCTGCGAATGATGGAAATAGCTGCCAAGCTATCCAAGCCCTTTACCTATTGCAGGGTGGATTTTTACTCCATTGGTGAAAAAGTATATTTCGGGGAACTTACCCATTATACCAGCTCAGGATACGAGCCATTCAGTGATTATGATCTCGATCTTGCATTTGGAGAGCTTTGGAAAAAAGAAAACAGCCATCGATCGGTTCTTGAAATATTGAAATCTATCAAATCCAAAAAACTGGAAGTGATCCATGGGGATTAATGTAACCGTAATCAATTTTCTGTTCTCTGGTTTTAGTAATCTCTAAGTAGCGAAATGAGTCAAACCTTACCCAACCCCAAACTTGTCAAAGTTATCGAGCCTTCTTCGGGCTGGAAAATGGTCGATTTCAAAGAGCTATGGAGATACAAGGATTTACTCTATTTCCTTACGCTCAGGGGGATCAAGGCCAGGTATGCCCAATCAGTCTTGGGAGTAGCTTGGGCAATAATTCAGCCTTTGTTTACCACACTGGTATTTACCTTGGTTTTTGGAGGTTTGGCAAAAGTAGATTCCGATGGAATGCCTTATGTGTTGTTTTCCTATCTGGCATTATGGCCATGGAATTACTTCTCTGGTACGCTTACTGAGTCGGCTAACTCCCTGATTCAAAATGCCAACATGATCACCAAGGTGTATTTCCCCAGAATGGTACTCCCACTTTCAGCTATTCTTTCCAAGCTTTTGGACTTTACCATAGCCTTTGTGGTGGTCATCGGGATGCTGATTTATTTCAGGCAAATGCCAGGTTGGGGGATATTGGTCTTACCCCTGCTTACCGTCCAATTGTTAATGTGCTCCTTGGGAATCGGGATGTTTCTATCAGCCTTGGCAGTGAAGTATCGGGATGTGAAGCACGCGTTAACTTTTGTAGTTCAACTTTTGCTCTATGCTGCTCCCGTGGTTTATAGCACTTCGGCTGTACCCGAAAAATACCTCCATTTCTACATTCTCAATCCCATGGTCGGTGTGATTGAAGGATTTCGAGCCGCATTTTTGGATCGGCCCATGCCTTGGGAATGGATCTGGCCGGGTAGCATAGTCGCCTTGATTTGCTTTGTTTTCGGCATGATGTATTTCCGAAGAATGGAGCGGATCTTCGCTGATGTAGCTTAAGGTGTTGTCAGGTTATCCGCCTTCGGCTGTTGTCAGGATGGTGAGCTTGTCGAACCATCCGCCTACGGCTGTTGTCCGCTGAAGCTGCCTGTCTCCCGAAGGGATGGTTGTCTGGTTACCTGAACAAGTTGACTTCCTACTTCAACCTTGATGCTTCGACTACGCTCAGCACAGGCAACCCTACAACTGGACAACCTCGACAACCAGACAACTAAACAAACGGACAACCCAATAACCCAACCTTCTCTTCCAAATGCCTCTTCTCTCAATCGTATCTCCAGTATATAAGGCTGAGAAGCAGCTCCCCGAACTTGTCCAAAGGATAAAGGCAGCCGTGAGTCCGATCTCCATGGATTTTGAAATTATCCTAGTGGAAGATGCCAGTCCAGACAATTCATGGTCGGAAATCGAGCGTCTCTCAGAGTTGCATCCTGAGATAATCGGACTCAAGCTATCACGCAATTTCGGACAACATTACGCCATTACTGCGGGGCTCGATCAGGCAAAAGGAGAATGGGTGGTAGTGATGGATTGTGATCTACAGGATCGACCGGAAGAGATTCCCCCTTTGTTGCAAAAAGCTCAGGAGGGATTTGATGTGGTTTTAGCACGACGGGCTAATAGACAAGATGGGTTTCTTAAGAAACTTTCTTCCAAACTCTTCTACCGAACCCTCGCCTGGCTGACAGGTTCTCAGCAGGATGAGACGATCGCCAATTTTGGAATTTACCATCAAAGAGTCATTCGACAAATAACTGAAATGAGGGAAAGCATTCGCTACTTTCCCACTATGGTGCGCTGGGTTGGATTCCGGCAGACTGCCATCGATGTGATACACGCAGCCAATGAGGATAGAGGGAGCAGTTATAATTTCAAACGCTTGTTCAATCTGGCCTTAGACATCATGCTCGCTTACAGCGATAAACCCATCCGTCTTACTGTCAAGCTCGGCTTATTGGTAGCAATGACTGGATTCCTATTCGCCATATTCACCTTGTTCCGATACGTACAAGGGCAGATCATTGTCGCTGGTTATGCCAGTTTGATCATTTCCCTGTGGATGCTTACCGGGTTTTTGTTAGTTACCTTGGGGATGGTAGGCCTATATGTGGGAAAGACCTTCGAGGGAGTAAAAAAACGTCCCATTTACATCGTGGAAAAAAGTGTTGGAGCATAGTTCGGTCAATCCGTTGTCCGCTAAAGCTGCCTGCCTCCCGAAGGGATGGTTGTCTGGTTACCTAAACAAGTTGACTTCCTACTATAAGGTTGATAACCTCTAAAACATTGATGCTTCGACTACGCTAAGCACAGGCAACCTGACAACATTGACGACTAGACAACCCGGACTACCTGACAACCTCGACAACCCGACAACTTTGACAACAAACCAACCTTGTCAACCCTTGATCACCCCGCTTTCTTTTGATTCCTCCCTCTTCGGATACTCCGTGGGAAAGTGCTTGGCTGATGAAGTCTGGTCTGAATTGAAGTTTTTGGAAGCTGCCAAATCATACAGATTGGTATACCTCTTTTCTGAAGTACCGCTTGATTTTAAATCCACTCAAATCCAGTCCGTCGATCTCCGTTTGACTTTTTTCAAAAATCTAAAAGGGCAAAATCCCAATACCACAGAAATCTATCCCTACTCCGGGGAACTGTCGGAAAATCTGCTAACTCTTGCGCTGGAAAGTGGAGGATTTTCCCGCTTTCATACCGATCCCAGGTTTATCAATCGGGAGTTTGAAAAGCTGTACCGGCTTTGGATAGAAAAGGCGCTGGCTCAACAAGAAGTCTTGATTGCTGAAGAACTAGCGGGTTTTGTCACCTGTGAAGTGTTAGAAAATGAGGCTCTAATCGGTCTGATTGCAGTCCGAAAAGACCATAGAGGCAAGGGATGGGGAAAGAGATTGATCCAGGCTGCCGAAAATTTCGCCATTCAAAAAGGTGCTCAATCCATGACCATCGGAACTCAAACAGCCAATTTCCCAGCCTCTGCGCTTTACCACAGCATGGGTTACCAAGTTGTCCAAAGGCAATTTATCTATCACTATTGGGGATGATTGTCCCAATGGTGAGCTTGTCGAACGATCTTCCTACGGCTACCTGCCTCCCGAAGAGATGGTTGTCCGGTTGTCTGCTAGCGCTGTTGTCTGGTTATCCGCTAAAGCTGCCTGCCTCCCGAAGGGATGGTTGTCCGGTTACCGAAATAAGTTGACTTCCTACTTCAACCCCGACAACTGGACAACTGGACAACTAGACAATCCGACAACCCTGACAACCTCAATACTTCGACTCCGCTCAACACAAGCAACGCGAAGCTGACAACTCTACAACCCCGAACTCCGAACCTCCAACCTAGAAACCCCACCACCCTTGCTCATTCCTTTCAACAAACCTTATCTCACCGGGCGCGAACTCGACTACATCCGGGAAGCGGTAGACTTGGGCAAAATTTCCGGTAACGGTGAATTTACCCGGCGCTGCCAGGAGTTTTTTGAGCAACGCTATGGATTTCAAAAGTGCCTGCTTACCACTTCCTGTACAGATGCACTCGAGATGGCGGCCATTCTTTTGGATCTCCAGCCGGGCGATGAGGTCATTCTACCCAGTTTTACCTTTGTTTCCTCTGCCAATGCCTTTGTGCTAAGAGGAGCCAAGATCGTCTTTGTAGACAGTCAGGCCGATCATCCCAATCTGGATGTCAGCCAGTTGGAACCTTTGATCACGTCCAAAACCAGGGCCATCGTAGTGGTCCATTACGGAGGTTTGGCTTGTGATATGGATGAAATCATGGCCATCGCTAATCGTCATGGCCTCTTTGTCGTCGAAGATGCCGCCCAAGCCATAGCTAGTACTTACCAAGGCAAAGCCTTGGGTGGAATCGGACATTTGGGATGCTTCAGCTTTCATGAAACCAAAAATATCCAGTGCGGAGAAGGAGGGATGTTGGCCATCAATCATCCGGATTTTGTCAAACGCGCTGAGATCATTTGGGAAAAAGGCACCAACCGAGCGGCCTTTTTCCGAGGAGAAATCGATAAATACGGATGGGTCGATGTCGGAAGCAGCTTCTTGCCTTCGGAAGTGACAGCGGCATTTCTTTGGGCACAACTCGAAAATCTCAATTCCATCCAACATCGACGACTCCAGATTTGGAATGACTACCATAGCTTTTTGACCCACCAGGAATTACCCCAACTTCTTGATCTAAACTACCTGACTCTTTTGCAAAAGGCAGGAGAGGGGCTCTCATTTTCAGTGATGTCAAAGGATAAAATGGCCAACGCTCATCTCTTTTATGTGCTGTTTGAAAGTCTTGAAGCCCGTACAGCATTTGCCCAGATGCTCAAAGATCACCGGATTTTATCAGTGTTTCATTACCAAAGCCTTCACCGATCCCAAGTTGCTCAAGGCCTCTTTCCGGATCAATACCAACGCCAATTACCCAATTCGGATAAATTCTCAGATTGCCTCCTTCGATTACCGTTGTTCTTTGAACTTGGAGAAATGAGTAAGTTGATTGCTGAACCCTGAACTTCGAACCCCGAATCTCAAACCTCGAACTGTGAATTTCCTAACCCACATTCTCCCATGATCATCGCCGGTGCCGGAGGGCATGCCCTCGAAGTTTTAGATGTCCTCAGGCCACGTAATCTGTCCTCGATTGCTGTTTATGGGGAGAAAATCACCCCGCTTTGGCCTGCTGCTATACCTACATTCTCCGATTTAATCCAGGTGAAGGCATGGCTATCTCAGCACAAAGAGTTTGTCCTGGGCGTGGGATTGCCTGTTTTCCGAAAAAAGCTCTACCAAGAATTTACCCAACTGGGAGGATCACATCAAGCACTCAGAGGTCCTCAAGCGGTGATCAGCCCTTCGGCCTGTACAGAAAAAGCAGATATACTCAGTGCTGCATTTGTCGGAGCGGAAGTCCAGCTGGGTTTGGGAGTTTTGGTCAATGTAGGTGCGCAAATTCACCATGAGGTCCGCATCGGAGAATTTTCTGTCATCAACCCCGGAGCCGTCCTGTTGGGCGCTTGTCAACTGGGAGAAGGATGCTTTATCGGAGCTCAGGCTACCGTCCTGCCGGGAGTGAAAATTGGAAAAAATGCCATCATCGGTGCAGGGGCTGTCATCATCCGCGATGTGCCCGAGGATGTCACCGTGGTAGGGGTGCCCGGTAAGATCAAACCTAAAATGTCCTAAGCAGAGCAGGGAGATGGTCTTTCGTTATTTTCCCATTTCACCGAAGGAGTGTTGCAATTATAAATCGACTGAGTAAATTTATTACTCAGTCTGCTAGGTCCATATTGGGATCGAAGTGGCGAAGCTGTAGGCAATGACCAATGACCAATGATCAATGATCAACTTCCAATCCTCAGCAGAGTAGCGACTTGCCTTGACAACCTCAATGCTTCGACATATTTCGACATATTTCGACAAGCTCAATACAAGTGCTCAATACGAGTGCTCAGCACAGACAACCAGCCAACCATCCTTCAGATCGCGTCGGCGCAGCCCAATTCCGTAATGTCCTATGGCCTTTGCTGCTCCTCGCGATGACGTTCACTACCTACTTTGCACAGAATACCCATTTGAGGTGATCGATTATCTGAGATATATTCATTAAATCCCTCAATAGAATGACAGCAGTTAACCATAAATTTGAAGTCATGGATACAAAGACAAAAGAAAAAGAGATTGAGACTTTTCAAAATAAGCTTAAGTCAGAGATGCCCCGCGTAATTCGAGAAATTGAAGTATATGAAAAAGCCTTAAAGAAAGGTACACTTAAGAAAAACCCAATCCCTTCGCCTCAATTTAACCTTGGATAAACCTAGTCTTTGGATAGTAGCAGGATGCAATGGGGCTGGTAAATAATCTTTTTCTAAAGCCTTATTTAAAGGAGAATTAGTCCCATTTGATTACGAAAAATACTTTTTGGACTATTACAAACAAATTCAGCCTTCAGATATTCAGGATGAAATGGCTCATAATCTTGCATTTGAGGAGCTTGAAAAGCAAGTAAGTGAGTCAATTCTATATAAGCGGGACTTTTGTTACGAAACAAACTTTAACTCAACACCTCTTTTTTGGCCAGAAAAATTTAGAAAGAATGGGTACGAGATTCAATTGATCTATTTCGTATTGGATTCAATTGAGGAGGCAAAAAAAAGAGTTGCAATTCGAGTGGAAAATGGGGGACATTATGTCCCGGATTCTGAAATCAAAAAGAGGTATTATGAGGGATTTGCAAACCTCGATTCCAACTTTTCTTATTTTGATTCAGTTGATGTTTTCGACTGTTCAGCATATAAGAAAGAACCTAGATTTTGCTTTTCCCTATCTAGAGGGGAGCTTATTCTTTTAAATGATTTCCCCGATTTTCTAATTGAATTGATTCCGAATATTTCAAAGCATATTTCTCAATCACCGGATTCTAGTAGCTAGTCAGTTTATAAATTCACAAAGTCCTTTCAAGGCTTCAATCCTATTCCAACTAATTCTTCGCGTTCCTTCGCGGTTCTTTGTGGTAAAAAAGCAGCTTTATTCTCTTAGAGTCCTTCGCGGTTAAAGATCGCTTCGTCGCAGCCTACCTCCGCAATTACCAAAAGCTATTGCTGCTCCTCGCGATGACGACCACTGACTACTTACTGACCACTGTTCACTGACCACTAATTCGTGTTCCTTCGCGGTTCTTCGTGGCAAAAAACCTTAGAGCACTCTTCATTACTCTTTGAGCCCTTCGCGGTTAAAATACTTAGAGTACTCTTCTTTTCTCTTGGAGCCCTTCGCGGCTAAAAGTTGATTTAACTTACTTCGACAACCGGATAACAGGACAACCAGACAACATTGACAACCCCGATGCTTCGACATATTTCGACAAGCTCAATACGAGTGCTCAGTACAGGCAACCTGACAACCAGACAACCAGACAACTTTTTACCCCTTTGTGCCCTTCGCGGTTAAAATATCTTTTAACTTTCTTTAAAAAAAATTTTGGAACTCAAGACCTTATTCGATCAAGTATCTGATTCTTCCGAAAGTACCTATCGTATTCCGAAAGGAATAGAATTGATCGTAAAAAATAAGGAGCAAATCATAAAACTCTGTCAGCACTATCAGGTAGAAGAATTTTTTGTCTTTGGGTCTTCCTTAGAGCAGCATTTCTCAGCAGAAAGTGATCTTGATTTTATAGTGAATTTCAAAAAACTGCCATTCGATATTTACACAGATTACTATTTTGGATTACATGAAGAGCTTGAAAAGATCTTTCATAGAAAAGTAGATCTCATTACGGTGAACTCTTTGGAAAATAAGTTTTTTAAAGAAAAGGTATTCCAAACCAGAAGACTTCTTTATGCTTCTTGAAGAAAAAAAGCTGTTGTTGGATATTCAGGTGGCAGTAAATTCTATTTCTGAGTATTTAGGGGAAACACGTGATTTCACGGTTTTTCAAAGCAAAAAAATGCTCAGAAGGGCAGTCGAAAGAGAGCTCGAAATCATTGGGGAAGCGACTAATAAGCTACTCAAGATTAATCCAGATATACCCATTTCTGAGGCAAGACGAATTGTTAACCTTCGAAACTGGGTGATTCATGCCTATGACTCTGTAGATAACATCGTCATTTGGGGGATAGTAAATAAAGATATTCCATTGCTTAAATCTCAAGTAGATAAGTTACTCTCGGCTCCATAACAGATGAAAGTCTTAAATAGCGTTAGCATTTCTCCTTGTAAACGTTCAAAGCTTGATTTTCAAAAAGTCTTTGAAGTTCTTTCAAGGTTTCAATCCTATTCCATCTAACTCTTCGCGTTCCATTGAGGACTTAGCAGTTAAAAGTTGATTTAACTTACTTCGACAACCTTCCTACGGGAGGCAGGCCGGATAACAGGACAACCAGACAACCTGACAACATTGACAACCCCGATGCTTCGACATATTTCGACAAGCTCAATACGAGTGCTCAGTACAGGCAACCTTACAACCTTACAACTTTACAACCTTTCCACCCTCTAACCACCAACATCCATCCCTACGGGAGGCAGGCTTGACAACCTCGAACTCCGAACCTCGAATTCCGAACTCCGAACCCCGAACCCCGAACTCCGAACCCCGAACTCCGAACCTCGAACCCCGAACTCCGAACCCCGAACCCCGAACTCGG
>JAGXQZ010000079.1 GCA_018336015.1 Algoriphagus sp. | reverse complement strand
TATGGGTTTGATAGGAATAACATTTTTTCACCAAGCCACTTTAAACAATTCAAATCCTTATTAGTCTAATCAGCGTTATTTTCTAATCAAGTTTTTCTAAACCAAAACAATCAAACTTATGAAACTGATTACCACGTTGATTTTGAGTGTAGCTGCTGCTTTTACACTAGCTGAAAATCCTGCACCAGCTACGGTAAACAAAGCCGAAAGCCAAGTTCGCTGGGAAGCTTCCAAAGTGACCGGAACCCACTGGGGCTATGTTCCGATCAAAAATGCCGCTCTAGATGTGAAAGGCGGAAAAATCACAGGAGGATCTTTTGACATGGACATGGTCAACCTGACTGTGGAAGACCTCACAGATCCAAAATCCAAAGGCAACCTGACCAATCACCTGAAGTCAGATGACTTTTTCTCAGTAGAAAAGTTCAACACTGCAACCTTCAAAATCACCAGTGCCAAAACGACCAATGGTTCTGATTACACTATCTCCGGAACCTTGACCATCAAAGGCATCAGCCAACCGATCACATTCCCTGCGAAAGCAGCTGTGGCTGGAGGCAAAATGACTGCAACTGGTCAGATCACGTTTGACCGTACCAAGTTTGACATCAAGTACAGATCTGGAAGCTATTTCGAAGACTTGGCAGACAAAATGATCTACGATGAAGTGAAGCTCGATGTGAAACTGGTGGCTACAGTTTGATAGAATCGGAAAATTGAAAAAAAGGCCTGGACGCAAATCCAGGCCTTTTTTAGTCTTAAGTAGTAGTAAATTTTATTTGCCTTCTACAAATCATACTTCACCGTCAGCAAACCATACCTTGGCTGCACCAAATAGGAAAAGGTACTGATCAGGTTTTCATTGAAACTGTCTCTGCGAATGGACCTGGTGTCAAACACATTCCAAACCGAAGCTTTGAATTCCCAAGGGCTAGACTTTTTGCGGTACAAAAGAAAAGCATTGAGAAAGTCAAAATCACTTCGGGTGGCTGCCGCCTGATTGAGGTAAGTATTGTAGGTATAATCTGCCTTGAGCTTCAAGCCTTTGATGATATCCAGATCGATCTCCAGCTTGGGACTATGGGTGGTAAAGGTGTTTTCAACTGCGCCGGACAAGTAGTTGTTGGCAGTAAACGAATAACCAAGATCTACTTCCAAAACTTTGAAAAACGTGGTGGTCAGTCGGGTGTCGTAAGTTTGGGAAAACTGCTGATTCTGAGTAGGTCGGTCGTCCAAGATCAAATTGGTGGAAAAGGCATTCCATCGGCCACCGAGTTCAAACTTGAGTTTATTCAGCGCCTTATCAAGCCGGATATCTCCATTGAGCGTCTCATTGACCGGCTGAATATTGATCAGGGAAAGCAGCCGATTGATTCCGGCAAAATCTGTCGTGGTCGTGATTTCATTTCGCTTGCGCTGGTAATTCAGATTTCCGAACATCGTCAATCCAGAAAACATATCGAAATGGGTATAGCTCAAGGTATGCGTATCGAAAAGACCATTATCCAAGGCTCGATTTCCCTGAAAAACCGCATTGTAATCCTGCAAAACCAAGCCCTGAGCAAGTTTTTGGATATCCATGAAATTGGCCTCAGTCTGGAATCGGTAGGTTAGCGAGCGATTGGATTTGATATCCCATTTGGCATACATTCCGGGCAGCGCCAAGATTTTGTTAAAGGAATGTTGACCGGCGATCTGCTGATCTCTCCAGGCATAGCGATGGAGAAAAACAGAAGGACTTAGCACTCCTTTTTTCCACTTGGTCTTCCAGGTAGTACCCAAATAAACATCCTGCAAACTAAACTCATTTTCATTTTTGAAGGCATCAAAGGGTTGGGTAGAATTTTCTTGACGGAGCGAACCGGTTAAACTTTGGGAAAAATTCTGGTAGCCGAGCGACCAATTCAGGTGGTTGGTTGGGTTAAGGATGTAGTAATAGTTGAAAGCTCCCTCTAGGGTATTGGTCCTCAATTCCTGAGATTGAAACAGGCGGTAAGTCTGTGCATCAGGAATCGCGTACAGTCCCAAAAGAGGCCTCAAATTGGTCTGCAAGTCGAAGAGCGGATCGGCAAACTTACTTTCCCAATTGATCTCCGTGGAAAAGACGTGCTGCTCGCTTGGGGCATGAAACCATTCCAACTTTTGCTGCAAAGAATACGGAGTTCGCGTATTCAGGGAGGCAATATTTTGAAGGTTTTGCCCGAAATCCGACTGCTGTTGATTGCTGTTTGCAATCTCCGAAATCTTCCCAAACAGGCTGTATTTGACATAGGTCTCGTCCTTAGGCGTAAAAGTTAGGGTGTATTTTCCCAACGCAGACTTATTCTCTACCTGACTGACGGAATTTAGCTTTTCCTGCACGTTGTCACCTGCATTGAGGTAGGTGCGAAGGGAATTGCTTCCCAGTTCATTGTCAGAAGCAGAAGCGATCAAAAAGCCGGTATGCCTCCACTTTTTACTTGGCGTATAGTTAAGATTCAAGGCGCTCAAATGGGTTTTGAGTTGGGCGGCATTCGTGCGGTCTGCCAAAGGAATCCCGAGATCGTCCCCATTCAACTGAACCCGCGAACCTGCCCGACCTCCCAGTCCAGCCATTCCTCCGCTAAAGCGAAAATAATCCTGTAGCGTAAAAGTCTGTTCGCCGACGTTGTTGCTTCCTCCGATCAGGTTGACATTGAGTTTTGGAGCATAGTAAAATACGTTTGCATGACCGAGATAGCGCTTCTGAGGTCCAAGGCCTGCCTCCAAGTCCCCAAAGACCATGTTCTTTTTCCCGTCTTTGAGCTGAATGTTTAAGGCAAGTTTTTCGTCATTGTCCAACCCTCGAATGGGCGAAACTTCATTGAAGTTTTTAAGTACTTGCACCCGATCTACGGCATTTGCAGGGAGGTTTTTGGTGGCAAGCTTGGTATTTCCATCAAAAAACTTCTTTCCGTCCACCAGCACTTCGTCGACTTTTTTGCCTTGGACCTTCACATCCCCATTTTCATCTACCTGAAAACCCGGAAGCTTTTCCAATACATCCCCGAGTTTACGTTCGGTTCCAGTGGTAAAGGCATCTGTCTTGTAGGTAAGGGTGTCTCCCTTCATGGTCACGGGCATTTCCGAGACCACTTCGACCAGCCCCAACTCGGTATCACTTTGCTGTAATTTGATCTGAAAGGAGACTTCGGAATCCCAGTCTTTTATTGGCACTTCAAACTGACGGAAACCCACAAAGGACACCCGAAGCAAATATTCTGCTCCCGGAGCGAGCGTAATTTTAAATCTACCCTCGTCATTGGAAATCCCAAAGCCGCCGATTCGTTGGGTGCTTTGGTTGATGGCAACCACATTGGCGTATGGAATTGGTCGATTCAGCGAATCAAGAACCTGCCCAATCAGGGGTTTGCCCTGCCCGAAAGCCGAGAGGGCAAATCCCAGAAAAAAGGCAAGAAGAATCAGTCTTTTGGAAAAAGGCATAGTTGGTTTAGTATTCTAGAGTTGAAAGGTTGGAAAGTGGTAAAGTGATAAAGTTGAGCGAACTAATGATACAACCTTGAAAACTTGTTCTAAGTAAATTCTAAATAACCTATCTCGTATTCTAACAAAAGCTTCTTCCCGCCAAGGCGTGCAAGCCACTTAGCCCGACATCGGTCATCTGACATCCGACTTCCATCAATTCCCTATTCTGATCGTAAACTGATTTCCATCACCGGGCTTGCCCTGGTATCGGTTCATCATTTGCTTCATACTCTCCTCTTGGATGGTTCTAAACTCCTCCCGAGTGACTTCTTTACCTCGCTTAGGGCGAACGATGGCCACAGGTTCAGCGGATGGATTGAGCTCGATTTTTTCGCAGATCAGGGTTCTTCCTGAGTTTTGTATTTCCAGAATCAGCCCAGGCAATCCAAAAAAGTTCTCCGGACCATGCGGCACAGGGATGTCCGGGGTAAACCAAGCCACCACCTGAATGGTGTCTTTCACCTTTTCCATTTCAGTCATTCCGGTAGAAAATCGCTGAGAGTCGATGATTCTCGAATAAGTCGCTTTTTGCGCGGTGTAGTTGCCGATTTTTTTGGTTTCGCCGGTCAGTTCCCATTCAGCGGGTTCAAGAGCATCTTTGATCAAAAACTCCTTACCCATCACATCCTGTTCCTGCTCGTAAGCTTGCTCGGCGATGTTTTTATACAAAATCCTATCCTGACTTCCCGTATTGATCACCATGGTCATCCCTCCGGAAGAAGCCGTAGCCGGACCTCCACCAAGGCTCTCGACCTGCTTCCAATTGGACTCAATCGGGGTAAATGAAAGTACATACTCCCGTTCCATCTGCTTTTTGAGCTGAGCTTGGATTTCGGCCATTTGTTCCGGAGCCATTTTAGAGGAATCCATTTCAAATTTGAATGCGGAAGAAGACTTGTAATAGGCTCGGCCAGTGAGTCCTTGGGCTATAGATACCTGTGTGCTCAGTCCTAGTAGTAGGATCATTGAAGAAAGAAGGGAAATGAATCGCATGGTTGAAGTGTGTTTTATTTTTTTACAAAAGAACTTAAGCAAATTCAAACCGCACGTTAAGCATTGTTAACGAGTGTTAACTCCGGTTTTAAGCCTTTTTTAATCCTGCTAATTTAGCACCATGAACAAATTGAAATTCAAGCGAATCGGGATTTTGATCGGCCTTACGCTGATTTTTGCGATAGCCATGCAGACTTGGCGGATGGTGTCTCAATTTGAAGTGATTCAAAATCGGCTTATCAGTGATATTCAAGAAAGCCTTGATATCGCTGTAGAAAACTACTTTGCTGAATTAGCAAAAACTGATGTAATCGCTTTGACGGACATTTCTGGCGAAAATCTATTTTTGGCAGGAGATAGCATTGCTGAAAGAAAAATCACAAAAATCAGCATCGATCAAAAAAATAGCACTGATGGATTTTTTGAGGCGCTTACCGGGAATGAAAAACTTTTCCAAACCCTTGAAAAAGCAAGGAATGAAGACTTTTCCAATGCATTTTGGGAAGAAATAAAATCCGATTCTACCCACGAAATGATCCTTCTTGATTCCAATAGGAAAATGGCAATCGACAAGAAAAACAACCTTCAAATTTTCTTTGGGAAAGATCAGGCCGACAGTATCAATCAGCTAAAATTTCTGACAAGCAAAATAATCATCTCTATTACCAGGGATAGCTTGGATTTTGATAAAATCAATGGCCTCCTCTTTCAGGAATTGGATCGAAGAGGTATAGATATCAATTATCGATTAGTCCAACTGAGTGGCAACTCACAAGAAGATAGTGTTTTATTGGCCACTGCACCCAACATGCAATTTAAAACGGTTTCAAGATCTACTTTTTTGCCCCGAAACCAAACCTTGGAAATGTACTTTGAAAACACCGCCTTGACCATCCTCAAGCGAGGCCTCGCGGAAATTCTTACTTCCTTGCTCTTCCTAGCAATCATCGCTTACTCCTTTTACTACCTCTATCAAACGATCAAAAACCAAAAGGAAATCGCCGAAATCAAGCAGGACCTGATTGCCAATATCACCCACGAATTCAAAACTCCGATCGCCACCACGCTATCTGCAATTGAAGGAATACAACAATTCAATCCGGAAAATGACCTTCAAAAAACCGACCGCTACTTGGGAATCTCCAAAACCCAAATGCTGAAACTGAACCAAATGGTGGAAAAACTGCTCGAAACAGCCACACTGGATTCGGATCAGTTGGTATTAAAAAAGGAGCAGATCGAACCCGAACCGCTGTTGCGGCAGCTGGTACAGAAGTTCCAGACTTTAGCGCCGGAAAAACACATCGAACTGACTATTCCAGCCCACTGCAAACCCATTTTCGCGGATCCGTTTCACTTCGAAAATGTGCTCTCCAATCTCCTCGATAATGCCGTCAAATATGGTGGTAATCAAATACGAATCAGCTTGGATCAAAACGGAATGCACAAAATCCGCATTCACGACAATGGAGGAACTATCAGTCCAGAACAAAAGGAGCGAGTGTTTGAGCAGTTTTACCGAATTCCCAAGGGAGATTTACATGACGTAAAGGGTTTCGGTATCGGCTTGTATTACGTGAAAAAGATTCTCGAAAAGCACGAAGGAAAAATCGAACTGGAGACAGGGAAGAATTCTACCACCTTTATCACTTATTGGCCATGAGCAAAATTAACGTATTGCTGGCCGAAGACGAGCTGGCGCTGGGCATGATCATTCAGGAAAGTCTCGAAAGCCGGGATTTCAAAGTACGTCTCTGCCAAGACGGTCATAAAGCCTGGGAAAGTTATCAGGCTCAAAAGCCCGATGTGCTGGTTTTGGATGTGATGATGCCGAAAAAAGATGGCTTTTCACTCGCCTCCGAAATCCGAAAAATTGATCCCCACACCCCGATTATCTTTCTAACCTCCAAAAGCCAAACCGAGGATGTGGTCAAGGGCTTTGGACTCGGGGCAAATGACTACGTGCGCAAGCCTTTCAGTATGGAGGAACTCATCGTGAGGATCAAAGCGCATCTCGACCGTCTGCGAACTCGACAAAATCAAAGCGATTGGATTGCCTTAGGTCAATATGAGTTTCATCCAACCCGACAATTGCTGAAGCTTGGCGATCACGAGCAGCCTCTGACCTCAAGAGAATCCCAACTGCTGCAAATCTTATTGCAAAACGCCAATGACATCACCGATCGCACGGTGATTCTGAATCAGATCTGGGGCTCAGACGACTTTTTCAATGCCCGCAGCATGGATGTCTTTATTACCAAGCTCCGCAAAAAACTCCAGGACGACCCGGAAATCCAGATTCTGAATGTGCGGGGATACGGGTTTAAGCTGGTGTGTTGATATTCGAACTTTTCCAAAGTTTCGAACTTTGGAAAAGTTGCAATCCAAGAAGTTGAACATGATGGTTAGCCTAAAAGCCAATGCTTTTGAGATAAGCTTTGAGTTATTGTAATAGTTATTGTTGGAATAACTAATCCAACATCTAACTCCTCACAGGCAACCTAGCCCCGGTCTCCTTCCACCACTTTTCCAGCTTGCTTTTCAGCTCAGCTACCAGGTGTGGCAACTCCAAAGCCAGATTACTTTGCTCCAAAGGATCCTTGCTCAAGTCAAACAATTCTACGTCCCCCCCATCAAAATAGTAAATCAGCTTGTAGTGGCCTGATCGCACAATGGAATAGGGCTTCACATCCGGCTCCCGGAAGTGAGGAAAATGCCAGAACAAATCCCGATTGGGTATTTGACCTTCTTCCAAAAGTATTGGGCTTAGACTTTGTCCGTCGGTTTGCACTTCTGAAGCGCCCACCATGTCTAAGATCGTCGGCGCCCAGTCCATGGTGATAATGGGCGTTTCAGACACTTTTCCCTCTTGGATTAGCCCAGGGAGAGACACGATCGTGGGTACGCGAATGCCTCCTTCATACGGATAGCCTTTGAAGGAGCGAAGTCCGAGATTGATGGTAACAGGATTTTGGGGATTCCCGATCAGTCCGCCATTATCTGAAGTGAAGATGATCAGAGTGTTTTCTCGCAACCCCAACCTTTCTAATTCTGCCATCACCTTTCCGACATTTTGATCCAGGTTTTCTACCAAGGCCGCATAGGTAGGATTCTTTTGGATACCGGGAGTCTTTGATTTGTATTTTTCTACTAATTGTTCCGGCCCCATGATCGGGGTGTGTACCGCATACGGCGCCCAATGGATGAAAAATTGACCTTCGCGGTTTTGGATAAATTTCACCATCTCATCCCCTTCCCGGTCGGTGAGAAATTCCCCTTCTTTGCGTGGAGGCACATTTTTCAGCACATAAGTAGGCGCTGCATTTTTTGCCAGATAGGGATCAAAATAACTGGGAGGCTGCCCAAGGTCATTTCCCCCAATATTGATGTCAAATCCTTGATTTTCGGGATGATTTCCTTCTTCACCCAAGTGCCATTTGCCCACATGCATGGTGGAAAAACCAAGTTTTTTGAGCCGCTCGGCAAGCGTCATTTCTTCCAAAGGAAGATACCCTTGATTTTTGGGGGTTTTCAAAGGCTTACCTTGATTCTCTTCAAAATCGGTCGGCAAAGCCAATCCCGATCCTCCCTGAAACTTTGCCCGAATCCAGTCGGTGATTCCTGTTCGTGCGGGATACTTTCCCGTCATTAGCGCAGCCCGACTCGGAGAGCAAATCGCTGCTGCAGCATACGATTGGGTAAATCTGATCCCCTCTGCTGCCAATCGGTCAATATTTGGCGTTTCGTAATAATCACTCCCAAACACACCCAAATCTGTGGCTCCGAGATCATCGACATGTATCAGGATGACGTTGAGGTCTTTTTTCTCTTGGCTATTCCCAGATAAACCATTCAAAATCAAGACCGTGAGCAAGAAGAGACGCTTCATTTTTTTATACTTATGAATAGGATAAAATCATTTCATTAAAAAAATCAGCCGATACAAAACCAGCTCCCGTATGAGTGATTGTAATCTTCATTACGTGGTTGGTTAATTCAGTGAGTCCCCAGTCAGAGGAAATCGGGAGGGATATCCAAGCCCCTCCCGAACCTCTGCACCACTTTTGAGGGGAGTATGAGAAACTTTTCTAAATTTTCGAGTTTTGGAAAAGCTACAGTAAATCAACTCAATACTTTAAGCTCCTGAGGTACGCAATACTTTTTGGCAAAGCCTCCAACTCATGGTCACCTTCATCCTCAATAAACATGTGCTTGATGCCGATCTTATTGGCTTCTCGCAGGATAGCAGGAAAATCCAATTCACCTTGACCTAAGGGCACGTCATTTTCAGGTCCGGTCAGGCCGGTCATGTCTTTCGGAGCACCTTTTCTGAAATCTTTCAAGTGAAGGGAAACCCAGCGCTTTCCATATTTTTTCAACAATGCCGCCGGATCTCCACCCCCAAAATGCGTCCACATCACATCCATTTGCAGAGAAACGTATTTCGGGTCCGTATTTTCTACCAAGTAATCAAAAAGTGTCCCCTTTCCATAAGGCTGAAACTCATAGCCATGCACATGGTATTTGAAGGTGATTCCGTTTTCTTTCAGAACTTTTCCACCTTCATTAAATGCTTTGATCGCTCGATCCGCATCTTCTTTGGAAAACTGCCCCCGCTTGTGAGGAATCCAGGCACACATCACGTACTTGGCTCCCAAGGCCTTGGCACGATCGGCCACCGCCTGAGGATCTGACTCCAGTTGCTCGAAACCTGTACCGGTGGAAGGCAAAGAAATCCCACGATCTGCGAGCATTTTTTTGAAGTCTTCGACACTCACACCTTGAGGCGCACCGCCCTCAAACTCGGTAAAGCCCATTTTTTGGATGATGTCGAGTGCTTCCGGAACGCCATTTTTCCATTGATTTCGGAACGTGTAGGAAGCAAAACCGAGGGGCACCTGAAGCATCGGGTCTCCTTTTTTCTGGGCTTGAGTTTCGGAAGGGAAAATGATCCAAGCAAACGCTAGAATCAGGAGGGAAAGGATATTTTTCATAGGTTTATTAGATAAATATCTCCCACAGATTTCACAGAAAAATCCACAGATTTTCACTGATTTGCGTAAATCTGTGATTTCTATCTGTGCTTATCTGTGGGAACTAATTACAAATTCATTTTTTTCAATTCCTCCACTGCATGGTTCGCAGCTCGGGCGGTGAGGGTCATAAAGGTCAAGGTTGGATTCTGTGTACTCGCACTCGTCATGCAGGCGCCATCGGTCACGAAGACATTGGGACAAGCGTGAAGCTGATTGTATTTATTGAGCAAGGAAGTCCTGGGATCATTTCCCATGCGGACTCCTCCCATCTCGTGGATATCCGAACCCGGAGGAGAACCCCGATCGACGACATTGATGTTTTTGAAGCCCATCCGCTCATACATTTCGGTTTGCTGCTCCACAAAGTCACGGGTCATCTTGTCGTCATTTTCTTTCCACTCCACCGACATGATGATTTTGGGAATGCCGTACTTGTCTTTTTCCTCTGTAGAAAGTCGCAGGTGATTGGACTCATCGGGAACCATTTCTCCCTGCATCCAGGCTGACATGCCCCAAAGGCCATACTTTGGATTAAGCAGACTGTCGCGCAAGGCATCGCCGATCAGCTCTCCATTTCCATCCAGCTGACGGCTGGCAGACATCCCAATCGCATAGCCACGGAGGAAGTCTGTCTCCTGTCGATAGACATTCCGGAAACGAGGTACATAGGCATGACCGGGATTTCTTCCATCGTTAAACTTATCCAAAAATCCTTCAAAGGTCGCATAGCCGCTTCCCCTGTAATTGTGACACGTGATGAATTTACCCATCAGACCATTGTCATTACCCAATCCATTGGGAAACCTGGAAGACTTGGAATTGAGCAGGATCGCGTTGGAATTGATCGTGGAAGCATTGAGGAAGATGATCTTGGCATAAAACTCAATGGATTCCTTGGTGTGTCGATCGATTACCCGGACACCGATAGCCTTTCCTTTTTGCTCATCGTACAAGACAGACTCCACCACCGAATCAGGCCGAATGGTCAGATTTCCAGTTTTTTCCGCCCAAGGCAAGGTAGAAGCATTGGCAGAAAAATAACCTCCATAGACACAGCCTCGATTGCACATGTTTTGGTTTTGGCACTTATTCCTGCCTTGATCCTTATGAATCTGCTGGGGATCAGTGAGGTGTGCACATCTCCCTTGAATCAGATGACGATCCGAGCCATAAAGTTCCTTTAGCTTTTCTTTGTAATACTGCTCCACGCAGCTCAGCTCAAAACCCGGTTGAACGACTTGATCGGGCAATACATCCAAGCCGTCCCGACTACCTGCAAAGCCCACAAACGTCTCCACATAGGTGTACCAAGGCTCCATGTCTTTGTACCGAATCGGCCAATCGACCGCATACCCATCCCGAGCAGGCCCTTCCCAGTCAAAGTCTGACCAACGCTGCGTACCTCGCGCCCAAAGCAGCGATTTTCCACCCACATGATAGCCTCGAAACCAACGGAATGGCTTTTCCTCAATGTAGGGCTGTTCATCTTGAGCCAAAGCCCAATGCATCGTCTCCTCCCGTCCCCAGTTTGCAGCACCAACACCCGAACGCTTTTCGATCGGCACCACTCCACGGAATTCAAATTCCCAAGGAGCTTTGGAGGCGGTGGGATAATCCTCGATATGGCGAACCATCCGGCCTCGCTCAAGCACAAGTGTTTTGAGTCCTTTTTCGGTAAGTTCTTTGGCAGCCCAGCCACCTGATGCACCTGAACCGATCACGATCGCATCGTAGGTGCGTTTATCTTTAGAATCTTGCAACATATCGTTTTGGATTTAGGCTTTTTCGACAGGAACTTCCACACATCCTTTGTAATAGCCAGGGGCAACCTGATAGCCACGGTATTCGACCATGACTTCTTTGACTGTGGTAAAACCCATCACGGTATTGGAGCGCATAAGGTCATAGAATTTCTTTTCCTCTTCGATTTCAGAGTTTTTCAAAGACATGAGAACTTGCTCTCTTTCCGTTTGAGGCAAGTCCAAAAAACCAGATTTAGTCAAAGCCTTAAGTTGGCTTTTGATCAAGTCCTGATCTTCTTTTTCGTAGCATTTTTCAAAAAGCTTGATCAAGAATTGATCAGTCCCTGTACTCAAGGCGCCTAATGGTTTGGCCTCTGCTGAAGGTAAAATCGGTGGAAGTCCTTCCGGAATAAACGTATCAGCAATGGCAGAAATCACTTGTTCTTCCTCGAAAGAGAAGAAACCTGCATGCGTTACGCGATCGATAATTTGCCACTTCCAATCTGCAAAGACCAGTCCTGCGATTCCAGCAACTGATCCACCGATGATTTTGAGGGATTTACGTCTATCCATAGCCTGATTATTTGGGGTGAAAGGCAAGATCCAAGTTAATTTTTTTTGAACTCGAGCAAATCAAAAAAGGCCAGAATTCCATAAGCGGAAGTTCTGGCCCTTTTGATTGAATCTCAGAAAATTACTTTCTGTAATCCAAAGGAGCTTGGCGATTACCGACCAGCGCTTCATAAGTAAAGCCTTCACCTCTACGCTTGTTTAGCTCTTCCAAAGCTGTACTAGTCACAGATGGATTATTGAAAATCTCCATCGCAGTCAAGGTCATCGTCTTTGCAGCGACCATCATTCCTTTTTGTCCGATGCTCATCCCACCTGCGGCCACCGCCTGCCAGGTATGCGCTGAGGTACCGGGAACCCAAGTAGCGGTCCCCAAACCGACTGTAGGCACCAGCCAGCTGATGTCCCCTACATCAGTTGAGCCTCCTCCGCCTTCCTCACTGACTACAAACGGTGCAATTTTAGTTGCATCCTCAGGAGTAGCTTTGACACCTGCAGGGTAGGTTTTGATAATTTCCTCGGCAAACTTTCGCTCTTCGGGTGTATAGGTCACGCCACCGATTTTTTCCAGGTTTTTGTGCATGATGCGGGCAAGTGTCTCATTCGGCAATAGATTGTACACCCCGTTGATCACTTCATATTCCATGCGGGTTTGGGTACCTAAAGCTGCTCCTTCGGCAGCTTTGACCATCCGCTCAAAAATCTGCTTCACGACCATGGCGTCAGGATGCCTGACGTAGTGATAAGATTCTGCAAAAGCAGGAACCACATTAGGGGCCTCGCCACCTTTGGTAATCACATAATGCATTCTGGTCTCCATGGGCACGTGTTCACGCATCAGATTGACCATAAAATTCATCGCTTCTACGGCATCGAGTGAAGATTTTCCTCTTTCCGGAGCAGCTGCAGCATGGGAAGCCTCACCGTAAAATCTGAATTTAGTGGAAATATTAGCGAGCGAAGAAGTAGCTCCTGCTGCATTTTGACTGCTTGGATGCCAATGGATCATCGCATCCACATCGCTGATCAATCCAGCCCGGGCGATGTAAACTTTTCCTCCTCCACCCTCTTCGGCTGGCGTGCCATAAACACGGACAGTACCCTTGATTTTATTGGCCTTCATCCAGTCCATGATGGAAATCCCCGCTGCCACCGATGCCGCGCCAAAAAGGTGGTGACCACAGGCATGACCTGCACCACCTTCCACTACAGGCTTACGGAAGGGAACTGCTTCCTGGGAAACTCCAGGCAAAGCGTCAAATTCCGCCATAATCCCAATCACGGGCTTGCCTGAGCCATATTCTGCCACGAAGGCTGTCGGAATACCGGCTGCCCCAGCGGTCACTTTAAATCCAGCGTCTGCCAAAGTCTTTTGGAGCAAAGCTGAACTTTTGGTTTCGAGGTAACCGAGCTCTGGATTCGACCATATCTGTCTCGCCAGATCACCGTAGAAATCGGCTTTGGCATCCAGCTTTTTCAATACCTCCTGCTCTTGTGCAACTGCTGAAAAGAGAGGCAAAAAGAAAAGAAGTAGAAATATTTTCTTCATAGGGGATTAGTTGATTGTGTGTCGTGAAAATAGAAAGAGTTTCGACGCAGATAAAGAATTTTATTCGGAAGGTTTCATTTCAAAAAGAACATACAATTAAAAAACTCCCACAGCTTCAAACATTGATCAATGAGGTTTTTTCAAAAATCAATCTCCGGCTCGCTCAAAAACAACATTTCATTAACAAAAAAATGTTTTTTATATTGATCCAAATAACCAAAAGCACTATGAAGAAGATTTTTAAAGTATTCGCCTATCTCTTGGGGGCAATTGTTTTACTATTGGTATGTGCGCTGGCTTTTTTACAGCTAGGCTTTCCAAAAGTGGATGCTCCCGAAGAAATCACGATCGAGTATTCGCCTGACCGCATTGAGCGCGGAGCCTATCTCGCCAACCACGTCACCGTCTGCATGGACTGTCACTCCAAGCGAGATTTTTCAGAGTTCTCTGGACCTCCTACCCCAGGCACACTTGGTGCCGGTGGAGATCGATTTGATCACTCCATGGGTTTGCCCGGGGTATTTTATGCCAGAAACATCACTCCTTTTGGAATTTCGGATTACACTGACGGGGAGCTATTCAGACTGATTACCACGGGTGTGACCAAAGACGGAAGACCCATGTTTCCTTTGATGCCCTATCCTTATTATGGAAAAATGGATCGCGAAGACATTCATGACATCATCGCTTACATCCGATCCATTCCCCCGATCGAAACGGAAATCCCTGAATCGAAAGCTGACTTTCCTGTCAACCTGATTCTTAGGACTATGCCTCAAAATGCCCAGTTGGTCCAAAAACCAGACCCATCCGATCAGGTTGCCTATGGAGGCTATCTGGTGAACGCCTCAGGTTGTATTGAATGTCATACTCAATTGACCCCTCAAGGTGTGATCAATGCTGAACTGGCCTTTTCAGGAGGCAGAAGTTTTCCTTTTCCTGATGGCTCGGTAGTCACGAGCTCCAACATTACCCCTGACGCTGAAACAGGAATTGGTAATTGGTCCGAAGAAATGTTTGTGCAGCGATTCAAACAGTACGCGGATTCAGCCTATGTCAATCCAAAAATTGCCCCGGGGGAATTCAATTCTATCATGCCCTGGATGATGTATTCTGGAATGAAAGAGAATGACCTCAAAGCGATCTACGCTTACCTGATGAGCCTGCCTGCCAAGAAAAATGAAGTGGTAAAATTCACAGCCTCAAAGTAATAGAAACCCGGCTTATTGAAGTATTCTAAAGAGCTTCCTTTCGGGAAGCTTTTTGTTTTTGTGACACCTGTCACCGTTTTCTGGAAGTTCAAATTTCTATTTTCGGCAATCTTGGGGTGTTATTTCTTTTTCCCAACCCAAAAAAATCAATCAATAAGCCCAGAATACATGAAGTCATCCAGAAGAAAATTCATCGCCCAACTTGGAGCACTAGGTGCCAGTACCGGACTTGCCTCAGTTGCAAATGCTGCGACAGATACCAATGCCTCACAGATAGAAAATCCTTCCTCTTTTACGCTCAACATACTTCAGACCACGGATGTGCACTGTCAGATCCACGCACATGATGAGTTGTTTTGGGAAAATGGAAAATCCGTTTTCCGGAAAACCGGCGGATATGCCCATCTGAAAACCTTTTTGGATCAGCATAGGAAAAAGATGAAGCACAGTTTCTTGATCGATACGGGAGATATGTTTCAAGGATCGGAGCTTTCGGTGAAAACCACGGGCGAAGCGATGGTCCCCATCCTAAATGCACTGAATTACGATCTGTATCTTCCAGGAAACTGGGAGGTGATTTATTACAAAAAATCCATGCAGCACCTCATGGGCTCTCTGACAGCCCCTAAAGTCTGTGCAAACATGTACCATGATCTTGGAGAAGGAAAGAAGGGCGAATTGATCTTCCCTCCTTACCACATCTGGACGGTCAATGGTGTCAAGATCGGCTTCTTGGGCTATACCGATCACTTGGTGCCTATCCGTCAATCTCCCAACTACAGCAAAGGAATCATCTACACCAAGCCTGAGGACAACCTTGCCCACTATGTGGATGTCCTTAGAAATCAGGAAAAATGTGCCTTTATAGCTATCGTGGCACACTTGGGGCTTTCTCAGCAGATCCATTTGGCCAATTTGCCATCCTGCGAGGGAGTGGATTACATTTTGGGAGGAGATACCCACGAGCGAGTAAGGAAGCCCATTCAGGCAAAATATGCCAAGGTGGTAGAGCCTGGAGCTTTCGGATCCTTTGTCGGCAACTTGGAACTGAAAATCGAAAACGGAAAGGTGATCGGCGACCGCTATGAACTTATTGAAGTAGAATCCAAAAAATATCCTGAATCCAAGGAGATGAATCAGATCATCGCCAAGTACGAAGGCCCCTACTTGGAAGATATCCAAAAAGTAGTCGGCTACAGTACCATTCCGCTATACCGCTATTTTGTAATCGAGAATACGATCGATACCATGATTTTAGATGCCATCAGTTGGCAATTGGGAGACGTAGATATAGTGCTTTCAAATGGATTCAGATTTTGTCCTCCCAGATCTACTCCAGACCACTCCGGCCAAATTCCAATTACCAATGGCTACCTCTACGACATGTTGCCTGTGGATAGTCAAATTAGGACTGGAAAAGTCAAGGGAATACAAATCAGCGAGTGGATAGAAAAGGAATTAAATAATGTCTTTGCAAAAGATGCATCGAAGCGTTTCGGAGGTTGGGTCGTGAAGTTTAAAGGAATGGAAGTCAAATTCAATGCTTTTGGTGAAGAGGGAAAAAGAGTGGAATCTATTACGGTAAAAGGCACCCCACTTGACCACCAAAAGATTTATAAAATATCTGCATGCGAAAGGGATGGGGATCCGGATGATATGATTTGCAGAATAAAAGGCGTCACAGAAACAGAGAAAACGAAGTATACACTCCACCAAGCTTTAAGAAATTACTTGGCAAAAAACTCCCCCGTCACCCCAACGCCCCCACAGTCAGCTATAGCGCTCGATGCTCCAGCTACTTTACTGACTCAGGTAAGTGGTGTGGATTATGAGTTCAAATAATCAATAAAAAATTGAGTAAAAAAGGATAGAGAAAAGTGTTTGTTCACCCCCAAAAGCCGGCCAATTGGTTGGCTTTTTTGTTATTCTTGAGTTTCCATTTCCGCCCAAAATTCATGAAGCTCAGAATCCTTACTTTCCTCTTCTTATTTATTTTCTCCATCGGTTGCCAGCGGGTCCTTAAACCCACCAATTGGGACACCACACAGGTGAAAATCGCCCGAGATGAATTTGGCGTGCCTCATATTTTCGGAAAAAGTGATGCCGATGTAGCCTATGGGCTGGCATGGGCTCATGCGGAGGATGATTTTGAGACGATCCAAAAGACAGTTTTGGCAGGAAAAGCCCTGACCGGAAGGGTATTTGGAGAGCAGGGTGCGGGAATTGATTTTTTTGTTCACCTGTTGGAAACTCGAGAAATCGCCAAAGAAAAATACGATTCCAGCTTTTCTCCCGAATTCAAAAAAGTCCTGGAAGGGTATGCCGCAGGACTCAATGACTACGCCTACCATCATCCGGAGGAAGTCCTGTATGGCCCTGCCTTCCCGATCAATCCCAAAGAAATCATCTCCGCTTACATCCTTTCACTAGCCCAAATGTCAGGTGCAGATCGGGCAGTGCAGGCCATCGTGGGAGGAAATGTGGACTTGATTCCCGAGGATACCTTACCCAAAGGCTCCAATGCCATCGCCATTCACCCAACACGAACGGATTCCGAAGAAGCCTTTCTAGCCATCAACTCTCACCAGCCGCTCGAAGGCCCCGTGGCTTGGTACGAAGCCCATCTCAATTCAGAAGAGGGCTGGAATGCTTTGGGAGGACTTTTCCCAGGTGGAGCGATGATTTTCCATGGCGTAAATGAACACTTGGGCTGGGCGCATACGGTGAATTCACCTGACTTTTTGGATCTATACCAGCTGGAACTCAATCCGGAAGACGAGGAGGAATACCTCGTGGATGGAGAATGGCTCGAACTTGAATCCAAGATCGTCTGGCTGAAAGTCCGGCTGTGGGACTGGATTACGGTGCCCGTTCCTAAGAAAGTCTGGAAATCGATCTATGGCCCAACTTTGGTCACCGAGCAAGGTGCCTTTGCGATTCGATTTGGAGCTTTGGACCGAGTCGGAGCCCCTGAGCAGTGGTGGAAAATGAACAAGGCGAAGAATTTCTCCGAATGGAAAGCCGCCATGTCCAGCATGCAACTGACCAATTTCAATACCGTCTATGCTGACAAATACGACACGATCTTCTATGTCAGCAATGGGCTTTTGCCCCAACGAACTCCTGGTTTTGACTACAGCGGAACTGTTCCTGGAAATACCAAAAGGACCCTTTG
>JAGXQZ010000078.1 GCA_018336015.1 Algoriphagus sp. | reverse complement strand
TTTTATTCCAAAGTCTGTAGAGAATTCCGGAGAAAAACAAAGTATACACGATCATGTAAGGCAGATCCAAAGCCCAAGCTCCAAAGCAGTAAAACTCCCTTTGGCTTTGATTTAGCTGGCCCAGCAACAAGTAGGCTTCTTCCACAGAATAGGCAAACTTCAGATCTAATGCCTGATCTTTAGGCATAAAGTAGGTCAAAGAGAAATTAAGGATCGCAAACAGGATCAATAGGACATAAAGTGACCTCTTATTTCCTAAAAATTCAAAAAGTGTATTCATATCACAAAAGATTGTGACTAAACTACAAAAAATCAAAACAAAGTGTATTGAAATCTGCTTTTAGGCAAGAAATTTTAAGAGACTATTTATTTTCGAACCACCGAGCGTACATCGGATAATTCCTAGCGGTACGCAGAATTACTTCCCTCATTTCAGGCCCGATTTCTTTTACTTTTTTGGCCGGCATACCGGCATAAATGGAACCTGATTCCACCACAGTACCAGAAAGGACCACTGCACCCGCAGCAATCACCGAATCAGAATGAATCACTGCCCCATCCATCACGATAGCACCCATTCCTACCAAAACTCGGTCATGTATCGTACAACCATGGACAATAGCATTATGGGCTATGGACACTTGATTTCCAATATGGGTGGGAGCTTTTTGATAAGTGCAATGTATTACTGCTCCATCCTGAATGTTGGTATCATTCCCAATCCTGATCTCATGTACATCTCCTCTGATGACTGCATTAAACCAAACGGTACAGTTGTCACCCATTTTCACATCACCCACCACAGTAGCATTTGGAGCCAACCAACATTCGGATCCAAACTCAGGGGATTTCCCCTGGACATCCATCAACAAAGCCATATTTTTTTTCCCGAAAGTAAAAAAAATTGAAGAGGATTGAACTTTTTGAATCTGTCTTGGTTTTACATGTCTATACATTAATTGTAGTAACCAATTCAACACACTTATTACCTATGAAAATTACAAGACAAATTGGCTTATTCGTAGCCGCTTCAATGATTGCTTTTGCTTGTGGCAAACCTGGAGACACTGTAGAGACCACTGATGCTCAAGAAGTAGCTGCAGGAGAAGGTCAAACACTCTCTCTTGACCTGGCAACTTCCACCATCGGATGGACAGGGTACAAGCCTACCGGTAAGCATTTTGGAAAAATCCCTTCAACCGGTGGTACCTTAACTGTAGCAGGTGATCAAATCACAGGAGGTTCCTTCACTTTTGATATCGCCGGACTCACAATCGAAGATATGGAAGCAGGTTCCGAGTTTCATGGCAAGCTTTACGGTCACTTGCAGTCTCCTGACTTCTTTGATGCTGCCAACTTCCCAACAGCTACTTTTGAAATCACCGGTGTAACACCTTATGCTGCAACAGACGCAGTAGCTGACAAAACTGAATTCGCATCTGAAAACACACCTTCCTCAGACAGTTCATTGACTCCTGCAAATCCTACCCATTGGATCAGCGGTAACTTGACCATGAGAGGTACTACAAAAAACATCAAATTCCCAGCTGCAGTAACTATTGCAAACGGAACTGTAGCTGCCAAAGCAGGATTTAACATCGACAGAACCCAGTGGGGTCTTATGTACGGCGACGAGGCTGCTGCGACCAATAAAGCTAAAGATCAGTTTATCTACAATACTGTTTCATTGGTATTGGACGTAAACGCGAAGTAATTAACCAACTACCACAAGGACTGAGGGGGAATTCAAAAATTCCCCCTTTTTTTGTGTCAAGATGGATTACAACTCAAATTTTTACTCCTTCAATTCCTCTGATTGGAAGGAAAAACTCCTCTATTGGGCAGATAAGAATTTCCCATTTTTAGCTTGGACCACAGGCAATGCTCACAGCTACAGGCATGGAACATTTGGTGATTTTCTTTTCCTAGGGAAAGAAAAACTCAATGAGGATGAGCTTTGGAATCAGGTTTCTTGGAAAGTCGGAATTTTGGGGTATGACCTCAAAAACAGATTTGAAAATTTAACGAGCCAAAATCCTGCTTTCTTCCCATTGCCTGATTTTTGCTTTTTCTCACCCAACTGGATCTTTACCATCTATCCCGAAGGCATCGGTTCACAAAATCCAATCCCTGAAAGTTGGATTGCAGCTATTGACCGGCAAGAAATTCCTGTTGAAAAAAAAAATACCTGCCAGATCCTTCCCCAACTCTCCGAAGAAGAATACCTGGAAAAAGTCGCCGCCATTCAACAGCAAATCCTCGAAGGAAATACCTATGAAGCCAATTTCTGCCAAGCCTATTCAGGTGAATTTGAATCTTGGGATCCAATAAGTGCATTTTTAAGGCTCAACCAACTGTCAAAAATGCCCTTTGCCGCCCTTTTCAAAGCAAAAACAACTTGGTTGGTATCAGCTTCACCTGAAAGATTTCTGAAAAAATCCGGCAATCAACTGATTGCACAACCGATCAAAGGAACCATCACCAGACATACAGATCCAACGGAAGATCAAAAGAACAAAAATCGCCTCCTCTCAAGTGAAAAAGAACGAGCCGAAAATCTGATGATTACCGACCTGATGCGAAATGATCTTTCAAAAATTTCCCAACCGGGCAGCGTGGAAGTGGAGGAATTGTTTGGCATTTATGCACTTCCAAGAGTATTTCAAATGATTTCTACCGTTAGATCAGAACTCATTCCCGGGGTTAATTTCAAAGAAATTATTGAAGCCACTTTTCCGATGGGCAGTATGACCGGCGCTCCCAAAATCAGTACCATGGAGATTTTAGACCAACTTGAAAGCTTTAAGCGAGGGTGGTTTTCCGGAGCCTTTGGTTGGATCGATGATCAGGGTGATTTTGACTTTTCCGTAGTGATACGCTCCATTATCGCGGACCTTGAAGAAAAAAAACTGTATTTTGGAGTGGGCAGTGCCATCACCATCGATGCTTCGGCAAGTCATGAACACGAAGAATGCGCCCTAAAGGCCCAAGCCATCTTTGAGCTCCTCCGTGGAAACTAAACAGGAACAAACCCACCCGATGCGAAAAATTATCCATGTGGATATGGATGCCTTTTACGCCTCAGTCGAACAGCTCGATCATCCGGAGTGGAGAGGTAAGCCTTTGGTGGTAGGTGGAAATGAAGCCAGAGGAGTGGTCGCAGCAGCCAGTTACGAAGCCAGGAAATATGGAATACACTCGGCTATGGCCTCGGCGCTTGCCGCCAAAAAATGTCCAAACCTCATTTTTGCCAAACCCAGATTTGAACGATACAAAGAAATCTCTCTTCAAATCCGGGAGATTTTTTATGAATACACTGATTTGGTGGAGCCATTGGCATTTGATGAGGCTTTTTTGGACGTGACAGAAAATAAACTGGGAATCAAATCCGCCATTCTCATAGCAAAGCAAATTCGCCAAAAAATCAAAGACCAAACAGGACTTACAGCATCCGCAGGTATTTCCTACAATAAATTCTTGGCCAAAACAGCTTCCGACCTCAATAAGCCAAACGGCCAAGCACACATTCTGCCTGAGGATGCGGCAGATTTTTTGGAAAAACTTCCCATCCACAAGTTTTTCGGTATAGGCAAAGTGACCGCTGAAAAAATGCAACAATTAGGCATCCATTCCGGAAAGGAGCTCAAGGAATTTTCCCTCCAGTTTCTCATCAAAAAATTCGGAAAATCAGGTCTTCATTATTTCAATATCGTCAGAGGAATCCACCTATCTGAAGTTCAACCACATCGCGTCAGAAAATCGCTCAGTGCTGAAAACACGTTTGAAAAAGACCTGATCACATCTGCTGAATTTGAAGAAAATCTCTATCCAATTTATGAGGAGCTTATGGGAAGAATAAAAAGGTCAGGAATCAAAGGTCGAACCATCACGCTTAAGATCAAGTATGCTGACTTTACCCTACAAACTCGCAGCAAAACACTTGATCAATACCCTGAAAATGAAACCATTTGGGACATTGGACTTGAACTCCTCAGACAGGAGGGCTTACCAAAACCCGTAAGACTATTTGGCTTAGGTTTATCAAATTTAAATGTGGTGGAAGAGCAGGAATTTTTGGATACTCAATTGAAAATCCCTTTTCTCCGGGAAGAAAACGAACAGAATAAAAGCTAGGGACTTCTGCCATTTTGTCCGCATTTTAGTAATTTCGCAACTCGTTCGTACAAAACAGGGTTTTAAGTCCTATTGACTTTTTACCAAAACCAAGATTTAGAAGTTCTATTCTACCATGAATCTGATCAAAGACATAGATATCATTTCCGCAGAAGAAGCGCAGGCTTGTGACTACAAAACCACTCCCGATGAAAATACGGGCAAAACCAAAAAGCTGTATATCGAGAGTTATGGATGTCAGATGAATTTCTCAGACTCTGAGATTGTCGCATCCATCATGAAAGAAAATGGATTTGACACCACCTCAGACTTTGAAAAGGCCGACGTGATCTTTTTGAACACTTGCTCGATTCGTGAAAAAGCCGAACAAACCGTTCGCAAGCGTCTCAGCCAGTTTAATCAGATCAAAAAAGAAAATCCAAACCTCACCATCGGAGTGTTGGGCTGCATGGCTGAGCGTCTCAAAGAAAATCTTCTTTCCGAAGAAAAAATCGTAGACGTGGTCGTAGGTCCGGATGCATACAGAGATCTTCCAAATCTGGTAGCAGTAGCGGAGGAAGGTCAAAAAGCGGTCAACACGTTCTTGTCCAGGGAAGAGACCTACGCAGATATCGCTCCTGTGAGACTTAACTCCAATGGAGTCACAGCTTTTATCTCGATCATGAGAGGATGTGATAACATGTGCTCGTTTTGCGTGGTACCGTTTACCAGAGGTAGAGAAAGAAGCAGAGATCCACATTCTATCGTATCAGAAGCCAAAGATCTTTTTGAGAAAGGCTACCGCGAAGTGACTCTTTTGGGCCAAAACGTAGATAGCTACAAATGGTCACCGGAAGAAAACAATAAGGCCCGACTCAATAAAAAGGAGGAAGAAGTGAGTCAAGTGGTCAACTTTGCCAACCTATTGGAACTCGTGGCACAAGTTAGCCCGCTTTTGCGAATCAGATTCTCCACATCCCATCCCAAAGACATTACCGATGAAGTACTTCATACCATGAAGAAGTACGACAACATCTGCAAATACATTCACTTGCCTGTCCAGTCCGGAAATAGTCGAGTACTTGAGATGATGAACAGAACCTACGACCGTGAATGGTACCTCAACCGAGTTCAGGCTATCCGGACAATTCTTGGAGATGAATGCGGAATATCTTCCGACATGATTGCAGGCTTCTGTACCGAAACCGAAGAAGAGCATCAGGACACGTTATCATTAATGGATATTGTGCAATACGACTTCTCGTACATGTTTTATTATTCAGAAAGACCCGGTACGCTGGCAGCAAAGAAGTTTGAAGATGACATTCCATTAGAAGTCAAGAAAAGAAGATTGGCAGAAATCATCGAAAAACAAAGTCAACTTTCCCACGAGAGAAACAAACTGGATTTGGGAAAAGAACAGTTGATTTTGATCGAGGGCACAGCAAAAAAATCAGACCAACAGCTAAAAGGTAGAAACTCTGCCAACAAGGTGGTAATTATCCCGGCTGGTGAGGCAAAAAAGGGAGATTATGTAAAAGTAAAAATCACCGAATGCTCTCCCGCAACGCTGTTTGGAGAAATCTTGGAAATCAATCCGGCTTTGACATGAGAAAAGGCTTGCTTTATCAGGAGATGAAAAGTCACTTAGACAAGTTTAAAGTCGCATTTTCATTAGCGAAAAACTCAATAAAATGATCACAGCGCAGGAAATCCAAAGTGTCAAGCAGCGATTTGGGATCATTGGAAACAGTCCATTGCTTAACCATGCCATTCAGGTAGCCATGCAGGCCTCTCCTACCGATATGACCGTGCTCATCACGGGAGAAAGCGGCAGTGGTAAAGAAAGCTTTTCCAAAATCATTCATTCCCTTTCGCTACGAAAGCATGGCAAATTCATAGCCATCAACTGCGGAGCTATTCCCGAAGGGACGATCGATTCTGAGCTTTTTGGGCATGAAAAAGGCTCGTTTACAGGTGCACATGAAGCGCGAAAAGGATACTTTGAGGTCACTGATGGGGGTTCAATTTTCCTTGATGAAATCGGCGAAATGCCGCTCGGAACCCAGGCCAGACTGCTGAGGGTATTGGAAAATGGAGAGTTCATCAAAGTAGGTTCGTCCAAGGTCCAAAAGACCAATGTGCGAGTCATCACAGCTACCAATGTGAACCTGATCAAAGCCGTGGAGAAAGGCAAATTCAGAGAAGACCTTTACTACCGACTGAATACCGTACCGATCTTTGTGCCACCACTCCGGGAGCGAGGAGAAGATATGGTCTTACTTTTCAGAAAATTTACAGGAGATTTTTCAGAAAAATACCACGTCCGTCCGATCAGTCTAGATCCCGATGCCCAACAGCTATTGATGCGGTATGCATTCCCTGGAAACATCCGACAGCTCAAAAATATAGCCGAACAGATTTCCCTTCTGGAAGAGACGCGTGAAGTCAGTGCTCAGACGCTTGCGAGATACCTACCTCAGGAAAACACCAAACTCCCGATGGCGGTAGGTCTATCTTCCTCTGAAAACTCGGATTTTTCCGAAAGAGACATTCTCTACAAAGTCCTTTTTGACATGAAAAAGGACATGAATGATCTCAAAAAATTGGTATTGGAATCCTTCCAAAATGGTGGCCTCAACCCTTCGCTCATGCAAAAGCATCATGGGCTTTTTGAGGGGATTGATTCTGAACTTATATCACAGGATAATGGTGAAAAATCAAGCTCTTTGCCCATGCCTTTTGTCATTGATTCCAAAAAACCAACATCCTCTCTCGAAGAGGAATACGAAGATGATGTAATCGAAGACATTGTTCACGAAGAAGATGACAGTTCGCTTTCTTTGGAAAGGAAGGAAAAAGAAATGATCCTCAAAGCACTCCGTAAGCACAATAATAAACGCAAGTATGCGGCAAGCGATTTGGGGATTTCAGAACGTACGCTTTACCGAAAAATCAAGCAGTATGAAATTGAATAGGATAAAATTCCTTTTGGTTTGGGTCACTATTTTGGGACTTCAAGGCTGTGCGGTTAAGTATAGTTTCACCGGAACCAATATCAACTACGAGCTCGTCAAGACATTTTCGGTAGAAAACTTCTTCAATGACTCCGGAGGTGGCCCCGCCAACATGGAACAGCGATTTACGGAAGCCTTGAAAGAATATTATCAGCGAAATACACAACTTGAGCTAGTCCGGAGCAATGGTGACCTTCAATTTTCCGGTTCGATTGTGAGCTATACCCTCACACCTCAGGCAGTAGTATCCAGTGGAGACCCAAATCTGCCTGATCGAGCAGGACAGATGCGTCTGACAATCACCGTGTCTGTAGAATACATCAATATGACCAATGAGGAAGAAAACAAAAAACAGACTTTTGCTTTCTTCAAGGATTATGATCCACGCACGGTAACCCTCTTGGACGTAGAAAGTGAATTGGTTGAGGACATATTTGAAACGATCATTCAGGATATCTTTACTGCCACTGTAGCCAACTGGTAAATTCCTTATATTGATATCAAAATCCCTGCTTGTGAACTCAAATCAATTTTTGGAACTCATCAAAAGAACTGATCCGCTTGAAAAAGCAGATTACATCCATCTGAAAAAAATTCAGGAAAACTTCCCCTATTTTCATTTGGCCCATGGATTGGCCGCAAAATATGAGTTCACCAAAAATGACGGAAAACCCGGTCAATCCCTTGCCATGGCAGCTTTGACCAGTCCAGATAGGATTTGGTTAAGGAAATGGATGGAGCAGTCTACAGAGGAGACACTTTCCCATACAGAAAAAGTGGACCTCATGCCTGAGGATGATTTCCAGGAGCAGGATCCGCAAAAAAGAACAGCCTCTTTGAAAAAGCTTGGGGAACAACTGAAAGGCATCACCCCCAACGAAGAAGACCCTTCCAAACCCAAACCAAAAAAGAGAAAGCCACCACAAGATGATCTAATTGAAACCATCAAGCGGAAGGAAAAAAGAGAAATTGTTGATTCGAAAAAGCGAGAGCAGATCGATTTGATCAAAGCTTTTAGCAAAAAAGACATCAAACTGGCAACTATCAAAGAAATTGAAGCCAATCAGAATACAGAAAATCTGGCTGACTCAAGCACCAAACTCAATGACAATCTAGTTTCTGAGACTTTTGCCAAAATTTTGATCAAACAGGGCAAAAAAGAAATGGCGAAGGAAATTTATGAGAAGCTCGCTTTGAAGTTTCCCGATAAAAGGACTTACTTTGCGAACTTAATTGAAAAACTGAAAGAATAATCCTTACCATATGTTTACTGTATTAATCACCGTAATTTTGATTTTGGCCGTTTTGCTTATCCTAGTTATCCTAGGTCAAAACTCAAAAGGTGGAGCCGGAGCGGCTTTCGGAGGTAGTGCTTCCCAAATCATGGGAGTGACACGTACCGGTAATGTTTTGGAAAAAGCAACTTGGATCCTTGCTGTTTCAATCATGGTCCTTGCCTTGGCATCCTCAGCGTTTTACACCTCTAGCCAGCCAAATCAATTTTCATCACCAAATATTGAAACTGCAAAGCAGCAGGTAGTGACGCCAGCTTTTGGTGATTCTACGAGCACTGCGATTCCTGCCCAGCCAGCCACAACTGATTCAGCAGCAAACTAATCTCCCTCTTAATATTACTTAAAAGGCCTGCTTGGAATTCAAGCAGGCCTTTTGATTTTTCAGGTAATTCCTAGTGATTTTCACTAGACATTACTATGATTAGAAAGGTGCTCTGTAAGTTCTTTTTTTACTCCTTCTTCGGAGGTCATCCAGGTGATACAATCATCTAGATTACTGAACAGCTCAATTTCAAGATTCAACAAAGGCCCTGAGAGCTTGAAAATGGACAACAAAAACTTTTGATTGAGGGTAGAATAAATCAATCCATATTTCTTTTTGTGTGGAATTGATACGATAGAAGTGAATTTTTTCAAAAACTCATGGATGTCTATCCGATAAGCTACCGCTCTGCTTGCCCTAAAATCACAGATTAACGGGAAATAAGGAGAATAATCAGGCATTTGGGTTATTGCCCTTGTAAACTGAACCATATCCGTCAACCCCACATGACCAAAGAATTTTACGGTCATAAACCCCAATTCGGGAAAAATTTTAATCTGAAACTTTTGCTCTGACATACTTTACGGAGGAAAAGATAAACAAGAAAATAGGAAATCATAATTAAACTCCTCGAAAACAAGTAAATAAGTAAACCAACAGTAAAAATTAAAAATAAAGTGAGCACCTAAAGTTTTGCTTACAAATAAATCTTTTTCCTGACCATAAACTCAAACTTGTACATGGGGTAATAACAGTCGCTGCCCTATTGGCAATATGGTCTCTTGTATAGGGAAATTTTGTCGACTGTGAAGCCGCCAGGTAGCCGGATTAGGCAGATCTTTGAAATCCCTGATCAATTGCAGTTTGATTTTTTCAAGGGTCAAAGTCAAGGATTTCCTAAAGACACCAATCATCCAGATTGAGATATTTTTGAATTTTTCTCCAGCCAAGTGAACCAAGTTGCTTTTATACCGAAAGGCATGAATGTTTTCATCACTTTCTTGTGTGATCATTAAATATCCTTCCTTAGTATAAAGAGGCTGAATACCAACAGGTTCAAAAGTGACATTTGATTCCACATAATCCAAAATACTTCTACCCTCCTCAATTCTCTTGTTTAATTTGGGAAGCGCAAATGCCGTTATTTGAGTGATTTCTTCCATCACCTGATCCTCTTGAATCTTGGGTAAATACTGAAGTTGAGCATTTTTAAAATCAATTCCATTGAGCGCCTTAGGAAACAAGTTTTTCAATTCTGTCTTTCCGGAGTCAAGTTCTTTCAAAATGCGATGATGATCTATAAGGTCGCCAAGCGTGGGATAAACTTTGACAGATCTAAACTCCTTTTCTGCTTCTTGGAGATAAGATAGCAATTGGTACTTTTTGTACTCAAAATCAATCCAACCTTGAGTTATCCAGTTTTTTGGTAATGTCTTCATCTGCTTCTTCTAAGTTGCTTCCACATAAATTACTGAATTCTGACATTTTTTGCTGACACAAGAGAAATTTTGACAGTAAAATATGCCATGGACCGGCCGCCATTTCCATGAAAAATCACACTTTTACGGCCGAATTGTCAGAATTCTCAATTCTAAAGTCCTTGGCACAAGAAGTGATCAAAGGGCTGTAGCATTTTAATCTAACCTTAAACAATACATATCTATGTCAAACGTGAACATCAAACCTCTCGCAGATCGAGTGTTGGTACAGCCAGCTGCAGCTGAAGAGAAAACTGCTTCCGGTCTTTACATTCCGGACACAGCCAAAGAAAAGCCACAAAGAGGAACTGTCGTAGCAGTGGGTAACGGCAAAAAAGATGAGCCATTGACTGTAAAAGTTGGAGACACTGTTTTGTACGGAAAGTATTCCGGCACTGAGCTCAGCGTAGATGGCAGCGACTACCTCATCATGAGAGAATCCGACATTTTCGCAATCCTTTAATTAGTTTAATCAATAACTGAAAAAATCAAAATAATATGGCTAAACAACTGTTTTTCGATACAAACGCCCGTGATCAATTGAAGAAAGGCGTCGATGCATTGGCAGATGCAGTAAAAGTTACATTGGGCCCTAAAGGTCGAAATGTCATCATTGACAAAAAATTCGGAGCTCCTACGATCACCAAAGACGGTGTATCTGTAGCAAAAGAAATCGAGCTGAAAGAACCAATCGAAAACATGGGCGCTCAGCTAGTAAAAGAAGTAGCTTCCAAAACTGCTGACAATGCAGGTGACGGAACTACTACCGCTACTGTTTTGGCTCAGGCAATCTTTGCTGTGGGTATTAAAAACGTAGCCGCTGGAGCAAACCCAATGGATCTTAAAAGAGGTATTGACAAGGCTGTTGCTGCCGTTGTTAACCAACTGAAAGAAAACTCCAAGCAAATCTCTACTTCCAAAGAAATCGCTCAGGTAGCTACCGTATCTGCTAACAACGACGAAGAAATCGGTAACATGATCGCCGATGCCATGGACAAAGTAGGTAAAGACGGTGTCATCACGGTGGAAGAAGCTAAAGGAACAGAGACTGAAGTGAAAACTGTAGAAGGTATGCAGTTTGACAGAGGTTACCTTTCTCCTTACTTCGTGACCAATACAGAAAAAATGGAGGCAGAATTGGATCATCCGTTTATTCTGATCTACGACAAGAAGATTTCTTCCATGAAGGAATTGCTTCCTGTACTTGAGCCAGTAGCTCAGGCAGGCAAGCCATTGTTGATCATCGCTGAAGATGTGGACGGAGAAGCTTTGGCTACCTTGGTAGTAAACAAAATCAGAGGTGCTTTGAAAGTAGCAGCTGTAAAAGCTCCTGGATTTGGTGACAGAAGAAAGGCTATGTTGGAAGACATCGCCATCTTGACAGGTGGTACTGTAATCTCTGAAGAAAGAGGTTTCAAATTGGAGAATGCCACTCCTGACATGCTCGGTAGAGCTGAGAAGATCAACATCGATAAAGACAACACCACCATCGTGAACGGTGCCGGTGATGCCGGTGCAATCAAAGGTAGAATCGCTGAGATCAAAGCTCAAATCGAAAAAACTACTTCAGACTACGATAGAGAAAAACTTCAGGAAAGACTTGCTAAACTTTCCGGAGGTGTAGCTATCCTTTACATCGGTGCTGCTACCGAAGTAGAAATGAAGGAAAAGAAAGACCGAGTAGATGATGCCTTGCATGCTACCAGAGCTGCTGTACAAGAAGGTGTAGTAGTTGGTGGTGGTGTAGCCTTGGTAAGAGCTGCTTCTGCGTTGGACAGCCTTAAAGGTTCAAACGACGATCAGGACACAGGTATCAACATCATCAGAACGGCAATCGAAGCTCCATTGAGAACGATTGTAAGCAATGCCGGTGGCGAGCCTTCTGTAGTGATCAACAAGATTAGAGAGAACAAAGGCAACTTCGGTTACAATGCTAGAACAGACGAATACATGGATCTTTTCGAAGCTGGGGTAATCGATCCAACCAAGGTAACAAGACTTGCTCTTGAAAATGCCGCTTCAATCGCAGCTCTACTTCTCACTACAGAGTGTGTGGTAGCAGACGTGAAGGAAGATGCTCCTGCAATGCCTCCAATGGGCGGCGGAGGAATGGGTGGAATGATGTAATTTCCATTTGATTTCAATCCAAACAGGGGGGATCAATCAGTCCCCCCTTTTTTTATCTTATGAAATAAGGATTTGCTAGCCAGGCAAAATAAAAAGGTGATCAAACTTTTTTCTCAGAAAAGGAATAATCGTATTTTGTCACACTAACTCTTTGTAATGCCTGTTTGAAATTTAATGACGCAATTTGACGCTATTTTTTTGGTGGACGACGATCCAATCAATAACCTGATAAATAAAAGGTTGCTATCCAAAACCGGGATCAGTCATCACATAAAGGAGTTCCTTGGTGGAGAAGATGCCCTTAATTTATTAAAGGATGTTCCGGACGCTCACCAGCTTTTGATCTTTTTGGACATCAATATGCCTGTATTAAATGGATGGGAATTTTTAAATAAATATTTAGAATATTTTCCTAAGAGAAGAGATAGGATTATCATTCTATCTAGCTCGATAGATTTTCAAGACAGACAAAGGGCTCAAGAATACCATATTGTGTCAGGATTTTTAGAAAAGCCTCTCACGCTCGAAAAAATCGCCAGTCAGCTCGGGCCAATCTGACTTTATTTAATAACCAAAGACATCCTATCCCAAAATTGCCTGATCTGCAGATAAGGCACAGGTAAGTCCCCTGGTGCTCCACCCATCCTCACAATTACCAGGTTTTGAGAGGGTACCACCATTAGAAGTTGGCCATTTTTACCAACAGCCATATACATATCCGAAGGACCAGAAGGAATAAGCGAACCGGAGTAAACTCTTGGATTACCTGGTAATTGATAACTCTCCTGACCGTTGATCCAAAACTGATAACCAAAGCTTTCATTGGACTTTTGAGTGGATTGTATCATTTCGGAATTATAAGAACTATTCCAAAGCTGCTTGCCTGCCCAATTTCCCTTTGCTAACAAAAGCAGTCCAAATCTCCCAAATGACCTTGCGTCGGAATAAAAACTTTGCGTCTGACCTGCTTTTTGCCAAAAGCCTTTCATACCAATTGGATCTCCTATTTTTTCTTTGAAATAGGCTTCTTGATCTTTTCCGGTTACTTTCTGAATGACTTGCTCCAGCAGTGAAAAAGTGGCGGGATGGTAGGCCCATTGCTGACCCGCATCAGTCTTGTAAGTAAGGCTTTTAGGAGAAACATCATAGAGATTTTTAACCTGATCATTGATCCCAGTGGTGTAGGACAGATGGTGAACCAAACGGATATTTTTTTCCTTGGCAATAGGCATAGAAGTCCATCCCCCATCAAGGTGTTTTTGTGTGCGATCTTTGATGCTGAGTAACTTCTCCTGCTGAGCGATCCCCATTAATCCTGCTGTAATCGCATTTCCTGCTGCATCCCAATACCAATAAGAATTTTGATCCATTCCGCCTGTACCGGTGAGTTTGGCCCCCCAATATTCCTCTACCACAATCTTTCCATTCTTAAGCACTAAGAATGCCCTTGTATCCTGGGTTGGCAACCATTCCAGCAATTTTTGAAGAGCGGCTTGATCCCAGTTCAAATCACTGGACTTCAGCTTTTCCCAATCTGTAGATGCTGTTGGGTGAGGAGGGAAATACAAACCTGAGGCAGATTGTGCCTTGGTACTTGGTTGGTTAAAAATTAGCCAGCATCCCAAGAAGAAGAGTACTCCAGGAACTAGGCGGAATCTTGAGATGCTGGGATTCATGAGTTACTTTCTAAGTGTATCTTGAATAAATTTCTTCAAATCCTCACGGAATAATTTGGCCGAAGGTAGGTGGGTGTACATCATGTGGCCCGCTTCATAATAGGTCATGATAATTCGGTCGGTGGCAGATTTTGGCAAGCCGATATGAGAGATAGAATGCTCTACGCCGTGGAATACGGTAGCGAGGTCGTAATATCCATTCATGATCAAGACCTTTGTATGTGGATCCTTGCTTAGTGCTTCAGCCATGTCTGGCAGAGTAGTTACCGCAGCATCAGCACCCCAGAAATTATTCCCCTGATGTTTCCAGTCCCACTTGAATCCTTCTTTGGAATAAGCCGAAGTAGCATAAAGCAAGTCCTTACTCACCCCTAGGCTGCCATGGTAATAATCCAAAAATCCCATGGTATAGGCAGGAGAAATAGCATCGCTTTGAGGGTCTGTAAATGCAGACATGGACATGGGGTCAAGGTTGATTCCCTTGTAACGCGAATCCAAACGACCGACAGTCATCCCGTCTTTTCTCAGCAATTCTTGATAGTACTCATTGGCAGTGATTTTGAGATCCGCTCTTTCCCATACCTCGCTGGATATGCCGGTAAATCCCTCCAATTTTTTAGCTACTGTTGATTTTTCAGAGGCGGTAATACGGTTACCCTTGAAAAGTGCCGGAGCGTATTCATTTTCGGTAAACTCTCTCACCTTTTGAACAAATGAAGGGAGGTCGGCCCCCTTGTCGGCTACTTTTCCATGATACCAACTAGTAGCCGCTACAGTCGGCAAATAAACGATGTATGGCAAGTCTTCATTGGGCGCGAAGAAAAGCGTGCGAAGATCAAACACGGCAGACACCATGATGACACCATTCAGCGCATATCCTTTATCCAACAGGTAATTCATGACTCCGGCATTTCGAAAAGTACCATAGCTTTCTCCCAAGATGTATTTCGGGGAATTCAGCCGGTTATGTTCTTTCAAAAACTGCATGATAAACAAGCTGGTGCTGCGGATATCCTGATCCACACCCCAGAAGTCAGACCCTTTGGCCTCCCCTATTGGGATACTCAATCCCGTTCCCACAGGGTCCATCATGACCACGTCAGCTACATCCAATATGGAAAACTCATTGTTTGCCAATTCATAAGGAGCTGCCTGGTTATAATTTGGGTCATTAACGACAATCCGCTTTGGCCCCATGATTCCCATATGTAACCAATACGAGGAAGACCCTGGACCACCGTTGTAAGCAAAAACGATCGGCCTGTTTTTCTCAGGATTCTCCTTGAAATAAGCTGTAAATCCATAGAGCGCAATCGGACGATTATTCTCATCCTTGAGCTCCAGGGTACCAGCTTTGGCGTTGAGATTGATCACTTTGCCATCGATGGTCACGGATTGCTTAGATTCAAAAACCTGAGCTTTCGGTAATGGAGTGCTTGTAGTTTCTTTTTTTTCCTGAGCTAAAACAAAGCTGGATAAGAATAGGAATACGAGTAGAAGTCTTATTTTCATATAGTTAGTTTTTTATGTTAAAGTTTAGGTTTATGGATATAGTCCTGTGGTCAGAGTTATTCAGTTGTCGGGTTGTCCTGTTGTCTGGTTGTCGAGTTACAGTGTTGGTAGGATTTCTTAAGTATTTCACTTTAAACCTATTTAATGACTAAATACACAAAAACTACTGAACAATTGACTACTGCCCCCTGATTACTTATCACTGAACTCTGATCACTTCAAACTGACTACTGACCTCACTGCTTAAATATCTTCCCGTCTTTCATCACAAAGATCACGTCCTTCATCACGTTGATATCTTGGTCGGGATTGCCATTCACCGCAATGATATCAGCAAGTTTTCCCACTTCAATGGTCCCCAACTTATCTTCTATTCCCATCATCACTGCTGCATTCAGTGTGGCAGATTGGATCGCTTCCAGATTTGGCATACCGACCTCCGTCATATAGACAAACTCGCGGTAATTTTCCCCATGCGGGAAAACTCCTGCGTCCGTTCCAAAGGCAATTTTAACTCCCTTCTTATAAGCTTTGGCAAAGGTCTGCTGAATCTGAGCACCGATCCGCATGGCTTTGTCTCTCACTACAGGAGGATAATATCCCGGAATTTTGGCATACTCCGCCGCAGACATACCTGCTGTCACTGTGGGAACAAGCCAAGTACCTGCCTCCACCATCATATCCATCGTTTCTTCAGTCATGAGGGTACCGTGCTCAATGGAATGAATACCTGCCTTCACGGCCCTTTTCATCCCTTCATCTCCATGAGCATGAGCTGCCACATGGATTCCAAAATCCTTGGCCGTCTCCACCACTGCCTCCAACTCATCCTGCTGGAATTGTGGTGCGGAACCATCCCGTGCGACAGAAAGCACACCACCGGTAGCAGTCACTTTGATCACATCGGAACCATATTTAACAGCTTGTCTCACAGCCTTTCTGGCATCATAAGGCCCATTGATCACTCCCTGATCCGGTCCCGGGTCACCCATCAGTTCGCGCTTGACTCCATTGGTTGGATCTGCGTGACCTCCCGTTGGGGCGATCGATTTACCTGCGGTATAGATACGTGGGCCTACGACTAGACCGTTGTTGATGGCATTTCTAAGGGCAATATTTACTCCTGATCCTCCCATGTCCCGAACCGTCGTAAATCCTGACATCAAGGTAACTTGGGCATAAGGAAGTGCCTTATAAGCCACATCTGCCTCATTATCTCTGAATCCATCCACATATCGGGTAGGACTCATCTGATTCTCAATGTGCACATGCATGTCCATCAAGCCAGGCATCACAGTAGATATTTTCAAATCGACTACTTTATCTCCTTTGGCAGGATTCTGATAGCCTGCAGTTACAGAGACTATCCGATCGCCTTCTACCACAATGGTTTGCTCGGTGAGTACTTTTTGCGATTTGACATCGATCAGTCGGCCGGCATGGATGATAGTTTTTTGGGCAAAAACTCCTAAGGAAAGCAGCAGTGCGAGACACGTGAAGCTAAGTTTCTTCATAGGTAATAAGGATTGGCTGGTTTTAGGGAGTAAGTTAAAAGAATAATCACAAAAGGGCCTCGCCAGGCTTCAGCTGATAGCAACGCTCATGTAATTGAAAGCCTAATTTTTGGTAAAAACCCTCTGCATCTTCCGCAGAAAAGAGGAAGATCCTAGCTCCAGGTGCCAGATCTCTGGTAAAGGAAATGATTTCTCGTCCAATACCTCTTCCCTGGTTATCCTTGGCAACTGCCAAATCTGCGACAAAACATCGGTAACAATAATCAGACAGTCCTCGAAGCAACCCAATCAATCTGCCATTTGACCTTGCCGTAACCAAGACATTTGATCCTAGGATCATAGCATTAAGCAACTCCAAGTCCTCCATGGGTCTTCTTGCTGCCAATCCAGAATCTGTCAGGATTGCAATGTATTCTTCCAGTAGAATAGTATCTTCTTGTTGAAAAGTGATCATAGAAGCCACAAGTGATTAGTACTCTAATTTATGACAGGAGGCGCAGGATTTAGCAAACAAACCGAACAATCTCTCAAAGACAATCATGCCCTTGGAAAAATCAGAAAAAAACTCAAGTTCTCGGATCAATGCTCCACGGGTGAAAATGCCGATTTGAATGATTTAAATGACTCTAAAAGACATAGATATCAAAGAAAAGCAGCTCTAAGCTGGATGAAATGGATCGTTTTCTCTTTCCTGATTTTTATCATTTTGATTTTGATATTCTTCACTTAAGTTCATTATAACTCTCAAAAAAACTCCTTTATCAAAATCAGATTTTTGGGGAGAAGACTTTGAAGAACTTTTGAAAAATAAATTCTGAAAATAAATAGCAGTAAATCAAAATCTTAAATGCTCAACTTGAAATAAAAGAGAAGGATTTCTGTTTTTTTGTCTTTCCCGATAAGCTTGGAATCTTTTTTTTTCTATGTTTGCACCACTCTAAGGCAAATGGCTCTAGGAAAAAGTTTCGGGGTGTAGCGTAGCCCGGTATCTCGTCCCGATAGGAATCGGGAAGGTCCTAGGTTAGAATCCCTCAAATAGCAAATGGCTGTTTGAAAAAAATAAAATAAAAAAGTTTCGGGGTGTAGCGTAGCCCGGTATCGCGCCACATTTGGGATGTGGAGGTCGTAGGTTCGAATCCTGCCACCCCGACTTAATATATCAATCCGGATTCGGAAAAGCCTTTGCGGACGTGGCGAAATTGGTAGACGCACTGTCTTCAGGCGGCAGCGCCTTCACGGGCATGAAAGTTCGAATCTTTTCGTCCGCACAAAAAAGCCTCTCAGATAATCTGAGAGGCTTTTTTTTGACCTTTTTGCTGGGATCATTTATCTATTCTCCCAGATGAAATCTTCCTTTGAAGTAATTTCCAAAAATTTTCGGATGCTTCTGTCACGGTAACATCGTCACTAAGCAGATATCCAAAAGGCTTTAGGTTATCTTTTCTTTCAAGGGTAATTTTCAATACTCCAATCAATGGAATAAACAATACCATTCCAGAAACACCCCAAAGCCATCCTCCTATCAAAATCGCAAAAATCACCGCAAGGGCATTGACTTTGACTTTGGAGCCTACTACCAATGGGGTAATGACATTGTTTTCAAAAAGTTGAATCCCCCAAAGTGTCGCAAAAGTAAGTAAAGGATAAAACAAGGTATCTGTGGTCAGAAACACATAGAGAATTGCAAACAAGGACGAAATGAATACACCTACATAGGGAATCAAGTTCATGATAGCGATAAATGCGGCAAAAAGGATAAAGAACTTTACCCCAATAAGGTAGAAAAATAAGCCCGCCAAGATGGCTACAATCGCAGTGACTCGGATGATCCCAATGAGATAGGATTGAATTACTTTACTCGAGTCGCTCACCCAGTGAATAACCGCCTCTTTATTTTTGGATGAAAATCGAATCAAAAACTCAGCAAAGAAGTCTTTGTAATACAACAGTAAAAAAGTGTACAGAGGAATGATTCCAATCAGGGTCAATGACTTACCAGTCGAAAACAAGGTCTCATTTAGGTTTTCGCTCCTAAAATAGGCCAATAAGTCTGTCTTGTGATCTGGATCCAAAAAGCCCTCCCCTAAAATCAAACTCAATTCATCGTAGTAGCGATGAAGTTTTCCTTTGATGTTTTCTCCGATCTCGGGGATTTCACGAATCAACCCTACCATTTGATTGAGCAAGACATAAAAAATCCCAAACCCAATGATCGATACCAATAAAATACTGGTAAAAATTGCCAACCCTCTCGGAAACCTTTTCCGCTCAAACCAATCTGTCATAGGATAGAGTGCGAAAGCAAAAAATACCCCCCAGATCAAGGGAACAAGAATAAAAGCCCCTTCTTTCATGACTATAGCTCCAAACACCAAAATCACCAGAAAATAGGCTGTATTTTGCAAAGGTTTCATACCTGCGTGAGATCTAATTTGATTGGAATATACAAAATCCCTCAAATCCAAAATTTGGATTCTTTGCTGAGAGGTGAAGGAATACTTTGTTTGATTCCGTATTTTCGAAACTGATAAGCAACGCTTACTTCTCGAAAACAGGTCTCTTTTGGTTTTGAAAAGGCAAAGCTACCGGACAACTTATCTCCTTACAGTTTGATTCACCCAAATCATGCTAGTATTTGCTCATCCTACAACCCATTCACCCCTATGAAAAACCTATTCCTATTTTGGCTTTTATTGGTTCCTGTACTTGCTTTCTCACAGGCAAAAGTGGATACCATTTCTGTCTACAGCCCTTCCATGAAGAAAAACCTCAAGGCGGCTGTCACGTTCCCATCTTCCTATTCCAAAAGCGATCAACGATTACCTGTACTTTACCTTTTGCATGGAGGATCAGGCGCCTTCAATGACTGGCATCAAAAAGTAACTGAAAAAGGACTGGTCAATAAAATGGCTGAAGCATACAATCTCATCATCGTCACTCCGGGAGTAGGACCGGCGAGTTATTACTACGACAGCCCGATCATGGATTCAGTCAATTACGAGACCTATATTACTGAAGAGTTGATCCCCCATATCGATAAAACCTACCGAACCCTTGCACAAAAAGAATCACGAGCCATTTCTGGACTGTCTATGGGTGGTCATGGAGCCATCACCCTTTCTGCCAAGCATCCGGAGCTTTTTGTCACTGCAGGGAGTATGAGTGGGGTAATGAACATCGATACCCGCATGTGGAAAGTGCCTGAAGATTTCCGAAATACGCGATTGGAAGGACAAAAAGCCATGCTGGGAAACATCAACTATGAGGCACCCACATTTAATCCCTATACGGCAGTAGGATTGGTGGACAGAATCAAAGAAAATAAACTGGCCCTGATCATAGACTGTGGTGTGGATGACTTTCTGATCGAAACCAACAGACAAATGCATGAGCTACTGGTTGCCAATGGCGTAGCGCACGAATACATCGAGCGTCCCGGTGCACACACTTGGCAGTATTGGACAGAAGCACTACCTGTGCACTTGTTTTTTATGAACAAGTACCTCAAAAGAGATTGAAGCATCCCTATTATCCATTAGCTGATTTGCTTCAATCTTTCAGGTAATTTTTGCTTTTTGCACCCCAATCTTCACCCTACTATGTCAAAGTTTGACCAGATACGTCCTTTTTATGATGCGGAAGTGAATGCTGCCATCAGGCAAATCATTCATGACCCCATGCTGGAGGCAATGATGAATTTTGCCTTTCCAAATGATTCGGTCGCTCATTGGAAGGACTTGATGCTACACACGCATTCGTTGAGAGATTTCCAGATCAACTTTATCTATCCTGCATTGAAAAAGGTACTGGAGAAAAGCTCTGAGGGACTTTCTACCGGTGGATTTGATCAGCTCGAACCCAATACCGCTTACCTCTTTATCTCCAATCACCGAGACATCATACTAGACACTTCCTTACTGAATGCCTGTTTGTATGAAAACGGTTTGGTAATGACCACTTCCGCCATTGGCGACAATCTGATCAAAAAACCTTTCCTTCATACCCTTTCCAAACTCAATCGCAATTTTGTCATTCGAAGAGGATTATCCGGAAGAGCTCTTTTGGAAAGTTCAATCCTGGTATCTGAGTTTATTTCCAAGTCTTTACTTCGCGAAAACCGCTCCGTGTGGACTGCCCAGCGCGAAGGACGTACCAAGGATGGCAATGACGTGACCCACAAGGGGGTATTGAAAATGCTAACCCTTGCAGAGGAGTCTCAAGACTCATTTTCTTTTTTTCAAAAAGTCAAAGTGGTGCCTGTTTCAATTTCCTACGAATACGACCCCACGGATATTCTCAAGATGCCTGAACTCCTTGCCAAATCAAGGGACGAAAAGTATGTAAAAAGTGAAAACGAGGATTTTGTAAACCTCCTCAGGGGGATTATGGGAACCAAAAAACGAATTCATATACAAGTCAATGGAATCCTTGACTCAGAAGTAAATGAAATCGCTTCCTCCGATCTCACTCAAAATGAAAAGTTGGGCAAATTGACCGAGGTGATCGACGAAAAAATCTGGAAAGGATACAAACTCTGGCCAAGCAATTTTATCGCATATGACCTGTTGAATAAAGGAGAAAAATTCTCAGCGCACTACACTGCTGAAGAGAAATCTTCCTTTGAAAAAAGACTTAGAGACAAAATAGACACCACCAATGCTGTGGTACTGGAAAATTTTCTTTCCATGTATGCCTATCCGGTGATCAATCAATTAAACCCGAGTATTTAAGGGAGTTATATTTCTGGACAACCTAAATTTTTCCTTATAAATCTAAAGGAATTAAACCATCGAATTGATCCCAATGGCAAATTGCAAAAGTTCTAGTTAGCGAAAGAAAACACTCCCGCCGTTTGGATGTTTCTATTCCAAGTCTATCTTTGCCAACGAAAATGGAAAACACCAATAGAAATATTGAATTTTTAGCAACAGCACAGCATGCGCATAGGTTGCATCATTTCCATCATTCCTCTTGAGAGGAAGACTTTTACACACCCACCCGGTGATGCTGATGACAGGGATTCAGCCATTCACCAAAATTTAATCCAAACCAAAACTTTCCTAGCGTAACTTGTCCCCATGGAACAGATTATCCGCATTGCCGTGCAGAAAAGCGGCAGACTATCCGATGACTCTCTCAGCTTAATCAAAGAGTGTGGCATCAAATTTTACAATGGTACGGGCAAACTCAAGTCCACTTCTACCAATTTTCCGGTTGAATTTTTATTCCTTCGAGATGACGATATCCCCGGCTATGTAGCCGATGGCGTGGCTGATTTGGGAATTGTAGGCGAAAACGAACTGGTCGAAAAAGACAAAGAGGTTATCACTCTTAAGAAACTGGGCTTTTCCAAATGCCGACTTTCCTTAGCCATTCCAAAAGGCCAAGAATATTCCGGAGTACAGTATTTTCAGGGAAAAAGCATCGCCACCTCCTACCCCAAAATCCTTGGCGATTTCCTTCAGTCCAAAAATATCCAAGCCGAAATCCATGAAATCAGCGGTTCAGTCGAAATCGCTCCGAGCATTGGTCTAGCTGAAGGAATTTTTGATATCGTGAGTTCAGGCTCAACCCTGATGATGAACGGCCTCAAAGAAGTCGAAGAAGTATTCAAATCCGAGGCAGTTTTGATCGGAAACAAGAACTTGGCCGACTGGAAAAAAGCCATTTTGGACAAACTTCTCTTCCGCATCAATGCCGTACAAACGGGCAAAAGCAATAAGTACGTGCTGATGAATGTGCCCAACAAATCTATCCCTAGAATCATCGAATTGATTCCCGGAATGCGCAGCCCGACGATTCTTCCATTGGCGCAGGAAGGCTGGTCATCTGTGCACTCCGTCCTTAGCGAAGATCAATTCTGGGAAAACATTGAAGAACTCCGTGCTGCTGGAGCAGAGGGAATCCTCGTAGTTCCTATCGAAAAAATGGTGTTGTAAGCTCATTCTTTTTAATCCAAAAAATCATGAAACTCCTGGTCAATCCAAGTCCTGAAAAGTGGAAAAAGCAACTGGCCCGTCCAGTGCAGAAAACCAAGGAAATCAATAAAATCGTCAAGCCGATCTTTGAAAAGGTGGAGAAAAACGGGGACAAAGCCCTGAAAAAATTCGCCCAAGAATACGATCATGTAAGCTTGGACAGTCTTTTGGCCACCCCTGAAGAAATAAAAGCAGCCAAAGACCAAATCAGCAAAGAACTTAAGGAGGCGATCAAAACTGCCAAAGCCAACATCGAAAAGTTTCATGCGGCACAGGCAAGCCCAGAACTGATCGAAGAAGTGATGCCTGGTGTAGTCTGCCGAAGAAAAAGCGTACCGATCCAGCGCGTAGGACTTTATATTCCTGGGGGCACCGCTCCGCTTTTTAGTACCGTATTGATGCTCGGAGTACCGGCAAAAATTGCAGGCTGCAAAGAAATCGTCCTGTGCACGCCGCCTAATCGGGAAGGAAAAATCCATCCGGCCATTCTATACACCGCCGACTTGGTGGGAATTACCAAAATCGTCAAAGTCGGAGGTGCACAAGCCGTAGCGGCTTTAACGTTCGGAACAGAAAGTGTGCCTCAGGTGGACAAGATTTTCGGCCCGGGAAACCAATACGTGACCGCTGCCAAGCAGTTTGCCACCAAATACGGTGTCGCCATCGATATGCCTGCCGGACCTTCCGAGGTCTTGGTGTATGCAGATGAAACTGCGGTTCCTTCATTCGTAGCTTCAGATTTGCTTTCTCAGGCCGAGCATGGCGTGGATTCTCAAGTAGTCTTGGTGACTCCTTCGGAAAAGTTTGCCAAAAAGGTCTTGAAAGAAATCGATGTGCAATTGGAAGACTTATCCCGAAAGGACATTGCTTTCAAGGCACTCCAAAACTCCACCGCCGTGGTGATGGATGATCAACAAACTGCTTTGGAACTCATCAACGACTACGCTCCGGAGCACTTGATCATTGCGGTGGAAAATGAGGAAGAAGCTGTGGAAGTGATTTACAATGCCGGTTCGGTGTTCATCGGAAACTTCACCCCTGAATCAGCCGGTGACTATGCTTCAGGAACTAACCACACCCTGCCGACTTACGGCTATGCCCGCAATTACAGTGGCGTGTCATTGGATAGCTTTTTGAAGAAAATGACTTATCAAAAAATCACTCCCGAAGGACTCAAAACCCTCGGGCCTGTGGTAGAGGTCATGGCTGCCAATGAGCAACTGGACGCCCACAAAAACGCCGTCACGATTCGTCTCAACTACCTGAAAGAGAACAATAAATGAGCTTTGACTTAAATTCGTTATTGCGACCACACATCGCAAAACTTCAACCTTATACTTCAGCTAGAGACGAGTACACCGGTAAGGAAGGGGTATTTTTGGATGCCAATGAAAACCCGTTCGGTTCGATTACCGAGCAGGATTTCAACCGCTATCCTGATCCTTATCAAAGTGCATTGAAGGAAGAAATTGCCAAAATCAAGGGTGTTAGACCCAGTCAGATTTTCTTGGGCAATGGTTCGGACGAAGCAATCGATTTGCTTTACCGTGCCTTTTGCAATCCGGGAAAAGATAACGTGATTCTCCTTCCTCCCACCTACGGGATGTACGAAGTGAGCGCCAATATCAATGATGTCGAAATCCGCAAAGTCGCTTTGACTCCGGATTTCCAACTTCAGCCTGATCAAATCCTCGCTGCTGCAGACGCCAACTCTAAAATCCTTTTCATCTGCTCTCCGAATAACCCATCGGCCAACAAGGTCAAGCGGGAAGACATACTCTTCCTTTTGGAAAATTTCAAGGGGCTGCTTGTCGTAGATGAAGCCTACATCGATTTCAGCGACGAACCCAGCTTTACGACCGAATTGGATCGATTTCCGAACTTGCTGGTCATGCAGACCTTTTCGAAGGCTTGGGGCTTGGCCTCCCTACGACTTGGGATGGCTTTTGCCAGTGAGGAACTGATTCGGATCTTGAACAAGATCAAGCCTCCTTACAATATTTCCGGCTTGACTCAGGACACTGTTTTGGCAGCGATCAAGGACAAAGCCAAAGTGGACCGGATGATTCAGGATATTTTAGCCGAACGGGAATTTCTGAAAGGTGAATTGGAAAAATTGCCATTTGTCCAAAGGATTCATCCCTCCCACGCCAACTTCCTTTTGGTCCAAATCCCAAACGCCAATCAGGTATATGACGATTTGATTGAGGAAAAGGTAATTGTCAGAAACCGGGCAAAAGTGCTGCTTTGTGCAGATTGTCTCCGAATCACAGTAGGGACAAGGGAGGAAAATGAAGCACTGTTGAAGGCGTTGAGTAAGGTTGTAAAATAGTCCACAGTCGACTGAC
>JAGXQZ010000077.1 GCA_018336015.1 Algoriphagus sp. | reverse complement strand
TCTTCCACTTCGTTAGGATACACATTGAAACCGGAGACCAAAATCATTTCCTTCTTACGATCGACGATTTTGGTAAATCCATCTTCATCCATCACGCCGATATCACCTGATTTGAACCATTCACCGTGCATCACATTGGCTGTTTCTTCAGGTCTTTTCCAGTAGCCTCTCATCACCTGAGGACCTTTGATGAAAATTTCACCACGCTCTCCGATCGGAACAGGATTACCCTGATCATCAGCTATCATCACTTCAGTATTGGGCAATGGCATCCCGATGGTACCGATTCGCTCAGTGCCATCGATAGGATTACAGGTGGCTACAGGTGCAGTCTCGGTTAGTCCATACCCTTCAGCCAATGGCACTCCGGTGACAGCTTTCCATTTTTCAGCAGTAGCTTTCTGCACGGCCATACCCCCTCCAACTGCGATTTTCAATCCTGAAAAGTCAAGAGATTTGAATGCCTCCTGATTGAGTAAGCCATTGAATAAGGTATTAACCCCGGTAATTACGGTGAAGCGCTTTTTAGCTAAATCTCCGATAAAAGCCTTCATATCTCTCGGATTGGTGATCAATACGTTATGCGCACCAATCTTGAGCATTGCCAGACAGTTGACCGTCAAGGCAAAAATGTGGTACAAAGGCAAGGCAGTAATCACAATCTCCTCCTTTTCTCGAAGCTTTGGCTTCATCCAGGCAGAAATCTGCTGCATGTTTGCTACGATGTTTCCATGAGTCAATTCAGCCCCTTTGGAGACTCCTGTAGTACCTCCCGTGTATTGCAAAAAAGCCGCATCATCCAAGCTGCACTTCACACGCTTCAGCTGATAAGTGGCACCTTTGGAAAGGGCAGCTTTAAGTGAAACAGCACCAGGTAGTGAATAAGGAGGCACCATCTTTTTGACGTACTTCACGACGAGATTGACAATGGTACCTTTCAGTCCACCCAATAGATCGCCAAGCTCTGTGGTAATGATATGCTTTGCTTGAATCTCAGTTCTGATTTTCTCCAAGTTGGAGGCAAAATTGGCCACGATCACTACCACATCAGCCCCTGAGTCATTGAACTGGTGCTTCATCTCCGACGGAGTATAGAGCGGATTGGTATTGACGACCACCATCCCTGCACGAAGCGCACCAAACATCACCACAGGATATTGAAGCACATTGGGCATTTGAATAGCTACCCTTGAACCTTTGGCCAATTTCAACTCTTGGGTCAAATAGTTGGCAAAATGAGCACTCAAACGATCCAACTCACTGAATGAAAGCGTCTTCCCCATACACTCATAGGCTACCGAGGAACTGAATTTTTTTACACTTTCTTCAAAGAGATCGTTGACGCTGGAGTAAGCATTGCAGTCTACTTCTTTTTCTACCAAGGCTGGATAGAATTTAAACCATGGGAAGTCTTTCATGTCGCGGAGATTTTGGGTGATTCTGTGATTCCAATTACTTAAAATTCCTTTGTTCTACCAAAGGTTTTGAACTAGCTCAAAATTTTTCTGGCAATCAACTCCTTCATGATCTCATTGGTGCCTGCGTAGATCCGCTGTACGCGAGCATCTGCCCAAGCCCTCGCTACGCCATATTCCCACATGTAGCCATAGCCACCATGAAGCTGCACGCACTCGTCGGCCACTTTGCATTGGAGTTCGGTCATGTTGTATTTGGCAGCAGAAGCCATGGCAGAGTCTAATTTTCCTTCATTGTGAAGCAAAACCAAGTAGTCGCAATAGATTCTCCCTTGCTCCACTTGGGCTGCCATTTCGGCCAGTTTGAACCGGGTATTCTGGAAATCCGAAAGGCTTTTATTGAATGCTTTTCGCTGTTTGACATAGTCTATCGTGGCTGAAAGCGCAAACTCTGCCAAAGCCAAGGCTGCCAAAGCAACCACCAATCTTTCCTGTGCCAGTTCGGTCATCAGGTATTTAAATCCCTCTCCCACCTTTCCCAACAGATTTTCTTTGGGAACCTTCACCTCTTCAAAAAACAATTCGCAAGTATCTTGGGCATGAAGGCCGACTTTTTCAAAGGGTACTCCTTTCGAAAAACCTGTCATGTCCTTATCAATCAGGAAAAGTGATATGCCTTTAGCACCTTTAGTAGGATCTGTTTTGGCAGCGACCACTACGACATCAGACAAATAACCATTGGTAATAAAGGTCTTGGAACCATTGATCAGGTAATGATCGCCCTGGTCCACCGCGGTAGTTCGCATGCCCTGCAAGTCGGACCCCGCACCCGGTTCGGTCATAGCGACCGCTCCGATATACTCCCCTGAAATCATTTTAGGGATATATTTTTGCTTTGCTGCCTGTGTAGCATAGTGCAAAATGTAAGGCATCACGATGTCACTGTGTAGCGGATAGCCTATTGCTGGACCTGAACATCCACTCAGTCCAAGCTCTTCGATCAAAATGGCATTGTATCGAAAGTCTTTCAGGTTCAGCCCTCCCAATTCTTCAGGAGCTTGCATGCCGAGAAATCCATTTTCTCCTAGCTTCAGCCAAGAATCCCGGCTGACCATCTTTTGCTTTTCCCATTCCGCATTTTTGGGAGTAATCTCTTTGGCGATAAAATCGCGAACACTCTGTCTGAAAAGTTCATGCTCCTCGGTGAAGAGCGATCTGTGTAGTCCGAACATATTTGGGTTTAGTTTTACGAATCAAAATTAGCCAATTTGATCTGATTGGAAGGGATTATTTAGACTCTTCATCCGGGTTCTAAGTGACATTTAAAAATCCTAGAGGTAGTTGAATCAGAAAGAACGGCCGAAAATCATATTCCCATCGCTTCCAATAAAAAATCTAGAGAAAGTTTTAAAAACAAGGCATTACTTAGCCAAAGGAAAGGCTGTCTTTTCGAAGACAATTGAACCAGTAAATGATCCTTTACTTTAGCCATGATAAGTAAAATACCCAAGATCAATGATTGATTTATCAAACCAACCTACCCTTCAAGAAATACAAATTTTGCCATGTTGGGAAAAAGGTGAACAAATTATCCATGCTGAATCAGCTGGAGAAAGCAACATGAACCTTGTATTGAGAATACAAACTACCAATCGGATCGTAATCCTAAAGCAGTCCAAACCCTACGTCCGAAAATACCCTCAAATACCCGCTCCGATTGACAGGATAGAGGTGGAAGCTACGTTTTTATCACTCCTGTCAAATGATATCAACTTGGCCAAACTGACACCAAGTATCCTACATTTTGATAAGGAAAATCATCTTTTTCTTGCCTCAGATTTGGGTAAAGGAAGTGACTTTTCGGGAATTTACAGTGGAACCCAAAATCTAAAAACCGAAGAATTGATCCAATTGGTAACTTTCCTAAACAAGCTGCATGAGATCATTCCTGAGAAATTTCCCGAAAACAGAGACATGCGCCTTCTCAATCATGAGCACTTGTTTCGCTTTCCTTTTTTGGAAGAAAATGGGTTTAATCTTGACCAAGTTCAAGAAGGTCTACAAGATCTAAGCTTGCCGTATAAGACAGATTCGAAACTTAAAAACAGATTAGAAAAGCTTGGCAAGCGGTATTTGAGCACAGGGGATACGCTGATCCATGGGGATTTTTATCCGGGAAGTTGGCTCAAAGTCTCCGATGGCATCAAAGTGATCGATCCTGAATTTGGGTTTGTGGGTGACCGAGAATTTGACTTGGGCGTCTTTATGGCACATTTGGACCTTTCAAATCCAGACGAAGAACTAATCAAAGTGATTTTGGAACAATATGAGCATCCTTTTGAATTTCAATTGGCAAATCACTACCGTGGAATGGAAATTCTACGGAGATTAATAGGCATTGCTCAACTCCCTCTCCAACTTTCTTTGGAACAAAAGTCCAAGCTCTTGGAAAAAGCCAAAGAACTTATTCTAAACCTATGAAAAAACACCTTTCCATACTTCTCACCCTGCTGATATCGGCATGTACAGGTGAGTCTATTACCAATGATAAAATCAATTTTTCCACCGAAAATTTAACCCCTTCCGGCATTACCGAAGCCGAACTGTATGACAAAATCCTAGGAATGCTGGTCGGTGCAGCTATCGGCGATGCCATGGGTGCTCCCACAGAAATGTGGTCTAGACATAGCATCGACTTGGAATATGGATTTGTAGATGGCCTCGATTCTATGGTTCGTGAAGTTTCTCCCGAGGGAACTTGGAAAACCAACTTACCCGCAGGAGGCACTACAGATGATACCCGCTGGAAAAAACTGACCGCCGAATACCTCCTTACTCAATCCATCAATCAACTCAATGCCAAAGATTTTGCTTCCCACCTCCTGACGGAGTACAGGAACAGTGTAAAAACAATCCAAAAAATAGAAAGTACAGATTCAGAACCATTTGAGCATGCTATGCTTCAGGTCAATTGGCTTTCGGAATGGGCAAAAGTGAGTGAACCCTACCTACAAGACAACCTTCAGGCGTACTCAGATTCCTTGTCAAAATTTTATGGTGGGGAAATGGTGTGCGCAGGTCTGCTATATGCGCCAACTCTAGGATCTTTTTTCCCGGGCAATCCAGAAAAGGCCTATCAGGAAGCTTATCGCCTTTCAATTTTTGACCTGGGATATGCTAGAGATCTCACCGGCCTAGCAGCTGCCATGACTGCGGCAGGCATGAAACCCGGCGCCTCCAAGACGGATTTACTTGCCGCACTTAGACTTGATCCTCAGGGCTATTTTCCAAGTCGGCTTGTGGGCCGTACTTCTTACAAGATTCTTCGAGAGGCCATGTCCATTACTGCGGAAGCCCATAAGCTGAACAGCCTACCCTTTATCCTGACAAAAGACAGTCCTGCTCTTGCTTTTGCCTATACCCAACTGGATGCCAAACAGCAGGACATGCCCTTCCATGCAGGTGAAATCTACCTTCAATCGATAACAGCCATGCTTTATACGGATTTTGACTTTCTAAATACGTTGATTTTCCTCACCAACTATGGAAGAGACAACGACACCACTGCTGCTTTATCAGGAGGAATTTTGGGTGCGTGGTATGGTTTTTCAAAACTTCCTGAAAAAGAAAAAAATCAGGTGTTAAAGGTAAATAAGGAAGTACTCGGAATTGATTTGGAAGACTTGGCCATGAAACTGACTTCAAAATTGATCGAAAAGTAAAGCAGTGATATGCAAAAAAAAGGGCCGAAACATTGTCTCGGTCCTTTTTTGGGTTTTAATCAGGATTACTTCTCGAAAAAAAGCTCCTTGGATCGACCTAGGTTGTCAGTCACTTTTACATAGACTTCTTCAGGGCTTACACCTTTGAGGTGGTAGTTCTTCTTGAAAGCTTCCGGTTGACTGATTTTTTCAGAAAAAATCAATTTGTTGGAGGAGTTATGACGGATTTGTACATCGACTCCTGGATTTTCCAAACCTGCCACAGTAAGATTAATAGTCTCTTCTCCGACCTTTTTCCCAAAGGCGACTAAAGGCAATTCTTCACTCCTTTTCAACGGTTCAAAGGTGGAAACTTCATAGGTTACTTCTTCTTGATCGGTTGATATTTTTACTTGATAAGCACCGCAGGGCATCTGATCCAAGTTATAGGGAATAATAAGATCATGATCTCCGACTTTAACTTTGCGCTGATGAAGCTTTTTGCCGGATTTATCCATAATGGATACTTTGGCTTCGCCTACTCCACCTTTAAGAAGCACGTTGACGGTTTTAAATTTTGCTTTGACTTCGGACAATGCCATCAAGTCGTCGGAAGCATTTGCTGCAAGGCTGCTTAAAGATAAAGCACCTGCAAGAGCGAAAGTGAATAAGGTTTTCATAATGATTTGTTGGTTTAGTGTTGTGCTAAGCTTCTTTCCAAGCGCATACCAACATGCCAAAACGAAAAAAATGAACTGCGTAAAAAACCAAATAAATTGATTAAAAAAACTGGATGAGGGTTTTTTGGTCAGTTTACCTTAATCCGAAAATTCCTCATTTTTTGACCACTTCTGGGAAAATGCTTGTCCACTTGTCACAAGACCGAACAGATTACTAGGAAAAAAGAATAAAACACGGGTTGCACGAGTTTGCTAAAATTAAGGAAAGTTAATTTTGATTTATTTTCAAACTCATTGAAATCAACCAGTTAGAAACAAAAAAACCTGTACGGGATCGTACAGGTTTCGTCCGAAATGAGACTAGCTTTAGCCCAAATCAAAAGGCATAGCCAAACCCAAAGCCTGCGAATAGCGGCCAAAAACCGTTGTTGTTAAAAATGGGTGTAAGGCTAACCCTCCAGGTAAATCCGCCATCCACCGGTATTTTACGATAGCCAAAGTTCATCGTACCCATCATACTCGGCGAACCGTCCACTGGAAGTATAAATTCGTAAGGATATTCCTCCGAAGAAGTACTGGTGCAGATATACATGCCATTGGTATCCACATAGCCGGAGGTACAATAGGAATAGCGCTCATTGTTAAAAGCGAAAAAGGTAAGCCCAGCTCCTAACTCGAAGTAATGAGGGCCTTTGCCATAGAGTCGATTGACCATTACCGGCAAGGAGAAAAAGGAATCTCCCTCTCTGCCGTAACCGCCCGCCCCTACTCTCATCCCCCAAGAATCCATCCGGCTCTGATCAAATCTAAAATCATAATTGAAGCTGTAAGCCATACCTGCCCCTCCAAGTTCGAGGTAGACAGATCGATAAGGTGTGATCGCTTCCTGTGCCTGAATACCATAGGCAGTAAGGAATATAAACAAGGAAAGCAGTGCTTTTTTCATAGTGGATTTAGTTTAGATGTTGCTAAATTAGAACGATACCGGGCACAATCCTGCTACAGATTTAAACTTTGGCAGGAAAAATCCACCCCACTGGAACAATTCCCAATGCTTATTTAATTTTAAGGATGTTGAGAATAAGGAGATTGATCAGGATGAGAAATAGAGGCACTCAATTGTTTTCGCTACTTTTTGTAATTGCAATGATCCAATCTTGCATTCGAATTGACGAAGATCCCTACAATCGTTGTCCCTCTCCCAAAGCAGCCAACGCTGTTGGCATAAAGCAGGTTTTCTTCAGCCCATACAAAAACCAACGTTATGCTACGGCCTCAGATACAGTTTCTATTTCCGATTTCAGGTACAATTTCGAATTAGATCTAAGCCTGATCGGAAATAGCAACTCTTCTGACTCTAGCCTTGCTTATCCCTTGGTCTGTGAGGAGACTTTTCGTATCGAAAATATTTCCAACTTGGCTGTAATATTAACTGCCCCCTTTGCCGGGCTTCCTGTAGGCACCGATATTTCTTATGCACTACTTACCCCCGAAGGCAAAAACATAGCTCAACTTAAGACTTTTGACCAAGTCAGTGTTTACTTTGGAGCAAAATTAACTCTGAAGCCAACCACCATTACTCAGCTAAAAAGCAGAATATTTGTATTCTTTAAAGATGGATCGAGATCCTATTTAGACGCCACTTCACCCTATTTGAAAACCAACTGACCCCATGCTAAGAAAAATTTTCTTGGGCCTCTTTGCATCAGCTATGATTCTAGCGGTACTTTACATGCTAGGACCGAAAGTTCAAGAGGAAAAACTTACCATTCATTTTCCGGAAGTTCCCACCCAACTAGATGAACTAGAAGCCTACCTCAAGCAGCGGGAAGATACTGTCAAAGGACTTAAACCCGGAAACGAAGCCTACATCCAATGGGCAGACAGCACCAAGCAAAAAACCACCTATTCCATAGTTTACATTCATGGGTTTGGTGCGGGGCCTATGGAAGGAGATCCAGTTCATCGATTTTTAGGCGAACATTTCGGAGCTAATGTATTTGTGACCCGTCTACCTGAACATGGCATTCGTCGGCCAAATGGAATGGAGTACATGACTGCTCAAAAACTGGCGGATGGTGCAGGAGAAGCATACCAAATCGGCAAAAGCCTTGGAGATTCGGTCATTGTGGTCGGCACCTCGATGGGCGGTGCCCTTACATTGCTTTTGGCAAGTCAGCAGCCGGATATCAAAGCGCTAGTCCTATATTCCCCGGCAATTCGAGACGCAGGTGGCAGACTGGAGGCATTTTTTAAACCTTGGACCAAGCTGATCATGGAAAAAACCATGACGGAAAACGGGTCAATGGACATGAAGCGAACGGGAGAAAAAGGTCAGTTTTGGTCTGAAGTGCAACATATCAACGGATACGAAAGCTTAGCCAAACTCATGTACAGCAACATGAACAAGGAGACGTTTGAAAAAGTAAAGCAGCCTGTCTTTTTGGGATATTATTATAAGAGTGAACAGGAACAAGACTTTGTGGTATCAGTACCCAAAATGCTGGAAATGTACGGTCAGCTTGGAACAGCGCCTGAATTGAAAAAAGAGATGGCATTTCCAGGAACAGCTGACCATGTCATCGCCTCATCGATCACCTCCAAAGATTGGCAGACAGTCATGTTCAGCACCATTGATTTTCTGGAAAATGTGGCCAAAGTTCCGGCCCGTGCTGCTTTTCAGGAACGCGTAGAGGAAATGGCCAAAGCGAACGAATTACTCAAAGAAATCCAAAAAGACTGATCAACCAAGCACAACTTCTTTGCAGCCCTTCCTACGGCAATAGGAAGGTTAATGCTCGTGTCCGAAACATGTGAAAAAGCAAAACTTTTTACTGCATCAAACCCTTCATCCTCATCAAAAACTTAATCCCAAGCCTTTTGAAACAAACGCAAATGAGAAAACAACTACTCAAAATCGCTTTCCTTTACTTTGCAACTTCTTTTTGCTTTTTCACTACCTCTTTTGCTCAAGAAGTGAAAAGCACGCCAAAGCTTCGATTCCTTATTAATGGTGCACTCGAGCTTGGAGGTGACCCAGTAGCTACGGTTGCATTTACCAATGGGGATTCTCAAAAAGTAAATGCAGGTCAGGGAATTTCAGTTGGCGTAGGTGGAGAATTGAGCATGCTCAAAAATGAGCAGTTTCGTCTAAGAGGAAGTATTGGGATCAAATATGTGACCACCGCTGCTGACAATGCACACATTCGACTGACTCGAATCCCGATGATTTTTACTACCAACTGGGTCATTCAAGACGACTGGAGAATCGGAGCAGGAATTGTAAGCCATCAGGCAATCCGATTCAATGCAGACGGTGTGGGTAGAAATTTTAGCCTTACCAGCCCTGCAGGGCCAGTGATAGAAATAGCTTACAAAGGCATTGGACTTTCATACACCATTCTTACTTATGAGGACGAATTTGGCGTTTCATACGGCGCTAACGCGATCGGACTCACTTTTTCAGGAGTAACTCCTCGAAGAAAGTAAGTCTTCAGGTTTTAAAAAAATGTGATCCTAGAGAAAGGATAATCCAACTCATGCCTAAGTAGAAAAGCCGGAGCAGTTACCTACTCCGGCTTTATTTATTCTTCAATTCATGATCAAAAAGAAGCACGAAAAGGAACTGCAGGCAAATTGATCGAATTGGTCAAATTCACTTCCGGATTGTCTGCCCAAGCATAGCGGATTCCAACTGGGGTAAGACCTTCTGGAATGGTCAAAGTCACTTGTTCCAAGCCTGAAATGATCCCTTTAGCCACCTCAAATTGGCCTTCGGCATCTTCCAAAATAAACCCTGCAACTGAGTCTCCACTACTCAACTTCAGCCCATCTCCTACTTCACCAAAAGTGAGCATCAATTGATTTCCTTCCCGCTTTATTTCTTTGAATATGGGCCCGGAAGCCAACACATCTTCATCAAATGCCACTTTTCGAGCCTGTAGCCAAAGTCTTTCACCCACATCCTTTTTATTCCTCGGATGAATATCTTCAGCCTCGCCGATATCAATGATCGTAGCCATTCCTGTTTTGGGGAGTTCCAAAGTCTTGGTCTGTGCTTCTCTCAATAGTGCCCAATTGCTATCCGGCTGCAATTCCTTTCGTTCCATGAAATTGGCTAACTGTACAAACAAAAAAGGCATTTCCTCTTGTCCCCACCTCGTCCTCCAGGTGGTAATCATCGAACCAAACAACTCTCTGTACTCCTCCGGCCGTCCGGCATTGCTTTCGCCTTGATACCAAATCACTCCTTTGACCGAGTAGTATGTCAACGGCGCAATCATGGCATTAAACATAAATCCCGGCTTCCAATTCAAATACTCCACTTTGGGAAGTTGAGGCTCGACCACGTCATTGGAATAAGACCAAGCACCTTCGAGATTGATTTTCTTTCCGCTTTGAGTCAGATACATTTCACCCGATGATCCGATCACTGGTCGATTGTCCCAAGTATTGATCGCTCTCACAGTCAGGACGTTTTGGCCCACCTTGATCAGCTCTTCCGGAAGTTCCATGACAGGCATCGGCGCGCCCCAGTCTTTATAATGAATCTGTACTCCATTGAGGTAAACAAACGCCATTTGCTCCACTTTAGCCAAGGTGAGCGAGACAGGAGCTTTGGAGGAAAGGTTGAATTTTTTGCGTGCCCACGCGATGTGCTCAAGGGGATTTGATGCGGGCAAAGAAATACTTTTCCAGCCCGGTTCGGGGTAGGCAAGCAAAGCTACTTCCCCTGCCATAAGTGAATCAGGACGGCGGACCAGCAAGTCTCTCATCTCTTTACGCTTCTCATTTTCCGTAAGAATCTCCTTCCATTTGGCTTGATTTTCTATGATTTCTTTGGATTCTTCGGTGTAAGACCTGTCTTTGATATTAGCCAGAATAGATGCTTCCGTCCAGCCTTCAGCAGGCGTGCCACCCCAGTTAGACTCGATGATTCCTACCGGGACATTTTTTTCGAGGTGATTTTTCTTGGCAAAAAACCAAGCTACTGCAGAAAAGTCCGGTAAATTATCCTGATTGGCTATTTTCCAACTACCTCCGGAAACATCATCTTTTTCCTGGGCACTGTAGTCCTGAGGCACTTTAAAAAATCGGATCTGAGGAAAATCGGCATTAGCAAACTCCTCTTCCCTGCCAATTACTCCGGCCTTGAGTGCCCATTCCATGTTGGACTGACCTCCGGCTACCCATACATCACCTAGGTACACATCTGAGATTTTCTGAACATTGACCTCCAACTCATAAGGTCCTCCAGCGGGCATAGGAGGCAGTTGAACTATCCAAGTACTGTCTTCAAGCACTTTGGTACTTCCCACGGCGCCAGCCAGTGAAACTCTCACTTTCTCATTGGGAATCCCTTTTCCCCAAATCTGAATGGTCTGGTCACGCTGTAATACCATACCTTCTGAAATCAATCGGGGAAAGGCAACCGGAGACTGTGGGATGGGGACTTCACAACTCCAAAGCAAGATCAGTATTCCAAGTGCTGCAAAATGACTTCTCATAAATTCAAGGGTTAAAAGAAAAAGGGAGGCTTTTGCCTCCCTTCAAGTTCGATTAAATGAATCGATTTATCAAGTTTTCGAAATACTCCTGCTTTCCGCTGAATTGGGTAGGTTCACCCACTTCAAACGCATAGGTTCTGAGATCTTCCAAAGTCAGCTTACCTTCCTCAAAGGCTTTTCCTTTACCGGAGTCAAAGCTAGCATAGCGATTCTTTCTGCGCTCGAGGTAATCAGACTTCTCCATGATATCAGCGGCGATGATCAATCCTCTCGCAAAAGCATCCATACTTCCGATATGCGCCAAGAATAAATCATCCGGATCGGTAGAGTTTCTTCTCACTTTCGCATCAAAGTTGACTCCACCACCCTGCAATCCACCTGCAGCTAAAATCACCAACATGGATTCAGCGAGCTCTTGAAGGTTCAAAGCAAACTGATCGGTATCCCAACCGTTTTGGTAATCACCTCGGTTGGCGTCAATTGATCCCAACATTCCTGAATCGGCAGCTACCTGAAGCTCGTGCTGAAAGGTATGACCCGCCAAGGTTGCGTGATTGACTTCGATATTGAGTTTAAAATCTTTGTCCAAACCAAAGTGACGCAAGAATCCGATTACTGTTTCTGAGTCATAATCATACTGGTGCTTTGTAGGCTCCATCGGTTTTGGCTCAATAAAGAAGGTCCCTTTGAATCCGTTCTTTCTGGCATAGTCTCTAGCCATAGTCAAGAATCTAGCAAGGTGCTCTTTTTCACGCTTCATATCGGTGTTGAGCAAGGACATGTATCCTTCTCTACCACCCCAGAACACGTAATTTTCACCGCCCAACTTGATGGTAGCATCGAGAGCATTTTTCACCTGAGTACCTGCAAAAGCCAATACGTCAAAGTTTGGATTGGTAGAAGCACCGTTCATGTAGCGCGGATTACTGAATACATTGGCTGTACCCCACAGCAACTTCACTCCGGAAGCTTTTTGGTGATCTGCTGCATAATCCTTAATGATCTGCATGCGCTTTTCGTATTCGGCAAGACTTGGGCCTTCATCGATCAAGTCGATATCATGAAAACAGTAGTAATCCACGCCGATTTTGGTAATGAATTCAAAAGCTGCATCCATTTTATCTTTGGCACGCTGGATAGGATCCGCACTGGCATCCCATGGATGCACGATCGTGCCTGGTCCGAATGGATCTCCGCCGGTGCCGCAGAAGGAATGCCAGTAGGCAATGGCAAACTTGAAGTGCTCCTTCATAGTCTTGCCCGCGATCACGCGATTTTCATCATAAAAGCGAAACGCTAATGGATTGTCGCTTTCTCTTCCTTCAAACTGGATTTTACCGATGTTTGGAAAATAAGTCTTTGACATTGTCTTTTTGGGTTTTTATAAAATAGGAAAATAGGTTATTCGTTGCTTAACATGCAAAAGGTATCAAATCTCTCTGCTTTTAATCAGTTCAGAGAGGCGTCTTTCCCAATTCGCATAAACTTCTTCGTAAACGTCATAGAAATTGGTGTTTGGCTCCAAGGTCTCAAGAAGCTCAAGGCCATGAAAAGCCTCTGATTCGGTACCGAAAATCCCGGCTCCAATTCCTGCACCTCTTGCTGCGCCTTGTGCTCCGTCCGTGTTGTACAGCTCCAGATTTACCCGGTTCATGTGTACAAAAGTCTTACGGAAAAGCGGACTCAAAAACATGTTGGCATGTCCTGCTTTCACGGTTTGTAGGTTCATTCCCATGTCTTTCATGATTCTGAATCCATACGTCAAAGCCGACACGATGCCTTCCTGTGCTGCTCTGACCACATGTTTTTTGTCATGCTTAAGCAAATCCAATCCAAGGAGCTGAGCGCCTACAGGCTTGTTTTTCATGATTCGTTCCACTCCGTTTCCGAAAGGAATAAAGACCAATCCTTCTGATCCGATCGAAGCTCCGTTTCCAAGACTGTTCATTTCTTCATAGGTGATTCGAGGTCCACCCATGACTTTTTTCAACCAAGAATTCAGAATTCCAGTGCCATTTACACAAAGTAACACACCATAGGAAGGTTTTTTCTGTGAATGGTTGACGTGGACAAAGGTATTCACTCGAGAATCCGGATCATAGAGTGGCTCATCACATACTCCATAGACCGTTCCGGAAGTCCCAGCTGTTGTTGCAAGCTCTCCTGGTTTGAGGACTTGAAGAGAAAAAGCATTGTTAGGCTGATCACCTGCACGGTAGGCAATTGGTATACCGGCTTCCAATCCCGTTTCCTTTGCTGCAGCGGATGATACTTTCCCCTGAACTGAAAATGAAGGAACTACTTCAGGAATCCATTCTTTGGCAATTCCCATAGCCGTCAGGAGCTTTTCACTCAATCCATTTTGCTTGAAATCCCAAAAAATCCCCTCCGACAACCCTGTCTCTGAGGTAATGATTTCTCCGGTCAGCTTCATCGCAATGAAATCTCCCGGGAGCATGATTTTGTGAATTTTAGAAGCTATCTCAGGTTGATTTTCAATCACCCAACGAAGCTTGGAAGCGGTGAAATTGCCCGGCGAATTAAGCAAGTGCGGCAGGCAGTAGTCTTTGCCCAAGTCAGCAAAAGCTTTCTCTCCGATCGCCACGGCACGACTATCACACCAAATAATGGACGGACGGAGCACCTGTTGATTTTTATCCACACAGACCAAGCCATGCATTTGGTATGCGATGCCGATAGCCTTAAGTTCTCCCTTTTTGACTTCAGCTTTATGCTGAACAAAGGCAATACATTCTTTGACATACTTCCACCACATGTCGGGGTCTTGTTCAGCCCAACCAGACTGCGGGGAATTGATGGGCATTTCCTCTTCCGGAAATGCCTTAGAAGCAATTGACTTACCTGAATCAGCGTCAAGAAGGGAGGCTTTCACCGATGAACTCCCGATGTCCAATCCCAATAAAAGCTTTCTCATTTTACCAGAAGATAGTGTAAAGTGCCGCGATGATACCCGAAATCATGATAGCACCGATCTTAAATCCTGTACTGGTACGGAACAAGTCACCATTGACATCAATGCTGTTTGGATGATCCTTCCCTTTGCCCTCCACCAAAGAGATGACAATCATCAAAATAGCTAAAATCAAGAATACCAAGCCCATTCGATCGATAAATGGTAAGGCAGGAAACACCACTTTAAGCACAACCGAAAGAGGAATACTCAAGGAAGCTCCAACCAAAGCGGCATTGGAAGTGGTCTTTTTCCAGAACACACCAAAGAAGAAAATCGCAAAAACACCCGGGCTGATAAATCCGGTATATTCCTGAATAAACTGGAATGCCTGATCCAACTGACCCAAAGCAGGGGCTACAATAGCTGCGATTACAAAGGCAACCACCGCAGTGATTCGGCCTACTTTTACCTGATTTGCTTCAGAAGAATTTTTTCCAAAATACTTACTGTAAATGTCCATGGTGAAAATGGTCGAGGTACTGTTGGCCATAGAAGCCAAAGAAGAAACAATTGCTGCAGTCAAAGCCGCAAAAGCAAGACCTTTCAATCCTGTAGGGAGTACTTGGAGAAGGGTTGGGTAAGCACGGTCAGACTTGATAATTCCTGTCACAGGATCTTTCATAGACTCAATAAAAGAAACGTCCATTCCTTTGTTCACAATCACCAAAGCTGCAATACCAGGTATAACCACGATCAAAGGCATCAGAAGCTTAAGGAAACCTGCGAAAATCATCCCTTTCTGTGCTTCATCCAAGCTCTTGGCCGCCAAGGCACGCTGTGTGATGTATTGATTGAATCCCCAATAGCTAAGGTTGGTAATCCACATCCCGCCTACCAAAACTGATAGCCCCGGCAAATCCAAATACGCATCTCTTGTACCTCCTTTTCCATCAGGAATCATCATTTCACCTTTGGAAAGGATCATGGAAAAGTGACCCGGAACTTCTTTTCTCAAAAGATTGAGCCCTTCCCATGCATCTCCATTACCCACCATACCAAGGGCAATGTAGGTCGTGGCCAAGCCACCGGCAATCAAGAAAACTACTTGAATCACATCTGTCCACGCTACCGCTTTTAGACCACCATAAATGGAATAGATCATTGCAAAAAGTGCCAGACCAATGATTCCATAGGTTAATGGCACGTTCAGAATAGTATTCAAGCTTAGTGCACCCAAGTAAAGTACTGAAGTCAGGTTAACAAAGACATAAAGCAGAAGCCAGAAAACAGCCATGGTGGTTCTCACTCGGGTATCGTAACGATCCAAGAGGAAACCAGGCATGGTATAAATACCCTTTTTGATGTAAACCGGTAAAAAGAAAATAGCAACGACCAACAGGGTAGCTGCAGCCATCCATTCATAAGTGGAGATTGCTAGCCCAAGTGCAAATCCGGAACCGGACATCCCGATAAATTGCTCTGCCGAAATATTGGAAGCAATCAACGAAGCGCCGACAGCCCACCAAGGGAGGGCTTTACTGGCAAGGAAATAATCAGAAGAGTTTTTGACATGGCCTTTCTTCTCACGGGAAACGAAAATTCCCATACCGATGATCAGAAAGCAGTAGCCAAAGAAGACGAGTAGGTCAATGGGTTCTAAGAGCATACGCGAAGGTTAATTGAGGTATTTGGGTAATGAGTAAGGTTATTAGTTTAAAATTTACATTTTAAGGTCGATAAATATAAGGGATTGGATCTAACTGAAAATATCCCAAACTTCTAATTGGAGTATTATTCGAAAATTTCTTGAAGGAAAGGAATGGATTCAGTAGAAAATTTGGAAGAACCGATTGATTCCAAATAACTAATACCTGTGACATTGGAAGTCCATACTTTATCCGCTGACAGCAAATCATCTAATTCAAACTCACCCTCGACGATGGGAACGTCAGCTTGAACCAGATTATCCATTATTACCGACCGAGAAACACCCGCAATGCATCCACAGGAAAGACTAGGAGTAAAAACCACCCCCCTTTTCTCCCAAAAAATAGACGAAGCACCTGCCTCAGCTACTTTTCCTCTCGTATCCAACAAAATGATTTCATCCCATCCTTTTTGCTGTCTTTCCATTCCAGCTAATACATACGGTATGGCATTCAAGGTCTTACACCTGCTCCACAAGGAAAAAGACAAAGCAACCTTATTGGATACACCGGCAATCTTTTTCAATAATGGGGCTGCTTGGAATGGTTCGATCATGAGGACTTGAACCGATTCGTTATCAAGTGGAGTATATTTCCCAAGACCCGATCTAAAAATGGTCCAACGGACACGAAGCTTTTGATCCGAAAATTGATGGCTCAAAAAATCCGACAATCCGTGAATATCAATTTGGCTTTTCGAAATTCCTAAAGTTTCCAAACCAAGAATCAATCTGGATCGATGCTCATCAAAGAACTTGATCCCTCGACCATCGTAAACCATTGTTTCAAAAATCCCATCACCAAAATTGATTCCCCTGTTGGGTATTGAAAAAATATCTTGTGAAAGCCAAGTTTGAGTTTGGGGATCAAAAACAAAAGTTGTATCAGTATCGCTCATGATTATGTTCGTTTTCGGTCAGATTATATATCTGTTCTGAATCAGAGGTGTTAAAATAGATAAACAAACCATCGAATAGGGCAGAAAAATACCGATAGATTGCAAAAAATGAAGTAATCTTGAATCTCTAATTGAGTTAGCATTATAATTGGGCAATACGGACCTATGGCGAATAAAAGCAGTGTATTTGATATGATTGGACCGGTGATGATCGGACCTTCATCCTCTCATACTGCCGGAGTGGTCAGAATCGCAAGAGCTGCAATTCGAGTACTCGGAGGAGTTCCTGATGAAGCTACAGTAACTTTTTATAATTCCTTTGCCAGAACTTATGAAGGACACGGCAGTGACCGGGCTATATTAGGTGGCTTGATGGATTTTAAAACCGATGATCCAAGAATCAAAAGTGCCTTGGAAATGGCTTCAAGCTCAAACTTAAAATACATCTTCAAATCTATCGGAAATTCTTCCATCCACCACCCCAATACCATCAAGCTCAACCTGAAAAAAGATGGAAGATCTATAGAAGTGGTAGGAGAAAGTCTGGGGGGCGGAGTGATTAATATTGCAGAAGTAGATGGATTTGTAGCCAATTTTTCCGCCCAGTCACACACCTTAATCATTAAGGCAGATGACGTTTCCGGCGCCATTGCCTTTATTTCCAGTGTAATCGCTCAGGAAAAAACCAACATTGCCACCATGTCTGTCTCCAGAAAAGGAAAAAATGACTTGGCTTGCCATGTCATAGAAATGGACACCGGTATCAGAGAAATTACAACCTCCTATTTAAAATCCCTTCCATGGGTAAAAGAGTTAATTTACATTCCCTACATTGATCTTTAACCATCACGTAAACCAACTGAATCAAAAATGAAAAAACTTTTTCTCCTGTTGTTTTTTGGCCTCTTTTGGATGCAGCAAACACAAGCCCAGACTAATGTTCCTTCAGGTCCATTAGACTTGGAGACCTGTGTTGCAGTGGCCATCGAAAACAACCTTACACTCAAAAGAACTGAGCTAAACCAACAAATCACAGAAGCTAACCTGATGGAAAGCCAAGGTAGAAGGTTGCCAAGCTTAACCGCCGGAGCTAGCTCAGGTTACCGATGGGGTCGTTCAATCAACCCCGTAACCAACTTGTTTGAAACCAGAAGAATCGGCAACGTAAACCTTTTTGGTAATACCGGCGCCCCGATTTTCCAAGGGATGAGAATCAACAACAGCGTAGCCCAAGCCAAAACAAACCTGGAATCAGGCATGTACACACTAGAGGCTACCAGAAATGACATCACACTCAATGTGATCAACCTTTTCATTGATGTGGTATTCAATAGAGAGCAGGTTAAAATCGCTGAGAACCAACTCAAAACTACCACCGAACAGCTTGTTAGAACCAAAAAGCTGGTAGAAGCTGGCTCCCTCCCACTTTCTGATCAGTTGGATCTTCAATCGCAAAACGCGACCAATGAACTTAATTTGATCAACGCAAAAAACGGGCTTCGATCAGCTAAGTTAAGCCTTGCACAAGCCTTACAGATTCCATTCACGGATAGTTTTGACGTAATCGAACCTGAATATGAGGTAAGCCGTGCAGCTATGACAGGAGAAACTCCAGCAGAGATTTTTGAAGTAGCCGTAAAATTGATGCCTCAAATCAAAGCTGCTAATGCAGATGTGAAAAGTGCAGAGTATGGGGTTAAAATCGCAAAAGGCGCATTCTACCCTTCTCTGGATGCTGGTATCTCTGCATTTTCCAACTACGTAGATCAGGCATTTATTCCTGGATCCAGAGAAATCATCCCATTCAAGACTCAAGTGGACAATAACTTTTCACAGTCTGGTACTTTGAACCTTAGCATTCCTATTTTTACCCGGTTTGGAAACAAAGCAAATCTTCAAAGAGCAAAAGTACAGCAGCAACTTGCTGAAGTTTCTGAAATGGAAGCCAAAAACAAACTCAGACAAGATATCGAAACAGCTTATAACTCAGCTTTTGCAGCTGAACAATCCTATCAGGCATCATTGATTCGAGTAAAAAGTCTGGAAGAAACTTTCCGAATCGCTCAACAGCGATTCGACTTAGGCGCTATCAACTCAGTCGATTTTCAGGTTGCACAAAACAACCTGTTCAATGCACAGGCAGATTTACTTAATGCCAAATACACTTATATTTTCAGAATCAAGGTGCTTGATTTCTATTTAGGAAACCCCATCAATCTTAACTAAACCATGGCTACTAAAAAGTCTAACAAACTACTCTATTACCTACTCGGAGCAGTAGGTTTGATTATTGTATTTGCCATCATTGGCCGTTCTGCAGGCTGGATTGGCGGAGCAAAAGAAACCGAAGTGGAATTTGCTACGGTAAAGAAAACAGCGATTATCGAAAAGGTGAGCGCATCAGGAGAAATTCAGCCTGAGGTGGAAGTTAAACTTTCTCCTGACGTGGCTGGTGAAATCATCGAACTTAATGTGCAGGAAGGTGACTCCGTAGAAATGGGAAGGCTACTTGTCAAAATCCGACCTGACAACTTCATCTCTGCTTTGGACCGAACCCGGGCTAATCTCAACCAACAAATGGCAAACTTGGCTCAATCCAAAGCTAGCCTACAGCGTGCAGAAGCACAGTTTACCCGATCTGAACTGGATTTCAAAAGACAAAAGACACTACATGACTCCAAGGCGATTTCTGATGCGGATTATGAGCAGGCTGTTGCCAATTACATCACAGCTCAAAAAGATCTGGAAGCTGCCAAGCAAAGTGTTGTTGCTGCAGAATTTATCGTTAAGAGCTCCCAAGCTTCCGTCAATGAAGCATCTGAAAACCTTCGATTGACCAACGTAAATTCTCCAGTTTCGGGAATTGTATCCAGTCTTAAAGTAGAGCAAGGTGAAAGAGTCGTAGGAACTCAGCAAATGGCAGGTACTGAGATGATGACCATCGCTGACCTTTCCAGAATGGAAGTCAGAGTAGATGTAAACGAAAATGACATCGTAAGACTTTCTCTCGGAGACACTACCATCATCGACGTGGACGCCTATTCTTCTACGGGTAAAAAATTCAAAGGAATCGTAACCAGCATCGCAAACACGGCGAACACCAAGGCCTCTGCCGATGCAGTGACCGAATTCAAAGTGAAAATCAGAATCCTGAATGAATCCTACCAAGACTTGGTAAAAGCTGGAAACCGTTATCCTTTCCGTCCAGGAATGACTGCTTCAGTAGAAATTATGACCAATGCCAAAAATGATGCTGTGGCTATTCCACTCTCCGCAGTAACCACCAGAGAAACGCATCAAGACACCCTTTCGGGAGGTACTACAAAGTCTAAAGAAATTGTATTTGTCAGCGAAAACGGTGAGGCTAAAATTCGTGTGGTAAAAACAGGCATCTCTGACTACGAAAACATTGAAATTCTTGAAGGATTGAAAGAAGGAGATGAAGTGATCTCCGGCCCCTATTTCGTGGTAAGCAAACAGCTCAAAGAAGGCGAAAAAGTAAAAAAGGCGAGCGCAGTAAAACCTGAAGAGAAGGAAGAAGAGAAAAAATAACTTCCCTTTGAATAAATAGAAATCCCCATCCAAATCAAATTGGATGGGGATTTTTGGTTTTAGTCAGATAGGATTGATTTTATCTTGCCAACTTAAGTGTCTTCAATAAATGTTATGACCAAGTTGGATGAATTGATTAAAAACTTCAGAAAAGGTCCTGATCTGTAGATTGATCTATTGCGGACTGAGCGGAGTCGAAGTCCCTTTCTATACCTCCGTGCGTGTCCCAACTCACGGTTTTGAGGAAAATGGATTTTTTTGGATGTATTAGGCCGTCGTAAAGAAATTAATGGAATTTTCAATCTAATCATGCGATTTTAAAGCTGTTAGTGAAGACTCTAACAGCAGCGAAGGTTGTTGGTAGAGATCCTACCAGCGGCGAAATCTAGATAGAACCACTAGCCATATAAAGACGATAAATCCCCATAAACTTACCTTACCTCCAAGTATACCTCACCCCCAGAAATCCTCTGATGCCCTGATTGGGAGCAAACATGTACGTCGGGTCAAAAGTAAGTCCATTCGGATTTTCTGGAGTTGGGACCACATTCCCTACTCCGTCAAAAGTCACCCCACGATCAAAAGGATCAAAAGCTCTCGCTATGCTGTTGGCAGGAGGTGTATAATTCAGTAGATTTTTAATCCCTCCATAAATCTCCCATTTTTCCCCCAACCCTTTGGTGACCTGGATATTCTGTAAACTCCACCAAGGGGAATACTCAGGTCGGTCATCCAATTCACCCAAGAGCGGAAGTCTCATCGGACTATACACATTTCCGGTATAGTCAATCGTCAGTTCCAAGGGATGAAGGTGATATCCCACGGTCCATACTCCTGAAAACCGTTCGGTAAACAACTGCCTTTCCCTGTTTCCATTTTCCTCAAAAGATACATCCATCAGCGTCACGCCTGCCAATAGCTTAAATCCATTAGCCCACAAGCCATCAAAATTGAAACTAGCCCCTTGACTTCGGGAAGTCCCGTCTAGGTTGGCGTAAATGATCTGATTGGGATTGGTTTCGTAATCAGGTATAATCTGATTGGAAAATTGAGTGTAAAAAACACTGCCTTCCAAACTAAAATAATTGCCTCGATCGCTGTAGATTTTTTTAACCAAGTTGGTATTGACATTCCAGCTTCTCTCAGGGTCCAACTCTTCTTCGAAGACTACCTGACGAGCGCCGGTCAAGGCAGCATGATCTTCGGTAAATACATTGGCCACTCGGAATCCATTTCCGATGGAAGTTCTCCAGATCAATGATTTGTCATCGGAGCTGATTTTATAATTCAATCTTGGGGACCAAATCGAGCCGTGCACCGTGTTGTAATCATATCGGATCCCTCCTAAAAGGCTCTGAGTCGGGGATAACTTCAACTCATCTTGAAGAAATAGCCCAGGAAGGTGCGTGACAAAAGGAGAATTATCCTGACCATTTCTTTCGGCTGTGGCAGGAGTACTGTCATCATAGTAAGTCAATCGGTAAGCGGCCCCAGCCAACAGCTGGTTTTTTCCGACCGACTTATTCCAAGTCATCTGACCGAATCCAATCCGCTGATCTGCTCCATAAAAGACATTGCCGTAATAGGAATCTTGGTTATGACCATTTGCCGAAAACTGGAAATTGATCTGTTCTTTAACTGGCAACTGATAATTGCCGAAAATCTCCCAACGCTGCGTACGGATGCTTTCTCCATAGACCACATCCCCACCTCTAAAAGCAGGAGTCCAGTTCATCTGACCACCCCATCGGTCCTCATGGATGTATCTGCCTGCCAGCGATAAAATAGTTCCTTTCTTTTGGGTGATTTGCAGTTTTTGAAAAACAGAGAAACGCTTTTGAAGCGTCAAATCGGTCATCCCGTCCTGATTGTTGTCTATCGGTGTATCGTACCAAAATGTGTTGACTCCTGTAAGGGACTGGATATTTTTTCCAAAAGAAGATTTGATACCCAAATCCAAATTGAGCTCTCCCCAAGTAGACCCAAAGGCATCCAAGGAAACCAATGGCGCATTTTCCGGTCTCTTGGTTATCACGTTGATCAGACCGGCTACAGCCTCCGAACCATAAAGTGTCGATGCAGGTCCTTTAACCACCTCGATCCTGTCAATAAGGGCCTGAGGAATCCCTGAAAGCCCATAGACAGTCGCCAATCCACTTACAATTGGCATCCCATCGATCAAAATCATCGTGTAAGGTCCGGCTAACCCGTTGATTTGGATATCCCCTGTATTACAAATGTTACAATTGACCTGGGGTCGAACCCCGTTAATATTTTGAAAAGATTCAAAAAGTGAGGGCGCTGGGTTGGATCGGAAAAAGGAACTTTTATACACTTCCACCGGTACCGGGCTATCCAAACGAGAGACTTCCTGAAGTGTACCACTCACGACGACTTCGTCCAATTGATTATCTATTGCAGTTAGGACAATCTGAAGATCCCCATCTAGTGGACCAGACTCTTTGTAAAAAGTCTGAAAGCCCAACCTTGAAAATTGTAGGGTAACTTTTTCTTTGGAAGGTATAGCCAATTCAAACTTTCCCAAGCTATCAGTCAAGATTCCTTTTCCGGTCTCTTTGATCAACACTTGGACCATCTCAAGTGATTCACCTTTTGGGGATTTAACTTGCCCCTTAAGCATAACTTGTGCCGACAGACTTGAGCAAATTATACCAATTACAACCAATAGAATAAACTTTTTCATTTTCATTTATGCAACAATATTGCATTTATACTTAACAATTGAAAATAAGGTTCTAGACTTTAGGTAATTTTTCTAGGAAAGAAAACTATTCCATAGCCATATTAGAATCACAAAATTACATTGTTAGACTATTCTAACAAATTTGTTTTTTAAATCTAGTACATTTTAATTTGAAATGAATTAATCAGTATGGCCTCAAGTACAGAAGAAAACTACCTTAAGTCCTTGTACAACTTGGCAAATGCCCAAGGAGAAGTGAATCTATCAGATTTAGCAGGAAGCTTGCAGGTGAGTTTACCAACAGCCAATAGCATGGTAAAATCCCTCCAAAAGAGCGGTTGGGTAGTGTATGAAAAATACAAGCCGGTAACATTAACCAAAGAGGGTCAAAAAACAGCAGCCTTGATCATCCGAAAACACCGACTTATGGAGATGTTTTTGGTGAAGGTCATGAACTTCGGTTGGGAAGAAGTGCATGAAGTCGCCGAGCAGATTGAGCACATCCACGCACCTAAATTTTTTGAGCGAATGGATCAGATGTTAGGTTTTCCCACGGTGGATCCACATGGTTCGCCCATTCCGGATCCTCAGGGAAAAGTCACTCCTCTTTCCTACACCCCACTCTCCTATGCCAAGCCGGGACAAAAGGTCCAATTGGCAGCCCTGACCAATTCTTCCACGGAGTTTTTAGAGTTTCTCAACAGTAGAAATCTTTCACTCGGAACCCAATTGAGTATTTTATCCAAGGAATCCTATGACCAAAGCATGGTGGTAAGTTATTCAGGCCATCCTTCGGAAACCTTGAGTGAAAAAGTCTGTGAACGGCTATTAGTAAGGGTCTTGGAATAACTCCTTGATCCACAGTTTCAATTGAGAGTACTGAAGTAAGTCAAATGACACACAGTTTCAACATCTAGTGGCCCACCGTTTCAACTGTGAGAAGTAGATATTTTACACTTTCGGTACATCCAATTTTTTTACTTCATCCTACATTAGAAATCTATATCACTTTGTAATTATGAGCTCCCTCAAGATTTTCTTTCTCCTATCGTTTGCTATTTTCATACCCCTCCTCTCCTTTTCCCAAGACCGGGTCACAGGAAAAACCTTTACCACCAGATCAGAAGTCATTGCTCAAAACGGCATGGCAGCCACCGCCCAACCTCTTGCCACTCAGGTTGCATTGGACATCCTGAAAAAAGGCGGTTCGGCCATGGATGCAGCCATCGCTGCCAATGCCATGCTGGGTTTGGTAGAACCTAATGGCTGCGGAATCGGCGGTGATGTCTTTGCGATCATCTGGGATGCCAAAACCAAGAAGCTCTACGGATTCAATGGCAGTGGCCGTGCACCGGAATTACTGACTATGGACGTATTCAAGGAAAAGGGATTAAACACGGTGCCTTTACTCGGACCTTTACCCGTATCGGTTCCGGGATGTGTAGACGGTTGGTTTGAGATGCACAAGCGGTTTGGGAAACTTTCCATGCAGGAAATCCTCCAGCCTTCCATCGATTATGCCAACAACGGCTTTCCGATCACCGAAGTGATTGCTTGGCAAATGGATCACATGTGGCCTGAGATGCAGGACATTCCCGGTTTCCGAAAAACTTTTATGCCTAATGGCAAAAACACCCCTCGAAAAGGGGAAGTCTTCAAAAATCCGGACCTAGGCAGAACTTACTCCTTGATCGCCAAGGAAGGTAGATCCGCTTTTTATGAAGGTGAAATCGCCCGAACTATAGACCGATTTATGAAAGAAAACGGAGGCTATCTCCGCTATGAAAATCTGAAAAAGCACACCTCCGAATGGGTGGAACCCGTCAGCACCAATTACCGCGGATACGACGTATGGGAACTTCCGCCTAACGGACAGGGAATCGCTGTCCTACAAATGCTGAATATCCTCGAAGGTTATGATATCCGATCTATGGGCTTTGGCAGTGCTGAATACCTGCATGTGCTGACCGAAGCCAAGAAATTAGCATTCGAGGACCGCGCAAAATTCTATGCCGATCCGGCATTCAATCAAATCCCGGTGGAAAAATTGATCTCCAAAGAATACGCAGCCGAACGCCGAAAACTAATCGATCCAAACAAGGCAGCAACAGCCTATCCTGCAGGGGAAATCGAAAAAGGAAACACTACCTACCTCACTGTGGCGGACAAGGAAGGCAATATGGTTTCCTTTATCCAAAGCATTTACGATGAGTTTGGGTCGGGCATGGTTCCCGATGGATTAGGTTTTGTCTTGCAAAACAGAGGTCAACAATTCAATGTCCAAGATCCAAACCATTGGAACTCTTTAGCCAAAGGCAAACGTCCTTTTCATACCATTATCCCGGCTTTTGTCACCAAAGATGGAGAGCCTCTGATCAGCTTTGGTCTGATGGGTGGATCGGTTCAGCCTCAGGGACACACTCAGATTGTGGTCAACCTGATTGATTTTGGTATGAATCTGCAGGAAGCAGGCGATGCGCCAAGAATGCGGCATAACGGTTCATCAGAACCGACTGGCTCAAAAATGACCAATGGAGGCTCGCTTAACCTGGAAAGCGGATTTTCCTATGAAGTCATCCGCAAGCTCAAGGAAATGGGCCATCGGGTAGAATACACCGTAGGTCATTATGGCGGGTACCAAGCCATCTATTATGACAAGGTCAACAAGGTCTATATCGGTGCCTCTGAATCCAGAAAGGACGGACAGGCGGCGGGTTATTAGATAGGCCTATGGGGAATTTCTGAGATTTTTTATTTTTCTCAAAAAGAAAGCTACATTCTGAAACATCGGATCTTCTCGCAAGATCCTATTCACCTTTTTGAATCTCTTCTCCGAAAATCTCCTTCACTACCCAACCTTTACCCCATTCCTCTTTTTCTTTCTCAGTCCAGAGTTCAGGGAAAAAGATCACTTTCTGGAATCTTGGAGGCAGATATTTCTGCCAGTTGGTTCCACCTGTAGCAGCAATGTCTACCGGGTCTCTTTGCAGGTATCGGACAGCAGATTTGTAATGCGCCAACGGCCAAAAAACATTGGCTTTGAGATCAAATTGACGCATTAGCTCGGTCATTTCTTTGGAAGGATTTTCAAGTTCCATGTACTTTTGCCATAAGTTTTTTCGGCGGTAATCATCTATCAACTCAATGAGTTTCTTACCATACTTGGCCTCAAAGTTTTTCAGTGTAAGTGTTTTTTGACCCGTAGCCAACTCAATCGCTCCCTGCTGCCAATACAGATGGTCAAATAAGTCGTCGGAAGGGCTATGGTAATCAAATTCAGTTCTTTTGCTCAAGGTAATCAGGTGAAAAGCATCCGTAGCCATTAATTCTATTTCCCTGAATTGGGCACTTTGAAAACCTGAAGATGGCAACAAGGACATCCGAAATTTGAGAAATTGTTCTTTCTCCATTCCTTTCCACATCATGGCAAAGGAACTAATCAGATGATCAAAATACATTAGAATTCGCTCAAGCCGGGCTTGAAAAAATTTCTCGGTAATTGGATTTTGATCTGCAATTTGCTCCATCTCGGAGATGATCAATTTGAAATACAGCTCAGTAATCTGATGATAAATGATAAAAATCTTTTCATCCTTGAAGCTCGTTTTGGGTTGCTGAAGCGACAAAAGCGTATCCAGATTGATATATTCCCAATAGGTCAAATAGTCTGCATATAGCAATCCCTCGAGGTAGGATAGCATATCCTGACCTGATGCTTTGAATTTTTCTTGAAGCTGATGGATTTTCTCTAAAATTTTTGGGTCAAATTGGGTTTCGTACATGGGATTTTTAGTCAAAAAGGTAGTTTTTTCAGCGCCTTTCTCCTTAATTTCGAAACCAAAGAGCGGCCATGATGCCGACAAAATTGACTTATTCCCAATTATAAACCAAATATTCTATGGAGGTGGCAGCGATCCAGAAATCCCTAAAACAGGATCTTTTTGAAGGGGTGGATTTTCTAGACATTGACGACTTGCTCACAGAGGAGCAGATTTTGATAAGATCTTCAATCAGGGATTTTGTAAAAAAAGAAATCTCTCCCTACATCGAGGATTGGGCTCAAAAGTCATATTTTCCCTACGAAATAGTCAAGAAGTTTGGAGAAGTAGGTGCTTTTGGCCCACAGCTTCCGGTTGAATACGGCTGTGGTGGATTGGATTACATTTCCTACGGCTTGATTATGCAAGAAATTGAGCGGGGTGATTCCGGAATGAGATCAACAACTTCCGTGCAAGGTTCATTGGTGATGTATCCCATCTACAAGTTTGGTACAGAAGAGCAGCGGAAAAAGTACCTTCCCAAACTGGCCTCCGGCGAACTGCTAGGTTGCTTTGGCTTGACCGAACCTGATCATGGCTCCAACCCAAGTGGTATGGTCACCAATTTCAAAGATATGGGTGATCACTACCTGCTCAACGGTGCCAAGATGTGGATTTCCAATTCTCCAAAAGCAGATATTGCAGTCGTTTGGGCAAAAAATGAAGAAGGCAGAATTCACGGGTTGATTGTAGAGCGTGGCATGGAAGGTTTTTCCACCCCTGAAACTCACAATAAATGGTCACTTCGTGCCTCTTGCACCGGTGAGTTGGTATTTGATAATGTCAAAGTGCCAAAGGAAAACCTCCTTCCTGGCAAATCAGGGCTTGGTGCCCCAATGATGTGTTTGGATTCTGCGAGGTTTGGAATTGCTTGGGGTGCGATCGGGGCTGCAATGGATTGCTATGAATCTGCAAGACGCTATGCTGCCGAGCGAATCCAGTTTGGAAAACCCATTGGCGCTTTTCAACTAACTCAAAAGAAACTTTCTGAAATGCTTACCGAAATCACTAAGGCGCAGCTTTTGGCTTGGAAAGTGGGAAAAATGATGAATGAAGGAAAAGCGAAAACAGTCCATATCTCCATGGCAAAGCGCAATAATGTGGAAATGGCGCTAAATATCGCCCGTGAAGCCCGACAAATCCACGGAGGAATGGGAATTACCGGCGAATATCCAATCATGAGACACATGATGAACCTTGAATCCGTCATCACCTACGAGGGTACACATGATATCCACCTCCTAATCTTAGGAAATGAGATAACAGGAATTCCAGCTTTCAAATAACAAAAAATCCCGGCCGATGGCCGGGATTTTATTTTAGGGTAAAATAAGAATTCCTTGTTTTGAGATGTCTGATCAAAACAGCATCCCGGCTATAGTCGCTGTCATCAAACAAGCCAATGATGCCGCCATCAATGACTTAAGCCCAAGCCTACTGAGATTTCCCTGCTGATTGGGTGCAATAATCGATATGCCTCCAAGTTGGATAGCAATCGAACTGAAATTGGAGAAACCGCAAAGTGCATAAGTGGCTATAACCACAGATTTTCCGCTTATTGAGGCGGCTTCTTTCATATCAGCCAAACTTAGATAAGCTACAAATTCGTTGATGACCGTTTTTTGGCCCAAAAGACTGCCGACTTGAAGCGTGTCAACCCATTCGACCCCGATCACCCACGCAAAAACCCGGAAGATCTGACCAAAAATATACTCAAGAGAAAACCCTTTAAACTGTCCACTGGTAGAACTATCTACCCAGGCATTAAGTCCGGTTACCTCTCCAATCAGGCCACTGAGTCCATAATTTACGGCAGCAATGACCGCGATAAATGCAAGTAACATCCCTCCCACATTAAGAGATAATTTTAGACCTTCTGCAGCACCAATAGACATGGCATCAATGAGGTTCACGCCCATCGCTTCTTTATTGACTTCCAGTTTGTCTTGAACGATTTCTTTCTCGGTTTCAGGTATGAAAATTTTGGAAAGTACAATTGCTGCAGGGGCATTCATTATGGATGCTCCCAAAAGATAGGCCGCGAATTTACTCTGTTCCTCTAGACTATCTCCGCCCAAAAATGCGACATAGCCAGCCAACACACCTCCTGCGATGGTAGCCATTCCTCCTGTCATGAGGCACATTAGCTCAGATTTACTCATCTGAGGGATAAATGGGCGAACCAAAAGTGGCGCTTCGGTCTGTCCCAAGAATATATTTCCAGCTGCGGAAAGAGACTCTGGACCTGAAAGTCTCATCGTACGGGCCATCACCCAAGCAATACCATAGACAATCTTTTGCAAGATGCCTAGGTAATACAGACCGGAGGATACCGTGGAAAAGAAAATGATGGTGGGTAAAACTTTAAAGGCAAAAATGAATCCGAAGCTATCACCTGCCAGATCACCGAAAATAAACCTGGCACCCGCTTCACTAAAGCTCAAAAACTTGACAAATCCTTCCGAAAGCAGCTGAAAGCCATCTTTTACAAACTCAACCTTGGTAATTAAAAATCCAAATACCAATTGAAGCGAAATGCCAATGATGACTAATCTCCAGTCAATTTTTTTACGATTGGATGAAAAAATAAAAGCCACCAATACAATGACGGCCAAACCTAGGGCTCCTCTTAGATACTCCATGCAAGTTGATTGAAACGATGGCTAAAAATAGGCCAATCTTAGGCAAGAAAAAAGCCCTGAAGAAATTCAGGGCTTGGTTATTAGTTTCTTTTATTGATCTCATCCCGGATTCGGGCTGCCTTTTCATAGTCTTCATTGTTAATCGCCTTTTCCAAAAGCTGATTTAGCTTGTCCAAGCTATAATCTTTTAGCGAACTTTCTTTGGCAGATGACTGCTTTGCAACTGCTGGTTTGGAAGAAGGCTTGGTATCCTCCTTCTTTTCGTCTTCAGAAAACTCCAGCCCTGCCTCTGCCATTACCTTTTCAGCACAGAAAATAGATGCTCCAAAACGGACTGCGATCGCAATCGCATCAGAAGGCCTACTGTCAATTTCAACTTCGGTAAGGCTGTTTTTACAATGAATCTTCGCATAAAACACCCCTTCTTTCATATCTGAAATGACTATTCGGTCTATTTCAAATTGAAAACTCTCGGCAAACGACTTAAACAAATCATGTGTCATAGGCCGGTTGGGAATTATTTTTTCTATTTCAATGGCAATAGCCTGTGCCTCAAACATTCCGATCACAATAGGCAATCTCCTTATTCCATCCACCTCACCCATGACCAGGGTAAATGATCCTGATTGAGAATGATTGGACGAAAGTCCCAAGATTTCCAGTTCGACCAGCTTTTTCACAAAAATTAAAGTTCTGCTTTAAGTGCTTGAGTAAGTTTAGGTAGTACCTCAAAAGCATCTCCAACAATACCATAATCCGCGGCTTTGAAAAAAGGTGCTTCTGGATCTTTATTGATCACCACGATGCATTTTGAGGAATTAACCCCTGCAAGATGTTGAATCGCACCTGAAATTCCTACTGCGATGTATAAACTAGGCGCAACTTTTACCCCTGTTTGGCCAACATGCTCATGATGAGGTCTCCAACCAATATCTGACACAGGCTTTGAACAACCGGTAGCAGCCCCGAGAGTTTTGGCCAAGTCTTCAATCATTCCCCAGTTTTCAGGGCCCTTCATTCCTCGACCACCTGAGACCACAATATCTGCCTCCGGTAGTAATACTTCACCGGTAGCTCGTTCAGATGAAACAATTTTGGAAGCAAAATCAGAATCGGGTATAGAAACAGAAAATGCCTCTACCGCAGCAAGAGCTCCATCTTCTTTGAGATCCACCGCATTTTTTTTCACAGCCAAGATTTTGTTTTCCGTGGTTAATGTGGTTTCAGCAAATGCTTTTCCGGTGTAAATGCTTCTTTTGACTACGTAAGTAGATCCTAGGGTTGGTAATTCTACCACGTTGGAAACCAAACCCGCATGAAGCTTGATGGCTAATCGGGCAGCTACCGCATCCCCCAAAGAGGATTTAGCCAAAACCAAGGTTTTAGCCCCAACTGAGGCAAATGCCTGTGCAACAGCTGAAGCATGAGCTTGAATAACACCGGCATTTAATCGCTCATCTGCTGAATGAAGTACTTTGGAAGCTCCAGCTTTACCAACAGATGCAAGTTCTGATGATTCTACACTACCCAATGCAACGGCAATTACATCTCCTTCACCTGTCTTAGCCGACAAGGCATGTGCAAAAGAAACAGCCTCAAGACTGGTCTTTTTCACTTTACCTTCTGCGTGCTCTATATATACTAGAATTGACATATTCTATTGAATTAAAATAAGTTAAACAAAATGAATTAAAGTACTTTGGCTTCGTTTTTCAACAACTTTACCAAATCAGACACTTGGTCTTTGTCTACCAATTTCACCGCACCTTTGGCAGGAGGTAGTTGATAGCCGGTAGCTTCTGCTTGCGTTTCTTGCGAAACCGGTTCTACCACAGTCAAAGGCTTGGTTCTTGCCGACATGATTCCTCTCATATTGGGGATTTTCCATTCAGCAATTGGTTCCTGACAGCCTGCAATCAATGGCAATTGAGCTTCCAAATACTCCTTACCGCCTTCGATTTCGCGGGCCATTTTCACCGTTTTACCTTCCAAATCCAATTTCATGACTGGAGAAAAAGAGGGCATTCCCAACAGCTCTCCTACCATGCCATGAACCATTCCACCATTGAAATCGATGGATTCTCTACCCATTAAAATCAAATCATACCCTCCTGTTTTGGCATAGTGTGCAATTTGGGTTGCCACAAAAAAAGAATCTTTAGGGAAACTGTTAACACGGATAGCATCGTCTGCACCGATAGCCAAGGCTTTTCTTAACGTAGGTTCGGTCTCGGCCTCACCTACATTCAGAGCAGTTAAGGTACCTCCCGTCTGATCACGAAGCTCTACCGCACGGGCCAAAGCATAGTCATCATAGGGACCGATAATAAACTGAACTCCCGCAGTGTCAAACTTGGTATTGTTGGCAGTAAATTGAATCTTGGAAGTCGTATCCGGTACGTGTGTGATACAAACAAGAATCTTCATTGGTTTAGAGTTAGATTATTTTAGATTTATTTCGCGTGAAAATAACAGGCAAAGCCTAATTAAAAAAACAATTCATGAGCTATTTGGACAGGATTCAACTGCTGAGAACTTACATTCTGGAAGAACCTGAAAACCCCTTTAACTATTACACCTTAGGCTTAGAAATCAGAGAAAAAGATCCTTCCGAAGCAGCCAAAATGTTTGACTACGTATTGGAAAAATTCCCGAATTATCTCCCTGTATATTTCCCATCTGCACACTTTTTCTTCGAACTGAATGAACTGGAAAAAGCAAAAAAGATTTTTGAAAAAGGAATTGATTTGGCCTTGGCTACCAAAGAGGAAAAAGCACTCAAAGAATTGAGAAACGCTTATCAAAACTTTCTATTTGAAACAGATCAAGATTGATCATTTCAACCTAAGTTGAGGAACTGTAGATCAGGGAGTCAACACTATTTTACCAAATTGAGCACCAGCTTTCATTCTGTCAAATGCCTCGACTGCATGATGCAACGGAAACACCTGATCAATAACAGGCCGGATTTTTTTGGCCGATACCAATTCCAGCATTTCTTTAAAATCCTGATCAGATCCCATCGTGGATCCCATGATTTTGAGCTGATTCCAAAAGATCTTCCTAGCCTCTAGTTTACCGGGATTGCCCATCGTGGCTCCGTAAAAAACGATTTTTCCACCTGGCTTGGCTACTGCAATTAGATTATTCAGCGTATCGCCAGCTGCCCCATCAATGATTAGATCAAAACCTCCTGTTTTTTCTAAAGCCTCTTGAGGCCAAGTTTCCAGTTTGTAATTGAAAACCCCCGAAATCCCCATTTCCAAAGCCTTAGCCGATTTGGCGTCACTGCTACTGCTGACATAGACTTCTGCCCCCAAAGCTAAGGCAAACTGAGCAGCAAACTGGGCTACTCCTCCACCGATACCTGTTACCAAGACTTTATCTCCGGCTTTTACCTGACCTTGATACACCAAAGCCCGGTAGGCAGTCAATCCCGCCAAAGGTAAAGCTCCCGCTTCCGCCCAAGATAAGTGTGCCGGTTTTTCATGAAGGCGATCGGCGGGTACTGATACATACTCGGCCAAGGTGCCATTTCTAGGCATTCCTAGGATTTCAAAATCTTTGGATTGAGCGAGTTGGCTTGTGCCCCAATTGATAGCAGGATTGATAATCACTTCTTTACCAATCCAATAAGAGTGTGGATCAGCACCAACACTTTCTACCACGCCAGCCCCATCTGAGCCTAATATCACTCCGTTTTTTAGATTGGGATAAAGACCTTTTCTGCTCCACTCATCGCGGTGATTGAGTGCAGCAGCTTTGATTTTGACCACTACCTCCTCTTGATTTGCGCTTGGCAACGGTGAATCAATGAACTGGATTTTTGCATCCAATTCATTATTTAAAACAATGCTTTTCATGGATTAAAATGGGGATTTGTCAGTTCCTCCGTTGAATGCCCTGTCAATGTCATCTTCGTTGGCTTTGGAAGACATTTTGATAGTTTGTCCGCTATCGAATGAGGAAACGCCAGATACACTGGATGTGAATTTGGTAGTATAGCCCACTTCACCTGCCTGATTTGGCGGGTAGTTGATTCCCCCATCCAAATCCGTAAACTTGGTATATCGCCCGATAAAACGGAGTTTGACATTCTCCAAAGAACCATTTCGGTGCTTGGCTATAATCACTTCACCTACCCCTGCAGTAGATGCTCCCCCCTCATCCTCGGTGATGCCATAGTATTCGGGACGATAAAGGAACATCACCATGTCAGCATCCTGCTCGATTGCTCCAGATTCACGAAGGTCAGAAAGCTGAGGTCGCTTATCGCCACCGCGAGTCTCTACAGCACGGGAAAGCTGCGAAAGGGCAATGACGGGAATACTCAACTCTTTGGCTATTTTTTTCAAGGCTCGGGAAATGGATGCAATCTCCTGTTCACGGTTACCTCCCTGACCACCGCTTTTCGAATCACCAGACATCAACTGCAGGTAATCTATTACTACCATTTGGATATCATGCTGAGCCTTCAGCTTTCGGCATTTTGCACGGAGTTCCAAGATGGAAAGCGCAGGTGTGTCATCCACAAAAAGCGGCGCTTTGGAAAGCTTGGCCGTCTTATGGACTAGCTGAGCCCATTCATGATCAGCCAAAGTCCCTTTTTTGATCTTCTCAGAATCCAATTCTGCTTCGGAAGAAATGAGTCGGTTTACCAGCTGAACAGCAGACATTTCCAGGGAAAAAATCGCCACGGGTCGGCTATGATCCACGGCGGCATTTCGCAATACCGACAAAACGAAGGCAGTCTTACCCATGGCAGGTCGAGCCGCAATGATGACCAAATCCGATTTTTGCCATCCTGCAGTCACACGATCCAGAGCTGTAAATCCTGAAGGAACACCTGTAAGTCCATCCTTTTGATTTTTCCGCTCTTCGAGTTCGGCAATTGCATCCCGCATGATAGACCGCATGTCGGAGTAGTTTTTCCGAACATTTTTCTCAGATATTTCAAACATGGATTGCTCCATTTTGTCCAAGAGCTCAAATACATCAGTGGTGTCCTCAAATGCGTCTTTTTGAATTTCTGAGGAGATTCGGATTAATTCCCGCTTGATGGATTGCTCGGTGATGATCCGGGCATGGTACTCAATATTGGCAGCCGAAGCTACTTTGGAAGTAAGTTCTGTGACATAAAACGCCCCTCCAGCTATTTCCAAAGCGCCATTTTTTCTCAACTGTGTAGTGACAGTCAATAGGTCGATGGGTTGGCTTTCGGAAAAAAGATCTAAAATCGCCTGAAAAATCACTTTGTGGGATTCCTTGTAGAAGCTCTCTACTTTGAGAATGTCGATGACATTAGTCAAGGCGTCCTTTTCCAGCATCAAAGCACCTAATACTGCTTCCTCAAGTTCAACGGCTTGTGGTGGAATTTTTCCAAGCAGATTAACTGGATTATCGTAAGTGGGTTTTTTCCGGGTGATCCGAGGGGAATTGGTATTCTCTGTCATAAAACAAATGTATCAGCTGGAATGCAAGAGTTTTGAACAAGTTTTCCAAAACTTATCAACATACCACAATCAGCAAAATTCAGGCCTGGGCAGGCAAAGGTTCTTTGTAATAAACCCCATTTCTAAAACCTCTAAACATGGAGCAAAGGATCGCCCAACTAAAATGCCACAACATCTCAGAGACGGGTATACTCATGATTTTGTATCCCAAAATAGGCTCATCATTCAACATTCCATAGGTATCCCAAAAGTGAGGATAAAGGACACCAAACGTGATGTAATAAATCAAAATCACGATCGCCAATGTGGCAAATCCAGAGACCAAGGATATTTTGATCAAATCGGGACGCTGAATCCAAATGTAAACAGCAAGACCCATAAAGGTCAAAAAGGTGACATATCCCGAATGAATCTTGAATACCAAGCTGAAAATGGTCAGGCTTAGGCACCCAATCACCCAAAGAATGAATAGATCCTTGTTTTTGGCCGGGGTCTGACGGTCATAGTCAATTTCCCTTTTGGTAAAGGCAGCATGGATATACCCACCCACCCCAAACATGGCAAACCCAATAATGAAATCCTCAATACCCGGCCAGCCTTCAGCCAAAATCATCGGAGGCCTCCAATAATCATGGAAATACCAAACTTCAGCGATAATCCCCATTAATCCACCTACCAGACCTACTTTGACCATGCCACTTTTCCAGGGACTTTTCAAATAAATCACCCACCATGCCAGGAGGTAGAGTAAGGACATCGTCAAATAGGCGAACTTATCAGGTAACATCTTCAATAAAAATTTAATGGCCGAAAATAGCCAAAATCATACCCTCAAAAAATCCAAAAAATGAAAAATCAGGATATCGACCCCTCTGTATCATTTTCTGGTTAAGTTTGAAGGCTTAATAATTCCAAGATTTTTCACCTTATGAACAATTATCATTTCATCGCAATTGGTGGCGCAGTGATGCATAATCTTGCCCTTGCATTGGTACAAAAAGGTTATCAAGTCACCGGCAGTGATGATGAAATCTACGAACCCTCACGAACCCGACTCGAAAAGGCAGGAATTTTACCTGAAAAATTGGGTTGGTACCCTGAAAAAATCAATCCTGAGCTCAATGGAATCATTCTCGGTATGCATGCCCGGATAGACAATCCTGAGCTGGTTCGCGCGCAAGAATTGGGCATCCCGGTATTTTCGTTTCCCGAGTTCATTTACAATCAAAGCCAAAACAAAAAACGCGTAGTCATAGCCGGTTCACACGGAAAAACCTCCATCACCTCCATGATTCTCCATGTACTCAAGGATCAGGGAGTAGATTTTGATTACTTGGTAGGAGCACAAATTGAGGGATTTGAACTGATGGTCAGGCTTTCGGATGCACCTGTAATCGTCATCGAAGGCGATGAATACCTGACTTCTCCCATTGACCGAACTCCAAAATTCTTCCACTACCATCACGACATCGCTTTGGTCAGCGGAATCGCTTGGGATCATTTTAATGTCTTTCCTGATTTTGAAGAGTATAAAGCACAGTTTTCCAAGTTGATGGACAAAACACCTGCTGACGGGAAGTTAATCTACTGTGAGGTAGATCCATTGGTAAAAAGTGCTGCTGAACAATCTTCGACTCAAGGTCAAAAAGTTCCTTACAAGGCACATTTAGCGTGTATCCAAGAAGGAAAAACCTACCTAAATACCTCTACAGGAGAAGTCGAAATCGGAATTTTCGGAGACCACAATCTTCAGAATCTCCAAGGTGCGCTCTACATCTGTGAATCTCTGGGTGTAAAACCTGAACAATTTTACCAATCCATCCAGACATTTAAGGGTGCAGCTAAAAGACAAGAGATTTTAGCGAAAGGAGAAACTGGAATCCTGTTCAGAGACTTTGCTCACGCGCCATCCAAACTCAAGGCCACCGTCAATGCAGTGAAAAATCAGTTTCCCGAGCGAAAGCTGATTGCGGTTCAAGAATTACACACCTATTCCTCGCTCAACAAGGCTTTTCTTCCAAACTATGCGAATAGCATGGATGAGGCCGATGTGGCTGTCATCTATCTCAATCCGCATGCAGTTGCCCTCAAAAAGCTGGAATTGATGGATGAAGAGACCTTGAGAGAAGGATTTAAAAGAAAAGATTTGATCCTATTTACAGAAAGTGCAGCTTTAAAAGATTTTCTCCTGTCACAGGATTTTTCCCATACCAACTTGCTTTTGATGAGTTCGGGCAACTATGACAACCTTGATCTCGAACCGTTAAAAGCCAAATTTCAAACTCATGAAGCTTAACATTAAAAACCCCATTGCATTTTTTGACCTGGAAGCTACAGGTACGAATGTGTCCACTGACCGAATTGTTGAGATTTCGATCGTCAAACTCACACCCGACGGTGGTCAGCAAATCTATACCCGAAGAGTCAATCCCGGTATTCCTATTCCTTTGGAAGCCTCACTTATTCACGGTATCTACGATAAAGACATCAAAAATGAACCCAGCTTCAAAGACATAGCACGTGAGGTCTTCAACTTTATCGGACAGTCGGATTTAGCAGGTTTCAATGTATTGAAATATGATATTCCATTATTGGTTGAAGAGTTTTTGAGGTCAGGAATCGATTTTGATCTCGACAGACGCAATCTTTTGGATGCGCAAAAGATCTTTCATCTGATGGAAAAGCGCAATCTAAGCGCAGCATACAAATTTTACTGCGGGAAAAAACTCGAAAATGCGCACAGCGCAGAAGCGGATACACTGGCTACCGTAGATGTATTCCGAGCCCAAATCGAACGCTACCTCGGTGAAGAGGTCGAAGATCTTCAGGGAAATAAACTGGGAGTATTCGAAAACGACATGAAAAAAATCCATGACCTGGTCAATGAGAAAATGGTGGATCTAGCTGGTCGATTCGTCTTCAATTCACAAGGACAAGAGATTTTCAACTTTGGAAAGCACAAAGGCAAAACCATCGAACAAGCCCTAAAGGAAGAACCGGGCTACTACGAATGGATGATGAAGGGTGACTTCCCGCTCGATACCAAACGAAAACTGACTCAAGTGAAGCTAAGAGCACTCACGAATCGATAAAGAAGTTATTGGGGATTGAGTTATTTGTGAAATAATTCGGGGTTCAAAGGTCGAAGTTGATCAACAACGAACTTTGAACCCCGAACTGTTTTTAACTCCAAGTATTACTTTGCCGCGTTGTAGTACTCCATGGCTTTGGCCATATTGGCGTTGAGTCGATCGATACGTCGATCTGGTCCCGGGTGAGTGGAAAGAAACTCCGGTGGAGCGGCGCCACCTGCTGCAGCCATTCGCTCCCAAAACACCGGTGCTTGACGCGGATCGTAACCAGCCATTGCCATAAAGATTAATCCCATTTCATCCGCTTCCAGTTCGTGTTTTCTGGAAAACTTGAGCATTCCCAATTGAGAACCAACCCCTACAGACTGAAGGAAAATCTGTTGGGTCAGAGTTGGGTTTTGACCCATCGCAGTGGAAAGTGCCCCCACACCAAAATTCAGCAAAAGACCATTGGACATACGCTCTCTCGCATGAGATGCAACGGCGTGCGCAATTTCGTGTCCCATGACCACAGCAAGACCTGTTTCATCTTTGGTAATAGGTAAAATCCCTGTGTAAAACGCCACCTTACCTCCAGGCATACACCAGGCATTGACTTGGTCACTTTCCAAAAGATTGAATTCCCAAGAAAGCTCTTTTACCAGATCTCCAAATCCATTGTCATTCAGATACTTTTCAACTGAGGCTGCCATCTTCTTACCCACCCTGACTACCATCTGACCATCCTTTGTAGTCGTCAAAACCTTATTGGCTTTTAGAGCTTTTTGGTATTCTTCATTCACGAGAGGCTGGAGTTCGGAACTCGGTACAATGGCCAATTGACTTCTGCCTGTCAAAGGCACTTTGGCACAGGAGTAAGCAAACAATCCAAACACAAAAATGAGTGCTATCTTTTTCATCATATCTCTTAGGGTTATTTTCAGGTAAATTTCAAAAAGGGTACCAAGGTTCTAGACCGTCACAAATTTTGCTAATTTGATCCGAAATCCGGTTTAATTTCTTCCAAATCCTATGAAAGCATTATCCCCCGCCGCGCTAGACTACCGAAAAAAAATGACTAACCCACTGATATTCTGGTTGGCTATGCTGGTCAAGTTGCCTTCAGCAATTTTTTGGAAATTGAGAATTCGGAAACTGGAAATAGATACCTGTGAAGTGACTATCCCCTATTTTTGGAGATCACAAAATCCTTTCAAATCCATTTATTTCGCTGCTTTGGCCGGAGCTGCAGAGCTCAGCACAGGTGCTCTTTGCCAATTGGCTTTGGCCGGTAAAGGAAGTTTCAGCATGCTCGTGGTTGATTTTCGGGCTGAATATTTCAAAAAGGCAAATACCAAAATCACCTTTACCTGTGATCAGGGAACAGCGCTTTTTGAATTGATCGAAAGCATGGAACCTGGAGCCACAGATCAGCTGACCATGATTTCTACTGGAAAAAACTCCTCAGGAGAAACCGTCGCCAAATTTTACATCACTTGGTCTTTCAAAAGGAAAAGCTAATTTCCAAGGAAGCTTTCGATTCTGAAAAACTCAGAAAGGGCCTCCAAAACCCGCTCTTTATTCCAGTCCAAAAAGTCATGGCTTTGGTGAAATTCATTGAATCGGATTATCAACTGATCCCATTTGGACCGGTCTAATTGGTATTTAGTCATTAATTCAGTCCTTACTGAATCCGAGTCAATCACCTCCAGATAACCTGCACGCCGTCTCAGCCAATCCAATTTTTCCTCATATTCCCTCAGCTGTCGGTTGCGCTTAGTGAAGTAGCTGATAGGTCCGTAAATAGTGAAATTGGGATTAGGGGAAAATTTATCTGCACCACCCGTAATCTCCTGACTCAACTTTTGTTCGGTGTATTCTTCATTTTCGACCAACGTCAATTTGCCATCTCTGAATCGAAAACGGTAAGGCTCCGCTTTTACTTGAAAAGTCGGAAGCAACCTTGCCCGATCTTGTAACTCCAAGAGAAAAAAACGCTCCTCTCCCAAAACCTGCATTCGCTCTATAAATCCAGGGAAAGTCAAGGTAAGTGTATCCCCAAGAAATGCCTGAATGGAAAAATATCCTCGAGCGTTGGTTACAGTTTTTCCCTTTCCTGATATTGAAACTTCCACCCCTTCCAGGTATTTTTTATCCCAGGCATCGATGACATTACCCGAATAGGTACTTTGGGCATAAGACTGCCATCCTATGAAAACGAATAGGAAGAAAGGGGTGAGTGATTTCATCAAGACCCAAAAGTAGGAAGAGTTGCCCTTGCTAAAAATGAATCGCTGTTAAAGAACTTTAAGACCGATGGATTTTTATCAAACCTAAAAAATCCTAATTGGCTACCTTTGGACGATGAAGTACTCACTCACCCGGATCGCACCTACCCCTAGCGGTTTTCTTCACCTTGGCAATGCCTATTCGTTTTTGCTTACTTGGGCTTTGGCCAATAAACATGGGGCAAAAATCCTGCTGAGAATTGATGATTTGGATAGGGAACGGTACCGACCGGAGTATGTACAGGATATCTTTGACACACTTGATTTCCTAGAGATCCCAATTGACCTCGGGCCAAAATCGATTCGTGAAGTAGAAACCGAATGGTCTCAAGTGCACCGGATGCGACTCTATGAAGATGCATTGACCAAATTACAGTCGACTGGAAAAGTGTTTTCCTGTGACTGCTCGAGAAATAAAATCCAGCAAATAGATTCCCGGGGGTACTATTTGGGACAATGCCTGGATCGCAGAATCCAGCTGGACAAACCCGATACAGCTTGGCGAGTGAATACGCTAGAGGCAGATTTCACCCAATTCACCGAATACCCGAGTCTTCAAAAAACTGACCTGATACCCGAGGAGACGGCTTTCTATGTAGTGAGAAAAAAGGACAGACTTCCTGCCTATCACCTGACCTCGGTAGTAGATGACCTTCATTTTGGGGTAGACTTAATTGTAAGGGGAAAAGATCTCTATGCCTCTACCTTAGCACAACTTGACTTGGCCAGACTATTAGGTGAAGAGCGATTTGGAAAAATCACCTTTCTCCATCACGAACTGATCAAAGGGCCCAATCAGTCCAAACTTTCCAAATCAGCAGGTGATACTTCTATTCAGTTTCTGCGAAAGGAAGGAAAAAAACTTCAGGACATTCATTTGCTTCTCGCAAAAATGCTGGGAAAAGAACAAGAGTTTCTAGACCACCAAGACCTCAATCAGCTTTTTTCATTATAAAAAATCTGATTATCCTCTTTTCTACCATTAACCAAATAAAACAAGGTTTGAAGTCCGAATAGAGGTGCTGTGGACTGTCGTCTGTGGTCAGTCGACGAATATCCGCGGTCTTTAACCTGAAATATGCATTAGAAAATCTACTACGAGCCCAAAATACTTCAAAATCAGTCGTTTCACTTCACTTCTCGATCTCACCGTAGCGGTGCTACGCCTCGATCTCCAAAGTGCCTGATTTTCTTGCATTTTGAACTCTCGCTACGAATTCTAATGCATAATCCAGGTTTAAAGCCGATGACCTACTGGGTGGTAAGATTGCGGATATTGATAATAAAAAAAATGGCCCCAAACTAGATTCGGGGCCATTTCTAGCATTCAGTTTAACTTTTTCTTAGTTGTATTTCGCAGGCTGACCTGGTGCTACAGCGGATTTTTGGATGAATTGGCGGATATCTTCATTGGAAGTCGCCAAATCCTCCGCTCTTAGATACATCATGTGACCGGAACGGTAGCCTTTGAAATCAATACGGTTTTTCATTTTCCCATTGGGATCGATGTGCCAGGTGCTGTATTTCGCATTGAAATAATCCGTACCCCCATCATAATAACCAGACTGTACCATCAGATGTAAGTATGGATTTTGTCTCATAGCCGTTCCCAAGTCATTTCCGGTTGTCTCATTGCTTCTGTCCCAAGGATTGACAGGGCCAAACAAGTTGTAGGTCAGGTCTGTGTTAAACTTTAGGACGTTTTTAGCATAGTGATTGAATGCCGGAGCAAAAGCATGATTCCAGCTCGTCAAAGCAGGATCAAAATCGTAGGCCGAACCCCCTTCCATTCTGTCAAAACCCTTGTATCGGCTATCCAATCTGCCTACGGTCATTCCGTCTCTTTCTCTGAGCAATTCTTTCCAGAAAAAGCTTGTTGGCACCATTAGGTTGTATTGTAGGATAGCTTCTTTTTTCAAACCTGAGTAATAAGCCATCTTGGTAGCAATCGCATCACGCTCTGCTTCCGAAAGCATGCCTCCTTTGGTCATGGCAGGAAGAATCTCATTGATGGCCATCGGTTCTACGATCGCTAGGATTTCATCCAGATCTTTAGCCTGAAGTTCGGCAGAAAGTGCCTTATGGTACCAAGCCGTAGCGGCATAGTATGGCCAATAGTTCGCCATTTTCACAGGACCACCTCTCTCAAGTCCCATATCGGTTGGGGATACCAAAATCACCCCATTAAAATACATCCAGTGGGAATTTTGGAGTTGAGAAACTAAACCTGCCACTCGGGTGGTGCCGTAGCTTTCTCCGATCAGGTACTTTGGCGAAGCCCATCTGTTTTGACGGGTCACAAAGGTATTCACCCAATCTGCCAAGTATTTGATATCCGCATTGATCCCAAAAAAGGTGCTACGTGGCGTATCTTCCTTCACAATTCGGGAATAGCCCGTATTTACAGGATCCACATAGACAATATCGGCCACATCAAGAATGGAATGTGGGTTAGACTTGGTGCCATACGGCTGTACCGGATATCCCTCATCGTCGATATTCAGGATTACTGGCCCAGTGTAAGCCAAGTGCATCCAGATAGAAGCCGAACCCGGACCGCCATTGAAAGAAATCACCAGAGGTCTTTTGGTTTTGTCGGCAATATCGGTACGCTCGTAGTAGGTATAAAAAAGGGAAGCGATAGGCTCTCCCTTATCATCCCAAACTGGCTGGGTACCTGCAGTGGCTTTATAAGGCACCCGCTTGCCTTTGATAGTGACTTCGGCGGTAGATTCCACTTTGGATTCCACTTCGATTTTTCTGGTCGTCTGGGCAAAAACTACTGTTACAAAAAGTAGTAGCAGCATGCTCAAGTAAATTTTTCTCATAGGTATCTCATTGATTATTGGGTTAGAAATTAGAGGTAATTCGTGATTTTTTAGGGCTCATTTTACAGGAATGGAAAATTAATGTTCCTTTCTCAGGTTGCTGGTGCCGACTAATTTTGAAATAACAATTGCAGGATAGAGAATACCGACTGCCGACAGAAAAACCGAAATCATCTTGGATACAATGTTTACCGGGATGTAATCTCCAAAGCCTACTGTCGTCAATGACACCAAACTGAAATAAATATAGGCTGAGTAATCATTGTCCAAACCACTGAATTCATGCAGTCCTGAGATCGAATCTCCCAGGAGCAAATTGGTGATCTCAAATGAAAAGGCTCCTAAAATCGCCAAGAGCAAATAGACATTTATAGCTCCTATGACTCGGTAAAAATTGATCTCATCATTTCTGAATAAAATCCTGAAATTCAGAAATATGAATACAATCATATTCAGTAAGCCTATCACTCGCTCTGCCAGATAAAACTCTACGGGCAAATCACTAAACCTCAAAAAACGAAGGATCAGTTGGGTAAAAAACAAGCTGGAGGTAAGTAAAATCAAGAAGCTATTGATGGATGACCAAATCCCTGTAAAAAACAGAAACAAGAACACCACATTGACAAAAATCAATTCTACTTGTTGAAATTCTATCAGAATTGGAAGTACAAAAACGGTGAATAGGAGTACCAACAACAAGACTACGAAACTAGCGTCTGTCAGCCAGTAGTCATTGATATGTTTGACCAGTCTTTGTAAATGCTTTCTCATCTATTCAAGAGAAAATGGTGATTTGTCCGGTCAAAACCTGAACCGCTTTTCCTTGAATAAAAACCCGATCGTCGTGCTTTTCAAGAAAAAGCTCCCCTCCTCTTTTGCTGACTTGGTATGCCCTCAACTGAGTTTTTCCTGTCTTTTGATTCCAATAATCCATCAGCGCGCAGTGTGCAAATCCGGTGACCGGATCTTCTGGCACACCGACATTTGGACCGAAAAACCGACTTACAATATCATAGGAATCCCCTTTGGCCGTAATGATAAATCCTTCCTCACTGTGGACTGCAATGAGAGCTAAATCGGGCACTAATTCTCTGACAGCCTGTTCATTTTCCAACTCAAAAATCCAGTTTTTCTTCAGTTGAGCGGCTTGAATGATCTTTTTCCCAAACAAATCAGCTGAGAAAAAGGGATGCGTATCTGTGTAAGTAGGAAGCAGTGGAAAATCCATGATGGATCCATCGGCGCTGCACTTCACTCTCAATTCTCCGCTTCGGGTCTGGAATCTAACCGTCTCTCCTTCTTTTGCCCAGCCAGATTGGAGCATCCAGTGGGAAGAAGCCAAGGTAGCATGACCGCAAAGGTCGATCTCGAGTGTGGGCGTAAACCAACGAAGAGAAAAATTCCCATGCTCCTGAGTTCGCTCCACAAAAGCCGTCTCGCTGAGGTTCATCTCCATGGCGATCGCCTGCATCTGTTCCTTGGACAGGGCCTGCTCCAAAAGACAAACTCCGGCGGGATTTCCGGAAAATGGCTTTGAGGTGAACGCATCCACCACTGCAATAGGGATTTGCAACATTAATATCGGTCGTTTAAAACTTGAACATGGTGAATAAAATGGCCTGCAATAATCCAAAGCAAAGCCCTTGGGGTGATTGGCTTTCCGTTGGCTTGTCCTTGGACATCTAGCGTTTCTTCGGAAAGTGTCTTCACCAAGGTAAGCAAAGCTCTTCGCTGTGCCTCAAAGTCCTCCAACAAATCTTCCAGTGAGTTCTTTGAAAAATCAGCAGACTGTACGTATTCATTTTCATCAAATCCGGGAAGGGATTGTTTTTCTCCCCGGGCAAAACATAAGGCCCGAAACGTCATGATTCGCTCGGTATCGATCATGTGTCCCAAAACTTCCTTTGGGGTCCATTTGCCTTGCGCATAGGCGATGGATTCCCAGCCTAGTGGCTTAGAGGCAAAGAGATTGCGAATTTCAATAAGCTGACTTAGGATCAATTCGGAAAAATCCGCTTGCGGAACTTTATCCAAGTAGGTCTCATAGTAGCTGGGATATTCGCCTTTTTTGGGGAGAGAGAATGTCTTCATGTAATTTTTTGAGAGAAGTATCGTCAGAGGGATAAATTTAGGGCTAACAAAAAAAACCAAACCTACCATGCGTAAAATTTTATTCACCCTAGCCTTGGCGATTTTATCCTTGGGCAGTTTTGCACAGCAGGCGGTCATCCGAAATCCCGTGATCGAAAAACTAGTGCAGCAGGTTTCCGCAGATAGCCTAAAAAAATACATCTACGACTTATCCTCTTTTCATTCCCGACATACACTGAATACGGATGAAAAAAACGGCATGATTGCCGCACAACGCTACGTGCTCAAAAAATTCAATGAGTTTGCCAAAGCTTCAAATGGTCGCATGACTGCTCAGATCGAAGAGTTTATGACTCCGGGCGATGGACGCAGAATCGTAGCTGACTCCAAAGTTGCCAACGTGATTGCCACGCTCAAAGGTACCAATCCGGCTGATAAGCGCATCGTGGTGGTTTCCGGACATTTGGATTCCAGAAATCGTGATGTGATGGACTTCGAAGGTGCTGCACCAGGAGCCAATGACGACGGTAGCGGTGTGGCTGTGGTGATGGAATTAGCGAGAGTGCTGGCACAGAAAGAGTTTTCCTCTACTATTTTGTTTGTAGCATTTACCGGTGAAGAGCAGGGACTCAAAGGCGCCACCTACCTAGCCGACAAAGCCAAGTCTGAAGGATGGCAAATCGAAGCTGTCCTCAACAACGACATTGTAGGTAACAGCAACTCATCCGAAACACTTATCAGCAACAACACCCTGATGCGGATTTTCTCCGAAACTGTTCCTTTGGCAGAGGATGAACGAGGTGCCACCATCCGTCGCTCTACCAACTCGGATAATGACAGCCCTTCCCGTCAGCTGGCCCGATACATCAAGGAAACAGGAGAGCGCTATGTCGATCACATGGAGGTGAAGTTGATCTACCGAAGCGATAGATTCCTCAGAGGAGGTGATCAGACACCTTTTATGCGCAATGGATTTACCGCTGTGAGAATGTCCGAAATGAATGAAAACTTTCTCCATCAGCATGAAAATGTGCGGGTGGAAAATGGAATCCAATATGGAGATCTACCTGAATTTATGGATTTTGAATACCTGAGAAAAGTGTCTGCCGTCAACCTGTCTTCTGCGGCCTCCCTAGCCAACTCTGCTGGAATGCCTCAGGAAGTTCGAATTGACGTCAGAGGTCTAACCAATAAGTCAACACTAAACTGGAAAGCTCCAATACAAGGAAAGGTCAAAGGATATTATGTGCTGATGCGAGAAACCTCCTCACCGATGTGGGAAAAGAAATTTTTCACCACCGAAACCACCCTTTCCCTTCCATATAGCAAGGACAACTATTTCTTCGCTGTTCAATCAGTAAGTGAATCAGGTGAAGAAAGTTTGGCCGTTTTCCCTTCTCCACAGACCCGTTGATCTAAACCAATTCTAAATTTCAAGAAAAAAGGCATTTCGGGAATCTTTGAGTGGGCTGATTTAGTTAGATTGAAGTAACATTTTATAAACTACTTCTATGAAACAGAAAGAAATCGTAACGCTTCAGCGTTCCTTACTTCCAGATACCGAGGTTTTACTCAACAAGCAGATTGAAATGGAAGGCAAATCATCTGCCTATTACCTGTCTATGGCTTCATGGTGTCATATGATGGGCTATGCTAATGCTGCCAAATACCTCTACACGCACGCAGATGAGGAAAGAATGCACATGATGAAGATTTTTCAATATGTAAACGAGGCGGGAGGTCATGCCATTCAGCCGGAAATTACAGGCGTGAGACATCACTTCAATTCCTTGAGAGAGGTTTTTGAATTGATTCTCGAGCATGAGATCAAAGTCACCAAATCGATCAACAGCATTGTGGACCATGCTTTCGGGGTGAAAGACTTCGCTACTTTCAGCTTTATGCAGTGGTATGTAACCGAACAACGCGAAGAAGAAACCATGTCACGAAGAGCGCTTGAGCTATTTGACATTATCGGAGAAGAAGGCATTGGCCTTTGGACCATTGATCAGGAATTGGGCAAACTACATGCAGCAGCAGATTCCGGTCAATAGGAAGGTCTTAGTACGTATCAAAAAAGCGGCAATTGCCGCTTTTTTGCTTTACATAAGATAGGTTGAATCAAAATTCACCTATTCAAATGGCCATGATTTATTCTCTTCCAGTCTCTTTTGTGATCTGATTTTTATGTGTTAATTCAAATTCGATTTTCATCTGATTTTTAAAAAGCACTTTCATGAGTAATTCAACCTTTGATCTACAGATCCAGTTTTTCCAAAGGCTAAAATCAGCCATTCCATCCCATGCTTCTCTGGTGGATGAGGTAGCTGAGACGTTGGATTTGAGCATAGACAGTGCTTACCGCAGAATCCGTGGAGAAAAACTACTTGACTTGGAAGAGTTAAGTAAGCTCAGCCGCAAATTCAACATCTCCTTGGACAACCTCTTTTCCTTAAACTCCAACTCGATTCTGTTTCAGGGAAGACTTCCCAACAAAACGGCGAGCGCCTTTATGGATTGGATGGAGGATGTGCTTGCCCAATTGAATCTGGTCAATAGTTTCAGCAAAAAACACGTGTACTTTTTGGTCAAAGACATGCCCCCTTTTCATCATTACTATCACCCGCTTTTGGCTGGATTTAAGTTTTTCTTTTGGATGAAATCCATCCTGGACATGGAAAGTCTAAAAAATGACATCTTCAGTACAAACAAAAATTACTTTGCCCCTTTTCAGGAAATCACCCAGAAAATACTGCGGGTATATAACCGGGTCCCCACTTCGGAAATATGGAATGAAGAAAGTCTAACCACCACGCTACGGCAAATTGAAGTCTATCATGAAATGGGGCTTATCGCAAAATCTGAAATCACCCTCCAACTTTACCAATGTGTCCTTGAAGTCATAGACCATTTGGAAAAGATGGCTGAGTACGGCAAAAAGTCCTTTCTCGGCCAATCCCCAACTTCAGAAAGTGCAGAGTATAGGCTTTATGTCAATGAAATTGTTTTGGGAGACAACACCTTTATGGCCGAGATCGGCGATACCAAAATCACCTATCTCAATCACAGCGTCATGTATTTTGCTGGATCGGTGGATCAACAATTCAACGAAAGCATGTTTCGCAACCTGGAAAACCTCATGAAAAAGTCCACCCTCATCAGCGGTACAGGAGAAAAGGAACGCAAGCAATTTTTCAATAAACTCCGAAAAAAGGTACAGGCCAAAATTGCCTTGATTTGATTTCAACTCTTCTTGCCAACTGTCTAATTTCCATTGGAGTCCTTTGATCATTTCGGTATCTTGGGCAAATGAATTCGACCAAATACGCCTTCCAAGTAGTGATTTTGCTGAGTATTTGGGCTTGTAAATCTGAGCCTAAAGAAAGCATACAAGAAGTAGAAGAATCTTTTGTTACTTTCTCAGATCCTGAACCACCAGTCAAAGAACCGGGAATGGTATGGATCCCTGGAGGGGAATTCACCATGGGTACCAATGATCCTGATGCCTACGATGCCGAGAAGCCTGCAGTCAATGTGGATGTTTCCGGATTTTGGATGGATGAGACAGAAGTCACCAATGCACAATTTGCCGAGTTTGTCAAAGCCACCGGATACCTCACCGTGGCAGAAAGAGCGATCAGTTGGGAAGAATTGAAAAAGCAATTGCCTCCCGGTACACCCAAACCCGATGATGCGGCACTTCAGCCCGGATCCTTGGTTTTTTCCCCACCTACTCAGCCCGTTCCATTAACAGACATTTCCCAATGGTGGGTTTGGAAAATCGGAGCCAATTGGAAGCATCCCGAGGGACCTGAAAGCAGCATTGAAGGAAAAGAAAATCATCCTGTAGTTCACATTGCCTATGAAGATGCAGAAGCCTACGCCAAATGGGCAGGAAAAAGATTGCCAACAGAGTTTGAATGGGAATTTGCAGCTCGAGGTGGCGTCAACGGAAAGCGATTTGCTTGGGGGGATGAACTCACTCCTGAAGGAAAATTCTTGGCCAATACCTTTCAGGGCAATTTCCCAAATCGTAACGAAGGATCTGACGGGTACCTCGGCACCTCACCGGTCAAAGCATTTCAAGCCAATACATTTGGATTGTTTGACATGATCGGAAATGTCTGGGAGCTCACTTCAGATTGGTACGATGCGCTCAAATACGCTCGGATTGCCGGACACGCCCCAAAGCTTGACGCAGGCATGAATCCTTGCTACAATCCAAACAATCCCTACGCCATGGAGCGAGTGATCAAAGGGGGATCATTCCTCTGTGCTGCCAACTATTGCGTCAATTACCGGCCCTCAGCCCGTCAAGGTCATGCCTTTGATTCGGGCACCTCCAATGTGGGATTCCGACTGGTCAAAGATGCTTCTAAACATGCCTCAAACTCTACCTTGTAAATTCTGTATTGAAAGACCGACAAATGATCAAAAAATTCATTTTTTCCGTTTCACTAGCTTTCTTAATTGGACACCAAACTTTTTCCCAACTTCAACCAGGCTTTTCCCCGGAAGAATACCGGGATTTCTTAACCATCACAGCGGGTAGCGTCAATGACACTTCTTTCACCAACGGAATCCCAAAAAATCCAAAATTCAACAAGGTGTATGAATCACCCTTGGTAGGACTTGAAAACAAATGGTACCTGTGGATTGAGGATGGAAAAAAGACAGCCTGGCTTACCATCAGAGGCACTGCAAATAATCCTACTTCCTGGTTGGCTAACTTTTATGCTGCGATGATTCCAGCTAAGGGAAGCTTGAGAATCAGAGAGGAATACCAGTTCAATTACCAATTTGCAGATCATCCTAAGGCTGCAGTACATGTTGGGTGGACACTTTCTACAGGAGCTTTGGCAGAAACATTGGTTCCAAAGATGGATTCATTGTATCTGGCTGGATATCGGGATTTTGTCATCTCTGGTCATAGTCAAGGAGGGGCGATCACCTACTTGATGACCTCCCATCTTTATCAATTGCAAAAGGAAGGGCGCTGGAAAGAACCTATCCGGATTAAGACCTATGCAAGTGCTGCACCAAAGCCTGGAAACCTGTTTTTTGCCTACCACTACGAATTTATTACTCAGGGTGGTTGGGCCTACAATGTGGTCAATGCCGCAGATTGGGTACCTGAAGTTCCGTTTTCCATCCAAACGATAAATGACTTCAATGCCACCAATCCATTTTCGGATGCTAGCAGTTTTATCAAAAAGCAAAAGTTTCCTCAAAAGCTGGTCTTTCGAAAAGTGTATAACAAACTCAACAAACCCACCCGCAAGGCACAGGAAAACTTTGAAAAATACCTCGGCAAATTTGCAGGAAAACAAGTGCTAAAGAACCTGCCTGAATTCCAATCTCCTGATTTTTATCCAAGCAACCACTTTACCCGAGCGGGCAATTTTATTATCCTTCAGACCAATGAGGCCTATTGGGAGCTATTTCCTGACAGTAAGGAAAAAGTCTTCCAGCATCACATGATCAGGCCGTATTATTTTCTTCTGAAGCAGCAGTACGAGGTAAAATGAGTTAAAGAAAGTTCAAGGTTCGAGGTTCCCGGCTTTGAAAGATCTTTGGATAATTCCTCTTGAAATAAAAGAACAAACAGGTTGAAAAAAGAAACTTTTCCAAAGTTCAGAACTTTGGAAAAGTTAAACGGAGCACTAAGTATCTATACTAAATTATGCCCTTCTCCGGATGCTTTCCGGTGACGGTTCGGCCAAAGGCTTTCATCTCTTCGATTTGCCCATCCATATCCCCATTAGGATAGATACAGGGTCCAATCCCAGCTTCTTTCTTTTTATAGTCCAAATAGCCAACTACCACCGGAACATCCGCTCCAAGTGCAATGTGATAAAACCCTGTTTTCCATTTTTTTACCGCACTTCGTGTTCCCTCTGGAGTCACCATGACCACCAGCTCATCCCGCTCCTTTAGCATCTGTACCATTGCCTCGGTGTAGGTCTGTTTTCTTCCTCCGGGGATCCTTTTTCGATCAATGGGAATAGCCCCAAGTCCTGAAAGCAACCAACCCAAAGGACCAATCATGACTTCCTTTTTGATCGTAAATCGAACCGGAATATCCATTAGGTAAAAAGCCGCACGGGCATACAGAATATCCCAATTGGAGGTGTGAGGAATAGCAATCAGGACAGCCTTTTTAAGTCCCTTCGGCCAATTGGCATTCAATTTCCATCCGGTAATCCAGAAGATAAATCGGGAAAGTGCCTTCATCATAGCGTTTCAGTTGTTTCTTTTTGGGGTGAAGTAATGAGGTCTTGCATGGATGGGTTTTCTTCAAACACACGCATGGTCTGATCGTATCCTGCCTGAAAGAGGTCTGGTGCTTTTTTAATGTCAAACACGCCGTATTTTCCCAAACCGGGTGCTTCGATAAAAAAGTCACACTTGGATTTTCGGCTATAGACATTGAAGTTCATCGTCATGATCACCGATCGCTCGATCAGATTTTTCATGTTTTTGATATTGCTTTCTTCCGGTAAGTGATTGCAATTGACACCGATCACCACATCGCAAATCCCTTCCAAGGGCTCCACAGGAAGATTATTCAGCACTCCACCATCTACCAGAAATCGGTTACCAATTTGGATCGGTTCAAACATGCCAGGAATACAGGAAGAAGCCAAAATCGGCTTGATCAATTCTCCTTCATCAAAATAGACCACTTTTCCCTTTCGGATATCTGTAGCGGCCACGGTAAGTGGAGTTTTGAGCTTCGCAAATTCGTTATGAGGCAGGTACACTTTAAACAGGTCTGCCAAGCTTTCCATTTTGAGGATGCCTTTCCAAGAAATTGCAGGCCGCATGAAGCGGAAATAGTTGGTCTCCAAAATGATTTTCAATACTTCTTCGGGCTGATAGCCTTGGCAATACATTGCCCCGGCGATCGAACCAGCGGAACTACCAGTCACTTTGGTGGGGTAGATTCCAAGCTCATTGAGTGCCTTCAGAACTCCCAAGTGAGAAATCCCACGAACACCGCCTCCCGAAAGGGCAAGACCAATTTTAAGTTTAGAGCTCATCGAGACGGAAAGTTTGATCCAATCGTACGCCTTTCTCGGTCATTTTTACCGTGCAGCACTCATTGACAGGATCATGCTCGAGGAAAAGCACATACTTTTCGCGTGCAGCTTCCTCCAAAAATGCCTGCTTTTCACTCATCGTAATCAATGGACGGGTGTCATAGCCCATCACATAAGGCAAAGGAATATGACCGACAGAGGGAAGTAAATCCGCCATGAAAACCACCGTATGACCTTTGTAGCTGATTTTCGGCAGCATCTGCTTATCAGTATGCCCATCTACAGTCATCAAGTCAAAGCCTGAGAAAAGTGACTTTTTCTCCAAATCCACAAAATGTAGGACTCCGTGATCCTGCATCGGTTGGATATTTTCTTCGAGAAAAGATGCCTTTTCTCTTGGATTAGGCTTGGTTGCCCACTGCCAGTGATCTGCATTGGACCAATACGTCGCACGAGGAAAGGTAAGTTCATATTGCCCATGTGAACCATACCGAATCCCTCCCCCACAGTGATCAAAGTGCAAGTGGGTCAAAAACATATCGGTAATATCGGTGGGATGTACGCCCAGATTTCTGAGGCTTTGATCCAAAGAAGCCTCTCCATGCAAGTAGTAATGAGAGAAAAATTTGGCGTCTTGCTTATCCCCTATCCCATTGTCGATCAGAACTACCCGATCTCCATCCACTGCCAAAAGGCATCGCATAGCCCAAGAACAAAGGTTGTTTTCGTCAGCAGGATTGGTGCGTGACCAAAGAGACTTTGGCACCACTCCAAACATCGCTCCTCCGTCTAATTTGAAAAATCCAGTATCTACCGTATACAATTCCATCTTGGGTTCTTCTTGGGTTTAAAAACCAAAAGCAACCTTTCCCAGGGTGGATAGATTGCTTTTTGGCTATATCGGTTTGCGTTTCCGCAATCTCTTAATCTCTTATCTCTTACTCTCTTTCTACTATTCAACCACCACGCCCATGGAGCAAAACTTATCAATTCGCTGCTCAATGCGTTTTTCAGGTTTGATTTTATCGAGTTCTTTGAGTGCGTTCAAGATTACCTCTTTGATGGTTTTAGACATCATTTTGAGGTCTTTGTGTGCACCACCTAGCGGTTCAGGAATGATGTCATCGATCAATCCGTTGGTTTTCATGTCTTTGGCTGTCAGTTTCAACGCTTCAGCTGCCTGCTCCTTGTAGTCCCAAGATCTCCAAAGGATAGATGAACAGGATTCAGGAGAAATCACTGAATACCAAGTATTTTCGAGCATGTATACCTTGTCACCAATAGCAATACCCAATGCACCACCGGAGGCACCTTCACCGATGATGATGCAGATGACCGGCACTTTGAGCATAAACATCTCTTTCAAGTTGCGGGCAATCGCCTCACCCTGACCTCTTTCCTCTGCTTCCAATCCTGGAAATGCACCCGGAGTATCGATCAAGGTCACAATAGGCTTTCCGAATTTCTCGGCCATTTTCATCAGGCGGAGTGCCTTGCGGTAGCCTTCAGGATTGGCCATCCCAAAGTTACGTTCCTGTCTTTGCTTGGTATTTCGGCCTTTTTGCTGTCCGATAAACATGACCGTACGGCCATCAATATCTCCTAGCCCACCTATCATGGCTTTGTCATCCTTTACGGTACGATCTCCATGAAGCTCTATGAAGTCATTGGTAATCTCATAGATGTAATCTAACGAGTAGGGTCTGTCTGCGTGTCGGGAAAGCTGCACACGCTGCCAGCGAGTGAGATTGTCAAAAGTCTCTTTTTTCAAAGCCAGGATTTTTTCTTCTAAAGACTCAATATCACTGCTTAGATCAATGTTCCGGCCCTTAGCCAAGTCTTTCATTTCCTGAAGTTTTTGCTCTAAATCAGCAATGGGTTTTTCGAATTCTAATACCATTTTGGTGATTTTTGGAAGAGGCAAAGATAAGGATATCTAGTTACCGTCAACAAGAGCTGGGTGTCTAATTGACTTTCTTGGTTTCGTTTTCAAGCCTAAAAAAATCAATAAACTTCAAAATTCAGGGTGATTTTGATCCTTAGAGTTCGACAATATTTTTTAATGGAAGGAAAAGGAAGAAACTAAAAAAGCCTACTAACAAAAAAGCCTCAGATTTCTCTGAGGCTTTAAGGAGAATGGACAGCCTGTCCCGAGCATCCAGAGGACTCGACCACGAGACCGTCTTTTTAAACCTTTTATTAGTGCAGATTCCTTTCACCAAACCATTTTCTTTAGCGCCTTTGAGTCTTCGTGGCCAAATGGAATAAAACAAAAAAGCCCTAGATTTCTCTAAGGCTTTAAGCGGAATGGACGGGACTCGAACCCGCGACCTCCTGCGTGACAGGCAGGCATTCTAACCAGCTGAACTACCACTCCTAATGGTCAAGCTTTAATTAATCTTATGCGGAATGGACGGGACTCGAACCCGCGACCTCCTGCGTGACAGGCAGGCATTCTAACCAGCTGAACTACCACTCCGTTTACCTTCACTTTTGAAGTGGTGCAAAGGTAGATAAATGAATTTTAACAGCAAGACATCAAGTTTATTTTTTTGGAACTCGGGGTTTATCTGATTCTTTTTCAAAAAGATAATTTTGAAAACAGAAATAGATTTTCCTCCAATTGGTCTTTAACCAACCAAATTGAGAAGATTCCAAAGGTAGTCATGGACTTTTTCTAGTACTTCCCTGTTTTTCAAAAATGAATTTGGCAAGTCAGTTTTATAGCGCCTATGAGCCTTAGTGGCAAACATCAAACCACTCGCTCATCCACCAGCACATCCACATTGGGATGAAGCCAAAGCAGGGAAGCAGGAAACTGCGTACTTATTTCCGGCCTTAGCAGTCGTTCAAAAGCCTCCTTTTTGCCTGAACCTGCAATAAAAATCAAGATCTTTTTGGATTGAAGGATATTCCCCACTCCCATCGTCATTCCAAATGTTGGAGGTTGCTTCAGGGATTTGATCATGCCATTATTCAGGGTAGACTCGGCCAATTGACAGACATGAAATTCCGGTCTCAATACCTCTCCGGGTTCATTCAAGGCAATATGTCCATTCACCCCAATCCCCAGAATACAGATATCCAAAGGACCTTCTCGTTGAATCACCCCTTCCATTTGACGACAATCCCCTTCCGGGTCAGCTGTGAAAGGATCGATGGTCCAGTAGCGGTCAGAAGAAATCCCCATAGGCTGAACAAACTTGGTCTGCACATCGAGCTCTGAAGTAAAGGTTGACCCTTCCTCCAAACCACCCCACTCGTCCAATTTGATCACGCGTAGCTGATTGCAAAAGCTTGGATTTTTTGCCTTTTCAGCTACTAGTTGGCTATATAGCCCCGAAGGTGATCCCCCACTCGCCACGCAAAACAATAGATTTGGCTTACGGTCAATTTCATTTTTGACAAGTTCAAAGCCCTTACGGCTCATGGTTTCAAAGTCAGGGAGGTAGTGGATATTCATGTTGGGATTCTTTTAAAGAGTAAATCAAATAGGCTCTTAAATATCAATCAAAATCCTTTTCAAGTCATTTATTTTTCTAAAACTGAAATTTATTAAACCACAATAGGCACATAGAAAAAACCTATTCCTTAATTCACACTGAAACAATTGCTCCGTCAGGAGCATAATCTTGGTAGAAAAAAAGATTAAAAACCACAGTAGACACATAGGTGTATCCTTGATTTTCTTCGAATCCAAATCTTTTGCGTCTTGATGCCTTCGTGGCAATTACTCTGTTAGGAGCATAATCTTGATAGAAAAAAAGATTAAAAACCACACTAGACACATAGAAAACACATAGGGGTATCCTTGATTTTCTTCGAATCCAAATCTTTTGTGTCTTAGTGCCTTCGTGGCAAAAGCGTTTGTGAACTCTTGTTTCACCTTCGAGCCCGTTGCGGCTAAAAAATCCCTTCTTCCTTCTTAACTTATACCCATCTTAGTTTATCAAACACCAACCATTACCTTATGAGAAAAATTTACCTCAGTGCTATGGCCTTGATGCTAGTTGCAAGTCCACTGATGGCACAGAAAAAAGCCGCCCCAAAACCCGATCCGCTCAAGCAATCCGTTCAGCAAGCCATCGATTCCCGGTTTGCCGACATGACGGAGCTCAGCGACAAAATCTGGGCTTTTGAAGAAATCGCCTTTCAGGAAACCCAATCTTCCGCAGCTCTTTCCGCCTATGCCGAAAAACTCGGTTTTAAAGTCACCCGAGGCGTGGGCGAAATCCCAACGGCCTTTGTGGCAGAATACGGCTCAGGAAGCCCGATCATCGGTATCATGGGAGAATTTGATGGCTTACCGGGATTGTCTCAAAATAAAGTTCCCTTCAAAAGCCCACTCCATGCCGGAGCACCGGGTCACGGCTGCGGTCACAATCTTTTTGGCGTTGCATCCCTTGGCGCGGCATCCGCGATCAAAGACTTGATTGCTGAAGGCAAACTAAAAGGCACGATCCGCTTTTATGGTACTCCAGCCGAGGAAAAATACTTCGGCAAACTCTGGATGATCCGTGCCGGACTGATGGACGATGTGGACATCATGATGGATTGGCACCCTGCCGACGAAACCAAAACCGAAGTCCAAAAAGGACTGGCTTTGGTAGACTTTATCGTTGAGTTCAAGGGACAGGCGGCCCACGCTTCCGGTGATCCCTGGAACGGTCGCTCCGCTTCCGATGCCCTCGAACTCTACACCACAGGCATCAACTATTACCGCGAGCATATCAAACCTACTGTTCGCATTCACTACCATATCCAAGATGGTGGACAAGTCGTCAACGTAGTACCTGACTACAGCCGACTTTGGGTGAGAGTACGTGATACCAGCCGTGAAGGACTTATGCCGGTATGGAAACACGTGGAAAAAATGGCCGAAGGAGCTGCCATCATGGCTAATGTATCCCACGAAGTGAAACTCGTATCCGGTGTGCATGAGATCCTGGTCAACCGAACCGGTTCGGCGGTGATGCAAAAGAACATTGAAAGCCTAGGAGCGATCACCTATACTGCAGAAGAACAGGAATTTGCTAAAAAGATCCAAGAAGCCAATGGCAAACCGCTCGTAGGGGTGATTTCCGAAATCAAACCGATGGAGGAAACCCAAGAGCACAGCATGGGTGGAAGTACGGACGTAGGTGATGTCAGCTGGGTAGTGCCTACCATCCGAATGGGTGCAACCGTAGCCCCCACCGGTACACCTTGGCATTCTTGGGCGGTAGTCGCCTCTGTGGGGATGTCCATCGGCCACAAAGGAATGGGCTATGCAGCCAAAGCACTTGCCATGACCATGGTGGATCTGTACCAAAACGAAACCCTGAGAAACGAGATCAAAGCCGAATTCAAGCAGAAAAAAGGAAACTATATCTACAAGGGCATTATCCCTGATGGCCCTCCGCCATTGAAGGCTGGATATTGATAAATTAGAATTAGAATTATAAAACAACCACTTCGATAAGTATACGCTTGACGAAGTGGTTTTTCTTTTAAATTCATATTACTCAAGATCACAAGATCCCAATGACCTATTCAAAAACCCTCCTTCTCTTTTTTCTTATGTTAGGGATTAGTGAAACCCTAAAAGATCCACGAACTGAATTTTTCCCAAAGTTGGAAGAGAAGCCTGAAGCAATTCCTGCCAAAGAAAACCTGTGGGTGTTTATCCTTGCCGGTCAATCCAATATGGCAGGACGAGGAAAAGTCGAACCGATGGACACGATTCCCGATCCACGGATTCTGACCATCAACAAAACCGGAGTGGTAATTCTTGCCAAAGAACCGCTTCACTTCTACGAACCCACCCTGACCGGATTGGATTGCGGACTTTCTTTTGGTAAAGAACTGCTGAAGTACATTCCCGACAGCGTTTCCATTTTGCTACTTCCCACAGCAGTTGGCGGAAGTGCCATACAGCAATGGATCGGCGATGAGACGTATCGGAATGTGTCTCTATTTTCCAATTTCAAGGAAAAAGTAGCCATTGGGAAACAGTTCGGAACCATCAAGGCCATCCTTTGGCATCAGGGAGAGAGTGATGTGGCATCACGGGAGACGATCGACATTTACGATAAGCAATTGGGAGTTTTATTCAGCAAGTTTAGGGCTGAAGTCGGGAATCCTAATCTAAGCATCTGCTTTGGCCGATTGGGTTCTTTTTCCAAAACGGATGAATCCTGGCAAGCCATCAATGCCAAAATGGAAGACTACCAAAAAACCGATCCCTTTTCCTATCTGATCCAAACCAAGGACTTGAACCATAAAGGTGATTTCATTCACTTCGATTCCGAAGGACAGCGCGCCATGGGAATCAGCTTTGCGAAGGCTTATATCCAACGGGGATTTATCGTAGTGGAGTGAAAGCCTGAACCATAGGTAGCAAAGTTTTGAAAGGGGTATTGCACTTAGGAAGGTTGGTCGAATTGATTTATATTCACTTCAACTGAAACTGTAGAGGTATGGAACTGATCAACTACATCCTGAGCATTGATCCAAACTATATGTTGATTGGCTTATTGAGTCTTTTTTTCTTTTTGGAACAAGTGACCGTCAATCCTTATCCCTTCAAAAACCGAGGGAAGCACCTTTTCCAAAACCTCCTTTTCCAGCTTTCCTTGACCCTTTTGAACCTGATTTTTCTCGGAATCCAACTGCAATGGATCGAATGGTTGACACTCAACCAAATCGGACTTTTGCATTGGGCTGAGTGGCCTTATTGGGTCAAACTTGCCTTGGGTGTAGCCTTGTATGATCTGACCACCTATTGGATTCATAGGGCATCACACAAAGTTCCCCTGCTTTGGAGATTGCATCGGGTTCATCATAGCGATACCCACATGGACTCCACCACCACCTTACGGTTTCATCCATTGGAGATCATTTTTATCTACCAAACCGGAAATGTCATCACTGCAGGGCTCTTCGGCACAGATTTGACAGCTTTGGCACTTTACTACTTTATTGTGTACATCTTTTTCTTTCTCGAGCATTCCAATTTGAAATACCCGAAGTGGTTAAATCACACGCTTGGACTGGTGCTAGTCATGCCGGATCATCATCGGGTACACCACCACAAAGATCAACAGTACACCGACTCCAATTTTGCCGACATCTTTATCCTTTGGGATAGGATTTTCAAAACTTTTAAATGGATTCCTGTAAAAAAGAATGACTTTGGATTGGATGAATTTGACTCTGAAGACAAGCAAACTTTTCTTTACCTGATGAAAAGTCCTTTTCTCTCTATTCGAAAAAAGTCAGAAGATTCAAAGGCATAAAATCTGAATGTTCTCTTTCCCAATCAATTAACCTCATGAAATGCCCATGAGAAAATGCTTCTCACACAACTTGTCCCGAACTGGTTTCGGGAGGCGAATGATTATCCCTGGCATTCTCCCGATGAAAGATCGGGACAGGCTATGTGGCAAATGAAAATTAAATTATAAACACATGAAATCGAGCATGACGCTAAGCGACACACAGAGGAATGATTATAAACCAAGTGAGATTCCATCTGGCAGTTAAAAAACAAATTATAAACAGATGAAAAACCTATTTATCCTATTCGTCTTTCTTGTTACTTCTCCCGCTTTTTCACAATCGGCTGATCAGCTTCAGGTGGAGCAATTGATCCAAAACTCCTTTGATGAAATATTCTCCAAGTATGATGCGACAAAGCTTACCGACTTTTACACGGAGGACTTTTTACTATTGGAGCACGGCGAATTATGGGACATGGCGTTTATCAGAGACTACCTCGGCAAGGCAAAAAGCAATCCCAACCCTCCTACCCGTACCAACCGATTTGAGTTTATCAAGACCGTAGTCCAAGGAGACCGGGCCTGGGTAGCCTATCACAATTACGCAACGATCTCCCGGGACGGAAAAGTCCTTCGTGAACTCTATTGGTTGGAAAGTGCGACTGCCTTCCGAACTGAAAGAGGTTGGAGACTGGACATGCTTCACTCCACTCGAGTGGATCAGGAGAAATAAAAAATCCCAGACCTTATGGGCTGGGACGTTTGAGATTACTTAAACAGCTTCTCTAAAATTTTGTAGGTGATCAGATAGGTGGGTCTCACGCCTTCCATACCCAATGCTCCCGAAGCTAGCGTACTGCCTGTTTCCAACGGATTATCTGATGCATAATAGGCATAAAGTACCTTGACATTGGAGCGGATATTTCCGCGGATTTTGGATGCCGACTGAATCGCTTTTTGGTAGTGAGCACCTTCCATTTCCAGGCCTACTGCTTTCCAGGATGACTCCATAAAGTAAGTCAGAATGTCCCTGTTTTGAAGGGAGGTACCTAGCACAGTAATCATCGAACCTTGGTAAACACCCAAACCATACCCTTCGAAATCAGACTTTTTCAGCTCATTTTTGAATGGGTAATTGTCAGCAGTTCCTTCAAAAACGTGAGAATTTGGCACCATCAAGTCGCCTTTGCCACCATGCAGGATGCCTGCTTTTCCCATGATGGAAGTTGAAACTACATTGAGTGGATACTTTTTACCGTTTTTGGTATAAGGCTTTAGCAACTCATCAAAGCACTCATAGGCTTGCTCACCAAAGGCATAATCCATGACGACAAACACCGGGCGCTTTTCTTTTTCCTCCGGAAGTGATGTACCCGGGATCAGAGAACTCTTTTCCAAGTGTGCTGTATCAATGATCTGCGCCCCGATGTTGGTTCCTGATTCATCTGGCAAATCGATGAATCCGTGCTTTTCAGCATATTCCTGAATCTTTTTGCCTTGATTGTTTTTGGCTTTGATGGAAATATCAGTAGCTATTTGCTCGATCTCTTCATAACTCTTGGATCCGAGTGCCTGATGCGCGTAAATGGTATTCAGGACACTGTGCAGGTTGGCAGAAATGATGTGAATCGGACGATTGATCAGCCCTTTCTCGAGTAAGGTTTCCTTGATTCGATCTGCCCAAAGTTCGCCATAAACATGGTGTCCTACCCGTTCCCGGAGCGTGGCTGAGAAGCTGATTTCTCTATCCAGGCCTTGTGTTTTTTCCTCCATTGCCAATTTGCCCAAGTGATAAACAATGGAGAAAAGGCTATTGGAATTGGAGCTTTTGGAAAATTTACCAACGGCAGCGATGGTTTCTTCAAAAGTTCGTCCTATGATATGACTCAGGTAAGCAGAAGCACATTCAATATCGAGTTCCTCACCTCGCTGTTCTCTTTGGACAAACTCCTCCAGCATGCTCCAATTGGAAGAAATCCTTCCTTTGGGATCCGTGCTGTTTCGGTAAATTTTATTGGATTCGATGTAGAGAAACGAAAGGTGGGTCAAGATATCGTAGATATCCGACCGGCCACGAGTCATCTCCACATACATGATTTGTTCGTCGAGTCTGTAACAATTCCGCTTACGACGGGGCGGCACCAAAGGCACCAAATGGGAGGTCTCATACCCCTCTCGGCTGATCAGACGGATGTAGCGACACTCTTCGATTCCTTTAGGCAAGCGCTCCATGACATAAAGCAAACCGTCTAATTCGATCTTTTCGGTATCGGTAAGCGACCCGTAAATCTCCGGGCTCAGAGTCATCAGAGCTTGAATAAGTCCCTCGCCTGACACACCCATAGGCTTGTAACTACCCCGGTTAAAAAGATGGCGCATCGTAATATATAAGCGCTCTATTGCTGCTCTGGACTCTTGGGCTCTGGTTCTCTTCATTTGCATAAAAATCAGTTTAATTCGGCGAAATTAGAGATAAAACCTGATTTAGCCAGTCGAGATTGAGCAAATTGAGCCGATTTACTTTCCCTTATTAGGATATCCATACGATTTGGAGATTAAACCCGCATGATGAACTAGACTTCCTATTCCGAGCACAGAATGCTTTAAAATCAATCGCTTTGCTGCATTTAACTCATTCACAGGAGCGACACTATGATTCACTTGTTAAACGCTTGATTTTCTAGCATTTTGACCTCTCACAACGGATCCTAATGTATCATGAAGGTTTAAAAATCAAGTGAATCAGTTTCTTTTATGCACTTCTTTTTTGAGCCTAAGACCCAAACCAAAAAAACCTTCTCCGAAACCAAAAGACCTTATTCCAAGCCTAATTTCAGGTTCTAGAATAAGAGTTTCTTTGAATTTTAACTCTTTCCCAATTTTCAACAGTGGTCCAAACGTGACCCCGGGATTGATACGATAGTCGGTTAGGGAAATTTCCCCCTGGTCTCGTTGCCCCCAAGTAGAAAAAATTTCAACTTGAGGTCCAAGGGAAATCTGAGCAAATCGAGTGGAAATTCGGTAAAGGATTGGAATCGAAACAAACCCTTCAGAAACCCTCGTCCATTCGCCGATCGAAAAATTCGGACCGTCTATAGATAAATAGATGTCCTGCTGGTTTGTCCTATAAAAAAGACCAAACTCCAAACTTCCTCTTCTGGATAAGCCACGCTCGTAGGTAATACCCGCTATCGGATTAAAGTCATATTCCATAGACTGCCCGGCAAGCAGGATTCCCATTTTGTCCGAAACTTTCTCTTGGGAAAATCCTTGGGAAAAAGGAAAAAACAAAATTGAAAAACGAAATAAGGCTGATCTCCAAAAACTCAACAACGACATCATTCTGATAAAATTAAAATCCCTATCAAGAAAAAAATATTAAACTAAAAATACAACAGATCCTAGTCTTTTTTTCTTATTTTCTTAGTCTATCAGCAAAGTGTTTCTTTAACTTTTCTACTTTGGGCCTTACCACAAACTGACAATAGGGCTGCATGCCATTTTGATTGTAATAATCCTGATGATAATCCTCAGCTGGGTAGAAATTAGTAAATGCGGTAATTTCTGTTACAATCGGAGCATCAAAAACTTGAGCCTGATTTAACTCTGATTTCATTTTTGAAGCAATTTCCTTCTGGGCATCTAGCAAATAAAAAATGGAAGATCTATACTGAGGACCTACGTCTGCGCCTTGTCTATTGAGCGTAGTGGGGTCATGAGTTGCCCAAAAAACTTCAAGAATGGCCTCGAGTGTAATTTTGTTTGGATCGAAAATCACCTGAATAACTTCTGCATGGCCCGTGGTTCCGGTGCAGATTTGCCGGTAAGTGGGTTTTTCGACCAGTCCACCTGCATAGCCGGAGATCACTTCTTTGACACCTTCCAGCCTTTGAAAAACAGCCTCAGTGCACCAAAAGCATCCACCTCCAAGTAAAATCACCTCGTAGCCAACAGGTATTTCAAGTTTTGTAAGAGGAAGTTGAGAATTGAAAGTCATTGATTTTTTTGGGAATACAACTGCAGAAAATCTCAATAAGTTTTTAATCGGGAAATTCTAACCGGTCCTTTGGGAAGCTCATTCGGATCAACCGGCAGATCTTTTTGGGTGACTAGGATGAGCCCTTCCCGATACAT
>JAGXQZ010000076.1 GCA_018336015.1 Algoriphagus sp. | reverse complement strand
TCATTGGAACAAAGTATAGTCTCGGAGTGAAAATATAGATCACTATCCTTAAAGCGATCATTTGAATAGTTACCAAATGCCTTAATTACCTCTACACACTTTTCCTTTAATGTCTGAACTAAGCTGGCTTTCCAAAAGAAGGGTTGCTTCAAAGAACTATACCCATCCAGTACTAACACCTTCCTGTTTTCAAAATATTGATCTAGGTAGGAGATGACTAGTTTAGGATGAAGATCACTTACCAAAATCAATTCCTGACTTGAATCAACATCAGCATTCCAAAATTTGAAATAACTGCGGTTACCCAAATCACAAAACTCACCTTGGGAAGAAATATTAAGAAACGAGCAATCATACCCTGCTTGATAAAATCTCTTATAAAGAGATTTACAAAGTGAGGAGAAGCTCAGAAATACCACACTCTTTGCTTTCATGACAAATAAAACGGGTATCCCAAAAGAGATACCCGTTTAGATAGATCAGTTACTTACCTCTTCTCAAACCACTTGGCTGCAGCCTCTCTGCTGGCAAAGTCTGCAGGGGTAGCTCCGGCAGGGAGCTCGTAGCTTTTGCTTTGATCAGGGAAAGCTACCAGCTTCAGCTCACTGCGTCTGTTCTGCTGATGTTTTGGAGCAGGACACGGTACCCCATCACCACAATCATTCACCAGTCTGGATTCACTGAACCACGCGGAGCTAACTCGCTCGCCCATGATACCCTTTTCTTCCAGGTATTTAGTCACAGACCTAGCCCTACGCTCACTGAGTCTCTGGTTGTAGTTATCACTCGCTCGGGAATCTGTGTGAGACTCGATTACCAATCCCAATTCAGGATGCTTGGCCATGAACGTCGTGATCTCATTGAGCTTTTCCTTGCTCAGTTCTCTCAGAAAATCCTTGTCAAAATCATAATAGATGATCGCCTGATACACCTCAATTCCATAAGGAATCTCAGCCATTTTCAGGATGATCTCTTCCTGATCGTTGGCCAGAGTGGCTGTCAACTTCTGGGTGAAGTATCCCGGCCTGCTTGCCACAAACGTATAGGTACTGCCTTTCTTGGTCATGTTTACCAGGTCCTTATCCCCTACTGAAGTGATGTCTGTACTCTTGGTACCTTCCAAAAGCTGTAAGTTGGTACCTGCCTTGATCGAATTGCCTGCGGCATCCACCACCATGATCTTCAGGCTGCGGTCAGCCCATGCCACCGTGTACAGGTCATCAAAACCATTACCTCCTACGCGATCCGAACCCAGATAGGCTTCCGTAGCTCCGTACTTGATAAATCCAAAGTCATCAGCAACCGAGTTGATTGGCTGCCCCATGTTGCTCACTGTACCAAACGCATTGCCCTGAAGCAGCGCAGTGTACACGTCAAGCCCTCCGAATCCTCCCTTACGGTCGGAAGCAAAATAAAACTCATTACCGTATCTAAACCCGTCACGCTCATTGGCTGGGGAGTTAATTCCCGATCCGAGGTTCACCGGTTCAGAGAACTTCAGCTCTGCGTCATAGGTCACATAATACAGGTCATAGCCCCCCTGTCCTCCCGGACGGTTGGAGGAGAAGTACACCCGCTTCTGCTCTTCATCCACTCTTGGGCTGATCACCGCGAAGGCATTGGTCTGATTGTATGGAAAGGCCTTCACGTCTTTTACCGTATTGGAAGCGGCATCAAAGGTTCCATAGAATACTCCCGGATAAATCACCTGATCACGTTTCTTAAGCTTGTTAGGGGTTGCCGTGAAGATCATTTTTCCATTGGCCATCGGCTGGGGATCGGCCAGATGATAAAGTTCAAAACCTTCCACGGTTACCTTCTTGGCATCGCTGCCTGCTGCCTTGGCATAGATACCGTAATAGTTCTTGCCATCTGACTTGAAGTAGTTGCGGCTGAACTTGCTGCCTTTCGCATCAAAGCGGACTCCGGACTTCTTGCCCTGGCCTCCCTCGCCGCGGTTACTGGCAAAATACTGCACTCCGGACTTGGCACCTGTCAGGCTGTAATCCGATGAGTTGGAGTTAACCCCTTCCATGGCTTTCAGTTCATATACCCGGTATGCAACCTGTGTGGCTTTAGGGGCAGAAAACTCCTCAAAATCCCCCGCGCCATAGGTTGAACCACGCAGATCATCTGTAGGATTGTAATTCTGAACCGAACGATATCCGGCTTTCACCAAGGCTGCATAATCTTCTTTCGTCGCTTCACCAGCGTAGGAAACCGCCTTTTTCCACCATCCGTAGGATTCCGAGTAGGCATAGATGGCGTCCAGCGATTGTGCCGCCTTTCGGGCAGTAGCATAATCCTGTTTTACCGCATAGCTTTTGGCATATTCATCTGCCGCAAGTCTATAATTGGCCAACTCATACTGCTTGTCCGCATACTGCAGACGGCTTGATTGAGCCAACACATTCAATGACACAGATCCTGTGAGAATCAGAGTCAGTAAGGATATTTTCAAGCTGTTCTTCGTCATCATCAAAACCATCTAGGATTTTTCATTACTGTGTTCTTCGATCTCAGGTAATAACCCAGGGAGATCTCATGGGAATTGTTGCTGTAGCTGTTCAGCACGTTCAGGTTATGGTCATAGGCGTAGCCGATTCTCAGATCAGGCGTGGCAAAGAACTCCACGATGGCAGCCACTGCATTTCTGCGTACCAGGTCTTCCTGAAGTGTGCTTCCAAAAGCCCTTGCATTTGATCTTAGTGAACCACCCAGCCATAACTTTTCTCTAAACAGGAACATCGCATTTAGATCGTAATTGGTTGGGCTGCCCTTGGTCTGCTTGACCAGGAAAGAGGGCTTCAACTGGACACCGTCACTGATTCTGAACAAAGCTCCTGCCGTCAGGTAGTAATGGAAGTCGTGGTACCCCAGGGCCACATCCTCTTTTCTGGCTGCGCTCTTGCCGATCATGTTGTACACGCTCACCCCTGCGTAGAACTTGTCCGTATGGAAAAACAAGCCGGAGTTTAGGTTGGGAACCGTCACATTCACTCTCCCTTCCGGAATAAGCGGATCATTCTGGTCATTGGGAACCAACTGGCTAGCATCCATCCCGTAACGGGCAAAACCAGCACTCAGACCCAAGGCCAGGTGGGATTTGGCTCCCGTTCTCAGACGGTACGCATAAGTCACCAATCCTCCCGAATTGACAGTCGGACCGATACGGTCATCCACAAATGACACTCCGAAGCCCATCGTGCCTTCGTTGGCACTGAAGTCGGCCGTCACGGTCATGGTCTTGGGTGCACCGGGAAAATTGGTCCACTGGTTTCGGTAGGTACTCTGGATATAGCCTTCATTCTTGTACCCGGCATAGCCCGGATTGATATGCAAGCCATTAAACATGTACTGGCTGTACTGGGGAAGCTGCTGGCCCTTTGCCCAGCCCGCGAGGGCCAGGAAAAGGATCAGCGTTCCGTATTTTTTCAATTTAGTATAGATCATAACGATTGTTTTTTCTGAGGTTAATTGCCTGAATAGTTTTTCAATTCATCCGTTCATTACTCGCGGATAAGCTGAATCCATCCTTTGAATTCGGTCGGATTACCGTTGATATCCACCACAGAAAGGATGTAGAAGTAGGTACCGGATACCAGTCCTTCTCCAGCCCAATCGTTTTGATACCCTTTCTTCTGGAATACGTGGTCTCCGTAGCGGTTGAAGATGATCAGCTCATTGGACACAAACTTGCCCAGACCGTTGATCACAAACGCATCGTTTTTACCGTCTCCGTTTGGCGTAATCACATTGGCCAAGAAGAACGGCTTCACGGTCACCGAAGTAGTGGAACTGTTGTCATTCGGACTCAGCTCTCTGGCAGGTGAAGTCACCGTGGCTGTATTGCCAATCGATTTTTCTCTGCCGTCAGTCAACGGATTGGCTTTCACCACTACCGTGATCTCTGCTGACCTGCCTGCCGGCAAGGATGCAAATGTCCACTTCACTTCCTGACCCGATACGCTGGTCACTGCAGTGGCTCCGGTCACTGTAGAAGACAGGTATCGGAAGCCTGCATCTAGCCTGTCAGTCACCACTACTGCACTTGCGTCGGTATTGCCGTTGTTTTCCACGCGGATCACAAACTCCATTTGATCTCCTTCAAACTTGCTCGGGGTCACCGCGCTCTTGAATACTCTCAAGTTCACACCATGGAACACTTCCACGATGGCCATCGCTTCGGAGCAGTTGGTTGGATCATTCACATCACAGATGGAGTAAGTCACCACATATCTGCCCGGAGCTGCACCTTTTGGTACATTCAAGTTGCCGTTTGCATCGATGGTCACTCCGGTCAATCCACCGTTGTTGACCACTTTAATCTTAACCTCGGATGGCTTCACCGGCTTACCGTTGATCAGGTCGTTGGTCAGCACATTGCCTGCAACTCCACCCAACAGACCGTTGATCTCATTAGCTTGGAAGTTGTCCATCACTGCCAAAATATCATTTGGAGCTACCAGCAGGTACAGCGTCGCTGTCGTACAGATCGGAGATTCTCCTTCTGTGCACACCTGATAGGTAAACTGTACCGGACCAATAAATCCAGGCTTCGGAACAAAGGTGAAGGTACCGTTAGCATTCAGCTTGAAGACACCCTGAGCGGTTTCCTTCTCCTGAGGAGTCACCGTTAATTTTCCGCCGGCCAAATCTCCATCATTCAACAATACGCTTCCAGTCAGGGTTGAATTTGCAGGTCCAGTGGCGAAATCATCAGCAGCAAAAACCCCATTGGTGATATCTTTTGCCAAGACTGTAATTTCTTGAATAGCTGTAGCGCACAAGGCTGGACTACCGGAATCGCACACGGTATAGGTATAAGTATCCTTTCCGACAAATCCAGGATTTGGCGTGTAGGTGATTTTTCCGGTAGCCGGATCAACTGTTACCGTACCGTTTTTAGGCTGTTCTACAATTTTTACAGTAGCAGGATCAAGCGTTACACCAGGTCTTCCCGGAGCATCGTTTGCCAATGTATTAAGCACTATAGGCTGTCCTGCTTTTGCAGTACCTAAATCTGTATTCAATATAGGAGCAGATGGCTCTCCTCGCTCTTTTACTGTAATCGTCAACGTGGTCGAAACACAACTTCCATCCGGTGCACAAACCGGTATGGTATAGTTATATACCCCAGGCTTGGTAGCATCGAAGGTGTAGGTACCATCAGGATTCATCACCAAAGTAGCACCAGTCGGATTCTTGTCATCCGCTTTTGGTGTGCCATACGTAGAACCCGCAGGTACATCATCGTTGGTGAATACAGTACCTGTCAATGGAATACCCAAATACGTAGCATTGAAATCAGGCTGTGGAATCACCAGTTTTTGAACATCGATAAACAAGGTTGCCGTAGCACAGCTCTCAAACGGATCGCCTCCGCATGCCTTATACAACACAGCCACCAAACCGCTAAAACCAGGAGCCGGAGTGAAGGTATAACTACCGTCTGCATTAAGGACCAGCGTACCCGGAATATCCTTAGGATCCGTCAGCAGGGTAGCTGTCAACTCGATATCCTCGCCTCCGGTATTGAAGTCATTGTCTAGGACATTGCCACTCACCGAGATCGTACCACCTGAAGTACCACGAACAGTTGCAAAATCATCTTTTGCGATCGTCACATAGTCAACAATCGTAGCAGTACCTGTCGCCGGAGTTCCTCCTGTATTGGTCGCTATCAGCGTGAAGGTTTCTTTTCCTTCCAAAATCTCGTCCTGCTTAATCGGTGTTCTCACTTTGAGTTCTCCTTCCTCATCCAGCGCTACCAAGGAGCCAGGAATGTAAGCAACCCAAGACGAGCCGTTAAAGTATTCCAATCCTGAGCCGTAGTCCGCTGCAGTGGCCGTGCCGTCTGCCAAAGCAAGACTCACCAACTGACCGGGTGCTCCGGTTACCGTAAATTCTGCAAACGGATCAATCTCATTTACTACCACACTGTTTACTGAAAGCACTCGATCATCATCTTTCACTGCATCCGGATTCTCTGTTCCATCCGGATTAAAGATGGTACCGGTACCATCGTCTTTCACAGTGCCTGTTCCTGTAGCAGAAGTACCACCTGTATTGGTCACTGTTAGGGTCAACGTCTCTCCGTTGTCCGATGCAGCTTCCTGCTCAGGTGTCAATGAAGTTCTCACCAGCATCTTGCCGCTGCCGCTCAAGGCAACATTGCCGGAAGTGTAAGCTGTCCAGGTCTGACCTCCGTCTGTAGAGTATTCCAAACCTTCCAATCCGGTCGTAGTCACATTGGCCAAGCTAAGCGTGGTCAACTGACCTGCACCACCACTTACTTCAAATATCACATAAGGTGATGCCTCATTAACTGTCACATTATTTACTGTCAACGGACGGTCATCGTCTTTTACTGCAGTCAGGTTCTCTGATCCGTCTGGATTGAACACTTTACCTGTACCATCATCTTTAACTGTTCCGGTACCCACAGCAGGAATACCTGATGTGTTGGTAGCAGTTAAGGTTAGTGTTTCTCCATTATCTGAAGCTGCCTCCTGCTCCGGAGTCAAAGAAGTTCTCACCAGCATCTTGCCGCTTCCGCTCAAGGCCACATTGCCGGAGGTGTAAGCTATCCAAGTCTGACCTCCGTCTGTAGAATATTCCAATCCGGCCAATCCGGTCGTAGTCACATTGGCAAGGCCAAGCGTAATCAACTGGCTTGGGCCACCATTTACCTCAAATACTACGTAAGGAGATCCTTCATTTACAGTTACATTGTTTACTGATAAAGGACGGTCATCGTCTTTTACAGCGTTTGGATTTTCTGTTCCATTAGGATTGAATACTGTCCCTGTACCATCATCCTTGATGGTGCCTGTTCCTACGGCAGATCCTCCACCTGTATTGGTAGCTGTCAATGTAAGCGTCTCTCCATTGTCCGAAGCAGCTTCCTGCTCAGGAGTCAGGGAAGTTCTTACCAACATCTTGCCGCTGCCATTGAGTGCAACATTGCCAGAAGTATAGGTATTCCAAGTCTGTCCGCCATCGGTAGAATATTCCAATCCGGTCAATCCTGTCGTAGTGACATTAGCTAGGCTCAACGAAGTCAATTGACCCGAAGCGCCACTTACTTCAAACACAACAAATGGAGAACCTTCATTTACAGTCACACTATTTACTGCCAACGGACGGTCATCGTCTTTTACTGCAGTTAAATTTTCTGTTCCGTTAGGATTGAAAATAACTCCCGTACCATCGTCCTTAATGGTGCCTGTTCCTACAGCAGACCCTCCACCAGTATTGGTAGCTGTCAGTGTAAGCGTCTCACCATTATCCGAAGCAGCTTCCTGCTCTGGAGTCATAGAAGTTCTGACTAAAAGCTTACCACTGCCATTCAAGGTAACATTACCGCCCGTATAGGTAGTCCAGGATGAACCTCCATTTGTAGAGTATTCCAAACCGGTCATTCCCGAAGTGGTCACATTAGCTAGATTCAAAGAAGCCAATTGGCCTGAAGCTCCGCTTACTTCAAATACTATAAATGGTGAAGCTTCATTGACGGTGACATTATTGACTGCTAAAGGTCTGTCATCATCCTTTGTAGCAGTAGGATCTTCTTCTCCATTTTCTCCGAAGATCGTACCAGTACCATCATCCTTGATGGTTCCTGTGCCTATGGTAGGAGTCAAAGCTAAGTTTGTGGCTGTCAGGGTCATGGTCTCACCGTTGTCAGAAGCAGTTTCTTGCTCTGGGCTGAGGGATGTTCTGACGAGCATTTCTCCACTACCGTTAAGGTTAATTTGGCCGGATGTATAGTTTGTCCAGGTATTGCCATTGTCTGTTGAGTACTGCAGACCAGTCAATCCCGTGGTAGTTCCATTTGCTAGAGCAAGCGTCAAGGGTTGATTTGGCAATCCTCCAACTTCGAATACAATGTAAGGAGAGGCTTCATTGACCGTGACATTATTTACGGTAAGTGCAGAAGCAGAAACGTTGATTGTAACAGCAGATAGGTCCACCAGATTCTCTGCATCCGCGGAGCTGATGCTTAATTGATCCGTACCTGAGAAGCCTGCATTTGGAGTATAAACCAAGGTAGCCAGAGCCGCATTTATTTCAGCTTGAGTACCGGTGATAGTAATTGTCGAAGCAGGTGTAGCTAAGCCATCATAGCTTAACACTCCATTATCCACGGTAAGGGTAACGCTGGTCAGGTTATTATCCACATCACCCACGCTGATGGCGTTGCCTCCTGTAAAGGCTAGCTGAGTGCCCGCATCCAAAGTAACAGAAGCCGGGTTGGTATTCACAGGAGCCTGATTCAAGGAGGAAATGGTGATCGTCAACGTGGTAACACTGGAAAGCGATCCGCCATCCGTAACCTCATATCGGAATACATCCGTAAGTGAACCCAAAGATGTCAGAGCCTGAACCTGTGGATTGGCAAGATTCACAGCATAAGAATAGGTGCCATTTTCATTGATGGTAAGTGTACCATATGTGCCCGTAATCTCAGTGGCACCGCTGACTGCAGTATTTGCTGTGTTGGTACCTGCTTTTGTAACCGTCTTGGTATCATTAGCATCTACATCCGTGTCATTTGGGAGAACATTGCCCGTTGGATTGGACATAGCTACAAGTGATCCATTTCTATAGCCAACTACAGCAGCATTTACATCGGCTACAGCTATCGGAGTATCGTAAGCTCCATTGATAGTAATAGTCAGCGTAGACCAGTCTACACCAGAACCGTTGGTTATCTTATATTGGAAGATATCGGTAAGAGTTTCACCAGTCTTTAATGCTTGGACTGCAGAGAGGGAATTATTAATCACATAAATGTAGGCTCCTCCTGTTTGTGCATAAAGGGTTCCATAAATACCAACTACAGATCCATTGTAGGTTATCGTTTCTGCAACGATAGATTGAGACGGAGAAAGAGTTGTTTCAACAGAATTGCTTGGAGTTGAAAGAGCTGATACAGAATTGGATCCAACAGGAGTGGTTGTTCCTGTCAACAAATTCGCAATTGGATTAATACCAATAGTTCCATTGTTTAGTCCACCTGCCTCTCTAGCCAAAGCAGTTTGTGGAACAGCATTCGGGTTATTTGCACCAGAACCTAGCAAATTAATGTAGAGGGTTGCTCTACTTGTAAGCAGTCCTGCATCAATAAGCTCATAATCAAACGCCTCTGTAACTTGCTGTCCATCACTTATCGCTGGATTATTTGGGAATGGTGTATAGACATATGAACCATTTGCTTGAAAAACTATGTCTCCATATCGGCCAGTAAGCTCTTGACCTAAGGCACCTGTAAATGTTAAGGTAGTACCAGCGGTACTTGTAATAGTTTGGTCAAGTGTCAAAACAGAAGGATTTCCATTTACATATTGAATGCTCAATATTTTAGTGCCATTTGGAACTCCTGTACCACTTACTGTCATACCTGCAAAAACTCCACCTTCTATGGAATTTGAATCAATGGTAACTGAAGTACTTGAAGAAGAAATGGTAGATACGATGGCATACTTGACATTTCCAGATAAAGTGACTGAACTAGCAGCGTCAAAACCAATTTGGTCCCCAACTTGAACACCACTTGGTAAAGCTGTATAAGTAGACCCTGAACCCGAGTATACCTCAGCAGCTAAAGCAGATAAAGCAAAGGAGGTAGCTGACTTCACTATGGTAATATGATTACCACTTCCATCCCTCAATTGCCTGTATTGACCACTTACTAGAAGATATGCAAAGTCACCTGTTTTTACTGAAGCCCAGCCATTACTAGTCGTAAAGGAGTAAGTTGAGGCTCCGGAATTAACTGCAACAACATTTGCAGAAGAATTTACTAGGGCCAAACTTTTTGTATCCCCATTATCGACATCGGAGTCGTTCGGAAATACACTTCCAATCGCCTTTAGGCCAATCAAATCAGGAGCAGTGTATTCTGTTCCATCGGTCAAAAGAGACTCTTTTGCAAAATCATAATCGTCAATAGCTGTTGGCGCATCATTTTGACCTTTAATTAATAGTGTCAAATTAGCTGCATCTTGCTCAGTACCCGAGGCGACTCGATACGGAAAGACATCCGTCAGGGTATTTGATGTAGTTCGCAAGGCTTCCACCAATGCATTGGTGTTTGCCAGAGTGTAGGTAAACGATCCATTCGCATTCAAAACCAATGTACCATAGGTACCAGTGATCGTGCCCGGTGTGGCAACTACCAATGAAGCACTACTAGTCACCATGGTCCATGGAGTGGTATTCTTATTTACAGAATAGGAAGTTAACCCCCCGGTGTCATTGGAGAGTACATTTCCTGTTGGATTAAGACCTGCAGTAAGATTCACACGCAATCCTCCTGCTTCAAGTGCTTCTACAGTCTCATCATTACCCACTACAGGCGCAGGTACCAATAGTGCATTCAACGCCGTAGAGGTAGGATCACTACTGGTACCATAGGACTGACCAATGACAAAATTCGCCAAGTAATCAATCAAAATGGTAGAAGAAACTCCTTGACGGCCGGCCTCGTATAGCAGTGCCTGAGGATCAGTCAGTGTTTGGTCTGGATAAACGTAAAACTGAAATCCTATAACATTACTACCCGATTTATATAATCGAGTAATTTCACCGACGTAATTTTCGCTGATGGTATTATCAGTGGCTACTACATAAAGTCGGCCTTTCGTATTGTTTCCGGAAAACCAAGTAGCCTCCTCTGGATTAGAAATGAAAAGATAGCGCGATGTTGCAGAACCCACTCTTCGGCGGACATGAAGGATATTGGTTTCAAGTTCAAGATCTCCTTCGGTAGATGCTGTTGCTCCTACCCAATAGGCTGCATTGGTAAATAGCAATGAAGCAAGCTCAGTTTGTACCTCTACTCCTTCGATATTCAAGGCAAGAAAGTCAGACTCCTTTAAAATTCTAGCCTGATCTTCGGAAGAGAGGTTGTAATTGTAAACATACGATGCGAACAATTCCCCCTCATCTCCTGGGGAGTCTACAGAACCGTTGATCTGGATATCCATCCAATGGCCCATTTCCTCCACTAAGACTCTTACTAATTGTTCTTCGGAAAGAGTTTCCGCAGCCACCTCATTAAGGTAGATCACAGGGAGACCCTGATGACCTTTGGCGGCAAACACTGCCCATGCTCCCATTAAATCTTGGCTTGGTCTAAGCTCTACTTTTACAGGTGAAATCAGTGAATTACCGGAAAGTAAAGCAGAGGCTTTAGCCACTGAAGCGGATGGATTGGTCAAGTCAGCTCCGGAAAAAACTTTTGCTAATCCATCTACAGCTGAAGCTTGATCAAAATAGGCTAAGACCATGGCTTCGGCCTTGAACAGAGCCTTTTGAGCCTTAGCAGAAGCTACATCCTTAACTTCCAAAAGAGATACTCTTTTGAAGGGTTGATCTGGATTGCTTGGTTTCAGTAAAGTTTCTTTATTCTCACCGTGAGGTGGATGGTTTTTTCCGGCAGTCATCGAATTGTCCCTCGCATAGGCGAAAGAGGAAAATCCTAAACTGAAAGAAAATGCCCATAAGAAAAGAAATGTCCCCAGCCTATGGAGACTTTGCTTTCGCTTAGTTCGCATTGCGATCATAAGAAATTGGTTAAACATATAAACTGATTAGTAATTCAATAATTTCCAGTAAGCTCGATGGACAGAGGCAGATTCAGCTATACTATATAGATGTCAACTCATCTAGTCCAATTAAAACTGAACCCGAAAGTAGGTCAAACCAAAATATTCCCGTGTTCAAATTCCTGATATGCTTTCCTAAAAATTAGAAGCTCTTAAAAATGTATCTAAAACGGATAGTTAGCTTCCTAAAAATTCAACAAAGAAATCTTAAAAATCTACCATTTGAAGATTATAAAAATAAAATCAGCCTAAATCCATTCATTGTCAATTAATAAAACAAAACACATAAATTGAAGACTATGTTATCTTTTCATTTACCATTAAATACATTTTATATATTTATTTTTAATAAATAGGAATTAGCCTTGAGCATACTTTTCAATTTTAGGAATTGATCTTTACATTTACTGAAGTAATCACCTATCAAAAAATATCCTTGAACCTACATCCAACATTTGTTAGTTTTCTTTATGTGGCCATGATGGTTATCAGCTTTTTGGTAACCCTGGTTTATGTTTCATTTAATTGGAATAACAAGCTTTTTGGACGTCTGATGTCTATCACTTTTACCTTGATCACCTACGGGTTATTTACCAGTTTTTGTGCATCACAGGGATTTTTCATTTACTTTCCTCACATAGCCCGTACAGGGTACCTCGTCTTACTGACGGTATCACCGCTACTTTACCTCAGTCTTACCAGAGGGCTTCCCGATACGCCTTTAAAAAGAAAAGACATAATCCATTTCATTCCTGCGTTTCTATACTTCATTAACTATTTGCCATTTTTTCTACTATCTGGCGAAGAAAAATTAGAAATTTTCCACTCACCTGAGTTTGTCACCTTCGATGAGGGCTGGATAATGCCAAAATATTTCGTCATTATCCTTAGCGTAGGTCAAATCCTTTTTTATTTGATCTTCTCAAGCTTCAAGCTCTTTTTCCCGGCATGGAAAAACAAACTGTTGCCAAAAAATGAAAAAAGATTCCTTTTCACCTTTTTCATCTATCTCCTGTTATTGTTGCTACCTCCCATGGCAACATTTATTACTGGCTTTACAGGCACTTATGCCTCCTCCCCGATTCTCTTGACCTACATCTCCAGTCAGCTGATCTTTTTTTTGATTCTACTTACTCAGCCAAAGTTTTTGTATTCCAAAAGATTCAAGGAAAACCAGAAATCACCCGCTTCTAACCCAATAAATGAAAGTGTTGACCAAAATATCTTTGTTGAAAAGCCATGTTCTCTTTCCATAAATGATTCTATAGAACCTGACCAAGAACACCTATTAACTGAAATCATTGCCTATTTCGACCGAGAAAAGCCCTATTTGAGTTTCAACTTTGACCAAAAGGAACTGTCTGAAAAACTGAAATTGTCTGGATATCAGGTTAGAACGATTCTCAAAAACGCTTATTCAATTTCATTTTCTGATTTTGTGAATTACCACCGGATCCAATACTTACTGAACATGCTGGAAAAAGATCCCAGATGGAAAAATTACACCATGGCGACGTTGGCTAATTCAATCGGCTTTAAAAGCACAAACAGCCTCTATTTGGCATTTAAAAAAGTAATCAATACCACGCCAAAAGAATATATTGACCGACTCAACGGCTAAGCCATCATATCCAATACAGGACTTTCAGCATCACTTTTCAAATATTCTTTAGGAGTACAGCCCTTGGTCTTTTTGATGCACTGATAAAAGCTATTCACACTCCTAAAACCCAACTCGCAGGCAATTTCATCTACCGTTTTACTTTTTAAACCCATATCCTTGGAGAGACTTACCGTTAAGTAATCTATTCTCGCTTGGTTTACATAAGCTGAAAAGTTCCCGCCAGTCACATGCTTAATCGCCTCACTGATGTATCTCCCCGAAATCCCCAAATGTTTTTCCACATGGGAAAGGGAAAAATCCGGATCCAAAAACGGCTTTTCAGCTTCAAAATAAGCTTCAATTCTACTAAATAGCTGATTTTCTTTATAGGGAATTTGACAAACTACAGAAAGTTTATCTACCGCTACATCAACTTGGAAAGGAGTTAATGGCTCTGAAAGCTGGACTGTTGGAAAAAGAAAATCAGGAACAAGAAATACCGAAATTGTCAAAAACAAAGTACTTCCCGCTCCAATCAAACTGGCATAATTCCAAATGTCCAACCCAAGATGCGATATGAGGCTTGGAATAAGGTTTACGAAAAGAAAAACCAAAGCAAGTTTGAAAAATGTCAATAAATGCTGTGGAAGCCTCTTGTAATTTCGAGTCCAAACCAACAATGCGGAAATTAAAAAAGTGTAACCATATAGCGTCAGGTACTTGATGGCATTGATGAGATAAAGGGAAGAAAAAATCCCCTTTTCCCAAATAATTTCATAACCCAATCTGTCCATCTCTTCTATAAGCGCTACTTTTTGAGAAATTGGTCCAAAGATTATTGCTGAGAAATGGATCACAAACAGGGCTGGAAGAATTAAATGAAATAAATCATACCATTTAAATCTCCACGAATAAAGACTTGTCAAAACAACAAAATACAACACCGGCAAGCCTAATCTCGAAGAGAGATTATTTAGCAATAAGAAGTGCGGGTATTCGGTAATTAAGTGATTTAAATAGAGATGAATGGTAAAAAAACGAAAACTAAGTGTAAACAATAAAATTGATATACCTTTATATATTAATCCTCTATTGAAATTATTTCTTGAATAAATTATAAATACAAGAAAGGATAAAAATACCGATGCGGAAGTAAGTGCATAAATACCGTAATGAAATGCATCTTGCATAAATGATATCTCTATTAATTCGAAAATTAATACAAGATCATTTCATATCAAAATAAAAACTGATCAGACTACTAGCTAATGTCTCTTATTTCATAATCGGTACCTAAGCGAATATAATCGGTAGGTTATCTGATAATTCATTTAAATCTATTAACAAAGAAGGCCCACTGTAATCCAAGGGTTCCTCACCAAGAAAAACTAATTTAGCAACTCCTCCATCCTCGAAGAATTTTTCAACTTCAGAATAAGATCTAAGCCAAACCAACTCCGATGTAGGAAATAGCACTTCGACTTTTTCAGAAACCTCTTTATACAATGGTCTGCTTCCTCCTACAAGTAAAATAATTTCACTACTCACAACTAATCAGGCTTAAAGGATAAAACATAATTTGATCACAAACCACAAATGACCAAAAAATGAAAATCCTTTAACCTATGCAAAATCAATTGCCTTTCTTAAAAAATAAACTCAAACACATTTTGAAACAAAGAATAATCAAATTGTGAATGAGGTGACATTTAAATCTTATTGCAAAAACTCAATCTCACTACCTGAATCATTGTGTTTTAAATGAAAGGTCAAACTCGGAATAAAATCCTTACTGGAAAAAATACGATCCTGGTAATAGCTTCTAAACTGCTTTTCATGAACTTTATCGACCAGAATTAAATCCACGGAAGGAATGATCGCTTTGTCTAGGTTCAACTTCTCAGGGCTCAGAATATGTATATCTATAGGCAAGGAAATCACCTTGCCAATTCTTCTTTCCACTATCGGAATCGCATCCACTTGACTACCTACAATCAGGATTTTAAAATTCCCAGGTCTCCATACCAGCATACTATCGTCATTTAAAACGTACGCAAAAACTTAAAAAAAAAGGTAAGGGGTATTCTCAAAACCTGATTTGTATTCCTAAAAAGTGGATAAATTCTGTCAATCATGAAGAAACACACTTAGCTCTTCGTTTTGACATGCTTCAATAACCTTGTTTTCAAAACTTAAATCAATGGAAGTGGAATCATAAGCCCCCTTTCAAAAGCGCTAATGAAACAGAAAAATAATTCAGCTCATTTTCAAAGAATTGCAACTAGATGAAAAATTTTATTTGCCTGTAAGAAATTAGAACCTACATTTGCAATCCGTTTGAAAAGCAAACGAAATGGAAGTTTAGCTCAGCTGGTTCAGAGCATCTGCCTTACAAGCAGAGGGTCGGGGGTTCGAATCCCTCAACTTCCACATTAAGCCTCAGAAAATTCTGGGGCTTTTTTATTTCCTTTTTTTAACCTACAAAACAAAAAATCGAATGCCATTTCCAGCATTCGATTTTAGTTTATCTGTGTTCATCCGCGACATCTGTGAGAAATTCCCTTACTCCAAATTCACCATAAACCCTGCTCTAAACCATCTTCCGGGCATCTGCACCGTTCCAGCCTCGATGTAATCAGCATTGGTGACATTGGAAGCCTCTGCAAAGAATCCGAGTTTGCCAAGCCTGTTGTAATCCACCCGCAAGTCAAGCAAGAAGTATGGATCCATGCTGATTCGCTCCACATAGCGCATTTTGGTGTTCCATTCCACCTTTTTACCAAATCCTACCAATACACCTCCTATCAGCTGATTCCGCAGGGCAGTAAGCGCATAGCGGGATTCCAATCCCGGTGTTGCTACAAATTCCGCATCAATGAAATTGTAAGAAAGCATCAATTCCTTGACCTGAACCGCCTTCCCCGTAGGATTCACTTGGTAATAAGCCGAAGCCTCCACCCCTTTAAAGATCACCTCGTTGAAGTTTTGTGGTTGCCAAGGCTGCGTAGAAGAAGTTCTGGTCCACTCGATCAGATTTTGACTGGTTCGGTTGAAATAAACCAACTCTCCCCGCCAGTTTTCTTTGGTCCATTTTCCACCCAACTCGAATGAAAGTGCCTGTTCCGGTGTCAAATTGGCATTTCCGATATTGGTCGGGCCGCGATAGTATAAGTCAGTGTAGGTCGGAATACGATAGCTGGAGCCTATTCCTGAATACAATCGAATGGCAGGAGTCGCATGAAACCCAATTTCTGCTCCTGGGAAATGCTTCCATCCATATTCCGAATAGTAATTGGAGTAAAGTCCCGCCCGGATGTCAGTTTTTTCTCCAAGATTGACCAACTGCTCCAAGAAAAGCCCAACTAGCTCCCGCTCATGATTTCCAAGGTTGGAAGATTCGATGGATTCCTTTCGGCCCTCGATCCCAAATCCGGTAGTTCCCAGTTTGCTTTTGTAGCTACCATTGGACTCGATGGCTAGGACATCCGAGGTATGGATATTCTGAAAAAACGAAGGCTCATTTCTTCTCAATCGAAACTCGTCCTCATTTCTCCTCCAATACGCCCGGGTATTGAGGTAAAGCCGGTCTTTGGAATAAGTGTGCGAAAGCGAGCCAAGAGAGGTCTGAATGCTTTCCCACTGATCCGGAAATGCGGAGGTATAAAACCCATTGGCGCCAAAAGTCCGATCAGTGTAAGCCACCATTCCTCGGAGTTCATGGGCTTGATTGAGCTGGACACCACCTTCGTAGAAGATATTGCTGACTTTATAATCTGAGTTGTACCAGTGGCCATTCGAATCATCGTAGGAGACGGCCACATTTTGACGGTACTTTCCGGCGGGGAGTGAACCTGCAAAATTGACCCCTTTCATCCCAAAATCACCAGCATACCCTTGGACTCTCAGGCTTCGCTGATCACTGAGTCGGGTGATGACATTCACCGCTCCCGTGTAAGCATTTTGACCAAAGATTCGCGAAGCAGGTCCTTTCAGCACCTCTACCCGATCGATATTGACCAAAGGCACGGGAATATTCATCAGGTGGTGGCCAGTCTGAGGATCGGTGAGCTTGATCCCGTTGAGGAGCATGAGGGTCTGCTCAAAGGAACCGCCCCGAATGCCAATATCCGCCTGCACTCCTGTGACGCCGCGCTGACGTACGTCTACTCCCGGCACAAAACTCAACACTTCCTGAAGGCTTCTGGCCGGAGTGACTTCAATCTGCTTCCGATCAACGACAGAGATATTCCTGCTTTGCTTGGAAAAAGGAATCTGAATCCGGTTTTCTTGGATGAGCACCTCATCCAGTTTTTGGGAGGTAGTATCTGTTTGGGCATGCAAATGAAGCGAAAACGCAAGCAGACCTACCAGTGACAGTTCTTTTTTCATTGAGGTAGTTGGTTTATTTAGCTCAAAGGTAAAGGTGTTTTTCCCTTGGAAACAAAAATCTGCCAGATTCGAAAAAGGTTAAAGCCTGTGACTTGGCGTAAAAAAAATTCGCCAAAAGCACATTTGTCCCTATTTTGAGCCGAAATAGAAACGAACCATGAAGAAACTAACCCTGCTTGGTGGACTTTTGTCCATTTTTATTCTGACAGCATCTTTTCCTGCTTTTTCGCAGCAAGGGAAAGACAATAATCAGAAGGACTTTTCGGAGTTTATGGACCGAAAAGGAAACAGCTATCGCACCGCCTCCGGCAAACCCGGAGAAGCTTACTGGCAAAATGCCGCCGACTATCAAATCGAGGTTTCACTCGATGAAGCCAGTCACACACTTTCCGGTAAGGTCACCATCACCTACACCAACAACAGCCCGGAATCACTCGATTTCATCTGGCTTCAGCTCGAGCAAAATCGCTTCACTCCTACTTCCCGTGGCACTTTGACCACTCCTGTTCAAGGCAACAGATACAATGGAGACATCGACGGAGGCTACAACATCAGTAATGTATCATCCAAAGTCGGGGTGAAAGGAATAGCATCATCTAAGCACTTGATCGAAGACACCCGGATGCAAGTATGGTTTGCCGAACCGATCCCTGCAAAAGGTGGAAAGGCGACGGTTTCCATGGATTTTTCTTTCAAAGTGCCTCAAAAAGGCATGGACCGAATGGGACGACTGAAAGTGAAAGACGGATGGATTTATGCCTTTGCACAGTGGTACCCCAAAGTGGCGGTTTTTGATGAGACCGAAGGTTGGAATGTGGAGCCTTACTTGGGCGCTGGGGAATTCTATCTCGAATACGGCAATTTCGACTACAAAGTCACCGTACCTTACAACCACATTGTGGTGGGCTCTGGCAAACTGATGAACCCGACTGAAGTTCTTTCCAAAGAACTCCAAACCCGCTATGCTAAAGCTGCTCAAAGTGAAGAAACCGTTTATTTGGTTTCTCCAGAAGAAATCAAAAATACACAGCTTACCCGTCCTAAACAGAGCGGAACCGTGACTTGGCATTTCCGTATCCAAAATGCCCGTGATGTGGCCTTTGCCACCTCCGACTCCTTCATCTGGGATGCTGCTAGAATCAATCTTCCAAGCGGAAAGAAAGCCCTTGCACAGTCCGTTTACCCAATGGAAAGCAACGGCAAAGAGGCTTGGTCCCGATCTACCGAATACAGCAAAGCATCCATCGAATACTACAGCAAGGAGTGGTTTGAATTCCCTTACGAAACAGCCAGCAACGTGGCTGCTGAAATTGGAGGCATGGAATATCCGGGGTTAAACTTCTGCCACTACAATTCTAAAGGAGCTTCCCTATGGGGGGTGACAGATCATGAATTTGGTCACAACTGGTTTCCGATGATCGTGGGAACCAACGAGCGACGATATGCTTGGATGGATGAGGGCTTCAACACCTTCATTAACCACTACAGCTCCAATGCCTTCAATAACGGAGAGTATCCATCCACATTGAACCAAACAAGAAGATTTAACACCTATTTCACCAGCGAAAACCGCGAAGGAATCGACAACTATCCGGATGTAACAGACCTAAGAAATCTGGGAATGGTAGCCTACATGAAGCCTGCTATAGGCCTAGTGATGCTGAGAGAATACATCCTAGGCACTGAGCGATTTGATAACGCGTTCCGATCTTACATCAAAACCTGGGCTTACAAGCATCCGCAACCGGCCGATTTCTTCAATCACATGGAAAATGTAGCTGGGGAAAACCTTTCATGGTTTTGGAAAGGCTGGTTTTATGGAAATGGAAACATTGACCTAGGAATCAACTCTGTACAGCCATACGGCGGCAACTACCTGGTGAATCTGGTCAATAAAGGTGACTTCCCTATGCCGGTGATTTTGGAGATGACTTATGAAGATGACTCCAAAGAGCGAGTGAAACTTCCCGTGGAAATCTGGCAAAGAGGAGACACTTGGGGCTATCTGCACAAAACCTCCAAGAAGCTGAAGTCAGTCGTGATCGACCCAGACAAAGTCATGACCGACATCAACCTCGGCAATGACAGCTGGCCTGTCGAAGTGTACAAATAAGCAAAAAGGTCCTGAGTTTCTATCAGGACCTTTTTTTTGTTCAAAATTCGAAGTTCGGTGTTCGGTGTTCTTCGCCTCGACTCAAAAAAATCTATGTCTTTGAATAAAAAGTCAAGCCTACTTTAAATGCCGTAAATCGTCATTCTGAAATCGTAAATACAACATGTTCATGTTAGTGTTCATTTTGTAGAAAAACTCAACCCCACTTTGGGTGTCGTCAATCGTCACTCGTAAATCGTAAATACTTTTTCTTATCCCAAGGCTTGATCCATATCCTCCAGCAAATCATCTGTATGCTCCAAACCGACAGACACCCGAAGCAAGTTTTGAGGAGTCAAAGTATTAGGACCTTCGACAGCTGCTCTTCGCTCGATCAAGCTCTCTACTCCGCCAAGACTAGTCGCATTTATAAAATACTTGAGTTTTGACACCACACGATCGGCATCTTCGGCACTGCCTTTTACGGTAAATGAAACCATTCCCCCAAAACCGCTCATTTGGCTGGCAGCAATGGCATGTCCGGGATGAGATTTTAAGCCGGGATAATAGACTTTTTCCACTCCGGGATGGTTGAGTAGAAACTCCGCCAAGATCATTGCATGCTCAGCATGGCCTTTCATCCGATAGGCCAGTGTACGGATACTTCGTGTCAACCAATAGCAATCGGCAGGAGAAGGAACAGCTCCACCTACCCGCTGAACTGTGCGGATTTTATCCCAAAAAGTATTCTTCTCCTTGGTAATCAAGGCGCCTCCCAAAATGTCAGAATGACCTCCAAAATACTTGGTACTGCTGTGCATCACGATATCCGCACCTAAGTCCAAAGGATTCTGAAATACAGGAGTGGCAAACGTGTTGTCACAAGCCATAATTGCACCTTGTGCTTTTGCCAGCTGGGCAATGGCTCGGATATCGGTGATCTTCAAAAGAGGATTGGATGGTGATTCAACCCATAAAAGCTTGGTGTTGGGACGGATGGCATTTTTGACTGCCTCCAGATCACTCATATCCACGAAGGTCACTTCCAATACTCCTGCAAAAAGCTGTATCATGGAATTGTGTAAGCCGTGGTACATGTCATCCGGTGCCACAATGTGCGAACCTGGTTCAAGCGCTTGGTAAACAGCAGTACCTGCCGCATTTCCTGAGGAAAACGCCGCTGCATCCGCTCCCTTTTCCATCGCAGCAAGTACTTCCTCCAGTGAATTTCGGTTAGGATTGCTTGCTCGGGTATACAGCACCCCCCCTTCATTTCCATGTTGAAAGGTCGTACTCAGAGTGATTGGCTGCACCACCGGACAATTTTTGTCGGTGATTTGATTGCCTTTATGGATGGTTATTGTTTCGAATTTCATAAAAGAGGAATTTTCTCTGATCACAAGGTAGAAAAGACTGATTCAGTAAAGAAGGTATTTGCTCACAAAAGGAAAACAAAAAAGCCCGGCGGTAAGGCCAGGCTGGATTCTTATCTGATCCGATCTACCGATCGGACTAGAGCTTCATCTTTTTTGATAAATCGGTTAGCCAGCATATTCATGACCATGGCCACCAAAATCGACCAAAATCCGATCTCGTAACTCCCCCCTTCTTTTGCTTGAATCGCAGAATTAATTCCATTTGTAGTCAAGAAAGTCGCTGCTACCAAAGATACCATCACCAAAGAGTTGATCATGTTGAGTAGCATTTGTCGGGAACGAGTTCGGTATTGAAAGATAGAAATCATAGCCAAAAGCCCAGCAAAAGCTGCCAAAGCTCCCAGGTACCACTTGGAGGAGGATTGAATTACTTCACCGTTTGCATCGAGGTTGCTGAGTGTAAAAGCAGTCAGGTTCCAGGTATCACCTTGGGTTCCGCCGGTTTGGTTCCAAAGCTCTGTACCTATGGTCACGCCCATAGCCACGGCAACAAGGAAAAGAAATATGGTTTGTACGCGCTGAATCATGTTGGATTAAATTTTGGGCAAAGAAAAAGCCTTCCCCTCGGAATATCAAGAAAACAAATCTCCACGGTCGAATTGATTGGGAATAGTATCTTTGCGGCGGCATGAACGAGACGACAAACCGCTATTTTCTGGAACTCAGCTACCATGGAGGTCCATTTCACGGATGGCAAATCCAGCAAAATGCCTTTACCGTTCAGGAATGCCTCGAAAAAGCGCTCAGCACCTATTTCCGCGAGCCCATTTTCATCATGGGAAGCGGGAGGACAGACACCGGTGTGCATGCCAGTATGCAGGTATGTCATTTCGATCTGAAAAATCAAGTCCTCGGAGACAACTTCCTGAAAGCAATCAATGCCATCCTTCCCAAAGAGATTGCTATCCATTCGGTCAGGAGGGTTAAACCAGATGCGCACGCCCGATTTGATGCCATCAAAAGATCCTACTTCTACCGGATCACATTTACCAAAAACCCATTCTTGGAAGGTTTGGCTTGGCAGCTTTTTCACCATCCTGATGTAGACAAAATGAATGAAGCGGCTCAAATCCTACTCCAACACGAGGATTTTGAATGCTTCAGCAAAGTCCACACGGAAGTCAACCATTTCCGCTGCAAGATTTATGAAGCGCTGTGGGAACAAAAAGACGACCAATTGTTATTTCATATTACCGCAAATCGTTTTTTGCGTGGGATGGTACGGGCAATTGTAGGTACTTTGCTGGAGATTGGCTTTGGTCATAAGCAGGTGGAAGATTTAGATCGAATTATCCTTTCCAAAGACCGAACTCAGGCTGGAAAAGCAGCTTCTGCAAAAGGCTTATTTTTAAGCCAAATCGAATATCCAACAGACATTTACCTAGACTAATCAGGCTTTGAGCTTAGAAAAAGAAAAAGAGTCCTCCGGGGAAATTATAGACATGAAAGTCTTGAGACAGCTTTACACCTTTGTGAAGCCCTATCAAGCCCAATTCTACTTTTTGGTCTTTCTCACCATTGCCTTGGCGATTTTGGCTCCCACCCGGCCCTATTACATCCAAATTGCTATCGATGAATATGTAGCAGTTGGGAATGTGGATGGGCTATTGCGGATCATTTACCTGTTGGTAGGTCTCATGATTGTGCAATCCGTCGCCCAATGGGCACATACTTACTATTCGGGATGGATCGGTCAGGTAATCATCAAAGACATCCGAACGCGACTTTACAGGCACCTCCTCAAGCTTCGACTAAAGTTTTTTGACAATACTCCTATTGGTCGATTGGTCACCAGAAACGTCTCCGACATCGAAACTTTGGCAGATGTATTCAGCGAAGGGCTTGCTGCGATCATTGGAGATTTGCTGCAGATCGTCACGATCTTGGGAGTAATGTTTTACATCGACTGGAAGTTGACCTTGGTCAGTCTGAGCACGCTTCCGCTGATGATCATTTCGACGTATGTCTTCAAAGAAAAAATTAAAGTCACCTTCAATGACGTCAGAAACGCAGTCTCCAATCTGAATTCCTTTTTGCAGGAACACATCACCGGGATGAACATCGTGCAGATTTTCAACCGAGAGCAGCGCGAATACGAAAAATTCAAAGAAATCAACAAAGAACACAGTGCGGCACACATTCGCTCGGTCCTTTACTATTCAGTTTACTTTCCGGTAGCTGAAATTATCCAAGCCATCGGAATAGGATTAGTCGTGTGGTATGGCGCGGTAGGTGTATTGGGAATGGATCTACAGATCGGGATTTTGATTTCCTTCATCATGTACCTGCAGCTCTTTTTCCGTCCAATCCGGATGATTGCAGACCGATTCAACACCCTCCAAATGGGGGTGGTAAGCTCTTCCCGAATTTTCAAACTACTCGCCTCCACCGAGCACATTGCCAATGAAGGCAGCTTCAAACCGGAAAAAATCCAGGGAAACATCAAGCTCGAAAATGTCTGGTTTGCCTACAATGACGAGGAATATGTACTCAAAGACATCAGCTTTGAAGTCAAAAAAGGACAGACCATTGCCTTGGTAGGAGCTACCGGGGCTGGCAAATCCTCCATCATCAACCTAATTTCAAGATTCTACGAAATCAACAAAGGCCACATCTATGTGGATGGGACAGATATTCGCGAGTTTGAACTTGGAGCTTTGAGAAAACATATCGGCGTGGTACTTCAGGACGTTTTTCTTTTCTCCAACAGCATCTATCACAACATCACCCTTGGTAATCCATCGATCTCCAAAGAACAGGTGATGGAAGCTGCCGAACTGGTAGGCGCCAGAAAATTTATCGAAAAACTCCCCGGAGGTCTGGACTACAATGTCATGGAGCGTGGAGCGACACTATCCGTAGGACAGCGACAGTTGATTTCCTTCGTAAGAGCGATGGTGTATAACCCGGAAATTCTGATTTTGGATGAGGCGACTTCTTCGGTAGATACGGAAACAGAGGAGCTGATCCAAGAGTCGATCGAGAAGATGATGCAAGGAAGAACCTCCATCGTGATCGCCCACAGGCTATCCACCATTCAAAAAGCAGATCAAATTTTAGTCCTTCATAAAGGAGAAATCGTAGAAACTGGCACCCATGAATCGCTTTTGGAAAAAGGCGGATACTACACCCAGCTCCATCAGATGCAGCTGAAGATGATGGCCATTTAATTTCTATCACTAAACCAACGCTTATGAAACTCAAATTTCTGCTAGGCTCCTTATTGATCCCGATGATCGGATTTGCACAGGAAAGAGGAGCCGGAGTTCGACTGGGAGAACCTTTTTCACTCACTTACAAAGACTTTTTGGATGATTACCTATCCTTTGAAGTGATGGTTGGAGGAGGAAGCGTAAATGGAAAGGACTATTACCAGCGATCTTTCGAAAACAATCCTCCTTCATCCAATGCTTTTTATCTTGGTCATTCAGCCAGCCGGGGCGTTGCACTTAATTTTCGAATGGCGCTCCATGAAGACATTACCGATATGTTTGAAATCACCGAAGGGTATCTCTTGGGCTATGCAGGTGTAGGTGCTCAGCTGCGAACTTCCAATGTAAACTACTCCTACTTCAGGCAGTCTAGCCAGAGTTCTCTTCAAACCGCCTTATCCGAAAGAAGAACCAATTTGGACATCGGACCCGAGGCTTTTGGCGGTGCAGAATATTACTTCGATGAAGCACCCATAAGCATTTTTGCTGAGGTTGGTGTGTTTTTAGAATTGATCGACCGAATTAATTTCAAGGGGCAGGGAGGAATTGGAATCCGATATTTATTCTAATCGATGAAAAAGCTAGGTATTGCAGCAATTATCCTACTTGTGATCATTGTTATTGGCTATTACTTCTTCATTCAATTGGGGGGAAATAATCCCATTGAAGTCACCTTGATCAACCAAAGCCCGGAAACTTTAGCGGGGAAAACGTTTGTCGGAATCCCTCAGGACAGACGACTGGAGGAGAATTTCAGAGCCATCGAAACCCAGCAGTCACTAAATCCGGGATCAAAGATTCACACCATTTACTACATCGAGCCTGCGGGAAAATTGGATACGATGAAGGTCTTTGTAGGGCTCAATCTACCTTTTGCTACCGGAGATTTGGAGTCTAAATCCTTTTCTGAAAAAAAGTACCTGCTAGCAAAAGTGAACGCTAATAAGTGGGTCATGCCCGGCCCCAATAAAGTCAAAACTAAACTGGAAGAATTTGCACAAGAGAACAAGTTTGTGTTGAGTGGAATTTTTATCGATAAGATTATCAGTGAATCTGAGGTGCATGTTATTGCACCCATAAAATAGCTTAATTTTTCTCCCAACCTTGGCACGATCCATGCCGTGGAAAGCTTACATAAACCAACTCAACTATGAAAAAGATAACCGCAATTTTGGGGCTGCTTGCCTTGGTGGCATTTCAATCCTGCGAAGGCCCGATGGGTCCAATCGGCCCTGAAGGTCCACAAGGCCCACAGGGTCAGCCAGGAGTCAACGTCGTCAGCGAAGTATTTGAAGTAAACGTAGACTTTACAGAAGCCAATAAATTTGAGCGTGTCTTTGACTTCAATCCCCGAATTGTAGAAAGCGATGTGGTATTGGCATTTATCAGATGGGAAACAAACGGATCAACGCCAATTTGGAGAGCACTTCCCCAAACTGTATTTTTCAATGAAGGAGTCTTGATGTACAATTATGACTTCACTAGGAACGATTTTCGTCTCTTTCTGGATGGCCCAATTGATTACAAAACCCTGAGTGCAGACTGGACTAGAGGTCAGCGATTTAGAATTGTAGTGATACCTGGAGATTTTGCAGGCTCCCGAATCGATTGGACTGACTACGAGGCGGTCACCAAAATGCTTGGCATTGAAGAAAAGGACTTTCTAAATGCTCAGATCAAGCCTAGAGATTAAGTAATTTCTAAAATCCTACACAAACAGAGCCCCAGAATGAAGGCTCTGTTTTTTTTATGTGTGATTTTATCCTTCCCATATAAAATTCCGAACCTATCTTTGCGCCATGCAACTCCAAAACGATCTGCTGCTGCGAGCAGCAAGAGGTGAAAAGACCGAACGAACGCCCGTATGGCTGATGCGCCAAGCAGGCCGAATCCTTCCTGAATACCGTGCAGTCCGTGAATCAGTCAGTGGATTTATAGAATTGGCTCAAACTCCTGAGCTCGCCGCTGAGGTCACCATTCAGCCTGTAGACATTTTGGGAGTAGATGCAGCCATTATTTTTTCGGATATCCTGGTGATTCCAGAAGCGATGGGTTTGCCTTACGAGATGGTCGAAAAGCGTGGGCCTTGGTTCCCACAAACTGTACGTTCAGAGGCTGATCTGAAAAAACTCCGTGTGGCAGATGGAGACCATGACCTCAAGTACGTCATTGATGCAATTCATATCACTAAGAAAAACCTCAACGGTCGGGTACCTCTGATCGGCTTTGCAGGTGCGCCATGGACGATTTTTGCCTACATGGTCGAAGGCAGCGGTAGCAAAACTTTCTCCAAGTCTAGAGAAATGCTGTATCGGGAACCTGTTTTTTCCCACAAACTCCTTCAGCTGATCACCGACTCCACAATCAATTACCTGAAAGCTCAGATTCGTGCCGGTGCTGACTTGGTACAGATATTTGACAGCTGGGCGGGGATTTTGGGCCCAAATCAATATCAAGAATTTTCCCTGAATTACATCTCTCAAATCTGTGATGCGATTACTGAAGTGCCGGTAACGGTATTTGCAAAAGGAGCCTTTTTTGCCAGAGAAGAAATGTCAAAGCTCAACTGTGAGACGATTGGACTTGACTGGAATATGGGGATCGAAGAATCCAGAAGGCTGATTGGGCCGAATAAAACCTTACAGGGAAATCTCGATCCTGCCGCCCTGTATGGCAATCCCGATCAGGTTAGAGCTGCCACCATGGAGATGATGGATCAATTTAAAGGGTCAAGACACATCGCCAATTTGGGCCATGGAGTCTACCCGGATATTGACCCAGAAATGGTCAAGGTGTTCATCCAAACTGTCAAAGAGTACTGATAAATATTTGAATAGAGACAAAAGGGGCCAAAAGCCCCTTTTTTCATTTACAGCAGATAAAATCATAAATCAAGCTTATGATTTGCAAAAACAATAATTATTGATGCGTTTTTTTACAAATTTTTCAATAAAAATGTTTTTTCTTTAGAAACTTGGTTTTACTTTGAACTGGATTTTGATTGAAATACATCATTTGAATTAAAATCTGATTCTTTATAAACCTATTTCAAACCAAAAAACATCATTTCATGAAAAACCTGTTTAATCTCAAACCAAACGGATTAATATCCACCCTCATTCTAGCATTAGGATTGATCCTGATCGCAAATCATGCCTCAGCACAAGAAGAAAAACAGTTTAACTTCTCCGTGGCGCTAAACTCCGATCAGTTCTTTGGATTTTACCCTACCTTTCAGGGTTCGTATGGATTCTCTGACAAAGCTCAATTCACATTTTACGGAATTCACTGGGGAGGTGGCACGGGTGCCGCTTGGGGCAATTGGACCGAGTTTGGTCTAGGAGCTAATTTCCAAGCCGCTGAAGGGCTTTCCATTAATCCACAGATTGGCTTCTTGGGAGGTAATTTGCTTAGCTCCGGCACCAGAGGACCTGCCATTTTTGGAGACGGTATCGTTCCAAATTTGACAGTTAACCTATTGAAGGAAAAAGTGGAAGGACAGTTTTACTTTGGATATTACTCACCGCTTCGTAATGAAGCACCTGTCAACGGTACCACTTTGGCTTATGTTCATTACTGGTTAAACCTGGGTGTTCGTGCTAGCCAATTTTTCTCAGTCGGCGCGCATTACGAGCATTTGATCAATTCTGGAGGATCGGACGTGACATCTTCAACAGATGTGTACCAGTGGCTTGGCCCATACGTTCAATTCAGCAATCCTACCGGCGGACCATTTGCCAGATTCTCTTTCGGAACTGACTTGGTCGAAGGCAACGATTCCTTCTTCAAGCTCACCACTGGATTTAGCTTCTAATCAAACTACCACCTTACAAGAAAAAGCCGGACTGATCCATCAGTCCGGCTTTTGAATTTCCAATTGGTCAAGATTAATTCAAAGGAATCAATTCATCTCCAATGCTCACCATTCCTCCACCTAAGGCTACCACATTTTGGCCAAACATGACCTTATTATTGACTGTACGGTAAGTGGACAATGTTTTCAGTGGCTCTTTACCTTTTTCCCCAGTTTCTTGATCTACCGTCGTCAGTACACATCGGGCACAGGGCTTGATAATCTGAAACTCCACCGATCCAATCCGAATTTTGCTCAGACGGTCTTCCAAAAACGGCTCACCTCCAGAAAAAACCAAATTGGGACGAAAGCGATTCATAGGAACAGGTGACGCTAATCTTGAATTAAGTTCATCCAAGGAAGATTGGCCGATGATCAAATAAGGCATGCCATCGGCAAAACTCACCGACTCGGCATTGATCGCGTAACGCGGATCGACTTTGCGATGGGTCGATTCCGGCATTTTCACCAATTCTACTTTGAAACCGAGAAAATCACTGAACCAAACTCCAACCGATTCGGAAACCACCTTCCCAATTACCTGATCGTCCCAAATTACCACAGGAATCTCGGGGCCCTCTGACAGTTCAAATGGAATAAAAAGCTGTCGGTGTGGAATGTTTTTCACATAAACCAAAAGCCCATCCTCCTGCAACTCTACCTGCAGCAAAGCCAAAACAGAGAACTCCCGTTGAGAAACAAACCTACCGGACCTATCCACCAGCATCCATCTTCGGTCATACTGAAAACCCTTCTCCTCCACTTTGGCTTTCTCTAACCTAATCCCACCCAATGATTTGATCGGGTAAATAAAAATATCCTGTAGCATTAGATGATTCTTCATGCATTAAAAATAAAGGAATCCAATCAGGAAAAAGATCCCCTGCCTAGATTGGAGCACGAGGAAAGGAAAGAAATCCGAAAAAAGTATCCAATTCTCAGCTATTCGTAACACCAAAGAACCAAGCCAAGTCCAAGATAACCCTAAGGCGATCACACCAAGCCATTTGGATTTTTCATTATCCATCGATTTGAAAAACACTTTCATCAATTTTCAGATGCCCTAACTCACCTATAGGTTGCATGACAAGCCTACATTCCTGACAGTTACGACATATTTTTTTCTTCGATGTGACAATTGGAGGAGACTGTCAAGGATCAACGGTCTCTATCCCTGACAAACTGACACCAAAAAGGTGAAAAACTTCAATGGCACACGCATTGAACAAGGGGGATAGTATTCATTCTGAAAACACATAAAACTTATATAATCATGGGAAAAATTATAGGCATTGACTTGGGTACCACCAACTCCTGCGTAGCCGTAATGGAGGGTAACGAGCCTGTAGTCATCCAAAACAGCGAAGGAAGAAGAACCACTCCATCAATCGTGGCTTTTCTGGACAATGGAAACGGAGAGCGCAAGGTAGGCGATCCTGCTAAACGTCAGGCTATCACCAACCCAGCTAATACCATTTCCTCAGTAAAGAGATTCATGGGTAAGAAATTTTCAGAGGTCTCTGAAGAGAAAAAACATGCTTCTTACAAAGTAGAACAAGGTCCAAACGATACAGTAGCTGTAAAAATCGGGGACAGATCCTACACACCTCAAGAACTTTCTGCGATGATTCTTCAAAAAATGAAGAGCACTGCTGAGGATTTCTTGGGACAAACAGTGACTGAAGCGGTGATTACCGTACCGGCATACTTCAATGATGCAGAGCGTCAGGCTACGAAAGAAGCCGGACAAATCGCAGGTCTCGAAGTGAAGCGTATCATCAACGAGCCAACAGCAGCAGCTTTGGCCTACGGGATGGACAAGAAAAATCAGGACATGAAGATCGCTGTGTACGACCTTGGTGGTGGTACATTCGATATCTCTATCCTTGAGCTTGGCGACGGAGTATTTGAAGTAAAATCCACCAACGGTGACGTACACTTGGGTGGTGATGACTTTGACCAAGTAATCATCGACTGGCTGGCTTCCGAGTTCCAGGCAGAAGAGCAGATCGACTTGAGAAAAGACCCAATGGCCCTTCAGCGATTGAAAGAAGCTGCTGAAAAGGCAAAAATCGAACTTTCCAGCTCCGCTTCCACAGAGATCAACCTTCCCTATATCACGGCAACTCAGACCGGACCAAAGCACTTGGTCAGAAATCTGAGCCGTGCCAAGTTTGAGCAGCTTTCTGAGACCTTGGTGAGAAGATCTATGGATCCATGCATTAAGGCATTGAAAGATGCAGGCATGACAGCGGCAGATATCGATGAAGTGATCTTGGTAGGTGGTTCTACCCGAATTCCAAAAATTCAGGAAGAAGTAGAAAAGTTCTTCGGAAAGAAGCCTTCCAAAGGAGTAAACCCTGACGAAGTAGTTGCCATCGGTGCTGCCATCCAAGGTGGCGTATTGACTGGTGAAGTGAAGGACGTGTTGCTGTTGGACGTGACACCACTCTCTTTGGGTATCGAGACAATGGGTGGCGTATTCACCAAGTTGATCGAAGCCAACACAACTATCCCAACCAAAAAGTCTGAGATTTTCTCTACAGCATCTGACAATCAGCCTGCTGTTGACTTGCACATTCTGCAGGGAGAAAGACCATTGGCAAAGGACAACAGATCCATCGGTAGATTCCAGCTTTCTGACATTCCACCAGCTCCAAGAGGCGTGCCTCAGATCGAAGTGACTTTTGATATCGATGCCAACGGTATCCTGAATGTGTCTGCAAAAGACAAGGGAACTGGAAAAGAGCAAAAAATCAAAATCGAAGCTTCTTCAGGACTTTCTCAGGATGACATCGAAAGAATGAAGCGCGAAGCGGAAGCAAATGCCGCTAGCGATAAGGCTGAAAAGGAAAAAATCGAAAAGCTAAACCAAGCTGATAGCTTGATTTTCCAGACCGATAAGCAGCTTAAAGAATATGGCGACAAGCTTTCAGACGGCAATAAGGCCACTATTAACTCTGCTCTTGAAGCTTTGAAATCCGCCCACGGATCTAAAAACATTGAGGGTATTGATGCTGCTATGGCAAATCTAAACAAGGCTTGGGAAGCTGCCTCCACTGAAATGTATAACGCGTCTCAAGGTGCAGGAGCACAGCCAGGACCAGATGCCGGTGCTAGCTCAAGTGCTGGGGATGGTGTTTCGGACGTAGACTACGAAGAAGTAAGCGAGGATAAAAAATAATCTTAAGCTAAACCAACTAGGACAGCATCTGTTGAAAGACAGATGCTGTTTATGTTTTTAGCTACGGCAATTAGGATGAATTGCTGAAATCGATAAACTTCAAAAAAGTAATATGCAACTAACTGCTGATAACAAATTGAAAAAGCTCATCGTGGTAGGTGACAGAGTATTGATCCGATTGAAAAAACCACATGAAAAAACGGATTCCGGACTTTATTTGCCTCCTGGGGTACAAGAAAAAGAAAAGGTACAGCAAGGATATATCATCAAAGCCGGACCGGGCTACCCCATACCCATGCCCGTAGAGGATCATGAACCTTGGATGGACTCAGATGAAAAAGTGAAGTATGTCCCCCTTCAGGCAAAGGAAGGTGACTTGGCAATTTTCCTGCTTTCCGGAGCCCATGAAGTGATGTATGAGGGGGAAAAATACTACATTGTCTCACAAGCGGCTATTCTGATGCTGGAGCGAGAACAAGATTTATAATAAAACAAAAAGCCCGATCAAATGTCAGACTGATCGGGCTTTTGAGTTTTAAATCGATATTAATGAATCCAAGTTTTTTTGGAAGTCATAGACTTTGGTTCTTGATATACAGCCTTTGAATCTACTTTTGGCTGAGTCTTATCCCAAGGATTGTAATTTTTAGCCTTTAGCCCTTGAGGGTTATCTATTTCTTCTCTGAATCCTACTTTAAATTTTCTAACGGGCTCCTCCATCCAAACTTCTGAATTCTTGGCTACCGGTCCTTGGAGAGTAGCAGGATTAGAATCATGAAGTATGGTAATTTTCGGGGTTCTCACTTTTCCAATTTGAGCATTTTTTGCTTTGGGACCGGTGATGAGTTGCTGCGAATAAGAGACCGTCGCAACCATTAAGGCGGCGAGTAGAAACGCTAACTTTTTCATTTCCTTACATTTGGGTTGTGCAAATATATACAGAAACGAAAACGTCTTTGTTTCAGAAATCAGATGTTTTTTTTATTTTTTTCGACTTTTAAAAAAATTTTATTTGTATCATAAAAATAAAACAAAATAAAAAGTGGGTTTATAAATAAACCAATACTTACTGAGTAGCAATACTATTTAATGGAAATCTCTCAATTTTAAAGCTCAAACTCGAGCATTTATATAAAAAATGAAAAAACCGAGGTGAAAATCACCCCGGCTTAATTAACAATAGACCCTGTTTAATTTTTAGAAAGCAAAGACCGCGGCGAATAGAAATGAAGCCAAACCTTTACTTCCATTAAGATCTTTATTCACAAAAAACTCCTCTTTCATACTATCTATTCTAAGCTCAGGGATTAAAGTCAAGTTTCCTCCCACTTTGATATTTCCAGAAAGTGTTCCTGCAAATACACTTCCTTTACCTGCATCGTTTAATCCAACAACGCCTTCTAAGCCGGAATTGTAGACAGAGAAATATTCCCCTCTAAATCCTATTCCAAATTTCTCAGTAGGCTTAGCCTGTAGGTAACCAGCAAATCCATAAAAACCTGAACTCTCACCATCCAAATCCTGTATATCAGTACCCGTGAAGACCTCACCTGAAGAAGATGCATTATAGGTAGTATTTACTCCAGCATAAATCACATCAGTCAAGGAAAACCCGGTAGTTAAATCAATCTGAAACGTTTTTCCCAAAGACGTTTGATCAGGAATCAAAGACCCATTATTATTTAGTCTACCATCTTGATCTCCATAGACCACATTAAGATAGGTATTGCCCGCTTCGGTGGAATAACCCAATTGACCTCCTAAAGTATAGGTACCATTCAAGTTGAATTCCGTCATATCGGTAGGGTTCATTACAGCAGCGAGAAGTGACCACTTGTCAGATAACTGGACATTTGCCTTTAGACCGGTATGTGAAAAGGGTCCATACGAGAACATGTAGGAAGTAGAATAATTGAAATTGGCTGTGGGAGAGATAACCTCGTATCCTAAAAAGGTATTAAAATTACCAAGAGTCAAGGTTACCTTATCAGATACATTCCAATAAACAAAAAGCTGATTAACCATTTGTGAGCTGCCAGCCATACCCCCGCTATAGAGTGGCGATCCGAATACAGCATCTTCACCTCTGGGTCCAAATACCAAATCCACAACAGCACCGACTTTCTTCCCTTCGTAAGTGGCAATGATATTGGCCATGCCCAATGAAAACCCAGGCAGATTTGCAAAGGAAGATGCAGGGGCCTGAAAACCATCCCCCTTATTGGGAGCATTCAAGTTGGATCTGAAATAGGCGTCAACTGACCCTGATAGAGTGAGAGTTCCCTCTTCTTTTTCAGCTTCTTCTTGAGCAAAAACTTCAGTTGAACTAATGACAATAAAGCATAGTATTAGTAGGAATATATTTTTCATTTTAATTTTGAGTGTTGGTGAATGATAGAGTTGACCAATAAGAGCCCCGAACCGGTCGAAAGAGAGTCGCGTTTTTTTCTCCGGACGGGGTTCTTTTATTTCTTGTAAGGTTTATTTATTTATTCGTCGAATACAATGGTATATCCTCGGATACCATGCTCATGGGAGTCCAGTCCGTCTCGCTCATGATCTTCGGAAACTCGGATTCCGATGGTCTTTTTAAGAATATAGAAGATTACGAAAGCAGATGTGAATGCTGTCGCTCCGCAGATAGCCACACCAATTAATTGCGTAAGGAATGAATGATCAGGATTAGTGGAAAATATACCTACCGCAAGCGTACCCCAGACTCCACAGGTCAAGTGAACAGAAACTGCACCCACTACATCATCAAGCTTCAACTTATCAAGAAGTATAGAGGACACAACCACCAGAAAGCCCGCAATAAATCCAATCAGAATGGCTGCCCCAGGTGTAATCACATCCGCACCTGCGGTTATACCAACCAATCCTGCCAGGATTCCATTAAGCACCATTCCTAAATCAAGCCGCTTGAAAGCTACATAGGAGGTAAACAAAGCACCTATTGCACCTGCGCACGCTCCCAAAGAAGTGGTTACTAGAACAAGAGAAACCAATGCTGGATTAGCAGACAAAACTGATCCGCCATTAAATCCAAACCAACCTAACCAAAGTAAAAATGCTCCAATAACAGCCAATGGTACACTTACCGCTGGCTTGTTGACGGTCTGACCATTTACATACTTTCCGATTCGAGGACCAACCAAAATTACTCCTGCGAGAGCCCCCCAACCTCCTACCGAATGCACAAGTGTACTTCCGGCAAAATCATAGAAGCCCATGGCTTTTAATGCACCTCCACCCCACTGCCAACTTCCAATCAGAGGATATACAATACCCACAAAAATCAAAGTAAAGATTAAGTAAGCCCAAAGCTTAACTCTTTCTGCTATAGCCCCGGACACAATTGTAGCGGCTGTGGCGGCAAACATCGCTTGGAAAAGAAAGTCAGTCCAGTAAGTATAACCACCTGCTGCATAGCCAGCTGAAACGTCAGCGCTAGCAGGAGAGAACCAGAATAAATTCCAACCTTCCACATTAAAGCTAAACCACCCCGGCGATTCAAACCCGGGATACATCAAGTAAAAACCAACCATTGCATAGGTTAGAATTCCGATAACCGGCGTAATCGTGTTTTTAAACAGGATGTTGACGGTGTTTTTTGCCTGACCAAAACCAGTCTCTACGGTGGCAAATCCAAGGTGCATAATGAACACGAGCGCCGTACAAAGCATCATCCAGACGTTGTTGGTCGTGAACAGATTTTCTGCCAAGGCGGTCGAGACCTCCACAGGCACAGCCAGATCATTGGCTAACAGGGTTGTGAAATAGTTCATAGGTTTGAAAATTGATGGTTTCTTTCTTTTAACGCTTCTTATAAAATTCATAAGAAGAATTAATCGAATGTAATTAGATAATTGATTAAAAAACAAACCTACTTTTAAAAATATTTCAAACTTTATTGATTTTAAATATATTTTTTAAACCATTTTTTTCATTTTTTTCAATTTTTCATCATTAATAAGTGTTTTTTTAAACCGTGATGAATCAAATAATCAAAAATGGAACTGTTAAGAAAATTCTTTGAAATCGATTACGAAAAGGCCTTTTCCATAAATTCAATAAGAATTTTATGATTACAAAAATTTTTATTTCCCTTTTTACTCAAAAACAAAATTTTATTAATTATTTACCCAATTACAAAAACAATAATTTTTCGAGCTTTCAATTATTTTTTAAACCGAATCAAAAAGATTACACAGATTTTTTAGAAAACAGGGACTGAAAAAAGCCTGAAAAATCAAAAAGCCCTGATTTCTCAGGGCTTTTTAATGAATAAAAACCACTTAGACTTGTTTTCTTGCAAAATCCTTGGCAAAGTAGGTAAGCATTATCTTTGCTCCTGCCCTTTTAATAGAAAGCAAAACCTCATTCATGGACCGATCATAATCCAACCAACCTTTTTCGGCTGCTGCTTTAATCATACTATACTCTCCTGATACATTATATGCTGCAATAGGAAGTGGATAATTGTCACTCAGTTGCTTAATTATATCCAAATAACTCAAGGCCGGCTTCACCATTAAAAAATCTGCACCTTCTTCCATATCCAAATCCGCTTCGATCAAGGCTTCTTTGGAATTAGCTGGATTCATTTGGTAAGTCTTCTTATCTCCAAATTTTGGAGCAGAATCCAACGCATCTCGGAATGGACCATAAAAAGCACTGGCATATTTGGCAGTGTAAGACATAATGGAAGTATCCGTAAATCCATTATCATCCAACAGATTTCGGATGTAGCCCACACGACCGTCCATCATATCAGACGGCCCCAAGATATCTACTCCCGCATCCGCTTGCGCCAGCGACATTCTTCCAAGAATCTGCAGCGTCTCATCGTTGAGGATTTTTCCATCTTTCACCAATCCATCATGCCCATCACTGCTGTAAGGATCCATCGCCACATCAGACATGAGACATATCTCCGGGAAGTTTTTTTTGATCTCTCTGAGTGCTCTCAGGTAAAAAGTTTCAGGATTATAGCTTTCCGTTGCTATTGCATTTTTTAAAGACTCAGGATATGCCGGAAATACATCAAAGGAATAAATTCCAAGTTTTAAGCATTCCTCAATTTCTTTAAGCATCAAATCAATCGAAAATCGGTAAATACCCGGCATGGATGCTACCTCAATTTGTTTTTTTTGCCCATCCACGAGAAACAATGGAAAAATCAAGTCTTTGACAGTGACTTGGGTCTCTTCGACCAGATTGCGGACTGCTTCAGATTTACGATTTCTTCTAGGTCTCCTTTGCATAACTTGAATAAATGTGCACAAAGGTAACTTATCACTTTTACATAGCTTGAAAAGAGTCTCATAAAAAAAGGCGTTCCGATTTGGGAACGCCTTGATGGAATTACACGCCAATAAGAATTAGAAATTCACCTGAGCCTGAAGTCTGAGGAGGCTACCTTTTTGCCTGTTTGTTGGATCAGCTGAATTTTCAAAGGTTCTATCGGAAATGGTGTACATGGTCACCAATTCGAAATTTCTGTTGAATTGCCACTCTACACCTAATTCAAATTCTTTCACTCTGTGACGGGTTGCATCGATTTCAAATTTCTTTCCCCCTTTATAATAATGATACCTGACAAAAGGAATGAACACTTTGGAATTGGTTTTTACCATATAGTTTGCCAAGACATAACCTCCGTCAAGCGGTGCGTCTAAGATGGTATTGGTTTGGGGATCATACTCCGGCCCTCTTCCCCAATTGTATTCTGCCTGTATCCCAAAAGGCTGTGGATAAATGACAAACGTAGGCCCATAGCGTAACTCTTGAAATTCACTTTGGCTTGGACTCAATTTGGAACTTTTATTCACCATGTATTTCCCTGTGTATCCCTGAAACGATCCTTCAATAATCTGACCAGAGGGTAACTCAAAGGGATAAGTAAGCCTCGCCACCACATTTACGTTTTTGTTTCTGTCCAGTGCATTCGGCCCCTGTCCATTATAAACTCCTAATCCAAAAACCCCATAATCTCCAGATCCTTTAAGCCCAGAGGACACTAAGTAACTAAAGCGCTTTCTGATCTCCTTGGGGGCATAATAGAAAAAGACTCCCGTCTCACGCTCATTTGGCAGCGCGGAATTCATCCCATCATGGCGATCTAGCGGTAATCTGTTTTGACTGGATTGCATATTCTCAAAGCCAAAAGGAACCTTTGATTGACCAATTCTCACCCTAAATTCATTGTCAGCATCCAATCCCAAATCAAAATATGCATCCCTGATCTGAACCAAATTGGAACCTCCTGATGCAAAATCGGGCTGGATATACATGAATACTCTAGGATGGATCTGACCAGAGAATATCATCCGAATCCGACGGAAAAAGAATCCTCCCCCATCTCCTCCCCAGCTGCGGTCGCATTGATCGCACTTTAGGTCGGGATTGGTTTCAATCAGTCCATTGTACCGCAATTGGGCATAACCCCTCAACTGGATTTTTTCATACCAGGCATTCTGAACCTTAGGCTCAGGTTTTTCATGGAGCAGCGAGTCATTTTGAGCCCCCCTTGCAAAAGAGCTCAAAATAACCAAGGCGAAAGTCACCAAGGCCGCTGCGAAACGGATTCGCATACGAGAAGAATTTTAATTAGTAATTGTACAGCGGTGCAAAGTTGAATCCGCCAAGTTGCTAGAAAATGAATCCAGCGTTATGAATTTGTTACAAAAACGAAATCATTAGATTGATTTCTATATTCGATCAATTGAAATAATGCCCAAAGAATGTTTTTGAATACTTTCTGATATTAAGCCAATGTTAATTGATCTAACTCATGTTAAAAAATCTTGAACCTAATGTTAAGCTCCCCGCCTATTCAAACAAAGCATCAATTTTGTTAACATCAAGACCTAAATAGTCCTTGATATACAAGTCACATTCAGGCAATTGATCAACTGAATGAGAGGATAGCACTCCTACGACTTTCATGCCTGCATTTTTGGCGGCAGAAACACCTGAAAATGAGTCCTCAAATACGAGGCATTGGGCTGGAGAAAGAGAAAGATTTGCAGCAGTTTTAAGATAGACCTCAGGATCAGGCTTGTGTTTGGTCACATGCTCACTTGCTAAGGCAGATTCCAGGTGTGGAAATAAATCTAATTTACCTCCAATCAATTCTAAATTGGCAAAAGGGGCAGAAGTGGCGACTCCGGTTTTAAAACCTTCTTTTCTAAGGCAATGAAAAAAATCCAAAAAACCGGAAATTGGATCTACGTATGGTTGATAGATTTCCCTAAACAGACTTTCCTTCTCAAACTCGAGATCAAGTAATTCTTGCCCCATTATCTTTCTTCCAAGAAAATGGCTGAGAATATACCCATTGTTTTTCCCATACATATGAAGTTGAAATTGCTCTTCCGTGGGAAATACGCCCCTTTTTTCGAAGAAAATCTTGAATGCTTGAGAGTGAAATGGATTGGTGTGACAGATCACTCCATCCATATCGAAAATGACCGCTTTGGACATAGTTTAAAGTGGGAATAATGAATTATTCACTGGAAGGAAGACTTCAAAGAAAATTCAACTTGTGGCAATCTGATTACTTGTTGAAAGAGGATATGACCTTTTCTATAATGTCACAGCATTCGTGAAGCTGCTCTTCAGTCATTACTAATGGTGGCGCAAATCGAATGATATTTCCATGAGTCGGTTTTGCCAAAAGTCCATTTTCAGCAAGTTTGACACAAATATCCCAAGCCGTAGAACTTTCTGGGGTATCGTTAATGACCACGGCATTGAGTAAGCCCTTTCCTCGCACCAATTTGGCAATAGGATAGGTATCAACTACTTTTTGCATCCGATCTCTAAAAATCTCTCCCAATCGACGGGCATTTTGAGCCAATTTCTCATCCCGGACTACCTCCAAAGCCGTCATGGCAACTGCTGCGCCTAGTGGATTACCTCCAAAAGTAGACCCATGCTGACCAGGCTTGATAACTTCCATGACCGATCTGTCAGCCAAAACAGCTGATACCGGATAAAAGCCTCCAGATAAGGCTTTTCCCAGAATCAAAATATCAGGCTTGGTGTAAGTTTCCTGTTTTTCGCAGTGACCTTCGCAGGAGCAGTTACCACAGACAGCAAGAAGGGATCCTGTCCGCGCAATGCCTGTTTGAATTTCGTCCGCAATGAATAGAACACTTTTAGTAGAACAAGCTTCTTTTGCTCTCTGAATATAATCTTCAGAAGGAGTATAAACTCCAGCTTCACCCTGAATTGGCTCAACTAAGAATCCTACAACGCCTTCGATTTCCAGAGCTTTTTCTAAGGCAGGAATTTCATTATAAGGAATTCGAATAAACCCCTCTGTAAATGGCCCAAAGCTTTTTCTTGCATTGGCATCATTGGAGAAGGATATAATAGTAGTGGTGCGACCGTGAAAATTATTTTCGGCTACTATAATCTTGGCTGAGTTTTCAGCAACTCCCTTTTTCTCATAACCCCACTTTCGAGCCAGTTTCAATGCAGTCTCCACTCCTTCCGCACCTGTATTCATAGGCAGCACCATATCGAACCCGAAGTACTCGGTAATATACTTTTCAAATGGCCCAAGCTTGTCATTATAAAAAGCCCGCGAAGTCAGGGTAAGTGTTCCTACCTGCTCAATCATTGCCTCTTTGATTCGAGGATGGCAATGACCTTGATTGACTGCCGAATAAGCAGACAGGAAATCAAAGTATCTTTTTCCCTCTACATCCCAAAGAAAAACACCTTCCCCTCGGGAAAGCACTACAGGCAGCGGATGGTAGTTGTGTGCTCCATAGTGATCTTCCAGTGCGATGGCCTGTTGGCTTGAGGTAATTCGTTCCATGATTTGATTACTTTTGTGGGATGATTCAAAGTCGAATCAAGCCCAAATATAGGAAATGCCTCTTGGCCAAGCCATGAAACAAGAAAAGAAGACTCTGCCAACACTGACTCCAGAAGACTACTACATCAATGAGCAGGGGCTAATGGTGTTCACGGCAAAATATCATCTTAAACGTGGGTATTGTTGTGGAAGCGGATGCAAGCATTGTCCTTATCCAAAGACGTAAATCACATGGGAATATTTTTAAAATGCTTTGTTGTTAATTCCCAAAAAGTTCCGATATTTGCAGACTCATTACAGAAACGCATACCAATTACGATACATAATCATGGCAAAAGTTTGTGACATTACCGGAAAAAGACCTCGAGTAGGTAACAACGTGTCCCATGCAAACAACAAGACTAAGCGTAGATTTTACCCAAATCTTCACAAGAAGAATTTCTACGTTCCTGAGGAAGACGCATGGATCACTTTGAAAGTGTGCTCTAAGGCATTGAAGACAATCAATAAGAAAGGTATCTCTGCCGTTTTGAAAGAAGCGCAGGATAAAGGCATGATTGTAATCAGATAATCAAAGTCACAGTCCCTAAATCAATACAGAGATGGCTAAGAAAGGAAACAGAGTACAAGTGATTATGGAATGCACCGAGCATAAAAACTCCGGCATGCCAGGTACTTCAAGATACATCACCACCAAAAACAGAAAAAATACTACTGAAAGATTGGAATTGAAGAAATTCAATCCGATCCTTAAGAGAGTAACTGTTCATAAAGAAATTAAATAATTTTAGCTCGGGAATTTATCCCTTAAACTTAAAAAGCAATGGCTAAGAAAGTTGTAGCAACCCTAAAAAAAGAAGGTGGCGTGTCTTACGCCAAAGTAATTCGTGCCGTAAAGTCTGATAAGACAGGTGCATATACCTTCAAAGAAGAAATGGTTCCTTCTACCTCAGTACAGGACGCATTGAAAAAATAATTTGCCTCGTGCATCGTAATGCATATAAGGTCCCTCTGAATCAAATCAGCAGGGACTTTTTCATTATATTCCACTTTTAATTCAATTTAATCCAATGGGAATCTTTGGTTTCTTTTCAAAAGAGAAAAAAGAAAGTCTTGATCAAGGCCTGCAAAAGACCAATGAGTCAATTTTCTCCAAACTGAGCAAAGCTGTAGTAGGCAAATCTAAAGTAGATGAGGATGTTCTAGATGAACTCGAGGAAATTCTCATCACCTCCGATGTAGGGGTAGATACTACCATCAAAGTAATTAGGCGAATTGAGGAAAGGGTAGCCAAGGATAAATATTTAAATGCAGCTGAGCTAGACACCATCCTACGCGAAGAAATCGCATCCCTATTAGAAGAAAATAATTCACAGGATCTCCTGGATTTTGATATCCCAACTGAGAAAAAACCCTATGTAATCATGGTTGTAGGTGTAAATGGTGTGGGAAAAACCACTACCATTGGGAAGCTTGCCAACCTTTTTAAAAGTGCAGGAAAGAATGTAGTCTTGGGAGCAGCAGATACTTTCAGGGCAGCAGCTGTAGATCAATTGATCCTTTGGGGCAATCGAGTCGGAGTACCAGTGGTGTCACATGGCATGAATACTGACCCAGCGTCTGTAGCCTTTGATGCTGTCAAACAAGGTGTAGATACTGGCGCAGATGTTGTCATCGTGGATACTGCAGGCAGGCTTCACACTAAAGTAAATCTGATGAATGAACTCAGCAAGATCAAGCGGGTGATGCAAAAATTCATCCCTGATGCTCCCCATGAAATCATGTTGGTGCTAGATGGATCCACCGGTCAAAATGCTTTCATTCAAGCGAAAGAATTTACCAAAGCTACCGAAGTAACCTCCCTTGCCATCACCAAACTTGATGGAACTGCAAAAGGAGGAGTGGTAATCGGAATATCGGATCAATTTAAAATTCCGGTGAAATACATCGGTGTCGGTGAAAAAATGACTGATCTACAGATCTTCAATCGAAAGGAATTTGTTGATTCCCTCTTTAAAAAGAAATAAAATTCAAATCCATCAGACAATCCTCCGAGCACACGGAGGATTTTTTTTTCAAAACAGTTGAACATTGAGGTTCTTTTTCCGTAATTCACAATGATATCATTTTAACATCATATTGACATGGAAAAAGTCATCAAACCTTCATCGGGTTATTTTATGCTTTTCTTGGCCTTGGCCGCGATAGCAGGTTCTGTTTACAGTTTTACACTGGGTCTTCCCTATGGCATCATAGGAGGTATTGTTTTTCTGATAGCCTTGATTTGTATGGCGGGATTCTTCATCGTTGATCCCAATAAGGCAATGGTTCTCTTGCTGTTCGGCGAATACAAAGGAACTGTGAAAGCAAATGGTTTCTTTTGGGTTAATCCCTTTATGACCAAAAAGAAGATTTCCCTGCGTGTCCGAAACTTTGAGAACAAGCCCCTCAAAGTCAATGACAAGATCGGTAATCCTGTCATGATCGGAACCATTGTGGTCTGGCAAGTCGAGGACACTTTCAAAACTACCTTTGATGTAGAAGACTATGAGAACTTCGTACATCTTCAGACAGATGCTGCCGTGAGAAAAATGGCCGGCCTCTATTGCTATGACAATTTTGACGATGATCATACTGAAGTAACCTTAAGGTCAGGCGTGGAAGAGGTCAATCATTCCCTTGAAAAAGAAATCGCAGAAAGATTGCTACAAGCAGGAATCAAAGTGATTGAAGCAAGAATATCCAATTTAGCCTATGCTTCTGAAATTGCCTCGGCAATGCTCCAGCGTCAGCAGGCTACCGCAATTGTAGCTGCAAGGCAAAAAATAGTAGAAGGAGCGGTAGGCATGGTTGAAATGGCACTTGCAGACTTAAAAATGAAAGACATCATCGAGTTTGACGAGGAAAAGAAGGCTGCAATGGTTTCAAATTTAATGGTGGTACTTTGTTCAGACAGAAGTGCAAGTCCAATACTAAATGTAGGTACCCTAAACCAATAAGAAAATGGTGGTCAATGAAACGCAAAGTTTCCGGGGAACGATCCTAATGTATGGTATCATTCTACTGGAACTCCCGACGCTTGTATTGATCAGCACCCTTTATTTCACAGGAAAGCTGGGTGACGATGGATGGATCGCCCTGCTTACTGTGGGCACACTCATTCCTTTTACTTTTTTCCTGCTGATGAATATCACCCTTGAAACCCGAATGGATGATGCTTGCTTCAAGTACAAAAGCGGCCCTTTTCATCGTTCTTGGAGAACCCTAAACAAAGAAGACATCAACACCATTTCAGTCAATAAAAAGGATGGATTCCTCGATTATGGGGGTGTTGGAATGAGAATTTCCGGAAAAACAAAAGCTTACATTTTCTTAGCTGACCATGTCATTGAAATAGAAACTAAGGACAAGACATTAGTCTTCAGCACAACAAAACCTAAGGAATTTGAAGAAATGATTGAGACTTGGAATTCCACAAAAAATTAATCCAATGGCAAATTTCATATTTCAAGAAACTCAGCGCTTTCGGCAATTTTGGATTTGGACAATTTTGATATTGGCCAGCGGGATTGTAGTTGGAAGTGCTATACTTTCCTCTGCAGAAAAATTAGATTGGGAGCTTGCTATACCATTGGGGATCATAGGCCTAGTATCTGTTCTTCTTTTTAAGTTAGAACTCAAGACTCGGATAGATCAGGATAGTTTGTGCTTTAGTTATTTTCCTTTTATCAAAGAAAGAAAATATCGCATTAAAGAGATTGCCTCGATGGAATTGATAGAATACAATGGACTTTTGGAATATGGGGGCTGGGGGATCAAGTGGAATGGAAACTCATGGTCCTATACGTCCGGTGGTAAATATGGAATACTGGTAAAAACACCCAATAAAAAATTTTTATTGGGCACTCAAAAACCCCAGGAAGCTAAAGCCGCAGTTGCTCAATTCAATGAATTTAAACTTCAATCTCATGGCAGCTAAAAAACCCTTTGCATTACGGCTGGATGAGAAAATGATGAAAGCTGTTGAAAAATGGGCAGAAGACGAGTTCCGAAGTACCAATGGGCAACTGGAATGGATCATCCGAGAAGCTTTGAAAAAGGCAGACAGGCTCCCAAAATCAAATGAAGGCGAGCCCGAATAAAATCCTCACACGTCCTTAATAAAAATCCCTTCCTTCCCAGCTCTATTTGGTAAATTGCAAGTCAATTTCTTCTGCATGAAACCGATTATCAGCTTTGTCATCCGATATATCCCCAGGCCTATTCTCCAAACTGTGAGCCCACTTGTGATGAAGGTCCTTTCCCAGTTGAACAAAGGAAATGAGGTAGAATGTCCGGTATGCGCCAGTCAATACAAGAAATTCTTGCCTTATGGAAGAATTGCACGGGAAAACGCCCTTTGTCCTAATTGCTTGGCTTTGGAAAGACATCGACTGATGTGGCTTTATTTGAAAAAGCAAACCGATTTTTTCTCAGCCCCTCTTAAAGTCCTCCATATAGCACCTGAACATTGCTTTATCGATAGATTTGAAGGTTTGTCCAATCTCGAATACATCACAGCAGATATCGAATCTCCATTGGCCAAAGTAAAAATGGATGTTCACTCTATCCCTTTTCCTGACAATAGCTTTGATGTAATTTTTTGCAATCATGTACTTGAGCATGTAGAGGATGATTTACTTGCTTGCTCTGAATTCAACCGGGTTTTGAAACCAAGCGGATGGGGTATTTTACAATCTCCTGTGTACCCTTTGGAAAAAACCTTGGAAGACAAATCCATCACTGATCCTGCAGAAAGAGAGCGATTATTTGGCCAAAGAGATCATGTGCGCAAGTTTGGTAAAGACTATGCTGAAAGATTGCGGAAATCAGGTTTGAAAATAGAAGAAAATCAATTTGTGAAGCAGATTAACTCTGATCTGATTACAAAATATGCCCTGCCAAAAGATGAAATAATCTTTGTTTGTAGAAAAGGCGCTTAATTTTCAAATCCCTTCCTTACAAGCTCCACTACCAGACCAGCCCCATATCCACACAATTGGATTAATGAGGTAAGTAAAGCTAATTCGCCGACTAAAATTGACTGATTCTTTAAACTTGCTGAAACCACAATAAGAGCAGCCCAAACAAAAAGAATAAGCAAATGGGGAATCAGAAGAAACTTGAAAAACGCAGCATTGACCACAATCGAAATCAGAAAAATGAGAAAGAAAGTGGGAAGTAGGTGTACTAGCTTGATGGCTTCCGGATGAAACCGCGAAACATTTACCCGATTCCTTCCAAAGGAAAATGCCTGCTTGGCAAATGACCAAAGTGTGTTTTTTCTTTTATGGTAGACAAACGCTTCTTCTACCAATTCCAGCTTAAATCCCGACTTTTTGATTCGAATACTCCACTCGATATCCTCACCTCTATTGGGATCCACAAAACCTCCAATCTTCTCAAAGACTCTCCTGGAAATCCCCATATTAAATCCCCTAGCCTGATATTTTGAGGGATCTTTAAGTTTGCCTCGAATCCCTCCTGTAGTCCAAAAGGAAGTCATGGCAAAGTCCATTGCTTTTTGGAGAATTGAAAAATCAGAAGCCGCTGCATCAGGCCCTCCAAAAGCATCCAAATTTCTGGAAACTATGGCTTTTTGAAGTACCTCCAGGTAACATGATGGCAAAATAACATCTGAGTCAAGAATAATAAAAAAATGCCCTTTGGCGAGTTTCATGCCATTATTTCTAGCAAAACCCTGACCTGTATTTTCCTGTACTAAATATTGAAGATTTAATCGATCTCTAAAAGAAGCTACAACCTGATCGGATTTAATATCCGATCCGTCCTCTATGACCACAACTTCAAAGCCCCAGAATGTCTGTTGAGTTAAACTTTGAAGTAATTCAAAAAGCTCACTAGGCCTATTGAAAACTGGTATGATAACAGAAAAAAACATCAGAAATCAAAATTGATCTCTTCATCAATTTTATATTCAGCTTCTTTGGCTTGATTGGAGGTCATCAGCTCCGCAATGAAACCTGTTACAAAAAGTTGAACCCCAATAATAATCGCAACCAAGGCTAGGAAAAACAAGGGTTGGTCTACTACTTCACGAACTTTAAAACCTTGACTTAAACCATAAATTTTTTCCAAAATCAACCAGAATGTAATGATAAAGCCAGTCAAAAACGAAAGGGTACCCAATAGCCCAAAAAAGTGCATGGGTTTCTTTTTATATCGATGTACAAAAGAAACGGAAATAAGATCAAGAAATCCATTAAGGAATCGCTCCAGACCAAATTTGGAATATCCATACTTTCTGGCTTGATGCTGCACCACTTTCTCTCCAATTTTTGGAAATCCATTCCATTTGGCTAATAGAGGAATGTATCGATGCATTTCACCATAGACATGAATGTTTTTGACTACTTTATTTCGATACGCCTTTAGACCACAGTTGAAATCGTGAAGTTGTATTCCAGAGATCCAACGTGTAACCCCATTAAAAAATTTGGAAGGTATTGTCTTAGAAATAGGATCATGTCGTTCCTTTTTCCATCCTGAGACTACGTCGAGTCCACCAGTAATCATCGCATACAATCCGGGAATTTCATCAGGACTATCTTGTAAATCAGCGTCCATGGTAATGACTACCTCTCCCACAGCCTTCTTAAAACCAGCGTCCAAAGCTGCGGATTTACCATAATTACGGGTAAAGTTCAGCCCTTTAAGATGGGAATTCGATTCGGAAAGATTTTGGATAATTTCCCATGATTTATCCGTACTTCCGTCATTAATAAGAATTACCTCATAAGAAAAGCCGTGTGCATTCATCACACGGCTAATCCAATGAGTTAATTCAGGTAAGGATTCTTCCTCGTTGAAAACAGGGACAACAACGGAAATTTGAGTTGACATTAGTAGTTAAATTCTTCTTTCTTTTGATTAATTGCCGCTACAATCAATCCTATGATTAATGCCCCTAAAATTACACTAAAGAATACAGATCCTGCAAAAAACTCAGGTGTTTGAAAGAATTTCATGAATTCTGGAAGTTGGTCTGGGGAAGTTGTTGGCCCTCCCAAACGCTCTTGCGCTTCCATTTGCGCTTCAATTATTCTTTGGACATAGTTAAGATCAATAAATTTTATATATACATAAAACCCAACTGCTCTAATTAAACCACCAATAAGTCCTATCATCATATTCAAACCAAAGCCTTTTCCAAGAGTGATTTGATCTTCGTTATTCTCTTTATATTCCTTAATAGCAAAGGAATAAATTCCAAAAGCCAAACCAGCTGTAAATAACCAACTCAATATACCAACAACTAAATTACCTCCTCCCTGAATGCCAAGCATAGAAGTAATAAAAACATAAATCACACCTATGAGGCCATAAATCAATCCCCACTTTTTAAATACTTCTGAAAACAAGTTTGTCTTTTCCATAAAAGATTAATTAGGGTTTCTTCTTAAAATTATTGAAATAATGATACTGAAAAACATTCCAGGAATAATTTTCCAAATCCCATCGTTAAGTGCGACATCCCAAGCAGACATTTCCTGAAGGCTGAGTTTTGTAGCTTCAAAAGATGGCAAACCTACTTGAGAGACAATCACATCTTTATTTTGATCTAAAACCGCCCATTTTGTCTCTTGAATATTGGCAAATAAATCAGGAACACCTAAAAGAATACTCCAAATACCAAAAGCGGAAAGCAATCCAATCAAAATATAGGTCACAAAGCCAATGGTCATTCCTTCGGCAAAGGATAAAAATCCATGATTGGTATAATCTTTAAAAAATTTGATGCCTAAAAAAAGAGCAATTGGAGTTACCAAGTAACCGAAAACCAAATTCAGATTAGTCGGATCAGGATAAATCAAAGAAAGAATAAAGAATGAAAGAATGCTAAGGACTCCTCCCAGAGTGCCAAATTGATAGGCTGTCTTGAGGTATTTATACATCTATTTTTTGGAATTGGCCCTTTTGAATAACATACTTCACCTTTCCTTTAAGTCTATTTCCAAACCATGGATGATTAGCTGAAAGCGATTTATTAGTTATCTCATTGTACTCCCATTCTTCATTTGGGTTAAATATTGTCCAAGAATCAGAAATAGAACCTATAATCTTTCGGGGACCAGAAGTAACTTTTTCTATCAACAATTCCCAACCAAGCTCTTCTGATAATTTAACCATAGCAGGCAAAAACGATTGCAGACCAGCCATTCCAAAAGAAGCTAGGTCGAACTCAGCAAATTTAGAATCAAAGTCTTGAGGTTGATGATTTGATACCAAAGCATCAATTGTGCCGTCCTTCAGTCCTTCAATTAAGGCTACTCGATCATACTCGCTTCTAAAGGGAGGCTTAACCTTGAGATTTGTATCAAAAGTTATAAGATCTTCATCATTAAAGATCAATTGATAAATAGAGACATCTGAAGTTACCTGAAGCCCTTCTTTTTTTGCTTGCCTGATTAAATCAACACCTTTGGCAGTACTTAGTGTTTGAAAATGGACTTTCCCACCAGTATATCTGATAATCTCCAAATTTCTTTGAATAGCTACATCTTCAGCAAGGTTGGGAATTCCTTTCATCCCAAGTTTAGTAGAAACCAATCCTTCATGCATTTGGCCAAAAATGCTAAGCAAAGGATCATAAGCATGATCAAAGAGGACACCATTAAATTTCTGAAGGTATTGAAGGATTTTCATGTACCTATCGGAGTTTGAAAGAGGCTTTGCCCCGTCACCGAAGACTGTCAATCCAGCCTGAAAATGCATATCAAGCATTTCGGTAAGATCTTCTCCTTCAGTTTTTTTTGTAACCGCACCCATTACAATGAGATTGGGTAGAAATTTCCTTGACCTATTTAAAATAAATTCAGCTTCATTTTTAGACTGAATGACAGGATCGGTATTTGGCATGACAACCGCAGTTGAAAAACCACTAACCAAAAGAGATTCACATAAAGAAGCTATGGTTTCCCGATATTCTTGGCCAGGCTCTCCAAAACCAGTCCGCAAATCAATCCAACCAGGAGAACCTATAAGACCCGTACAATCGATGATCTCTTCAAATGAAAGCTCCTTTTGGGTAAGATCTATTGCACGTAAGGAAGACCCGTCAAAAAAATAATTAGCCAATGGTTGAATTTTGCCATCATGGATCAATTGAAGGTTCTGAAGAAGAATAGCCATTAGATTTTACTTTGGTGCAAAACTGCAATAATATTCCTTAAAATGAAATGAAGAATGGAAAACCAATACACACTTTAAAATTTGCGTCAAAATGAAGGCTTAACGTCAAGGAATAGAATAAAATGAAAAATAAAGGTTCAATAAAAACGAAAAAAGCCTTCAGGTATGAACTGAAGGCTTTTGGTTAGAATGTGGCGGCGACCTACTCTCCCGGGAGTAACCCCAGTACCATCGGCGCTGCAGGGCTTAACTTCTCTGTTCGGGATGGGAAGAGGTGGGACCCCTGCGCTAGGCCGCCTAATTTGTAAGTATGCAGTGATCGGTGATCAGTCTGCATCTAATATCTTGTGTTCTTCGGTCTTCGGTCTTCCAACTTCAGGCCTTTTTTAACATATCTGGTAGAAACTGTAACAATCCTGTAGGTAAGCTTTCGGGCAATTAGTACTGCTCAGCTATGCCATTGCTGACTTTACACCTGCAGCCTATCAACGTCATCGTCTCTGACGGCC
>JAGXQZ010000075.1 GCA_018336015.1 Algoriphagus sp. | reverse complement strand
TGGGTAGAAGTTTTACTTCCGTTGACAAGGGTGTCAGGACCCTCGACGATTCCGAGGAAATCCGGATCCATCCCCCGAATGATATCAGCGAGTTGCCGACTTTTGATTTCTTCTTTCCCGGTGGTTTTTGGGTTGCCGTTGGATTCAAAAAGATCCCGCATCCAGGCAATGTTGTAGACTCCGATTTTGAGTTGCATAAAAAAAAGGCTTTTGGTTAAACAGTCTTGGAAGTTAACTATTTGTGCCAAAAGCCTTTCCAATTCAAAGGTCCTTTTTAGACTTTGACGTAGATTTTCTTCTTATCCATCCAGAGGCCAATCAGCCAAATAAGGAGCATGTAGGCGATGGCAAAAAGGAACGAAGCATTTTTCGGATCCAGCCAACTGGTAAAGAGATTGGCATAAATCCAGCCTTTGAAGGTGGTGTCTCCCACAAGGATCATGGAGAAAATGGAAACGACCACACCCGAACACACATAAAGAATCAGTGGGTTGCGGCCAAATGCCTGAAAGAAATAAGTCCAACGGGTCAGTTTCTGGATTTCAACCAGGAAAATCAAACCTGCCAAGAGCAACAAGTCCCATCCCACAGTGAGCAATACATAGGAACTTGTCCAAATTTTCTTATTGATCGGGAAGCCCAAATCCCAGAGGTAAGCGAGGGCCAAAAGGACGATTCCTGCAATTCCTAACACCTGAACTGTAGAAGTAGTATTTCCTTTTTTCTGTATGAATTTGCCCACAATAAAACCTGCCAGGACATTGACCATGGAAGTGAGTGTGCTCAGGATACCTTCCGGATCAAAAGGAATTCCTTCGCCCATATACATGCGCTTTTCTCCGATCAGGAGTAAATCCAATTTGATTTGCGCATTTCCAGTAAGGCTGTAGGGATCACCTGCATCACCAAAGAAATACATGATAGGCCAAAAAATGACTAAGGAACCAAGCCCTACAATCCAAGCACCTTTATCTCCAGTCCAATAAACGACCAAGGCCGCCAGTAAATAGGAGAGAGCAATCCGCTGCAAAACTCCCAACAGTCTGACTTCTGAAAGTTTGACGGCGACCATCTCCCCAGCTTCGTTATAATCGAAAAACGGGAAATAATTCAATAGCCAACCAATTAGAAAAATCAAAGCCGCCCGCTTGAATACTTTTTTGTAAAAGTCGGAGGAGCTCATTTCATTAAGCTTTTTCAAGGCGAAGCTCATGGCATTTCCCACCACAAACAGGAAGGTAGGGAAAACCAAGTCAGTAGGGGTGAATCCGTGCCAATCGGCATGAGCGAGTGGTGCGTAGAGGTCTCTCCAGCTTCCCGGTGTATTGACGATGATCATAAAAGCGATGGTCATGCCCCGCAGGACATCCAGCGCCAGATAGCGGTTGTTGAGGATTTTGGATTGGTGGTCAATGGTCATAGAAGGGGTGGTTGTGATGGGTGTATCAAATCGGAATTTGATAATTGATAGAAAGTATGAACTTTATAAAAATAAAGTTTTCATCCAATTCAAAAAACTTCCTGTTGACGTTTTATGATCAATCGTATGCTATCCCGATTCATAGTTGTCTGTACAGTATTTTTCTTTTCGACTCAGATTGGTATTAGTCAAATAAAAGCTGAATGGAAACTAATGGATAATCTGTTCACTTCGCCTCAGCGTCACGAAGCAGCTATTTCCATTTCAAATGAGAGCACAAATCAGCTTTCGGCAGGATGGAAGCTTTATTTTAATACGGTCTTTATCTCAGTTCGGCCTGAATCCCTATTGCCAAACACCACAATTCGACATTTGCAGGGAGATTTCTTTGTTTTGGAGGGAAATACGCCTGAGATCCAGGCTGGTCAGCAACTCAAGATAGGGTATAAAAGCCGAGGTGCTTTCTTGAAAAACTCCTATGCGCCGGAAGGATTGATTTTGGTACATGCTGACGGAAAAGTGGAGGAAATTACGGCTTATTCTACTCAGGTATTATCAGAAAAGGAGTTAGCTGACATGGCTAAATCGACTCCATTACCGATTCCGACTTCTGCCAAAAGGTACGAGGAAAATCTTGCGGTGAGCGAGTTGCCTGCATCAGAGATTCCGCCCTTTTTACCTACACCTAAGAAATGGAGCTACACAGGCGAAGCCTTGAAGATCACCAATGCAGGAGTTGCAGTCGTCGGATCCAAGGAGTTTTTGGAAACTACCAAATACCTGCTTCTCACGCTAAGGGATGGATATAAGCCACAAGTAAACCGAAATGAAGCTCCTGTCAATATCAAAGTAACCAAAGTGGATGGCCTAAAACCTGAAGCTTATCACTTGAAAATCACCAATCGCCGAGTGGATATTTTGGCTTCTGATGAAAGGGGAGCTTTCTATGGAGTTCAATCTTTTCTGGCCTTAATGCCTGTGGATTTTTGGTCCAAACCAGGAAACACGCTCACCTTGCCCCAAGTGGAAATTGAAGATGAACCTGCCTTTGGCTATCGTGGATTCTTTTTGGATGTGGCCAGAAACTTTCAGCCCAAAGAACAAATTCTAAAGATCTTAGACTTAATGGCTTTTTATAAGCTTAATGTATTTCACTTCAATCTTGCTAATGATGAAGGTTGGAGAATTGAGATTCCTGGGCTTCCTGAATTGACCGATTTTGGTGGCAGAAGAGGATTTTCCACTGATGAATCAGCGTTTCTTTGGCCGTACTATGGTTCCGGTGCCGATCCTCAAAAGAGCCCTGCCGGTTCAGGATATTATACCGTTTCTGATTTTATGGAAATTTTGGCCTACGCCAAAGCCCGACACATTGAGGTCATTCCTGAATTGGGAGTTCCGGCGCATTCTCGAGCGGCCATTCAGGCGATGGAAAAACGGTATCAAGCCTATCTCAAATCAGGTAATCCAGAGCAAGCTTCTGCTTATCGCTTGGCAGATCCGAATGATCAGTCGAGCTATCTTTCTGCTCAAAATTTCAAAGGAAATACCGTCTGTGTGTGCCAAGAGTCAACCTATTCTTTTTATGAAAAGCTCGTGGTGGAAATCAAGAAAATGTATTCCGATGCAGGTGTCCAACTGAAAAACTGGCATACGGGAGGGGATGAAGTACCAAGAGGAGTCTGGAAGGAATCTCCGATTTGTAAGGATTTTTTGGCTAAAAATCCCGAGGTGAAGCTGGAGGACTTGAATGATTATTTCAGAAGCCGCACCGCCAAGATCCTGGAAAAGCATGGACTAGCCATGGGGGGTTGGGAAGAAGTAGGACAAACACATCGGGGTGATGAAGTGATGCCTAATCCGAAGTTTGCCAACCAAAACTGGAGGCTCTATGCTTGGAATGCCGTGGCAGGATGGGGAGGAGAGGACATGGCTTACCGATTGGCCAATGCCGGCTATCCCGTGGTCATTTGCTCTAGTGCCAATTTTTACTTTGACTTAGCCTACGATTGGGATCCGGATGAGCGAGGTCATACCTGGAGTGGAGTATCCGATATGTATCAATCCTGGAAAACAGTGCCTGGCAAACTCTATCTCTCTCATGATCAGACCATCGAAGGGGAAACTTGGGATTGGACGGAGGCGGAAAAGCGCTTTACCCAATTGACTGAACAAGGAAAAAGAAATATCCTCGGTGTCTCGGGTCAGCTTTGGACGGAGACTGTGAAAAGTCCTGAAATGCTGGAATACTACCTGCTTCCAAAAATGTTGGGCTATGTGGAAAGAGCTTGGGGTGGTGATCCGGACTGGTCTAATCCATCTAATATCAAGGAAATGAAAAGTCAACGTGCTGCCGAATGGAATCAGTTTTCCAACTTGGTGAGCAAGGTGGAATTTCCTCGATTGGAAGTCATTTTTGGAGGATTCAACTTTAGGCTTCCCAAACCTGGTGTTACAATCAAAGACGGAAGAGTGTTGGTTAATTCCGAACTGCCGGGTTTGCTTATCCGCTACACTGACAATGGCACGGAGCCTAATGAAACTTCGCCGCTCTACCGTGAACCAATTCCGTACTTCAATGGCTTCACTCCAAAGTTTAAATTGTTTTTGCCTTCAGGGAAAAGCGGCAGAGAAGCGACCTTAGATTAAAGCCCTTTCACCAAAGGCTTGTATTGGGTAAGAAGGGCTTGATTATTGGCTTCTCCAGCATCAGAATTGGAACTGATATATACTTCGGGAGTGATGCCTTCCTCTAAAAGTAATCCCACTGCTTGCACCATAATGGATTGGAGTAGAGCCGTTCCGATTACGGTGGAAGTGGCACCTACTTTTCCATCCAGCCCGTCAAAGGCAATGGAAGCATCTCCGATTTCTCCGAAATTGTCCAAAACCAAATCAGCTATCTGATAGAGTTTAAGCCCTGTAGAATGTCTCGATTGCACTGATTTGCTGTGCTGAAGGTTGGTTATGGCAATGACCTTTGCACCTTTTTCTTTAGCCAATTGAGCTATTTCGATGGGTACTGCATTCCTTCCCGAATTGGAGGAAATAAAAAATACATCCTTCGAGGAAATGGGATAGGACTCGAGAAGTTTGGCCGCATAACCTTCCGTGCGCTCCACGTCGGTACTCGCAGCGGCATCTGTGTGAAGCATCAGTGCTTCATCAAAGATCGGCCTTACCCTTGCAAATCCTCCTGCCCGATAGAAAATCTCCTCAGCAAGCATGTGTGAATGTCCCGTACCCGTGGTATAAATCCACCCCTCAATTTTCAGACAATCCGCAATCCATCTGGCCGCCAACTGGATTTCTTTTTCCTGACTAAAGGCCTTTTGCAGTTTATCCACCACGGAGTCCTGGTATTGTTTGAATGGGGCTTTGCTCATTTGGACACTTTGGGTAGTTGTTAAATGGAATTCAAAGGGAATTTAATCTTTGAAATCAATTCAATACGATTTCATCCACAAATACCCAACCCTTTGATCCGGCACCCTGATGCCAAGAAGGCAGTTTGCCGATAGGTTTCAGTTTGATTTTAACCTGATCAAAAGAGCTTTGAGGTAAGTCAAATGCAAGTAATCCATATCGGATCTCCTCAGTTTTAGTGGATTGTGGAGTGGGAGGGATCGTGACTTTTGACCAAGTTCCGGCATTTCCTGTCCAGATTTCAACTGTTTCAGGAGGGAAAATATAAGCTCCTTCATGAAGTAGTAAGCTTAACTCAACCGCTTTGGGCTTTTGATCTTTCTCCAAGAAAATCTCTATTTCCAACGGTGAATCGGTGTATCCAAGCCATTCACCGGAAGTATGGTTTGCCTTTCCTTTTACTCCGTCAAAAAGGGTAGTGGCTCCTTTTGCTTTATAGCTTTTATGAGGCTCGTCAGTCAGCTTGTATGATTTGGGTTTCATTCCTTCCCGAAATAGCAATGTTTTGGTTTCCTCACTTCCAATCCAGCCTTTCGCAAAAGCTTTTGCCCTGATTTGAGATGTTTTCGTCAGAGAAATTGCTTCCTTATACACTGGGGAGTTAATGCTGTCCGGTTCGGTACCATCCAGGGTATATCTGATCTCTACAGAACTTATCGGATGAGTGATTTTCACTTCTGTAGTTCCCTGAAACATAACTTTATCAAAATCAATTTTAGGCGAGTTCAAGGGATAGATGATTCCCTTGTCGTCAAATCCAAAATCAATTTGAACGGTAGAAAGTGCTTTTTTCAATTCTTCTCTTCCACTTTCAGAAATTCCTGACTGCCAAATAAAGAGTCGCTTGAGTTGGGTCAGTTTTTTAAGATTTTCCAATCCTTCTTCTCCAAATGGATTACCTGAAACAGCCAGGCTTTTCAGACTTTGGATCTTTGAAAGTCCTTCCAATTGACCGCTTTTCAGTCCGGTAAAGTTTAATTGAGCTTCTTCAAGGTTTTGGAAATCAGAAAGAAAAGAGAGGTCGACATTTTCAAGAGGCATCCTGTTCAGGTTGATTTTCACCACTTGTTCCTTGATGTTTTTGAGATCAGACAATGAACTGGCATCAAAGGTAGAAGCTCCAAAATAAGCCACTTCCAAAGCAGGTGAGCCAGGGAAAATGGGCTTTACTTTTCTGAAAAAGTTATTGAGCTCCTTGACTTCATCCTCATCTGCTGCGGCAAAAGAATAGGTCTTTTCTGTCGTGAATTTATTGGAAGCTAATTGGAATAGCGGTTCTTCATGGGGAAGTTCCATCACCTTTTGCTCAAAAGAGGCCCCTGACATCACCCAAAGCCTCAGAATTTCAATTTCTTCCTCAGTAAGTTGTAGCTTGTTTTTCGGAGGCATGTGCTCCTCATTTTCCATAGGAAGATGAATTCGCTGGATTAATAGAGACTCATCCAAGTTGCCTGCGAGGATAAATGGCCCTGATTTTCCGCCCTTTTGTAATCCTTCTAAATGATCCATTCTCAGTTCACCCTTTATTTTCCCCTCTTTATGACAGGAAATGCACTTCGATTCAAAAATGGGTTGAACCAAGTCTCTGAATACTTCCGCTTCTTCCAAAGCAATCATTTTGTCCTCTTTAGGCATCAATGGCGCAAAAAGGAAATCTTCACCATGGGTCAGGTTGGCGCCAAAATGACCGGTAAGTAAAATGAGGACAGCCAATCCCGAACCTGCAAACCGATATAAGTTGGCTACTTTATCGAGGAAAAAGTAGATGAAAACTGAGAATCCCAAGGATACTACACCCAGCCATTTGTGCCATGCAAGTGCATCTCCCTCGTAATCTTCAGAGGCTAATATCAAGCCTGCCACCACAGTGATTCCCGTGAAATTAGCTCCAATCAATAAGAGATTTTTACCGAATCCTCTCCAGCTTTCCTCCTTCATCCAAAGCAAAGCGATGGCAAGAAGTAAAAGCACAATCGGGAAATGCAGCATCAGCGGGTGCATTCTGCCCGCCACTTGCAGCCAAGAAGGAATTACTAAATTATCACCGCCGATCAATAAAATGAGGGACAACCCACACCAAAAGAACAGCAGATTTTCCAGCAAGGAAATGCCTTTGGAATATCGAGACATAAATAGGAATTAAGCGATGATGTCTTTTACTACATGTCCATGGACATCGGTGAGGCGATACCTTCTGCCGAGATGCTTATAAGTAAGCTTTTCATGGTCGATTCCCATCAGGTGCATCACGGTTGCCTGGAAGTCATGCACATGGACTGGGTTTTCGGTGATATTGTATCCAAAGTCGTCTGTTTCTCCATAGACGATTCCTGACTTCACGCCGCCGCCTGCCATGAAAATGGAGAAGGCTCTAGGGTGATGGTCTCGTCCATAGTTTTCTGGAGCGATTTTTCCTTGACAGTAGTTGGTTCGGCCAAATTCTCCACCCCAAATCACTAAGGTCTCATCGAGGAGTCCACGCTGCTTCAAATCCGTAATCAAAGCCGCCGATGCTTGGTCCACATCTTTGGCTTGTCCTATCATTTGATTGGGAAGATTGTCATGTGCATCCCATCCCTGATGGTAGAGTTGCACAAAGCGCACTCCATTTTCGGAGAGTTTTCTGGCCAAAAGACAGTTGGCGGCATAGGTTCCCGGCACTAAGCAGTCCGGTCCATACAATTTCACAATGCTGTCAGGTTCTTTTGTCACGTCTGTGATTTCTGGAACGGCTGTTTGCATGCGATAAGCCATTTCATACTGTTGGACTTTGGCAGTGATTTGGGGATCGTTGAATTCGTTGTAGCTGAGATCATTCATAGCTGCGATCTGATCTAGCATTTTTCTACGCTGATCTCGGGACATGCCATTTGGATCGGAAAGGTAAAGTACCGGATCCTCTGAATTGGAAAACTGAACCCCTTGATGGCGGGCATCCAAGAAGCCATTGGACCAAAGCTTGGAATATACCCCTTGACCATTTCCTTTTCCACGACTGAGTAGCACGCAGAAAGCAGGCAGGTTTTCGTTTTCACTTCCCAATCCGTAACTCAGCCAAGATCCCATGCTTGGTCTGTTTCCCACCTGCGCACCAGTTTGGAAAAAGGTCAAAGCAGGGTCGTGATTGATGGCTTCCGTATGCATGGATTTGATGATGCATAAGTCATCTACCACAGAGGAAATATGTGGGAACAGCGAGGAAATCCATGCCCTGCTTTGTCCATATTGATTGAAATCGAAGTAGGAACCCACCAACGGAAATGAGCTTTGTCCTGCGGTCATACCTGTAAGGCGCTGTCCCATTCGGATCGATTCGGGGAGTTCTTGGCCAAAATTGCTTCGCAACATGGGTTTGTAATCAAAAGTCTCCAGTTGGGAAGGTGCTCCATTTTGGAAAAGGTAAATTACCCGTTTTGCTTTGGGAGCAAAATGAGGTAGCGCTCTCATTAGGGAGTCTTCGGCTTCTTTTTTTCCGGAGAAAAGGTCAGGAATCAACAGAGATCCCAAAGCCACACTTCCAATTCCTAAGCTGATTCGGGAAAGAAATTTTCTTCTGTTATGATTCAATCCCTGCTCTAATATTTCTTTTTCCATGTTAGCTCTTGGTAATGGTTTCTTCTAGGTTGTACAGACTCACGATGACTTGCATCAAGGCAGCGTTTTGTGGGGTCATGGCGCCTGGATTCATCGGGTATTCACCCACATCCAGTGTTTTTTTGACTTCATCCGGATGACTTTCGTAGTGGCGGAGTTCACTTTCGAAGTAGTCCAGAAGTAAGGATTTTTCTTTTGATTTCATTTCGCGGCATACAATCCGCTTGAAGGCTTCTTCAATCGCCTTTTCAGGATCTTGGTGCGACTCGCTGAGTTTTGTGGAAAGGACACGGGAAGCTTCCAATACCATCGGATCATTCATCATGACCAAAGCCTGAAGAGGCGTGTTGGTTCTGTTTCTGGTTATTTCGCATCGGTCTCTGTTGCTCGAATCAAAAATGATCGCTTTGGGAGGAGGTACAGTCAGCTTGATGAAGTTGTAAATGCCCCTTCGATAAAGTTTGTCACCCGTATCCTGTACATAAGTGGCCAGCGTACCTCGACCTGAAGTAGCTGCTTCCCACAGACCAGAAGGCTGGTAAGGCTTCACACTAGGTCCTCCAATCTGATTTACCAAAAGGCCACTACTGGCAAGTACTAAGTCCTGAATGTTTTCCGCAGGCAATCTGAGGCGAGGAGCTCGTGCCAAATAGAAGTTATCAGGATCTACTTCCATGTGCTTGCTATTGATTGCTGCAGATTGGCGGTAAGTGGAAGAGGTCATGATCATTTTGAGTAGACGTTTGATATTCCATCCGTTGTCCATGAAGTCCGCTGCCATCCAATTCAACAGTTCGGGATGCGTAGGAAGATCGCCCTGCATGCCAAAATCGCCTGCTGATTTTACAATTCCTTTTCCAAAAAGTTCCTGCCATACCAGATTGACAAATACTCTTGAGGTCAAAGGATTGTCCCGGTGAGTAGTCCATTTGGCAAGTCCCAACCTGTTTTTTTCAAAATTTTCAGGGAATTTCAACACTGAGCTAGGAGTGGATGCCTCTACAGGAACCGTAGGGGAATCATAAGCCCCGCGATCCAAGATGTAGGTCTGTCGTCTTTCAGTTGAATCAAGTTCTCCCATGACAGACACCATTAATTTGGTGGTGTCTTTATGGTTGATAAACTTCATGATGCCATCTATATCCTGCCGTTCAATCCATAGGATAGGGGTTTTGGCGGGTTTAGTTTGACTGATATCCCCTTCGAAGCCCTTTTCTTTGGAGTTGTTGAAAAACGCATACAGCTCAAAATACTCCTTCTGGGATACAGGGTCGTATTTGTGATCATGGCACTGTGCACATTCCATGGTTAGCCCAAGAATACCTTTGCTGAAGGTATTTGTCTTGTCCAGGACATATTCCACCCGATACTCTTCGTGGATGACCCCTCCTTCTTCGGTGTACTTGTGGTTTCTGTTGAACGCTGTGGCAAGAATCTGTTCTTTCGTCGCATTGGGCAATAAGTCACCAGCCAATTGCCAAGTGATGAACTGATCGTAAGGAAGGTTATTGTTAAACGCGTGGATGACCCAATCTCGATAGGGCCATTGACCCCGGGCTTCATCATCTTGGTAGCCATAGCTGTCAGAATATCGAGAAATGTCCAACCAAAGAATCCCCATTTTTTCTCCATAGGAGGGCAAGGCCATTAGTTCGTCCAGCAATTTTTCATAAGTGTTTGAGCCTTTGAATCCTGCGTATTTATCCAAGATTTCAGGACTTGGAGGAAGTCCGGTAAGGTCAAGACTTGCTCGTTTGATCAGTTCGTAGGAGTTCGCTTCAGGGTTTGGTTCAAGGCCCTTGGCTTTGATTTTTGCATGGATAAAAGCATCAATTTCATTTTTGCCCCAGTCAGTAGTGGGTACCGATGGCTTTTCGACTTTCATAAAAGCCCAATGCGGTTCGTATTTTGCCCCCTGCTCGATCCAGCGTTTGATCAGATCGATTTCTGCGGGAGTAAGGGAAAGGTTGGATTCAGGTGGAGGCATGATCGCCCCTGGATCTGTGGAGACAATTCGGTGGTATACCTCAGATTCCAGGGGTTTGCCCGACACTAAGGCAAATTTCCCCGGACTTTCTTTCAAGGCAGCAAAGGCACCTTCCTCAGTATCCAATCGAAGATCTGCTTCACGCTTGTTGGCGTCAGGACCGTGGCAGGCAAAGCATTTATCGGAAAGGATGGGTCGGATATGAAAATTGTAACTGATTTGGTCGCCGCTGGCCAAATCCAAATTTTCAGTGCTTTTTTCAGCACAGCTAAATGCCGTAAATAAGGAAACTGTCCAAAATAAGTAGCTGGACTTTTTGAGATAGATCATTTGGGTAAATCTTAATCGGTGATTAAGTTATGAAAAAAAATTATAAAAGTTGAGTTGATATTTTTTAAATTTTTATAATGATCACTAGTAGCAATTACTTATGGATGCGACAAAAAAGTTGAATGTTTGATTTTCTATTTACTTGTAATCCAATCATATAAGGCTTAATTATTAAATCTAAATGTGAATTGATAAGAAGGTTTACCTAGAAAAGCAAAAAGCCACTTTTTGAAAGTGGCTTTTGTGGAAAATGTTATTCTTACTTAAGCTTTGATTACTGAAAAATCGAAGGTCTCCAAAAATTTCGTGGTGAAGTTTCCTTCTTTAAACTGTTCGTTTTCCAGTAAAGCAATATGGAAAGGGATTGTAGTTTTGATTCCATCAATTACAAATTCTTCCAAAGCCCTTTTCATCCTAACGATCACTTCTTCTCTAGACTGACCGCTTACAATCAGTTTAGCAATCATAGAATCATAATTTGGCGGAATCACATAGCCAGCATACACGTGGGAATCGACACGAACTCCTCTTCCTCCCGGAATATGCAGGTAATTGATTTTTCCTGGACTTGGTCGGAAGCCATTGGCAGGATCTTCTGCATTGATTCGACATTCCATCGCATAGAGCTTAGGGAAGTAGTTTCTACCAGAGATAGTTTCTCCAGCAGCCACTTTGATTTGCTCTTTGATTAAGTCAAAATCAGTTACTTCTTCCGTGATGGGATGCTCCACTTGAATTCGGGTATTCATCTCCATGAAGTAGAAATTGCGGTGCTTATCTACCAAGAATTCGATGGTGCCTGCACCTTCATAGCCGATTGCTTCAGCACCTTTGATGGCAGCTTTACCCATCGCCTCACGTAGTTCTTCAGTGATAAATGGAGAAGGGGTTTCTTCGACTAGTTTTTGATGTCTTCTCTGGATAGAGCAATCTCTCTCAGAAAGATGGCAAGCTTTTCCGGTCCGATCGCCTACCACTTGAATTTCAATATGGCGGGGTTCTTCTACGAATTTTTCCAAATAAAGACCATCGTTGCCAAAAGCAGCTCCGGATTCCATTTTCGCGTCATCCCAAGCTTTTTTGAATTCTTTGTCTTCTTTGACAATACGCATTCCGCGACCACCACCTCCAGCAGTTGCTTTGAGGATGACAGGGTAGCCCATTTCATTGGCAATCTTCAAGCCTTGCTCAATGGAGTCCAACAATCCGTCAGATCCTGGGATGGTAGGGACTCCTGCTGCTTTCATGGTAGCCTTTGCGGTAGCCTTATCACCCATTTTGGCGATCATATCTGGAGAAGCTCCGATGAATTTGATGCCGTATTCTTCACAGATTCGTGAGAATTCGGCATTTTCAGACAGAAACCCATAACCGGGATGGATCGCATCCGCATTGGTGATTTCTGCGGCGGCAATGATTCTAGGGATATTGAGATAGGATTCACGGCTGGGAGCCGGTCCAATACACACTGCTTCGTCTGCAAATCTCACATGAAGGCTGTCTTTATCAGCAGTGGAATAGACGGCCACCGTTTTGATGCCCATTTCTTTGCAGGTTCGGATTACCCTCAGTGCGATTTCTCCACGGTTAGCTATTAAGATTTTCTTAAACACGCTGTTATTGATTTAGTGGAAAAATCATCCTGCAGGATCGACCAAGAACAATGGCTGATCGTATTCTACAGGTGTTGCATTGGAAACTAGGATTTTTACAATCTTTCCTGAAATCTCAGATTCGATTTCGTTGAAAAGTTTCATTGCCTCAATGATGCAGACTGTCTGACCTGCTCTAATTGATGCACCTTCAGTTACAAAAGGAGCGGAATCAGGATTAGGAGTAAGATAGAACGTACCAATCATTGGAGATTTAATTTCTACCAAATTGGAAGGGGTAGAAGCAGGAGCTGCTGCGGGAGCCGGAGCCGGTGCTGCAGGAGCAGCAGCGACAGGAGCCGGTGCAGGGGCATGCATGAACACTTGTGGAGCTGGTGCTACCGCAGCGGAATCAGCGTATTTTTTGATAGAAAGTTCGAACTCTTCTGTCTTGATTTTGACTTCTGCCAGGCCGGAGTTGGAGATATAATCGATCAGCTCCTGAATCTCTTTCGCTTTCATAGGATTCTTTTTTTGTTCAATGTCTTTGGACATCATGTGGTTGGGTTAAAAACAATAAAGCTGTGTAATTTAAAGAAATCACACAGCCGATTATATTTATTTTACTCTTTCTGAGTACGAACCATCTCGGGTATCTACTCTGATCAAAGTGTCTTGATCCACAAAAAGAGGGACCATTACCGTTGCACCGGTTTCTACCGTGGCAGGTTTAAGTGCATTAGTAGCCGTATCACCTTTGATGCCAGGCTCAGTATAGGTGATCATCAATTCTACAAAAGGAGGTAACTCCACCGATAGGGGGGTTTCTGTTTCTGCGTGGACTAAAATATCTACGTTTTGTCCATCCTTTAGTAGTTTTGGTCTTTCGATCAGTCTTTCTTCCAAAGAAATCTGTTCAAAAGTCTCCGTGTCCATGAAGTTGTATCCCATATCATCTGCATAAAGAAACTGATGGGGTCTTTTCTCAACTCGTGCAGTGGTTACTTTTTCACCCGCATTAAAGGTCTTATCCAGGGTTTTACCAGTTCTTAGACTTTTTAGCTTGGTGCGTACGAAGGCTGCTCCTTTTCCTGGTTTAACGTGCTGGAATTCAACGATAGAGAAAATATCGTTGTTCATTTCCAGACAGAGTCCATTCTTAAAATCTGCAGTACTTGCCATAGTTTAGGTATATTCTGTTTGTTTATTTCGGATCCAAAGCCCACTTTAGGTAGATGGCGCCCCAGGTAAATCCGCCACCAAACGCAGCAAGGATCAAGTTGTCTCCTTTTTTAAGCTGGTTTTCATATTCCCATAGACACAACGGGATGGTAGCGGCCGTGGTATTACCATATCGCTCAATATTCATCATTACTTTTTCTGGACCTACTCCCATTCTGTTGGCAGTAGCATCGATAATTCGCTTGTTTGCTTGATGTGGAACTAGCCAAGCAATGTCATCACCTTTCAGTCCGTTTCTTTCCATTACTTCGGCACTTACGTCTGCCATGTTGGTCACTGCAAATTTGAATACAGTAGCACCTTCCTGATAGGCATAGTGCTCACGATTCGCCAAGGTCTCAGCTGTTGCAGGTTTACGGCTACCACCGGCCTTCATGTGGAGGTAAGCTTCACCCGAACCATCAGCTTTCAAAATAGCGTCCATAACACCGTACTCTTCAGTGGTGGCTTCCAATAGAACCGCTCCGGCACCATCTCCGAAAAGGATACAGGTGGTTCGGTCTTGGTAATCCACAATTGCTGACATCTTATCGGCTCCTACCACCACCACTTTTTTGTGAGTGCCGGCTTGGATAAATTGTGCTCCAAGCTGAAGTGCGTAAAGGAAACCAGAACATGCTGCTCCGATATCAAAAGAAAAGGATTTTTTAGCACCTACTTTGTCCGCAATGATGTTTGCAGTAGCAGGGAAAGGCATGTCAGGAGTGACTGTGGCACAAATGATCAGCTCAATGTCCAATGGATCAGTTCCGGTTTTTTCGAGAAGGCCCTTTACCGCCTCGATTCCCATAACTGATGTTCCTTGATTTTCTCCTTTGAGGATTCTTCTTTCTTTGATCCCGGTGCGAGAGGTTATCCACTCATCATTGGTTTCTACTAGAGATTCCAATTCTTTGTTGGTGAGTCTGTATTCAGGGACATACCCTTGAATACCGGTGATCATGGCTCTTATTTTGTCCATTGTGTTGGGTTTGATAGGTTCGATTGCTTTACAATCGCGTCTCTTCGGATCATTTGGTTCAAAGGCGTTTTCCGAGAGAGGCCAAAAATAGTATAATGACCTTTGTCCACCAAAGCCTTACTTCCTTACTTTATGTAAAGTGTTGGTTTTCAGGTTTCTTGTATTTACGCATAAAAAAATCCACTCTTTTGGAGAGTGGATTTTTATGATTTTTATAAAGAAAATTAAGCTCTAACTTCCTTTTCGATGATTACTTGTCCCTTGTAGTACAGTTTGCCATCAAGCCAAAAAGCTCTGTGAGGCAAGTGCATTTCACCGGTGGTTGGGCATTTTGCCAATCCAGGTGCTTCCAGTTTATAATGAGTTCTTCTCTTATCTCTTCTGGTTTTCGAAATTTTGCGTTTAGGATGTGCCATCTTATACGTGGTTTATGATTGTTCTTTGTTTTTTAATTTTAACAGCTGTTCCCATCTTGGATCAACTGGCTTTGGTTCTTCTTCTTCATTCGAATCTTCAGACTCCTCTGTTTCTTGATCGAGAAAAATAAACCCTCCCTCTGTATCAAAATCGTCTTCGTCGTCCAATTCATTTTTGTAGTCCGGATGGATTTTTTTGGCAGGTAATGCCAAAAGGATAAACTCGTAAATGAGCTGGGCTACATTGATGGAAGGGGTATCCCTCGTGATCATGTAGACGTTTTCGTCTATTTCCTGCTCCTCTGAACCATATTTATAAATCATTTTCTCAGTAAAGTTGAGATCATGGTCAAATATCTCCAGACTCCGGTCACAGGTGAGTTCCACCGTTCCTTTGATCAAAAAGGTTAGCTCAATCACATTGGCTCCCTTTTCCATGATGACCCGTACGGTCAGCTTGCCTTTTTTCAGAAGTTCATTGTCTTCGAAACTTTGAAAGAACTTGTCTTCAATTTCGAAGTCAATTTCGTGGCGTCCTTCTTTAAACTTAATGACTTCAATATCAAATGTTTTCCAGAATTTCACGATTCACGCTCCTGATTTAAGACCGCAAATGTAGGTAATTATTTAAAATAGCTGAAACAGATTTAAAATAAAATTTGGTTTTCAGCTTCTTTTTTGGATTCCCTTAACCTTCTTCCTCTTCGCCTAAGTGCAGATTTACAATATCTGCTGCCAAATGTAGGGCTGCTCTCATAGAACCTTCTTCGGCTACATTTTTACCGGCGATGTTATATGCAGTGCCATGGTCAGGTGAAGTTCTTACCACAGGAAGTCCTGCAGTAAAGTTTACTCCCGTGCTGAATGCCATAGACTTGAAAGGGATCAATCCCTGATCGTGATACATAGCCAGCACCCCGTCAAAGCGTTTTTGGTGCATCATTCCAAAAAATCCATCCGCTGGATAAGGTCCGAATACGTAGTGATTTTTGTCCTTCATCTCCCGGATAGCTGGCTTGAGTATTTCTTCCTCTTCTGTGCCCAATAAGCCATCTTCCCCGGCATGCGGATTAAGTCCCAAAATGGCAATTTTCGGTTTGTCGATTCCAAAATCCTCTTTTAAACTCTTGAGGAAGATGTTGATTTTTTGAAGTACTTTTTCCTTGGTGAGTGATTGAGAAATTTGGGATACTGGGATATGGCCAGTAACTAAACCCACTCTCAAATCCTCACTGACCATCATCATCAGGCTATCTTTTGCACCTACTGTTTGGGTAATGAATTCAGTATGGCCAACAAATGGAAGTTCTTCCGAATTGATGTTGTTTTTATTTACAGGAGCTGTAACCAGACCTTGGATTCTACCGGATTTCAAGTCTTCCATAGCTGCCTTGAGTGACTCCAAAGCAAATTTTCCAGCTTCATGAGTTTCTACGCCTGGGATAACCTCGGGGCTTTCTTCTACGATATTGATCACATTGACTTTTCGGTGCTGAACTTCTTCTATGGATCTGACTTGAGCAAAATTAAACTCCTCTAGGTTTAGAAGTTTTTTATAAAATGATAAAACCTTTCCATGTCCATAAATCAGCGGAGTAAACGATTTGTAAATTCTGACATCAGCCAAAGCTTTCAAAGTGACTTCTACACCGATTCCATTGATATCTCCGATGCTGATTCCGATGATGGGTTTATTTTTTCTCACGTTTATGGTAGTTTAATCTCCCTAGGTGGGTCATTGACAATTTTCCGAAGCATTTTGGAATATTCCCGTATTTTTAGGCCTGCAATTTATGAAAATTTATCACAGCCAACCGATGGAAAAAGTCAAACCCAAAAAGCACCTCGGGCAGCATTTTTTGACTGATTTGAGTATTGCCGAGCGTATTGCTCAGGCTGTCAATGGTCATAGAGGCGTCTCCAAAGTATTGGAGATCGGTCCTGGGATGGGGGTGTTGACTGATTTTCTATTAAAGAGGAATTTGGACCTGTACTTGATCGATATCGACAAGGAAAGTATCGATTACCTTCACCAGAAGTATCCTCAGCTTAGTGACAAAATCATTGAAGGGGATTTTTTGAGGTATGATTTTTCTCAAATCTTTCCTGAGCCTTATGCCATTGCAGGTAATTTTCCCTACAATATTTCCTCGCAGATCTTCTTCAAGGTGCTGGAAGAAAAAGACCGGGTGACTGAGGTGGTCTGCATGCTTCAAAAAGAAGTAGCCCAGCGAATTGCCTCACCTAAGGGGAATAAGGATTACGGGATTCTTTCTGTATTGCTTCAGGCTTGGTTTGATATTGAGTATCTTTTTTCGGTGCCTCCGGGGGTATTTAATCCTCCTCCCAAAGTCAATTCGGGAGTGATCCGGCTTACCCGAAATCAGACCGATAAACTGAATTGCAATGAAAAATTATTCAAGCAAGTCGTCAAGGCGGGCTTTGGAAATCGAAGGAAAACGCTTCGAAATTCACTGAAATCCTTTCAACTTGCCGATGAATTCAAATCCAATCCGATCTTGGACAAGCGTGCCGAACAATTGGACGTGGCAGAGTTTGTGTTTTTGACCCAACAAATCGAAAAAGGGCGTGGAACCAATTAAGCAATTTGAGCTATCCAAAGAGTACCTTGAAAGTCTCCAGCTGGGGATCGAAGAGGGAAATATTGACTTCATCCTCGAGTCTCTCGATGGAGTCAATGTAGCCGATATTGCCGCTTTGCTGGACGAATTGTCCATGCAGGAGTCCATCTATGTACTTCGCCTTCTGGAAAAGCAATTGGCATCCGATATTTTGATAGAATTGGATGAGGATACGCTGGCTAAGGTTCTTCCCGAATTAGAAATCCCAGAGATTGCTTCTTGGATTGAATTGATGGACTCCGATGATGGAGCGGATATTGTGAGTTTTTTCCCTGAAAAAGAGCGGGAAGAAATCATCGCAGAGATTCAGGATCGAATCAAATTGGATCAAATTCTCGAACTCTTACGCTACGAGGAGGATTCTGCCGGGGGTATCATGGCCAAGGAATTTATCCGGGCCAATAAAAACTGGAATGTAGTTCAGACCATCAATGAGATCCGCAGACAGGCGGAAAATGTGGAGAAAATCTACTCCATCTATGTGGTTAACAATAAGCAGCAACTTCTGGGACGAGTTTCTTTGAAGAAAATCATTCTGGCTGCGGCCGAAACAAAGATTGAAGACATTTTTGATGAGGATGTAGTTTCCGTGCCTGTTCACATGGACCAAGAGGAGGTCGCCTCTGTCATGAGAAAGTATGACTTGGAATCTGTACCTGTAGTCAATGCTAAAAACAAATTGGTAGGAAGGATTACGGTCGATGATATCTTGGACGTCGTGCAGGAAGAAGCTGATGAAGATATTCAGGCCATGGCCGGGGTGTCGGCGGACATTGAGGAATCCGACTCCGTATTTACCATTTCCAAAGCGCGGCTTCCGTGGTTATTGATTGGGGTGATTGGGGGATTAATGGGGGCGAAGATTATCGGATTTTTTGAAGATGGATTGAGTAAATACTTGGCCCTGGCTTCCTTTATTCCCTTGGTTGCGGCTACAGGTGGGAATGTCGGGATTCAAGCCTCTTCCTTAATTGTACAGTCTTTGGCTTCCAAATCTGCCTTTGATGATACGCCTTGGCAAAGATTCCTGAAAGGCCTTTTGGTGGCATTATTGAATGGTTTTGTCTTAGGCGGATTTGTCTTTTTGGTGGTAGTTTTTCTTTACGGCTTTGACCCAATTTTTGGGATTACGGTAGGAACTGCGCTGTACTGCGTGGTATTACTTTCTTCCTTTATGGGTACAGTGACTCCCTTGGTACTCAACCGATTTGGAATCAATCCTGCCATTGCATCAGGTCCCTTTATCACGACAACCAATGACCTTCTTGGATTAGCCGTTTACTTTGGCGTAGCCATGCTGTTGCTTAAACTATAATGATGAAGATTTTAATCATTGACGAGATGCACTTAAGTATCCTCGATATGCTGGAGAAGGAAGGTTTTCAAGTTACCTATTCTCCAAAAATCACCAGAGCAGAAATCATCGATCAAGTTGGAGCGTATGAAGGATTGATCATTCGGTCAAAAACTCCTATGGATCGAGAGCTTTTGGAAAAAGCCACCCGGCTGAAATTTATCGGAAGAGCAGGGGCAGGCTTGGATCAGATTGATCTCGATTACCTAAATGATCGTGGAGTAAAGCTTTTTCACGCAGCAAAAGGAAATCGGGATGCGGTGGCCGAACATGCCATCGGGGGTCTTTTGGCTCTCTTTAACCATATCCCAAAAGCTGACCAAGAAGTGCGAAAGGGAATTTGGGATCGAGAAGGGAACCGTGGCCATGAGCTGATGGGGAAAACGGTAGGCATTTTTGGCTATGGAAATATGGGAAGTGCTTTTGCCAAGAGGTTGAAGGGCTTTGGCGTCCAAGTTTTAGCCTATGATAAATACAAGGTCGATTTTGGTACGGAGACCGTACATGAAGTGATGTGGGAAAAAGTCAAAGCTGAAGCAGATGTCTTGAGTATCCATGTGCCATTGACTCCGGAAACCCGAGATTTTTTTACGTTAGAAGAGCTGAAAAGCTTTGCCAAACCATTTTGGCTGATCAATACCGCACGAGGTGAGGTAATCAGTTTTGAGACACTCAATCAGGCTTTGGATCAGGGAGTCCTCAAAGGGGCAGTGTTGGATGTGTTGGAAAATGAGAAGTTTCAGAAATTCTCAGCCTCACAAAAAGCAGGATTTGAACGGTTGGCTCAGCGGGAAAACGTGATTTTTTCCCCCCATGTGGCTGGTTGGACTTTTGAGTCATATATCAAGATCAACGAGGTTTTGGTGAAACAAATCAAAAAGGCCTTCAGGAATTAAAATCCCTCAAATTGGGCTTTTTCGCAGTGTTTTGTGGCTTGCTTTGTCGAAATGCTTTCCTATCTTTGCAACGTACATAAAGGCAAAAACAAAGTAACGGTCTCCGACAAGTGACCGTTACTTTGTTTTTTGTGCCTTTCGAAAATCAGTTAGCTATGTCAAAAGTACAGTATTACACCGAAGAGGGACTAAAGAGATTGAAAGATGAACTTCAGGAATTGAAGACCAAAGGAAGAGCAGATATTGCGCGTCAGATCGCTGAAGCCAGAGACAAAGGTGATCTTAGCGAAAATGCTGAATATGATGCTGCAAAAGATGCTCAGGGCCTTCTCGAATTGAAAATTGCTAAGTTGGAAGCTGTCGTAGGCAATGCGCGTGTGTTGGACAATTCACAGATGGATAGCTCCAAAGTGGGTATTCTTAGCACAGTTAAAATTAAAAATGTAAAAAATGGAATGACCGTGAGTTACAAATTGGTTTCAGAGGAAGAAGCCGATTTGAAAGCGGGCAAGATTTCCTTGGCATCTCCGTTTGGAAAAGGTTTGGTTGGTAAAACAGTAGGCGAGATTGCTGAGATCAATGCTCCTGCAGGAACACTTCAATTCGAAATCCTCGAAATCACGTATTAACTATCTTATCGAATCCCGGTAGGTCTATCGGGATTTTTTAATTCTGAAAAGTTATGGCAAGCATCTTTACCAAAATCATCAACCGTGAAATCCCCGCTCAAATCATTGCAGAGGACGAGCAGCACATCGCATTTTTGGACATCATGCCTTTGGTTAAAGGCCATGTGTTGGTAGTACCCAAGCGAGAAGTGAATTATATTTTTGCTATGGAGCCTGATGAATTGGCAGCCCTTCACCTTTTCGCCCAAACAGTGGCTAAAGCTATGGACAAGACCATTCAATGCACCCGAATCGGTGTGGCAGTGATTGGTTTGGAAGTTCCCCACGTGCACATTCACTTGGTACCCTTGAGGACGATGGATGACATCAATTTTACCAGACCTAAGTTAAAACTGAGTCCTGAGGAATTGGCAGAAATTGCTTCTACCATCCGACTAGGATTTTGAGTGAGAAGTCGCAGTGGTCAGTGATCAGTCACAGTGATCAAAGATCAGTCACAGTTTTGAGCACATTGGTCAGTCTGAGTTAATATAGTGCAGGTTATAACAGGATATTTCCACGGGTGAGGACCTTAATTATAGGATCTAGTAATAGCGTGAGTTTATTAAAAGTTTAGGCTATTTTTTGTTAGATTTATTAAGGCCAAAATAGTAACATGGACTTCAAAGAACTTTTAGCCTATCAAAAGGCATTCAAGCTTTCGATGGAGATTTTTCAACTCTCCAAAGGTTTTCCAAAAGAAGAAAAATATTCTTTAACAGATCAAATAAGGAGATCTAGCAGGTCAGTTTGTGCTTGTATTGCAGAATCTTATCGAAAAAGAAAGTATCAAGCCCACTTCATTTCAAAACTTAGTGATGCTGATATGGAGAATAGTGAAACTCATGTTTGGCTTGAATTCGCATTTTCATGTGATTATATCGAAAGAGTTACCCACGAAAGATTGGTTTCTGAGGTGATTGAAATAGGAAAACTATTGAATTTCATGATGCTTAATCCTGAAAAATTCGGATCAAAACTTCAACCTAAAAGCTAGAATCTTAATAGAAAAATGGGTCAGCTATTACTACTAAGCTGACCCCCAAAACCAAAATTCCTCAATGATTTTACGAGCTGATGTTCTCTACATTCTCATTGTACTGACTGCGACTGATCACTTTTTACTATTTACAAGAACTGTCACTATTTGCTTTGACTAGCTTCTGATTACTGCGACTGACCACTGTTCACTGATCACTGGTCACTAACTCACTTCACCGCCTTAATCCAAATATTGCGATAGAGCACATCATGGCCTTCGGCTTGAAGTTTTAGACCACCTGGGGTATCAGTGATGCCTTTTCCTCCATCATTTCCACCATCGATGCCGGAATTAGGCCCACCCCAAACTTGCTGGATTTCGACATTGTCATGGATTTTTACCCCGTTGAAGAAAACAGTGACTCTGGCTTTTTCAGTCAGTTTTCCATTTTCAAATCGGGCAGCACGAAACTTAATATCGTAGGCATTCCACTTTCCAACGCCATTATAAGCCTGTTGTGAAGGAAGTTTTTCATTAATCACTGCGGCCATGCCATGCAGGCCATAATCTCCATCCAGAATTTGGATTTCGTAGCGGTTTTGAAGGTAAACGCCACTGTTTCCTTTTTCCTTCAAGATCAAAAACTCGACGTGGGCTTCAAAATCTCTGAATTCGTCTTTTGTCACAATGTCTGCAGCTCCGTACTTTCCTCCGGCACCGGCAGGATCATTGGATGAAATCGCCTTTTTCCCATCTACAGGATCAATGGTTTCAGGCCATTTGATTGGCATTTCACCCGAAAAACGAGGCCCTTCCCAATATTTCCAGTTTTTATGAAGCGATTCTTTGGTGCCATCGAGGTACAGTTTGGCGCCTTTTGGAGGCTTGGTACCCAGATAGCTTGCTTGTTGGGCAAGTGAAGCCAGAGAGAATGCAACCACAAAAAGCAGACTGGAAAGTAAAGTGAATCGTTTCATAGGTGAAGGGTTTGTTGTTTGATGGCAGAGGAAAATTTCAGAATAGGCAAGTTCATGTTTTTTTGATTCAATCAAAGTGATTTCTACCAAATGGACTTGATGTTGTCTTTTTGTATAAAGTATTGTGATAGATGGTTTATAATTTTTTGAAAAATACAATCATTAAAACCAACCCATGACAGCCCCAACACTCTTGAGACCAAGTATGAGTGTGATCAGCCAAATAACTAATCCAAATACAATAGCTTTTGAACTCAACGCACGAGATCCAAGAAGGGATTTTTGACTTGCTGCCCAAATCAACCATGCGCTGATTACCGGTAGCAGTACACCATTTGCGAGTTGTGCCAAAGTGATCAATGTGACGGGCTTGATGCCAAAGGAGGAGAAAATAATTCCTAAGAGCAAAATGCCTCCCATGCTTGCTCTCATCGATTTGGATCGAATGTCTTGGTTCCACCCTAGTATCCCGCAAATCACCAATCCACCGGCAAGTGGTGCGGTGAGAGAGGAAGTAAGTCCGGCGGCGAGGAGGCCAAATCCCATTAAGTAAGTGCCAAATGCCCCAAAAACTCCCGTCAGACCTCGTGCGATATCTTGTGCTGTTTCCAAATTTTCAGACGGGTTGGCTGCCCCAACAACCAAAATAGCCATGGATACAATTCCGCCCAAAATCACAGATATACTGATGTCCCTGGTCATTTTTGGAAGGTCATCTGCATTTTTCCATTGTTTTTTGACTAGGCTAGCGTATAGAAATAGGTTGTAAGGAACGACGGTGGTACCGATCAGGGCTACGATCGTGGGGAATTTTTCTGTAGAAAAAGAGGGAATAAAGCCATGGAAAAGCAAGCCAAAATCAGGTTTGATCAAGATCGACGTACCTAAAAAGGCAATTGACATGAGTAGGACCAAGCCTACCAAAAGCTGTTCGAGTCGTTTATAATTGCCCGACCAGAGCAGCACCAAGGCGAGTATTCCTATAGTCAGATTGCCTGATTGAATCGAAAGTGGCCCCATGTTCCAAACGGGGAATTTCAAAAAAATCCCTAAGCCTAGATTTGATCCTGAGATATTTCCACCTTGATAGGCAGCGTTTCCAAGGCCGATCGCAATCAGAATCAAGGCTATGATTCCTATTCGAATGCTTTTGTTTCCTTTCTGCGATCGTACTAGTTCGCTAAGGTCTTTTCCAGTCACGATTCCCAATCTTCCGGATAATTCCTGAAGAAAAACTGTGGCTACAATGCTTAGCACCAGTGCCCAAAGCAAAGTGTAATCAAATCGGATTCCTGCCAATGTACAAACCGTAACAGTGCCGGGGCCGATAAATGCTGCTGTGATTAAGGGACCGGGACCTATGGATGCCAGGATTTTTTTTGGGTTCACGGATGGAAGTTTTCGGGAAAATAGAGATTTGGGAAGATTTTTTGTAGGTTTTGTTTACCACTTGGAAAAATTATAGCATGCGTTGGGTTAATCGGATTTTGAAAGTACTCGCTTTGGTGGTGCTTTCCTTGGTGTTTTTTTTGGCTTTGCTCTTCAGAAGTGATATTTCCGCTGATGAAGCAAACGAAAAATACCTTACTCCACAGTCTCATTTTATAGAAGTCGATGGAGTAAATGTCCATGTTCGATTTCTGGGAGAGGGTGAGCCTATCTTTTTACTTCATGGCAGCTTTTCTTCCCTTCATACTTGGGAGGTATGGCAGCAAGAGTTGAGTCCGTATTACATGACGATCTCGTTGGACTTTCCCGGGCATGGATTGACTGGCCCGGATGAGTTGAAGCGATATTCAATTGAGGATTACAGTCGCTTGGTGCTTTTACTGGCAGAAAAGCTAAATCTTCCCAAATTTCACCTTGCGGGCAATTCCATGGGTGGGGCTGTTGCGCTGCAAGTAGCTTCTGATCGTCCGGATAGGGTACTTTCATTGAATCTGATCGATGCCTCCGGAGCACCTAGGAGAGATACAAGAGTGCTCGATTCTACCCAAACTCAGCAAAGAGGTGGTGGTGCGTGGATTTTTAAAGTGGCGACCAACCCAATTTTTTCCAAAATACTTCTGAAGTGCACGCCTAAGTTTTTGTTTGCGATGAACATGAAAGAGGTCTATGGGGTTGATAAAAAAGTCACGGATCAAGCGGTCACGAGGTACTATGAATTGCTGCTAAGGGAAGGAAATAGGCAGGCTACGATCGACCGCTTGACTCAACCTAGAGCTTCCTCAATCCAGTTTGACCGAATTGCGATGCCGACTTTGATACTTTGGGGAGCGAAGGATACCTGGATTCCGCTTGCACAAGGTCAGGCCTTGGAAAAAGCCATTCCAGGTTCTAATCTGGTGATCTTTGAGGAAGCAGGTCATGTGCCCATGGAGGAAATCCCGACGGAGTCTGTCGCAGAATACCTAAGCTTTCTCGGGGTAGAAGTAAGAAAAAACTATCTTGAGCCACCCAAACAAGTGGCTTATGCAGATTGAATTTCTGATTTATCTTTTGTTGGCCTCGCAGGTGGCCCTCATTTTAATTTTCCTTTCAGGAAGAAATAAGTCAAAGGAAAATCAACTTCTTCGAGATGATCTCCAACGCATCAATCGAGACATCAATCTGGCTCTGACTGAGGCAAGGAAAGAGTCCTCAGAAAATCTGATTCGACAGTTTCAATTGGTTTTTGAAAACCAACGATCAGGTTCCAAAGATCAAAATGAAGCCTTGAGACAATTTGGGGACACTGTCAGACAATCGATGCAGGATCTCAGCAACATGCAGCGTGAAAAGCTTTCCGAGCTCAGTCGTAGACAAGAGGAACTGGTCAAGAATACCGAAGAGCGACTTGAGAAGATTCGAGAGACTGTTGACGAAAAGCTACAAAAAACACTCGAAACCAGATTAGGCCAATCCTTTGAGCTGGTAAGTAATCAGCTTCAAGCGGTCCAAAAGGGTCTGGGTGAAATGCAAAGCCTAGCCAATGGAGTGGGGGATCTCAAGAGAGTCTTGACAAATGTAAAAAGTCGTGGGGTGTTGGGTGAATACCAGCTTCAGGCCATCTTGGAAAACCTGCTTTCTCCGGATCAATATCTTGTCAATGCTTCTGTGAATGGCTCGAGAGATCGGGTGGAGTTTGCCATCAAAATGCCCGGTCAGGAAGAGGCTGTATTGTTACCGATTGATTCCAAGTTTCCTCAAGAATCCTACTTGAGATTGGTAGATGCTTATGAAGCCAATGACAAAACTACGATTGACTTTTCCCGAGCCGAACTGATCAAAGCAGTAAAAAAATCAGCTGCTGATATCCAATCCAAATACATTCATCCCCCCGGTACAACAGATTTTGCCATTCTTTTTCTTCCAGTAGAAAGCCTTTATGCAGAGATCCTTAGGGAACCAGGGCTAGCCCAGCAGATGCAGCAGGATTACAAAGTCATTGTCACCGGACCAACAACGCTTTCGGCAATTTTAAATTCCCTTCAAATGGGATTTCGCACCTTGGCCATCCAAAAAAGAAGTGCGGAAGTGTGGCAGGTCTTGGGAGCGATTAAGACTGAATTTGGGAAGTTTGGAGAATTGCTGGAACGAACCCAAAAGAAACTCACCGAGGCAAATTCGGAGTTGGACAAGTTGGTGGGAGTGCGGACGAGGGTGATTCAGCGTAAGCTTAAAGAAATCCAAGAACTCCCTGAAGCCCAGTCCAAAGACCTATTGGATGACTGATGGAATCCTTGTCTGATTCTAAAAAAAAGCCTCGAAAGGCTTTTTCAATTCGGTTGTTTACTTACCTTTTCTGAAGTTTTGAAAACAAAGTGGCTTAAATCCTGAAAACCACAGGTAAAGCATTTAATTTTGCCACTTCTTCGATCACCAGAATTGCCTCTATGGGAATGAGTATTGTGATCGCAGGCGCTGGAGATATGGGATATCACCTCGCTGAGCGATTGAGTTATGACAACAAGGATATCACCCTGATTGATACCGAACGTGATGTCTTGGATTATGCAGCTTCCAAGCTGGATGTGCTGACCATTCAAGGAGACGCTACCTCTCTGGATATTTTGCAGCAAGCTAATGTTGACCAAGCTCAAATGGTCTTGGCAGTTACGACTTCCGAAAAAACCAATATTGTGACTGCTTTACTTGCCAAGCAATTAGGTGCTAAACGGGTGATGGCTAGGGTTCGAAACCATACTTACCTCAAGGAAGACAATGTCCCTTATTTCAATAATTTGGGTATTGACAACCTAATTTCTCCGACTATGCTTTGTTCGCGAGAGATTTTTAACATGATTGAAAACTCCAGCTTTACGGAGGTTTTTGACTTTGGCGGAGGCAAACTCAATATTGTAGGGATTACCCTTGACCAATACAATCCACTGGTCAATCAGCGAATCATGGATACCAAGTCCAACCCGATTTATGAGGACATCCGGATTATCGCTATTGTAAGGGATCAAAAGACCATTATTCCCAGAGGAAATACTATTCTGAGAAATAATGATCATGCCTATTTTATTTCTTACAAGAAAAATTCAGAATCAATCATTGAGGCTCTTGGCCAAAAAAAGGTCAAGATCAAAAATATCATGATTATCGGTGGAGATGATATGGCAGTCACCACAGCCATTAAGCTTCAGGATAAATACCGCGTCACCTTGGTGAATAAAGAAAAGGAACGTTGCAAATGGCTAGCCGAGCACCTTCCGAATACGTTGGTCATCAATGGGGATTATAAAAATATCGAAATGCTAGTGGAAGAGGGGTTGGAGCAAATGGATGCATTTTTGGCACTTACCGAATCTTCTGAAACTAATATCATCACTAGTCTTTCGGCTAAAAATCACGGAGTTTATAAGACTATTGCCCATGTAGATACCCGAGAATACATCCACATCTCTCATAGTATTGGAGTCGATTCTCTGATCAACAAACGATTGGTGGCAGCCAATGAGATTTCCAGATACCTTAAAAAAGGTACGGTGGATGCTGTATCCGGAATCTATGGGGTCGATGCGGAATTTATCCAATACAGTGTCTGCAAAACCAACCGTTTGACCAAGCACCCGATACGAGAACTGCATTTTCCGGAGACAGCCTTGGTAGCAGGAGTGATCCGAGATGAAGAAGTATATATTCCTGATGGTGATTTTAGACTACAAATAGGGGATAAAGCCATTGTTTTTGCCTTGCCGGAGGCAAAAGTTTCTTTGGAAAAACTGTTTCATTAAGGCATGATTCACCTCAAGGCCATCGGTAAAATCATGGGAGCGCTCTTGTTCTTAATAGGAGTGCTAATGCTTCCAGCTGCTTCCATTTCATGGATCTATCGAGAAGATTCTTCTCCCATCATGATTTCAGCAGCCATCTCATTATTCATAGGAATGGCACTTTTCTTTTCATTTTCAAAGCAAGATGAATTTGTGAGAAAGAGGGAAGGATACCTCATTGTAGCCCTCAGCTGGATTTTTATGACAGGATTTGGGATGCTTCCATTTATCCTCTCCAAAGAAATTACCAGTGTTTCGGATGCACTTTTTGAGACCATGTCAGGATTAACTACCACGGGTGCCTCAATTTTGACTGATATCGAGGCAATGCCCAAGGGCTTGCTTTTTTGGAGAAGCATGACTCAATGGATCGGTGGATTGGGAATCATTGTATTGACCGTTGCGATTTTTCCTCTTTTGGGGATCGGTGGTATTGAGCTTTTTGTGGCCGAATCTCCAGGACCAACTTCTGATAAGGTTCATCCGAGAATTTCGGAAACTGCCAAGCGTCTTTGGTATGTATATGTGGGCCTAACAGCTACCGCTGCGATTCTTTTCTGGGTAGGAGGTATGACCTTGTATGATGCAGTAAATCACGCGTTGACAACTTTGGCTACAGGTGGTTTTTCAACAAAAAACGCCTCTATGGCATACTATGATGCCTATCCATTTATCCAGTATACTGCAGTGGTATTTATGTTTTTAGCGGGTACGAACTTTACCCTCATTTACTTTGGACTGGTGGGTAAGTTTAGTCGGATATTGAAAAGTGATGAGTTTAAATCCTACGCTTTAGCGGTAGTCATGCTTTCTTTCATTTTGTTCGTACCGATTTATGCTCAGTCTGATTACGGTTGGGAGTTTTCCTTGCGTAAAGCGATGTTTCAAGTGGTTTCCCTGATTACGACCACAGGTTTCGTATCAGATGACTATACCCAATATGGTCAAGGAGTGGCCTTTATATGTTTTATGCTATTGTTTTTGGGTGCATCTGCTGGTTCTACGGCAGGAGGGATCAAGTTTGTTCGTCACGCTACTTTCTTGAAAAATACCTGGCTAGAGTTTAAGCGGATTGTTCACCCTAGAGCAGTTGTTCCTTTGATTATCAATGGAGAACGAGTAACAGGGAGGATCATCAATAACATCATGAACTTTTTGCTCATCTATCTGATCACATTCGTGGTGGGATCTTTGGTGATATCCTTGATGGGGTATGATTTTGCAACATCTTTAGGTGCGGTAGCCACCTGTTTGGGCAATGTTGGACCTGCCATTGGGGATGTGGGTCCAGTCGATAATTTTGCATTCTTTTCTCCACAGGCTAAAGTGATGCTGTCGTTTTTGATGCTCTTGGGAAGACTTGAATTGTTTACGATTCTGATTTTATTCACTCCGTTTTTCTGGAGAGCCAATTGATCAGTCCATTTCCATTTGTGCCAAAATCTTAGCCACTTTGTCCTCCACACTTTCGGAAGAAATATTGGTTCGGCTGAGTCTGTCCACCATGATCGGGAAAGAGAATGGTGTAAACTGAGTTGGATGCTTCACAACGATCTCTAAGCGATTCAGTTTTTTCATCGCTTGGATAAACATCTCCTGTTCCATTTGTTGATTCAGCGCTTCTTCGCGTGCCTGTTTTAGTAGAAGGTTATACGGATCGTACTGCTCAAAGACCTGGAAGAGCAAACTTGAATTAGCCTGGATGTGCTTGAAGGAGGTGGGTTTGCCAGGATAACCCTGAAAAACTAAACCCGCGATGCTGGCAATCTCTCTGAATTTCCTTCGTGACATCTCGCTTTCATTCACACAGTGAAGAATATCATCTTCAATATTTTTTAGGCTGAAAATATCCTCCTCAAAAATCTCTTCAGCCGAAATGGGCACATCTGACAGAATCTCAAAACCATAATCATTCATCGCCATATTGAGCGAAACGGGGAATCTCTGAGAAATCCGGTAGGCAATCAGCGCACTCATCAGCTCGTGCATCATGCGCCCTTCGAAAGGATAGAAAAATAAATGATATCCGTCCCGACTTTGTAGGGATTCGATAAGAAAAGTGTTTTCGTCCGGGACGATGGAAAGCTTACTCTGTAAATCCAGAATCGGTAAGACCTTTCGTACTTCCTTCGAGCGGATGATTCCTTGGTTGTATTCCCGGAAAATTTCCCTGATTTTGTGCGAAAGCATGGAGGAAAGCGACATTCTTGCACCCATCCAACTCACCACATTGCTGGTTTTCTTTTCGGTGACTTTGACAAAGACATCAAGTCCTTTTACCTGAAGCAACTCCAGATTCCTTCCGGCAAAGAAAAAACGGTCGCCTGTTTTCAGTTTGGAAATGAAGTATTCCTCGACAGTGCCCAGGTAGGTGCCGTTTTTGAATTTCACTTTCAGGGCCACATCACTCACAATGGTACCCATGCTGAGGCGATGCTTCATGGCTATTTTCTTGCTTTTCACCCGATACTTTCCATCCTCATCTTCCACTACTTTGAGGAAATCTTCATAGCTGCCCAGTGATGCACCACCCTTGGTAATGAAATCCATCACCCATTGAATTTCTTGATCGGAAAGTTTGGTGAAAGAAGAAGTCTTTTTCACTATCGGGAAAATCACTTTTGGATCAAACCCATCACCTACTGCCAAGGTGACCAAAAACTGAACCAACACATCGTAGGGGAGTTCGGGCGTAAACTGAGACTCCATTTCTTCCTGCTCAATCGCACTTCTTAGAGCCGCCGCTTCAATCAATTCAAGCGAATTGGTCGGCACAAAGTAGATCTCGGAAGGTAATCCAGGCTGATGACCTGCCCGGCCTGCTCGCTGTACAAATCGCGAAACTCCCTTCGGGCTTCCCACCTGGATCACCCGATCCACAGGTCTGAAATCCACACCCAAGTCCAAGCTTGAGGTACAAACGACCAGCTTGAGTATGCCTTCATGAAGCGCATTTTCTACCCAAGCCCTTACGGAGGTGTCTAGCGAACCATGATGCATGGCAATCCAACCTGCCCAATCGGGACGGGCTTCCAATATTTTCTGGTACCAAATCTCTGTTTGCGAACGGGTATTGGTGAAAAGAAGCACAGATCTACCTCCCTCAATGATCTCGATCACCTGATCCATCAGCTTGATTCCCAAGTGCCCCGACCACGGGTATTTCTCTATTTCCTCCGGAAAAACAGAATGGAGGATAATCTCCTTTTCCACCTTGGCTTTCACGATGTGGACAGGAAGGTTGCTGCCCAAAAGAGTTTGAGCGGCTTTGCTTAGATTGCCGATGGTAGCTGATACTGCCCAACGCTTGAATCTGTTGGGGTTGATACTTTGCATGTATTCCAATGCCAACTGCACTTGTACGCCGCGTTTATTTCCCACCAGTTCATGCCATTCGTCTACGACTACGGCGCTAAGATTTTGGAAGAGTTCTTTGTGATCCTTTTGAGAAATCAGAATGTGCAACGTCTCCGGTGTAGTGATCAAACACTCCGGAGGCCTTCGCTTCATGGCTGAGCGAGTTCTGGCGTCGGTGTCTCCATTTCGTACAGCCACTTGCCAAGGTAGCCCGATCACCTCACAGACTTCTTGCATGGCCTTTTGGAGATCTTGTGCCAAAGCCCGAAGCGGCGTCACCCAAATAAGCTGGATTCCATTGTTTTGAGGTTTTTGCCAAGTATCAGGATGGTTTTCGATGTATTCTAAAAGTGCCGGAAACCAAAGTGCAAAGGTCTTTCCAGAACCAGTGGGTGCATTGAGCAATCCGGATTTTCCGTCCAAAAAGTCTTGCCAAGCTTGGATTTGGAAAGGAAAGGGAGTCCAGCCTTTCTTTTGAAAGTACTCCAGTCCGATTTTTAGTCGCTTATCCTCCATACTGCTTTAGCAAGGCTTTGAGGTCCTCCAACGTGTTGGCCTCCTCCTTGGGTTTGTCTTTTCTCCAGCGTGAAATTCGAGGAAATCGCAATGCAATCCCACTTTTGTGACGAGGGCTGTCTTGAATTCCTTCAAATGCAATTTCAAATACCAATTCAGCTGAGACAGTACGAACCGGACCAAATCGCTCTCGTGTGTTTTTCTTGACAAATGCATCCACCTCTCGGATTTCTGCATCGGTCAATCCCGAATACGCTTTGGCAAAAGGAACTAATGCTTCTCCATCCCAAACGGCAAAGGTGTAATCCGTGTACAAATCAGCCCTGCGACCATGGCCTTTTTGGGCGTAGATCATGACGCCATCGATGGTCAAGGGTTCGATTTTCCATTTCCACCAGCTTCCACGCTTTCGTCCGGTTTCATAGCTCGAAGAGGCCTTTTTCAGCATTAGACCTTCGGCTAGGTAATCCCTTGAGGACTGCCTGATTTGGGTCAGTTCTTCCCAGGACTGGGCTTGCACGCGTTGGGAAAGCTCGAATCGGGGATGCGGATTGGACTGATGGAGTGATTCCAAAAGCGTTCTTCGTTGGTGCATGGGCCAGCTTCGAATAGCTTGGCCTTCCCATTCGAGGATATCATAAGCGATAAAGCTTACGGGAGCATCCTGCAACTGTTTTTTGCTAATGTTTTTTCTGCCAATGCGAGTTTGAAGAATTGAAAAAGGGAGTGGGAGACCGTTTTGGAAAGCGATGATTTCTCCATCCAAGACAGTGCCGTCGGGAAGGCTTGCCGCCAAATCCAAGATTTCGGGAAATTTCTCATTGACCAGTTCTTCTCCACGGCTCCAGATGAAGGATTGATTTTCTCTGCGGATCAACTGCCCCCGAATACCGTCCCATTTCCATTCAGCAATCCATTCCTTGATATCACCCAATTCGGAAACGGAAACTTCTAAGGGATGCGCGAGGAAAAAGGGATAGGGTTTGGAACTGTCTTTGGTCACTCCTACAGGAGATCTTAGCATCTCCATGGTGGTTTGTTCGGGATCCCAATTTCCCATCAAGGCGTGCGCGATTTGTGATTTATCTACTCCAAGGTGCTTGGCGAGGGCTTGAATGATAAGGCTTTGGCTTACGCCAATTCGGAATCCTCCGGTGATTAGTTTGTTGAAAACAAATCGCTCTGTTCGATCAAGACAATCCCAGGAAGAGCGAATGAAATTCCTTTTCGCTTCTTCTCCTTGATTTTCAAGTGATTTTAGGTCTTCAATCCATTCGGATAAGTTTTTCTCATGGCTGGAATGAGCAGGAGGAAGCAGGAGTGCGATGGTTTCGGCAAGGTCCCCCACGGATTGGTAACATTCTTCAAATAGCCAATCGGGTATGCCAGCCTGTTCTTGGCACCAGGTTCGCAATTGGCGTGTATTAACTTGACGTTTGGGTCTTCGATGCGAGAAAATTGCAATTCCCCAGATTTGATCCTCAGAAGATGCTGTTTTAAAAAAGGATTCCAAAGCCTCGAGTTTATCTCCGGTTTTGTTGGACTGATCCAGTCTAGTAATTAACTCCGCAAAATTTTTCATGATTGAGCGCTGCTTTAACCGGATTTGATGAGAAGGAAGAATTGCTTTGCGGGCGAAATTGATAATTTTAGAAGAAAAATGAACAGCATCTACATGCTCTTCGTTTTAGCTCAAAACTGGCAATCCATGAAAAAGTTACTTCTTGTTTTTTTAGCAGCTCTTTTCTTTACCTCATGTTCGGAGTCTAAGGAAGAAAATTACACGGGTGAAGAATTGGAGTTTTCTTTACATCAATCCAGTACCTATAATTTTCGAGGAAAGGTGCTGATCAGAGAAATGACCAATGGTGGCTTGGAGATGACTTTACGAATGGATGGATCAACAGCTAACACGGATTATACCTATCCTGCTCATTTGCATTTTGGAAGTTACGATCAGAAGGACAGCCCGATTGCTTTTTTGCTGAATCCAGTATCTGCCAGAAGTCTGGAATCTGTGACTGTCTTGGGAATTTTGTCTAATGGTTCCAAACTTACCTTCGAATCGATGAAATCCTTTGATGGGCATATCAAAATCCACCTGGCCAACGAAGGTCCTGATTACGGAGTGATTCTCGCCTCGGGTAATATTGGTCCAAAATCAACAGCCAAGTTTGCTCTTGACCAATTGGCTATATGTGGGAACACATTTTAAAAATTAGACTGAATGGCCAGTTTTCCTGATCAGATTTAAATTATTTTTTTAATTCTTATTGGTGTTCTGTAATTCAATTTCGAATTGACCGATTTGTTTTTTCCTTTCCTTAGCTTAGTTTCATAGCTCATAGTTTTTATTATGACCTCAATTCAGAAAAGTTATCTATTTGCTGTCCTCGTACTAATGGTTTTATCCTGCAGCGGGAAAGAATCTGTTGAGGAAGAAAAGATGGATACCCAACCATCTAAGGAGTCCATGGAGGCAACTTTTCAAAAGTTAGAACTCGGTCTCAGTCAAAAATCAGCCTGGAAATCGCATTGGACAAGCCAAGGTATCAACATGGCAATGGAGGAATTTGAGTGGGTATTTACGGACTCCATAGATCCTATGGAAATGCCTGAAAAAAATCCTATTCTGGTGGGAGATCCTCTTTTTCCTTACCAGTTTGCCCATCCTGAAGGCAATGGTACCGTCGATATTTATTCTTATAAAATTGAAGCACAAGACGGATTGGATAAGCCTTACCTTAATCCTGACTCAGAAGTGATTTGGTATCGGGCGGATGGAATGAAGGAGCGTTTGCTCTTTATGGGACCTTCTGGGATGTTTGAAGAAGGCCTTTGGTTGAGTCCGAGTGAGTTTTTGGTCATGGGATATTTTCAGGAGGATGAAGGATTTAGACCCATGCTTTGGCTTATTCGTACTGACAAGCATCTGTTGAGCCAATTTAAATTGAAAAAGGTGGTTGGTGAGTATTCTCCTGAATCGTATCTGAGTCGTAGGCTGAAGGGATTGGACCTTTCCACAAATGGAAATTGATTTTTTAAAAGAACTGTTGTCTAAAGCTTTTCAAAACCCTTTGCCGGGAATGGATGCTCATCTTCACATGTCGCCACTACCGGTGGATATGAGGAGATTTTCTCCAAAAATCCCAGACAATCACCGAAAAAGTGCTGTCCTTCTTTTGTTTTTTCCTGAGGATGGAAAAGGTTTTTTTCCGCTGATTAAACGACCTGTATACCCAGGTGTCCATAGTGGTCAAGTAGCTTTGCCAGGAGGAAAAGTAGAGCCAAATGATCCGGATGTGTATTTTACCGCACTCCGAGAAGCAGAAGAGGAGATTGGAATTGAGGCCGGAAAGGTGGAAGTATTGGGAAGACTATCAGATTTGTATATTCCGACCAGTAATTTTTTGGTTTCTCCTGTGGTAGGATTCCTAGCCGAGACGCCATACTTGGTACCTGAGCAAAAGGAAGTGGCTCGAATCATCAGAACTGAAGTTAGCTCAATTTTTCAACCCCAAATCAGAAAACGAACTCAGCTTGATTTAGGTGGAGGTTTACAGTTGGAAACACCTTACTTTGAAATTGATGGAGAGATAGTATGGGGTGCTACGGCTATGATCCTGAGTGAATTGATTCACCTATTGGAAGGGAAAAAGGCCTAGAAATTGGTCTTTTTGGGCTTTTGTTGGTATTGTTGTACTTAGAAATTAAGCCCAAATTATGGAAGAAAGCACTCCTTTATTGACCAATGATGCAGTAGTTTTTGGTCTGCTCATGGCGACCTTAGCCTTTGTTTTTGCAACTTCAGCGAGTAAGCATCCATTTTGGGTTAAGTTTTATACCTATGTGCCTACAGTTCTCCTGTGTTATTTCATCCCGGCAGTTTTCAATTCCTTGGGCTTGATTTCAGGAGAGTCTTCCAATTTATATAAAGTCGCCTCCCGCTATTTGTTGCCTGCTTCTTTGGTGCTATTTACGATCAGTATTGATCTTAAAGGAATATTGAAGCTGGGGCCCAAAGCCTTGACCATGTTTTTGGCGGGCACGGTAGGGATTATGCTCGGAGGACCTTTTGCTTTGATTGTTGTTGGCTTGATTTATCCGGATATCTATGCGGGTACTGGGCCGGATGAAATATGGAGAGGATTATCGACCATCGCGGGTAGCTGGATTGGAGGAGGTGCCAATCAGACAGCGATGCTGGAGGTATTTGGTGCAAGTCCGGTACTCTTTGGACAAATGATTGCGGTAGATGTTTTGGTTGCCAACCTGTGGATGGCCTTTTTACTTTATTGGGCTGCCAAACCTGAAAAGCTGGACAAACTGCTAAAAGCAGATACCACTGCTATTTATGAATTGAGGGACCGAATCGCTAAGTTTCGAGAAGGGATTATGAAGATCCCGAGTCTAAAGGATACCATGCTGATTTTCGGAATTGGTTTTGGAGTCACGGGAGTTTCCCATTTTGCAGCCGACTACATCGCACCTTGGTTTGGGACTAACTATCCAGAACTGGATCAGTATTCCTTGAATTCAGCTTTTTTCTGGATTGTGGTGATTGCTACGACAGCGGGTTTGCTTCTTTCCTTTACCAAAGCTCGGGAATTGGAAGGAGCAGGAGCCTCCAGAATGGGTTCAGTTCTTCTTTACGTGTTGGTGGCTACTACTGGGATGCAAATGGATCTTGGCGCCGTGTTGGATAATCCTATTTTATTTTTAATCGGGATTATTTGGATTGTATTCCATGTGCTGATCATGATAGTGGTAGCTTGGATCATCAAAGCGCCGTTTTTCTATGTGGCCGTAGGAAGTCAGGCAAATGTGGGTGGTGCAGCGTCTGCCCCTATTGTTGCTTCGGCATTTGATGCGTCGTTGGCACCAGTAGGAGTGTTATTAGCCGTGTTGGGTTATGCTGCAGGCACCTATGGCGCTTACCTGAGTGGCTTGATGATGCAGTGGATATCCGGTTTGTGATGAAGCACTCAAAGACCTTGGTTTTTTGTTGTACAGGATCGGATTGTAAAAAATCCGGAGGTAAATCGCTGAGGAAAGAACTTAAGGAGTCTGCAAAGTCAGGTGACTTAAAAGGCAATGTAAAGCTGATAAGAACCCAATGTATGGATATGTGCAAATCTGCTCCGGTGGTAATTGTAGGAGATCATTTTTGCAAAAAAGCCACTTTGGATGTTGTTCTTTCGCAAATAAATAAGCCCTGATATTTCAGGGCTTTTGTGTTATAGTTTTGTAGTCTTTACTGCAGTTCCACTGACGGTGACCATTAGCATGCCTTCTCGGATGGTTTCATAATCTAGGTCAATACCGATGATGGCATTAGCTCCAAACTGTCTGGCCTGCATTTCCATTTCAGCCATGGCAGTAGCTTTAGCCTCGCGGAGTACTTGTTCATAGGCAGAGGATCTACCACCTACGATATCGGTGATACTTGCAAAAAAATCTTTGAAAATATTCGCGCCGATGATGGTTTCACCGGAGACTAATCCTAAGTACTGGTCAATGTGATAACCTTGGAGTGTGCTGGTAGTGGAAATAATCATAATGGGGTTTGTTTAAGATTTAACTAGCATTGTCACGAGTGCTGGGGTAAAAAGTTTTGCCTTTTAGGTCAATTCATGATGTGAACCTTCTGATCTTTTACAAAATTGTAACCCGATAAAGGAAATGCCTTTCTTAAAAAGTAGTTTTTTCTCTTAAAAAGTTTTCCCAAGTTAGGGGAGTGAGTTTTAATCCTATGGATCAATTTCAACAATTCGATATTTCGGACTTTTTCAATCAACTCGAAGAACCACTTTTTTTAATGGACTCTGACGAGATTATTTTTTTCAACAGGTATTTTCTGGAGAATTTTGTTTCCATAGGGGACAATTGGAAAGACTATTTTAGGCAACCAGCTCATCTACTTGTCCTTGAAAATTATTTCTTGGAAGGAAAGGGATCCTTGCCAAAAGTTCAAGTTCCACTTACCACCAAATCCGATCAGGATGTATTGCATGAATGGTGTTTTACCCCTTTGCCATCAAGTTATTCATCTCGTTTTTTGATTGCGAAAGGTCAAAAGATCCAAAAAACTGACGATTCTGTTCAAACTCGACAGGATGCCCTTGAAGATGCTTTAGGTCGGGAGTATGGATACATGCAGAGTATTCTTACCAATTACCATGACCTGATAGCTATTTTCGATCAGGACGGGAATTACCTCTACGTCAGTAATTCGGTAGAAAAAAATATCGGTATTCCTGCCTCTGATCTCTTGGGTAGAAACTATAAGGAGTTCATAGCAGCTGGCATATTCGAAATAGTCAAGGGTAGCTTTGATGAAATTCTAAATTCAAACGAAGAAGTGGCTTTGGATTTTTGGATCAACCTTTCCACAGGTAGGCGAATCTACCTGGAGAGTTTTGCCAGAAACCTTCTTGATCATCCTCAAATTCAGGGGATCCTCTTCAGTTCGAGAGACATCACTGATTTTATCCTCACTGAGCAATCGCTTCAGCGTAGGTATGAGATCGAAAATCAAATCAATTGGATATCAGCCCAGCTGATCAATGGTCGCTGGTCTAATTTGGAAGATGAGTTTGACAAAGCTTTAGTACAGTTTGGAGAAATGCTTCAGGCTGAGGAATCCAAAATTCTCATCATAAACCGAGACACTCGCGAATTGGAAATTTTGAATCACTGGACTAAATCTGGAGATCAATCTACGGTGGCTAGCCCAAGGTATTTTGGGCTGATTAATTCGGTCAAGAGTGAATTGGAGAACGGAAAAGTTATTCTAAGAACCTTAAAGCTTAAATCCAAACTGAACAGGGAAGAGGTAGAACGTAAAATGCTTCTGGTTCCACTCATTTCCGGTCAAAGACTCCTGGGGATCATCCAATTCGAATTTATTCAGGGAGTTTTCTTTTTTGAAGAAAAGGAAATTCAGGTTTTCAAGCAATTGGGGGATATATTGGCTGGAGCATACCTTGGCAGTCAAATGATGAGGAGGCTGCAGCGAAATGAAAACTTACTTGCAAACACTGAAATACTTTCCAGCTCAGGTTCGTGGAGGTTTGGGGCTCATAACAAGCGATTTCATTTTTCAGCCGGATTGTCCAAGCTCCTTGGGATGGGTGATCGACCCGTTATCACGGATTTTGCGGTTTTGATTTACAAAATAGACAAGCCATTTCGCAAGGAATTCATTCAAAATCTCAAGCTGGCCTCTGAAAATCTCCAGCGCACTTCGGGAGAGTTTACTATTACAGCTCAAGATGGCAAATCAAAGCACATCAGTTACGAGATTGAAGGGAAGCGCGACTACCTCAGCCAAGGATTGGAGATATACGGGTTTTGTACAGATATCACACATAAAAGAGCTGCAGATGGATATCTGAGATTGCAATCCCAAATCCTTGCACAGGTTTCCGATCCAATTGTAGTCACAAATCTTTCCCTGGAAGTGATCTATCTCAACGAAGCGGCGGTGCAACTCTGCTGTCCAGAGACTGCCCAGTCCTTTAGGGGTCAGCTTGAGGATTTACTAGAGATAGATTGGAGAGAAAATGAGGATCTCAAAGAGATTGCTGAATCTCTGAATCAAAAAGAAAATTGGAAATCTGAACAATTTATCAAAACTCTCCATTCAAAGGCATCCCCTTTTGAAATGACTTTACAGCCAATATTTTCAGAAGGGGAAGAAAAAATCGGTTATTCATTCATTCTTCATAGTCTTGCAGAGAAGTACAAATCAGAGCAGGTGGCCCGAAGGGCAAAGTTGATCATTGAAAATAGCCCCGTTGTTCTTTTTCGAGTTGACCCCAGCGATGAATACCGGATTAAATACATCTCTGACAACATCAATAGATTTGGATACGACGCCGACTACCTGATTAGAAATGAGGTTTCATTTCTTAATTTGGTTCATCCAGATGACAAAGAAGTCATCTTGGACCTGGCTAGAATTCAGACGGTTCAAGAGGGGATTAAATCATTTTCTGGGGAATACAGAATCAGAACCACACAAGGGGAGTTCATCTGGGTAGAGGATCGTACTTCTGATGTAAAAGATGATATTGGAAACATCATTTTGCATGAGGGCCTTTTTCAGGATATCTCCGATCGAAAGCGGATAGATACGATTCAAAAAGAAAGAGACAAGCAATACAGGGTATTGGCGTCCAACATACCGAGGACAAATATTTTTCTTCTTGATTCCCAGCGAAGGTACATTTTGGCAGAAGGCAGCAATTTTGCCGCTTGGGGCTTGAGAAGGGAAGATTTTGAAGGTAAGCATCTCAGCGAACTTCAGCTGACTTCTTACGAACAAGTGAGTCAGCTCCTCGATAGGGTCTATTTTGATCGGGAAATTGTCGAGTCGGAATTCTCCCTCAATGGAAGGCACTACCATCGAATAATCCGTCCAATTATAGAAAATGATCAGGTGCAATATGCTCTCAGCATCATTCGGGACATACAGGAGGAGCATCAGGCCAAGCAGGATTTAATCAATTCTGAGGAAAAATACAGGAGCCTGGTGGAGGAATCGACCGAAATAATCTTTTCACTCTCCGAGACATTCATGCTGCAGTATGTATCTCCAAATGTGAAGCAATTCCTGGATTACAGCTCTGAAGAAGTGACTGGCAGAAGTATTTTTGAGTTTTTGAATCCTGATGACCTTGATCAGTTTCGGGTCATGTTGGAGGAGAAGAAAGATCTGCTTTCCTCAACTCAGTTTTTGGAGTTTAGACTTAGACATCGCAATGGTACCTACAGGGTTTTCAGCTCCAATGGTAAACTGATTCAGGACAAATCTGGACAGCAGCGCTTTTACACCGGGATTGCGCGTGATGTGTCAAAGCTAAAAGAAGCAGAACAGGAGCTCAGAATAGCCAAAGAAAAGGCAGAACAGGCGTCTTTGGTCAAGTCGCAGTTTCTATCCGTGATGAGCCATGAGATCCGCACGCCAATGAATGCGGTGATTGGCTTAACTCATTTTCTGATGGAAGAAAATCCACGGCCTGACCAATTGGAAAACCTTAAAACCCTTCAATTCTCAGCCGAGAATCTAATGGCTCTGATCAATGATATCCTGGATTACAATAAGATTGATTCTGGAAAAGTAGAATTGGAGCGAATTTCCTTTGATTTGAGAAATGTCGTACACAGGATTGTTCATTCACATAGTTTTCAGGCTAATGAAAAAAGCTTACGGCTCAGCTGTGAAATCGACGAAGCTATTCCGGAAACTTTGATCGGCGATCCACTTCGCCTCGGGCAGGTAATTAATAATTTGGTTTCGAATGCCGTCAAGTTTACGGAAAGGGGTTTTGTGAGAATTTCGCTTTTAAGAGAAAATGTAAAAGAAGGTAAAACTGAAATCAAATTCCGATTTGAAGATTCCGGAATAGGGATACCGGATGCCAAAAAGAAAAGCATTTTTGAGGCATTCACTCAGGCATCTTCCTCTACTACTAGAAAATATGGAGGCACTGGTTTGGGATTGGCGATAGTCAAACGACTGGTTGAGCTCTATGGAGGTCATATCAAGCTGACAGATAGATCAGGAGGGGGAAGTGTATTTGAATTTTCGATTCCTTTTGAGCAGTTGGTCCAACCAAAACAAGAGGCAGAAAGCTCCACACCTTCCAACTCTAAATCATTGGAAAAAGCATCCATTTTGGTAGCAGAGGATAATGTGGTCAACCAGATTTTGATTCGTAAATTTTTGACCAAATGGAATGCGGGCCAACTCTTTATCGCAAGTGACGGGAAAGAGGCCTTGGAGATTTTTGAGCAACATTCGTTTGATTTGGTTCTCCTTGATTTGCAAATGCCCGAATTGGACGGTTTTGAAGTGGCTACTTCTATCCGCCAGAATAAGATTCTTGAAAAGTCCCATGTTCCGATTTTGGCTTTGACAGCAGCATCCTACAATGAAGTAAAAGATGAATTGAATGAGGCAGGATTTGATGATTTTGTACCCAAGCCATTTTCTCCTGAAGTGTTGTATGAGAAAATAAGTAAGGTTTTGAATTCAAAAGATCAGGGTTGAATTTTGGTTTAGCATTAATTTTGTCAAGTAGGAAATGGCCAAATCTAGCCGACCATTTTAAACCAAATCAATGAATTACCTTAAGCGTATCATTCCTGTTTTTTTGACATTAGCTCTTGCTTATTCTGTTCAAGCTCAAAAACTGATGGAAAAAAGATCCTCGTTTTATGGCTTCACGGGCAGTTCAGGTGCTAAAATCAGACAGTTCAATGAGCTTCTTTCGGATCGAGGACTCTCACCGCTTCGAAATAGATACCGTACCTATGGTTTGGGTTATCAGACTCGAGTTAATGATTTTGTGGTTGGCTTTGAACTGACTCAGCATCAAAGCAAAACCAGTGAATTTGACCAGTTTGATATCAAGTATCGGACCTCCAGAGCTTTGTTGAATGTGGGCTATTCATTGACAGAAGAAGGAAAATTCCAGTTGATTCATTACATGTCCCTAGGTATGGGTTATATGAATTTTCAGATGCTGCCTTCTGAACAAGAATCTGATCTCAATTCTTTTTTACAAAGTCCGCGAAGAGGTTTTATTCTCCGAAAAAATGACATCCAGAAGGGAACAAACGGATTTGGGGATTTTTTGACAGAAATTGGTTTTCAAGCTAGCTATGATTTTGATCTGCCCGGTCGGAAAGAATCATTGGAAATCCTAGCCAAAGTTGGGTATTCCTTCAGTCCCTTTGAGGGAAGTTGGTCCATAAATGGTCTGGCATTTGACAATGCTCAAGCGGGTGCTTTTGTGAGAGTAGGAGCTGGAATTTCATTGCCCGATCGCAATTTTTTCTATAAAGACGCTACAATCGGAATTTCTTTGATCAGGGGTATTCATTTTTCTTCACCGGATAAATTCAATGCTGTATTGGAAGAAAATGGTTATCAGCCGCTACAAGGAAAACCTAGTAACTGGGGATTGCGGATACTTGGCGAAACGGATGGAATGCTCTATGGTGTGGATGTCTTCAATCTTGCGATGGATGGTCGGGCCAGCAATTCTCAAACCCACAGCTTAAACAGTCTTCGAGTTTATGGTAACGGGGGTTATAAATTCTTTCAGTATAAAAACTTTGCAATCGGTGCTATGGCTGGATTGGGATTTGGTAATCTCAGATATACGCTTTCAGCAAATGAAAAACCCGATTTCCCTGAGCTAGTCGAACAACGGTATTTTGATGGGTATCTTAAAACTGCAGGACTGATGGCTAAACCCGAAATTCTTTTTGAATATGGCATACCTATGACGGAAAGAAAGTTTTTTGATTTGGTGATCACGGCCTCGGGAGGGTATGAGGCAGGATTTCCTGGGTATAAATTGGGGGGATTACCGATGACTGATTACATGTCCGCGCCCTTTTTAACCTTTGGAATAGGCTTAAGGCCATAAGGCTGAAAAGCTTTTGTTTTTTCAAAAAAACCAGTCAAGAATTTTCATTTTGTCCCCTAAATCTCCTGTTTATTGAAGATTAGATATTACTTTTGCTTCGGCTTATCGAGAAAGACCGAGGGAAGGGCCCTGCGACGTCTTAGCAACCTGTCTACAAGGTGCTAACTCCCGTTCCGGAAATGCCGGAAATAGATGAGCGGAAGAAAGAATAGTTAGTTATTTTCTCCGTGTTTTGCTCGATTGCCTTTTTGAATTGACTTATTACAAGATGCAAAACCGAACGGAATCCCTCCTTCAATCCATTCAAAACCGAATTTTGATCCTAGATGGGGCCATGGGCACCATGATTCAGCGTTACAAACTCTCTGAGGAAGATTTCAGAACACCTGAGTTGAAGGATCATCCCAAATCGCTAAAAGGAAACAACGATTTACTGTCTTTGAGTAGACCTGATATCATTAAGGCTATCCATAAGGAATATTTGGAGGCAGGGGCTGACATCATCGAAACCAATACTTTTTCAGGAACGACCATTGCTCAGGAAGATTATGGATTGTCTCATTTGGCTTATCAGATCAATTTTCAGTCAGCCAAATTGGCAAGAGAGGTAGCTGATGAGTTTACAGCAAACGATCCCTCCAAACCACGTTTTGTAGCAGGCGCAGTGGGCCCGACCAATCGTACTGCCTCGATTTCCCCGGATGTCAATGATCCCGGTTATCGAGCGATTACTTTTGACCAATTGGCAGAGGCCTATGCTGAGCAAGTGAGAGGCTTGTTGGATGGGGAGGCAGATATCATCTTAATTGAGACCATCTTCGATACGCTGAATGCCAAAGCTGCCTTGTATGCAGTGCAGGAAGTATATGAAGGAAGAGGAATTCCCTTAGATCCCAAAGAAGGCGGAGTGCCGATCATGATCTCGGGCACTATTACCGATGCTTCGGGTAGAACACTCTCAGGTCAGACGACTGAAGCATTTTTGATTTCCGTTTCTCACGTTCCTTTGCTCTCAGTGGGCTTGAATTGTGCTTTGGGAGCAAAAGAGCTCAGACCTTACTTAAAGGTTCTTTCTCAAAAAGCACCATTCTATGTGTCGGCCTATCCCAATGCGGGACTTCCCAATGAGTTTGGTGCTTACGATCAGGGGGCAAATGAGATGGCGGACCAGGTGCGAGACTTTTTGAGGGAAGGCATGCTAAATATTCTAGGCGGATGCTGTGGTACAACCCCTGAGCATATTAAAGCCTTGGCAAAAATGGCGGCGGAATTTCAGCCACGAAAAATTGAAGAAGAACTAGAAGAGGAGGGAAGCAATGCCTAAGCAGGACTATTTGAAACTCTCAGGCTTGGAGCCTTTGGTTTTCACCCCGACAATCAATTTTGTCAACATCGGCGAGCGAACCAATATCACCGGTTCGAAGAAATTTGCCAGACTTATCCTCAGCGGAAACTATGATGAAGCGCTGGAAATTGCCTTGGATCAGGTGAGAGGCGGTGCTCAGGTGCTCGATGTCTGCATGGATGAGGGGATGCTGGACGGTGAGTTTGCGATGGTCAGATTCCTTAATTTGATTGCTTCCGAACCAGAGATCAGTCGTATTCCCATCATGATCGATAGCTCCAAGTGGAGCATCATCTTGGCAGGTTTGAAGTGTGTTCAGGGAAAAGGGATTGTGAATTCTATCTCCCTGAAAAATGGGGAAGAAGAATTTATACAGCAGGCGAAAACGATCAAGAAGTTTGGGGCTGCCGTGGTCGTGATGGCTTTTGACGAAAAGGGTCAAGCTGATACTTACGAGCGAAGAAAAGAAATCTGCGAGCGCAGCTACCGCATCTTGGTCGATCGGGTCAAATTCAATCCTCAGGACATCATTTTTGATCCGAATATTTTCCCTGTAGCTACGGGTATGGAAGAGCATCGCAGAAATGCGCTTGACTTTTTCCTTGCTACCAAATGGATTAAGGAAAACCTCCCGGGAGCTAAGGTCAGTGGTGGGGTAAGTAACGTATCCTTCTCCTTCCGTGGAAATGACCGAGTAAGGGAAGCCATGCATGCTGCTTTTCTTTATCATGCGATTCATCATGGGATGGACATGGGTATCGTCAATCCAACTATGTTGGAAGTCTATGCGGATATCCCAAAGGATCTTTTGGAGCGTGTCGAAGACGTTCTTTTTGATCGTAGGGAAGATGCGACCGAGCGATTGTTGGATTTCGCAGAAACTGTAAAAGCTGCCGATAAAAAAGAGGTGGTAAATGAAGCTTGGAGATCTCAGCCTGTATCAAAGCGTATCGAGCATGCCTTGGTGAAGGGAATTTTGGATTTTATCATTGAAGATACTGAAGCGGCAAGGCTTGAATTAGTTAATCCGCTGAAGGTGATCGAAGGCCCTCTGATGGACGGGATGAATGTGGTAGGTGATCTTTTTGGAGAAGGGAAAATGTTCCTTCCTCAAGTAGTAAAATCGGCACGGGTGATGAAAAAGGCAGTAGCCTATCTCGAGCCCTTCATGCCTTTACCGGAAGAAGGACAAGAGGCATCTTCTTTGAAGAAAATCCTGCTTGCCACCGTGAAAGGTGACGTCCATGACATCGGTAAAAACATCGTTGGAGTGGTATTGGCCTGCAATAGCTACCAAATCATCGACCTCGGTGTAATGGTGGATGCACAGAAAATCATCGATGAAGCAATCAAAAATAAGGTTGATATCATAGGATTGAGCGGTTTGATCACGCCTTCTTTGGATGAAATGGTCAATGTGGCCTCTGAGATGGAGCGTCAAGGCCTAAAGATTCCTTTGCTGATCGGGGGAGCCACTACTTCCAGAATTCACACAGCGGTGAAGATTGATCCGGTCTATTCCGGAACAGTAGTTCACGTGACTGATGCGAGTAAGTCTGTTCCCATCGCAGGTGAGGCGATCTCTGAGGAAACCAAGGAGGCCTATCACAAGCAAATAAAAGCTACTTACCGTGAGCTCCGCGAGGAGCACGAGGCTAAGCAGTCTGTGAAACAACTCATCAGCTACGAAGAGGCTAAGGCCAATCCAGTAGAAATTGATTGGAGTTCATTTGAGCCGGTGAAGCCTAAAAAGCTGGGAAGAACTGTCTTGGAAGATCTGGATTTGACGGTATTGAGAAAATACATCGATTGGACACCATTCTTCAGCACGTGGATGCTTAGTGGGAAATACCCAAAAATATTCGAAGATCCAATCGTAGGAGACGAGGCAAAGCGGCTTTTCGCAGATGCGCAAGCCATGTTGGACCGATTGATTGCGGAGCGTTGGCTCTCTGCCAAGGCGGTTTTCACCTTGTTGCCTGTTCAGCGAAAGCAGGATGATGCGGTTGTCTTTGAACCGAATGATGAGAACTTTGAGATTGCCAGATTCCACTTTTTGCGTCAGCAAGGAAAGAAAGGTAAAGGAGTGCCTAACCGATCACTCGCAGACTACCTGCATCCTGATCAGACAGATTACCTAGGTTGCTTTGCGGTGACAGCTGGCTTGGGAATGGAAGCTAAATTGGCCGAGTTCCAAGCGGCAGGAGACGACTACAATGACATTCTATTCAAAGCATTGGCCGATAGATTAGCAGAGGCAGCTGCAGAGTATGTACACGAGATAGTGAGAAAAGAATATTGGGGCTATTCTACAGAGGAAGGACTTGATACAGAGTCATTGATCCGTGAAGAATATCCGGGTATCAGACCTGCACCAGGCTACCCGGCATGTCCTGAGCACTCGGAAAAAGAAACTATTGCGAAACTCTTGGATCTCGAAAACACCGTAGGCATCACATTAACTTCAAGCTTTGCGATGTATCCGACCAGCTCTGTTTCTGGGTTTTACTTCGGTCATCCAGAGTCTAAATACTTTGGATTGGGTAAAATTGCCGAAGACCAAGTTGGAAGCTATGCGATGAGAAAGGGGATTTCGATCGAACAAGCTGAGCGTCTGCTTTCCCCAAATTTGGCCTACACGCCATCCAAACAATTAGAGAATCAAACAGTATGAAGATTACCGAGCACTTAAAAAACGCAAAATCCACGCTTTTTTCATTTGAAATTCTTCCTCCTTTGAAGGGACAAAGTTTGAAAGAACTTTGCGAAGGTATTGCTCCTTTGATGGAGTTTAATCCTCCTTTTGTGGATGTGACTTACCATCGGGAAGAGTACATTTTCAAGAAACATCCTAATGGACTACTGGAAAAAGTGAGTACTAAAAAGCGTCCGGGTACAGTTGGGATTTGTGCGGCAATCATGAACCGATTTCAGGTAGATGCGGTCCCACATGTGCTTTGTGGAGGTTTTACCAAAGAGGAGACAGAAAATGTCCTGATTGATCTCAATTTTATCGGGGTAGACAATGTTTTGGCCTTAAGAGGAGATGCTCCTAAGGCTGAGCGATTTACAGCAGAACCTGATGGACACAGTTTTGCCAGCGAGTTGGTGGAGCAGATTGTGAAAATGAACAACGGAAAATACCTGCATGAAGAAACTGAGAATAGTTTTCATACAGACTTTTGTGTGGGTGTGGCAGGCTATCCGGAGAAGCATTTTGAAGCGCCTTCGATGAAGTTTGATTTGAAGTACCTGAAAGAAAAGATCGATAAAGGTGCAGAATACATCGTGACTCAGATGTTTTTTGACAATCAGAAGTATTTCGAATATGTAGCTAAAGTCCGTGAAGCGGGCATCGATGTGCCTATTATTCCGGGAATTAAGCCCATTACAACCTTGGGCCAGATTACCATGCTCCCTCGAACTTTCTTCCTGGACCTGCCTGATGCCTTGACCGATGAACTCGAGAAGTGCAAAACCAATGCGGAGGTGAAAGAAGTGGGAATCGCTTGGTCCATCCAGCAGTGCAAGGAGTTAGTAGCTGCAAATGTGCCTTCTTTGCATTTCTACACGATGAGTAAGGCGGATGCGACTTATAAAGTGGCTAAGGAGGTGTTTTGATAACATTTGAGGTCTTCAAGACCTCGAATGTTTACTTTGATTGATTAAATCTTTGGGGTTTTTGAAATCCCAAAGATTTCAACCATTCTTCCCAATTTTTCAGGCAATTTCTCTATTCTGCCTATCTTCGGCCATGATTCAGTTGGTCGAATGCCCACGGGATGCCATGCAGGGGCTCCCTGATTTTATAGATACTGCCATCAAGGCCGCTTACATTAATCAGCTTTTAGAAGTCGGTTTTCATACCCTAGATTTTGGGAGTTTTGTAAGTCCTAAAGCGATCCCTCAAATGCGGGATACGGCAGAGGTATTAGAGATGCTGGATTTGCATAAAGCCAAATCAAAGCTTTTAGCTATTGTGGCTAATGTCAGAGGGGCAGAAGATGCGCTTCACTTTCAGGAAATAGACTTTTTAGGTTTTCCACTTTCGGTATCTGAGACGTTCCAGCAACGGAATACCAATGCCAGCATTGCTGAGGCACTCAAGACAGTAGAAAGTATTCAACATCTTTGCGAAGCCAAAGGCAAAAAACAGGTAGTGTACCTCAGCATGGGTTTTGGCAATCCTTATGGCGATCCTTACTCTCCAGAGTTAATTGCAGAGTTTGTGGAGAAATTGGCCCAACTCCAGATTGAGACAGTTTCTCTTTCGGATACCATCGGAGCAGCAACAAGCGAATTGATCACCGAACTCTTCAAAGTGAATACCCAAGCTTTTCCTCAAATTCAGTTTGGAGCTCATTTGCATAGTAGGCCTGATTCGATTGAAGAAAAAGTAATGGCAGCCTTGAAGGGTGGATGTCATCGCTTTGATGGTGCGCTCAAAGGTTACGGAGGTTGCCCTATGGCCAAGGATGATTTGGTGGGAAATATGGCTACTGAGGTGATGGTAGAGACGTTGGAAAAAGAAGGATATGACCTTGGGTTGAATAAGTCAGAACTCACTGAATCATTGAAACTTGCCAGATTTGTATTTAACTCTTGATTGATGTCTGATTTTAAGGTACAAGGTAAAGTCAAAGCCCTTCGATGGCTCCGCAGCATGCACAAATGGCTGGGTATTCCGCTGATTGTCTTTTTCCTTTTGATAGGGGTTACTTCTATATTGTTGGCTTGGAAAAAGAAGGCTGAACTCCTGCCTCCAACTTTGGAAACGAAAGTAGAAAGTGGAACCTGGATTTTGCCATCTCAAATGGTCAAGATCGGGGAGGAGGAAATGCGGAAGCTTGGCAGAGATCCCGAGGTGGATCGAATCGATATCCGACCAGATAAAGGTACGGCGAAGGTGACGTTTAAAACCCATTTTACCGAAGTACAGGTGGATGGTTTTTCGGGAGAGGTTTTATCAGTTGGAACACGGCATTCGGACTGGATCGAAAAAGTTCACGATGGCAGCATCATTGATTTTTACACGACAGGAGACGAAGGGGCAAAGCTTACCTATTCGACTTTGATTTCCATAGGTTTGATCTTTTTGGCGATCAGTGGATTTTACCTTTGGTATTTTCCTAAAGTGGTGAGACGGCTTAAAGGGAAATAGCCTCTTTTTTTTCTAATCCTACTTTGTACTAAATTCCCTTATGGAAAATGACAAGCTTCATACTGTAAATGAGCCCGATATCGAATACGGTCGTTATTCCTATGCCGACTACCTTACTTGGCAGATGGATGAGATGGTCGAATTGATCCGCGGAAAAGTGTATAAATGGGCAGCTACAGCACCAAGTATGAGTCATCAAAAAGTCTCATTGAGGCTCGGATCAGCATTCTTAATTTTTTTGAAAGGGAAGCCTTGTCAAGTATTTCAGGCTCCATTTGATGTGAGGCTTCCTGTAAAATCTAAAAAGAACAAGGATATCGATACTGTTGTCCAGCCAGATTTATGTGTGATTTGCGATGAAAGCAAGTTGGATGAAGCAGGTTGCATAGGTGCGCCAGACTTGGTGGTCGAAATCCTTTCACCAGGAAATAACAGAAAGGAACTGAAAGTGAAATACGAGATTTATGAGGAATCTGGAGTAAAAGAGTATTGGGTTATTCATCCTTCTGAACAAACCCTGTTGATTTACACCTTAGTCGATGGAAAATATCAATCCTCAGGTTTGTATGTAGCAGGCGATGAAGTGCAATCCTCCTGTATTGATGGCTTTAGCCTCAATTTGGAAGATATCTTTGAAACCTAATCGGCTTAAATCATCAACTTAAACTTCTTCCCAGGAAGCGATTTGACGATTCCTTCAAATTCCAGAGAGAGCAATTTGGAGGAAAGAATACCCAATGGGATCTCTGTGGCGTAAGAAATGAGATCAATTTCAGATTCGACTTTTTCTTGTAGGTGAAGTAGGATAGATCGTTCTTCTTCATCCCTCCCGGTTAAATCCAATGTTGGTTTTTTGATCTTTTCTTCTCCCGGTTTGTTCCAAAATAGAGCCTCGGCAATGTCTCCCGGTCCGGTATAGATCGAAGCTTTCATCTTTCTAATTAGCTGATTGCACCCTTCCGAATAAGTAGATTGGAGGTTTCCGGGTACTGCAAAAACATCCTTATCATAGCTGTAGGCGATCTCAGCGGTAATTAAAGCCCCGCCTTTCTCGGCAGCTTCTACCACAATCAGTGCATCCGAAAGACCTGCAATGATTCGGTTTCGTGCGGGAAAATTACCGGGAACCATTCTACTTCCCGGAGCATATTCGGAAACAAGAAGGCCTGTTTCCTGAAGCTGTTCGGCTGTCTTTTTATGTGCGGCAGGATAGATTTGATCGATCGGTGAGCCCATAATGGCTATCGTTGGGAGTCCGACTTGAAGGGCGGCCCGATGAGCCTCAATGTCAATTCCGTAAGCTAGCCCGGAGATAATGACGGGCTGATAGGGCAGAAGGTCTTCGATGATTTTTTTGGTGATGGCTTTCCCGTAGTTGGTGGCGCTTCGGGTACCTACGATTCCTATATTCCGGTCGAAATTCAACTCACCTTTCCCTTGAGAAAAAAGGATGACAGGAGAGTCTTCTATGGTCTTCAGTCGTTGAGGAAATCGCGATGAACTTGAACTATGAATCTGAATACCTTTTTTTTGGCAAGTATTGATAACGTCGTCTGCCATACCAAGCAAATTGGATTCGTTTTTCTGAATTTCCAGCAGTTTTTCTCCCACTCGAGGGATTTTGGAAGCCTTTCCTTTGGTGAGTTTAAAGAAATCCTTTGGCGAACCGCTGTAAGCGACGATTGCTTTAAAAAGTGTTGGGCCCACTTTGGGGGCCACGGCAAGTGCTAAATGATATCGGAGCTGCTCAAGATCCTGATCGGGAGGAAAGTTCATGCTTCAGATTGATTAAAAAATCCTTGATTTCCTGAAGTTTCTGTACTGCTGCTACTTTATCAAATCCCTGTTGCTTTCCAGAGGCGATCACTTCCTGTGCACCTTGAAGGGTATAGCCCTTTTCTTTTACCAAGTGATAGACATACCGGATTTTCTGGATATCGTCTTTGGTGTAGCGACGGTTTCCCTTTTTATCCTTTTTAGGTCGGATGATTTCAAATTCACCCTCCCAATAGCGAATCAATGAAGCGGCCACTTTAAACATATCCGCCACTTCACCGATGGAATAGTATTTTTTCTCTATATCTCGCTCTTTGTAAGGCACAGGATTATGTTTAATGTTGAGTTACAAAAACCCCTAATTGAGGTGGGTTCTAAAAACAATCTAAAATAGGAAAATCGCAGTTGACTTCAAGCTTCACTTCAAGTAAACCAAAGAAAAAAACCTGATTTTATCGGTTTACTACTTGAAGTATTTGTACCACAGAAAGACCTGCAGTTTCGGTGCGAAGCCTACTTTTCCCTAAGGAGACAGCCTGAAAACCTGATTGAAAAGCAAGTTGAATTTCCTTTGGATCGAAGTCTCCCTCGGGTCCAATTAGGATAAGGTACTTTTTTCCAGGTTCTGCCAAATCCATCAAATGATGCTTTTGGTCTTCATCAACGTAAGCAATAAACTTCTGAAAATCAATAAATTCATTTGATTTAATTAAATCATTGAATTTGCAGCTGGGATTGATTCTCGGGGTTCTGAATTTGATGCTTTGTTTACAAGCTGAAATGATTTTTTTCTGAAGTCGATCGGTTTTGAGAAAAGTTCGTTCGGAATTCATCGTTTCGATCAAGGTCAGTTCATGAAACCCGATTTCGGTAATTTTTTCCACCATCCATTCCATTCGGTCGGGATTTTTGGTAGGTGCTATTGCTAAGTGAATACAAAAAGAATCTACCTCTGCTTCTGTTTTACTCAGAATTTTCAGGCTTGCTTTTTTTGGATTTGCATCCAAAATCACCGATTCGTAGACCAACCCTTTTCCATCTGTAAGTGTGATGGCATCACCTTGCTTTTTGCGAAGGACGCGAATCAGATGTTTGGATTCTTCCTCACTTAGCGTGGTGATAGGCTCGGAGATGTGATCTTGAAAAAACAGCTGCATGGGTAGAAGGATATGAACACAAAAAAAGCACAATCCATTTAGAATTGTGCCTTTAAACCAAATTAACCTATAACCAAATTAACCTTTAGAAATTTCCATGTTTACGGTCTTTCCTTTGATGGTGTTGTTTTTCATTACTCGGATAACGTGCTCAGCGTCTTTCTGAGGCACATCCACAAAGGAGAAGTTGTCAAAAATGTCAATGCCGCCGATGCTTTTGCCTGGTACGCCTGTTTCTCCGGCGATTGCACCTACGATATCATTCGGACGGATTCTGTCTTTATTGCCTAAGTTGAGGAATAGACGCGTCATATTGGCATCACGTGTACGTTCTGTCCTTGGAGCGAAGTCTCTTCCGCCTTCTTTTCTATCACCAAAACGGCTTCCTCTTTCGAAACGGTCTCCGCCGCTTCTTGGACCTCTTTCAAAACGGTCTCCACCGCTTCTTGTACCTCTTTCAAAACGATCTCCTCTACCACCTTCTCTGCGATCACCAAATCTGCTTTCACGACCTCCGTCACGTCCGCCTTCTCTTCTACGGTCACCGTAGGCTGTTTCGATACCAAAGTCCTGATCTTTCAGTTCTTTCACGGCATCTCCCATCACCATTTTCAAGAGACCAAGAGAAATCTGCTCTGGTGTCAAACCTTCTTTTACCAGTTGGCTGATGGTAGATTCGAAGATTTCGTTGTTTTCTTCCTTGCTCAATACGCGGTGTACGTCTTTTACCAATTGAGCTTTTTTCAACTCAACCAATTCAATCACTGATGGAGGAGTCATTTTATTGATAGAAGCCTTGGTATAACGCTCCAAGTCTCTCAATTTCATGGTTTCTCTACGACCAGTGATGAAGGTGATGGCTGTTCCGGATTTGCCGGCACGGCCTGTTCTACCGATTCTGTGTACGTAGTATTCTTCGTCCAATGGAATGTCGAAGTTGAATACAGCTTCCACATTGTCCACATCGATACCTCTTGCCGCTACGTCTGTTGCAACCAATACAGTACAAAGTCCTTTTCTGAACTTGCCCATCACTTTGTCACGCTGTGCCTGAGAAAGATCACCGTGAAGTGCTTCGGCTAGGATTCCTCTGGCACCCAAGCCTTCTGTTACCTCATCGGTCATGCGCTTGGTGTTACAAAAGACTACGCTGAGGGCGTAGTTGTTGATATTCATCAGACGAACCATCAATTCCATTTTCAAAGAAGGTTTTACTTCATAGTAAACCTGATCTATTTTGGAAACAGTAAGTTCGTTTTTAGCGACCTTGATGATTTCAGGGTTGGTCTGATACTTTCTGGTCAAGTCCATGATTGGCTTGGCCATCGTAGCAGAGAAGAAGACAGTCTGTCTTTCTTCAGGCATTTCCTGTAGGATCGCTTCAATATCATCTCTGAATCCCATGTCTAGCATTTCATCTGCTTCGTCAAGGACAATGATTCCGGCGTCTTCCAATCTGAGTGTTCCTCTATCCATGTGATCTTGCACACGGCCAGGAGTACCTACTACGATCTGGACACCTTTTTTCAACGTACGAATCTGCTTGTCGATGGATTCGCCGCCGTAGATGGCTACTGAACTGATTTTTTTGTGATACTTGGCCAATTTTTGGATTTCTCCTTCTACCTGAACGGCAAGTTCACGGGTAGGACAGAGAATGATCGCCTGAGGTCTGTTGAACTCAGGATCTACCAGATCGATGATTGGAATGGCAAAAGCTGCTGTCTTTCCGGTTCCGGTTTGAGCCTGACCGATGACATCGCGTCCTTCCAATACGAAAGGAATAGCTTGTGATTGAATGGGGGAAGGGGTTGTATAACCCATTTCTTCCACGGCCCGCAAGATTTCTTCTGAAATCCCCAGGTCTGAGAATTTAATTGTGTTTTCCATGAATGTTTCCTTACTTTTTCTTGCCATGTACTCCTAAATCCCAGACAAGCGACAGTAAGGATTCACGGCTCGAAAAATAGCTACGTCAAAATTGACGCTGCAAAAGTAGGATGAAAAATTCCGAAAACCAAACCCTGTTCAAAAGTTTTTAGAATATTCTGTAAAATTCAGGGGTTGAAAGCGAAATATATTTGGTTTTAGGCTTTTGACAAGTTTGAAATTTGGTGGATTCTAACTATTGAAAATGGGCAAATTTCAGTTATGAAATTAGTTTCACCACAGCATCAATTACTTTTTGGTGTATAGCGTAAGTTATTTTTCCTGCTTTATAAAGTATGATTGAATGGTCCGCTGTGAAAAGCCTGTTTGGTCTGATATTACTCGATTTGAATAATTCGCCATCAATAATTTCATTTTCAGGTAAGTCAATAGCCCAAGAATCTTTGACATTTTTTGAAGTGATTTGACATAAGAGATAATCTCCATTTTCAGCATACGCTAAAACTAAAGCAGGTCTTCTTTTTGAGGCGCTTAAATGTGAAAAAGGAAAAGAAACCACAACGATTTCACCTTTTATAAATCTTTCCATGCCTTATTTTCTTCCTCATTTAGCCAATCTTGAGCAAGTGACTTTTCTGAAGCCAAATAGATGGTTTTTGAATCAGAAACTTCGTCTTTTTTAAGTTCGGCCTCTAAAAACGCCCAAATGATTTCCTTTTCATCTTTCGAAAGTTTCTTTAAGGAATCCAATAAGTCATCAATTTGTACCTTGATTGATAGGGTATTCATTGGTTTTGCTGATTTAATTATCTGAATAAGAGTAATTTATAAAAAATCTCAATAAAAATTTCACAATTCTTTTACAAAAACGACCGATCAGCCGAAGCCTCCTTGGCCATTTTTTCGGCAAGATCTTTTCCCAAATATCGGTCAATCACTCCGTGAGCCACATACAAAACAGGAGTAAGTAGGACTGCCACAGAGAATTTGTACACATAATTGATCAGGCCTACCGCCACAATCTGGCTGATACTCCAATTGCCAAACAAGTAGAAGGCAATCCCTAACACGACAAAAGAATCAATAAACTGAGAGACTAGGGTAGAACCTGTTGCTCGCAGCCAAATCATCTTGGGTCCGGTGACAGCTCTAAGTTTTTGGAATACAAACACGTCGATTAGTTGACCCAGCAAAAAAGCAGTAAGTGATCCTAAAATGATCCCCAAGCCCTGTCTGAAAATCGTATTAAAGGCATAATCGATATTGAAACTGGAGCCATCAGGCATCTGAGAATTGACATCTAACCAAAAATCAGCTGGTACCAAAACGGTCACTAAACTGATGGTAAGGAATACATAAGTGATCAAGCCTGCCGTGATGAAACTGATTTTCCGAACTCCTTTTTTTCCAAAATACTCATTAATGATATCTGTGGTAATGAAGACAATCGGCCAAATCACCGCACCTGCTGTCAGGTTGAAGTCCAAGACATATTCTCCAAAGAAAGTCCAGTTGACTGGCTCAAAACCCAATGTTTTCTCGGCTGAAAAGATTTTCACCCCAATGATTTCAGCCAAGATCGCATTGGTCAGAAATATAGATCCAAGGATGATAAATAGGTTGGTTTTGCGGCTGTGTTGAATTTCATTCATGATGAGAAAGGATGGGGTAGGTTTTGCCTTCTTCGCTTAAGGTTGAATTGGTGAAAACTGTTTGAGCCTCTGCCAACATTTCGGTTAAATCTACATATCGGGATGAGAAATGCCCCAACAACAAGTTTTTCACCTCACTTATTTTTGCAATTTCTGCTGCTTGCTTGGCTGTACAGTGAAAGGTGTCTGCCGCTCGTTGGGCATCTGATTCCATGAAAGTGGATTCGTGATACAGTAAATCTACTCCTCGGAGAAAGGTCCTAAGTGTGGGTTCAAATTTCGTGTCTGAGCAAAAAGCATAGCTACGCAGGGGTGGCAAAGGGTGAGCATATTCATCTACTCGAAAAACATTTCCGAGTTCATCGGTAAAATCCCTTCCACTTCGGATTTCGTGAATGGCTTGAAGCGGGATTTTATTTTCCTGTAGTTTTTCTTTAATCAGGCTTCTGAGACCTTGTTTTTCTTTGATCAAAAAGCCAGTGGTCGGAATCCGATGGCTCAACGGAAAGCTGTAAACCGAAAACCGGGGATGATCAAGCAATAGATTTAATCCATCGTCATGAGTTTGAATAAATTCCAATGGATAAGCCAATCGGGTATTGCTCCATCGGAAATGTGAGGTAATGATCTCATCCAAACCCTGAGGACCAAAGATTTTCAAAGGCTGTGTTCGCTTGGAAAGATGGTAGCTGGAAAGCAAACCAATCAGTCCCAAGTAATGGTCTCCATGCAGGTGGGAAATAAAAATATGCGAAATCCGTGAAGACTTAATCTTGAATTTCCGCATTTGAATCTGCGTGCCCTCGCCACAGTCCAGTAATAAACACTCCTGCCCAAATCTGATGACTTGGGCAGTGTGATTTCTTCCATGTACAGGGATGGAAGAGGTATTTCCTAAGATGGTGACTTCAAACTCGGGGATCAAGCTTCCTCCTCGTCTTCGCCTCCGTCGATTTCATGCATGAAAACAGCCTCACCTGCCTCTTCCAGGCTGTTTACGAGTTTTAGCTTTTTATCCAGCATGGAGATTTTCAACAGCTTCATGACATGCTCCTGCACTCCTGAGATCAAAAAGATCCCGCCGTTTCTTCCAAATTCTCTGTCACCTACCAGCAGTGCGCTTAGTCCACTGGAATCTACGTATTTCACAGAACTCATGTCCAAAACGATGTTGGCGTATCCTTCAGCGTGGATGGTCAATAGTTCTGATTTTAATTTGGGTGCTAATAAAGAGTCGATTTTCTCTTCCATCGGTGAGAAAACTACGTATTGCTCTTTTTTATCGATTGTGTATTTCATGGTAGCTTAGTTGGATTACTTGGTTAAATATGCGAGGATTGATTTTTCGATTCGAGATTCAATTGCGCCGGTTTCAGCTTTGATGAACTTTTCTCCGGTGATGTTTTCATAAAGCTCAATATAGCGATCGGAGATGCTTTCCACAATTTCATCGGTCATTTCCGGTACGCTTTGACCTTCTTTACCCTGAAATCCATTGGCTATCAACCATTGCCTTACAAATTCTTTGGAAAGCTGTTTCTGCGGCAAACCTTTTTCCTGGTTTTCTTCATAGCCATCTGCATAAAAATATCTTGAGGAGTCCGGCGTATGGATCTCATCGATCAAAAGGATTTCGTCACCATATTTTCCAAACTCGTATTTGGTATCTACGAGAATCAATCCCATTTCACGGGCCATTTCCTGACCTTTTTTGAAGAGCGCTCGGGTGTATTTTTCCAAAATCACATAATCAGCCTCGCTGACGATGCCTTTCGCAAGAATATCTTCTCTTGAGATATCTTCATCGTGTCCTTCGGATGCTTTGGTAGTAGGTGTGATTATTGGCTCAGGGAAAGGATCATTTTCTCTCATCCCTTCTGGCATGGTAACACCGCAAAGCACTCTTTTGCCGGCTTTGTATTCTCTTGCAGCATGTCCGGCTAGGTAGCCACGAATGACCATCTCCACCTTGAATGGCTCACATCTCTTTCCGATAGTCACATTGGGGTCAGGGGTTGCTGTCACCCAGTTGGGTACGATAGAAGAAGTGGCTTTTAGGAAACTTGCAGCGATCTGATTGAGCACTTGTCCTTTGAAAGGTATGGGGCGGGGAAGAACCACGTCAAATGCGGAAATTCTATCCGATGCAACTACGACTAGCTGATCTTCAAAAATATAAACGTCTCTTACTTTTCCTTTGTAAAAACCCACCTGTTCAGGAAATGTAAAGTGGGTTTCTTTGATGGCGTTGCTCATTTGAAATTCGTTTGGGCAAAAATAGAAAAACCTATTTCCCTATGCTTAGCCTTGTGGCTTATTTATTGATTTTATTTCCGAATTCATATACTTCCATACGGATCAATTCTCCTTTTTCATCAAAAAGTTTGCGCTCGCCATTCAGCCTTCCTTTGGTGTAATTTCTGATTTCTTGAATATTTCCGTTTTCATGAAAAATTTTCACTTCTCCTTCTTCTATTCCCATTTTGAAAAAGACGGTGGAAAAGGGTTTCCCAGAGGGATAGAAGCTTTCCTCTTTGATTTTTTCACCCTGAGCATCCATGGTCATCCTAAGCCTGAGCGATTCATTTTCATGAAAGTAAAGGATAGGCTGAATCGGGATACCTTTCGCATAAACTGCCTTCATTCGGATCGTTCCATTGGGAAAGTATTCGATCATTTCTCCTTCCGGACTTCCTTTTTTGTAGGTGCCTCGACGCTCTGGTTTACCGTCCGGATAATTCAATACATAAGTTCCATCCAAAGCGCCATTGATGAACTGTCGCTGGGATTTCAGTTGACCATCAGGATAATAGGTCACCTCAGGTCCATTAAGAATGCCTTTTGAATAGGTGATTTTGGATAAAAGATTTCCGGATTCGTCGTATTCCTCAGAGACACCGTGGTATTGTCCTGCCAGAAATTGGGTTTTCGACTTTGGATTTCCATTGGGGAAAAAAGAGGTTGATGTGCCGTCAGGTTTATTGCCTTTGAATGTGGTTTTGTCCTGAATCTTTCCATCAGGAAAATAGGAAATGACTTCGCCCTCCAGTTGATTGTTTACAAAAGTGGATTCTTGACTGAGCTGCCCACCAGGATGAAAGCTGAGGGCTTTTCCTTCTCTGAGATTTTCCCTGAAATGAATGATTCTCAAGGTATCTCCAGAATCAGGATCCAGATCATAAAAAGCACCATCTCGTTTGTCATTTTTCAAATGTCCGATCAGTATCAACTTTCCTGTTGGATCGTAAAGCCAAACAGGACCTTCAGCCTTACCATTGATTTTGGTAAGCACTTCCTTGATTTGAAGGGATTGTTCATCGTAATAGGTGCGGACGGTGTCTTGGCCAAAAGAATTTGGAACAGAAACCAAATACAGGGCTATTAAGGTAAAGACTGGAACAGCTTTGATTTTTCCTGTGATGGAATTCAAAAATGGAATTGAAGGAATTACCATGGGGTGAATGCGGGAAGATTACGGAAAATTAACGTCCGAGGAAGGCAATTTGACTATTTTTGGCCAAAATTTAACTGGACGCTTCCAATTTCAGACTCTAAATGCAAGTCAAAAATATGCTACTCTCCCGAATTTTACCCTTTGCCGGACTATTGATCTTTTTTTCCTGCGCACAGGAAAAGCAACAGGAATTCAAAACGTATGAAGGAGAAATCTTTGGTACCTATTACCGGATTCAGGTGGGTAATTTAAAACTGGATTTTCAACCTAAGTTTGATTCGGTTTTTGCTATCATCAACAGCGCTTCCAACTCCTACATCCAAGAATCAGAGGTGTCGAGTTTTAACAATACCGGAAAGCTGATCAATCCTTCTTTTACTTTTCGGGATATGATGGACTCTTCGATGAAATACCATCAACTGAGTAATGGTTTTTTTGAACCTACCCTTTTCCCACTATTGAAAGCTTGGGGATTTTCTTTTGAGGCCAGAGAATCGATGGATTCTTTAAAAGTGGCGGAATTGAAAAGACTGATTGGATTTGAATCCAAGATCATTCGTTTGGACTCAGGCTACGTAGCAGCTGAGGAAGGTGTCAAACTCGACATCACGGGAATAGGAGAAGGCTATGCCATCGATAAGCTGACCGAAGTGTTGAATTTAGCTGGTATTGAAAATTACATGGTGGAAATAGGAGGGGAGATGAAAGCAAAAGGTAAAAATCCCCGAGGAACGACTTGGACCATTGGAATTGAGGATCCGGCACAGGTTGAATTGGGCATAGGAAGTTCGATGCTGGCCAAGGTTGAATTGGATGGGAGAGGGATCAGCAGCTCAGGTAATTACCGCAAATTTTACATGGACGAGCAGGGAAATCGACGGGCACATATCGTGGATCCGTTGACTGGTTTTCCGGTGAGTCACTCCATGGTATCCGTTTCAGTCTTGGCAAATTCAGCTACCGAGGCAGATGCTTTGGCCACAGCTTTTATGGCAATGGGACCTGAAAAGGCCAAAGAATTGGCGGAAAAACTCCCGGGAGTGGAGGCCATGTTTGTCATCGGAGGTCAGGGGAAATTGCAAATGGAGTTCACTTCGGGTTTCCCGAAAGTGGAGCAAAGCGATTCCTCGCAGTAATTGATTTGAAAAGGATTAAACAACAAAAGCCCCGAATCTTCGAAATTCGGGGCTTTTTGATGTTAAAGGGGGAATTTTAGGAATTACATTTTCTCAATCACGATCGCTGAAGCACCGCCACCGCCGTTGCAGATGCCAGCGACGCCGATCTCACCGGATTTTTTGTGAAGTACTGAGGTGAGGGTGGTAATGATTCTGGCACCGGAAGCACCCAGTGGATGACCTAAGGAAACTGCCCCTCCAAATACGTTGAGTCGATCATTGTCCAAATGCAATTCTCGCTGATTGGCAATTGCCACCGCTGCAAAAGCTTCGTTGATTTCGTAGTAAGAAACCTCTTCAGCTGATATCCCTGCATGCTTTAGAGCTTTTGGAATGGCCAAAGCAGGTGCCGTGGTGAACCAAAGCGGATCGGTGGCAGCGTCTGCAAAGCCTCTGATTTTAGCCAAAGGCTTCAAGCCAAGTTCCTCTGCTTTTTCTTTGCTGACCAAGACCAAAGCCGAAGCTCCGTCATTCATGGTGGACGCATTGGCAGCGGTAACCGTTCCATTTTTGTCGAAAACCGGCTTGAGGGAAGGGATTTTGTCAAACATCACGTTTCGGAATTCTTCGTCTTCTTCCATTAGGATAGTTTCCCCTTTTCTTCCAAGCATTTCCACCGGCACAATTTCATCCTTAAACATACCTGCCTCCCAAGCTGCCGCAGATCTTTGGTAAGATTGGATGGCATAGGCATCTTGCTGCTCACGGGTGATGTTCATTTCTTTGGCAGTATTCTCAGCACAGTTGCCCATTGGGAACTTATAGTACACTTCGAAAAGTCCGTCCTTTACCAATCCATCGACTAGTTCTGCATTGCCATATTTGTATCCAAATCTTGCTTTTGGGACATAATAAGGCACATTGGACATACTTTCCATGCCACCAGCCACTACCACCTCATTGATTCCTAGCATGATGGATTGGGCGGCAAGCATGACAGCTTTCATTCCGGAGGCGCATACCTTATTGACCGTGGTGCAGGGCACATGATATCCGACTCCGGCTCCGATGGCTGCCTGACGTGCAGGTGCCTGACCGAGATTAGCTGAAATTACATTGCCCATAAACACTTCATTGACAGCTTCTGAGGCAACGCCAGATTTGGCCAATGCACCTTTGATGGCGATGCTTCCAAGTTCGATGGCTGTCATGCCAGCTAATTTTCCGCCAAAACTTCCGAGTGGTGTCCTCACCGCGGAGACGATGTATACTTCTTTGATCATGTTAGTATTTGGGTTTAGTTTAAAGATAAAAGACCGAAGACCGAAGACGGAAGTAACTTCGGTCTACCGTCTTCGGTCTTCCAGCTTATTACCAATCCGGCAATCCCTTCTTTGGTCTTTGGGTTGGTTTTTTCTTATTTTCTTGAATGTATCTAAGCTCTGCGGAATTCATGGATTCCAAGATTTGAGCAGCCTGTTCTGGAGTGAGGTTCATGGACTTCAGCTTTTCCCGCATCTCTTCGAGCTTTTTCTGTCGGTCGGCTAAGTTAGCGTCCATTTGATCGTTGGCGTTTTGGCCGGCTTCCTCACTTTTTTGGGATGGATTTTCACCTTTTTGACCTTCCTTGGCTTTGTCCTCGTTGGTTTGCTCTCCGTCTTTTTGATCAGACTTGGACTCTCCCTGTTCTCCTTCGCTTTTTTGATCCTGATTTTGCTGGTTTTGCTGCTGCTGATCCTGAGGATTTTGCTGTTGTTCTTGCTCTTGTTCTTTTTCCAGCTTTTCCTTGAGAGCTTTCAGTTTGGCATCATTGGGAAATTTACTCAAGCCATCATTTACCTCTTTCAGTGCTTGTTCTTTTTCAGTCTTCACATAAGACCTCGCGGCACGGTTAAAGTAATCACCTGCGGTTTGAGCCATTCCTTCCCAAGCAAGAAAGAAGGAAAAAGCCAAAAGAAGACCAGTCAATTTAATTTTCATCGATTTCTACAACTTCTTTTAGGGTGGTCATAAAATCCTGATAAGCTGCCACGGTGGAATCTTGTGCCAAGGCTTCTTCCAACAGATTCAACGCATTTTTAAAACGGAATTGTTCTACCAAACGGTCAGCTTCTGCCTTTTTTCTTTTAGCAAACTCTGAAGGCTCGGGCTTGTTCTGTTCCTGTTGCTTGCGTTCTTCATCTCTTTTCAGCCATCTGGCCAACAGCTCGTAATTGTATCTAGCCTGTTCGTTGAGCGGATCTTGAATGAGGGCAGATTGAAATTTACTCAAAGCTGCTTGGTACTCCTTCTTGTACCCCAAAATAACTCCGGCCTGATTGTATGCGAAAGAAGCTAAAACTTTATCCGGATTTTGGGTTGCCAGATCATAAAAGGTCAAGGCCTCGTCCACCTGAGTGGCATAATGATGACTTAGTCCCAAGTCAAAATCCAAAGCAAATGAACTGTACTGGAATTCATCCACAAGTAACTGGTGATCCTTTACAGCGTCTTCATAACGGGCTTCTGCGTAGCTTTTTTCTGCCTTTTCGATGGCTTCATTCAAGCGGCTTACCTTTGTCCAAGAAGATGGGATCAATAGTAGCGTCGCGACGATTACCTTACTCCAGCTCATCAGAGTTTGATGGTTTTGATGGGAAGAATCATGTCCAAGAGGGCCAAGCCCAAGGCTGCCAAGAGGAAGTAGAAGTATTTGTTAGAACTTGCTTCTACTATTCGGGTATTGGAGACGCCGCCTTCCAGATTCTCAATGGCGGAAATTAAGCCTCCCATTTCTTGGGTTTGGTCGGATATCTCAAAATACTGGCCGCCGGTCTCATTGGCAATGTATTGGAGAGGGTCCCGGTTGAGTTTGGTCAAGGCAGGCTTGCCGGTCTGAGGATCGAGAACCATTCCGTTACCTCTAGGCATTTGGCCTCCTTCATCCGTACCGATACCTATGGAAAAGACCTTGATTCCATTTTCTATCAGGTCGCCTGCAATACCGTCCAGATCATCTCCAAAATGTTCTCCATCCGAAATCAGGACAATTGATCTCGACTTGAGCTCTTGGCTTTGATCATTTTGAAACCGTTCCAATGCCATTTTCAGAGGAGTGTTGAGGTCTGTACCTAGGTTGGGAACTAATCCAATGTTGAGACCGTCGATATACAAGTTGGCTACCGCCTGATCGTAGGTGAGAGGCAACTGAAGAAAGGCTTCTGTGGAAAAAATGATTAATCCGATACGATCAGAAGGAAAGGATTTGAGCAATTCTTTGAGTTCAAATTGAATCCTTTTCAGGCGATTTGGCGCAATGTCTGTGGCTACCATAGATTGAGACAGATCAATTGCGATAAAGATATCTTTACCTTCTTCCTTTACTTCCTTAAAAGAGTTTCCTATCGAGGGTCCTGCAAAGGCAATCAGGAACAGGATAAAATAGCTTGTTCTGACGATCAGTTTGGTAAACAGGCGTTGCTTCTCCACCTTCAGCTTACGGTTGATGGCCCAAAAGCGAGTGATGTAAAGCAAGTAGAGCAGGAGGAAAATTCCTGCAAACAGAAGGGTAAGTTTGAGGTCAGGATATGCCCAAATCATGGCCTGAAATTAAGAATTAAACCTAACTTTGAAAGCCAAAAACATGCGAATGGACGCGATTGATCCAAAAGATTGAGCTTATTAACAAACATTAATTTTTCTAATGCGTTCGCATCCTGTACTCTTCAAAACGCCTTACTTCATGTCCTTTTGCCGAATTCTGAGTGTTCTTTTATTACTAACACTTGGCAATCAGGGGTTTTCTCAGACAAAAATCAAAGTCACCGGTCAGGTATTGGATGCTGTGAAATCCGAACCGCTCATTGGTGCCAACGTCTATTGGGAGGGACAAGTTTACTCAGGCACAATCACGGACATAGAGGGTAATTTTGCACTGGAATCGGTGACTTTTCCAGCCAAGTTGGTCATTTCGTACTTAGGATATGAAAAATCCATTCGGGTTATCCAAGCCAAAGAGGCAGAGAAACGGATCAAATTTTTCCTAAAACCCGAAGAACTTTCTCTTCAGGAAGTCATCATTCAGGAAAGAAGGCCCGATGAGCAAGTGAAAAACCTGGAGATTGGCAAAGCATCAGTGCCTATCGAAACCATCAAAAATATTCCGGCGCTTTTTGGAGAAGTGGATCTCTTCCGCAGTCTTCAGCTTTTGCCTGGAGTACAGACTGCAGGGGAGGGGACTACCGGTCTTTTCGTTCGGGGAGGTTCGGCAGATCAGAATTTGGTCCAACTCGACGGTGCGCCTGTCTACAATGCTTCCCACTTTTTCGGAGTCTTTTCCGTGTTTAATCCCGATGCTTTGAAAAAAGTGGATTTATACAAAGGAAATATGCCGTCCCAATTTGGCGGTCGTGCATCTTCTTTGATTGATGTCAGCTTGCGGGAAGGAGGAAAAGACCAAATCCACGGAGAAGGCGGTATTGGGACTATTTCTTCGCGCCTTTCTTTGGACGGACCGTTGTTTGGGAAGAATTCCAGTTTTATTCTCAGTGCCAGAAGAACCTATGCAGATGTGTTTTTGAAATTGTCTTCCGATCCCAATCTGAATAACAACAAGCTAAATTTTTACGACCTGAGTGGTAAGTTTTCTTTTGTGATAGGGGAAAAAGACAAACTGTCGCTTAGTACCTATCAAGGAAGCGATTTGTTAGGATTGGAAAATCAGTTTTCTCTCGGATGGAGCAATTGGGTCAGTGCGGTGAATTGGAATAGGGTTTCCAATGAAAGTTCATTTTTCGACCTGCAAGCTTACCATTCGAGGTATGGTTACAAAGTTGATTTTGCCGATCGGGATAATGGGTTTGAATGGACCAATTCCCTCTCAGAATCAGGAGTAAAGGCTGCTTGGACAAAGATTATCAATGAACCAACCACGGTAAATTGGGGAGTACATAATCAAGTATATCACTTTGCGCCCACAGACTTGATTCCTGCACCGGATAGCCCGATCAGCCCGATCAATACCAGGTCAGTCCAAGGGATCCTAAATAATCTTTTTCTAGGACTTGCTCACGATTTCTCTCCAAAAGTGAGTACGGAGGCAGGACTTAGATGGGGGCTTTTCAATCAGCTGGGCTCGGGTGTCCAGTATTTTTATCCGAATGATTTGCCTGAACCAAATCAAGACCCGACTGATTCGCTCGCATTTGGCAAGTTGGAATCGATGAAATTCTATCAGGGACTTGAGCCAAGAATAGCATTTCGATACCTGATAAACCCCGAGTTTTCGGTCAAATTGGCCTATAATCGTAATTTTCAATACGTACAGATTGCTTCCAACAGTTCGGCAGGACTGCCTATAGACCGATGGATTTTGGCAGGAAATTTTACCCCACCCATCCGAAGTGATCAGGTTTCCTTAGGGTTATTCAAAAATTTCCAATCCAATAGATGGGAAGTTTCTCTTGAAGGATATTATAAGGATTTGGACAATGTGATTGACTTGAGAAATGGCGCTCAGGTGCTGTTTACGGATAGGGTCGAGACAGAACTTCTCGCAGGGAGAGGTTGGGCATATGGGCTTGAGTTTTTACTTCGAAAAAACACGGGGAAAACAACCGGTTGGCTAGCCTACACTTGGTCAAGGGCATGGAGACAAATCGATGGGATCAGCCGGAATCAACCGTATAACCCGCGATTTGATCGGCCACATGATGTGACTTTGGTGCTCAACCATGAGTTTTCACCGAGCTGGACTGCGGGTCTCACCATGGTCTATACCTCTGGTCAGGCGGTTTCTTTTCCGGTAGGTTCTTACGTGGTGGATAATCAGACTGTACCTTTATATTCTGATTTTAGAAATCAAAACAGATTTCCTGCCTACCACCGAATGGATGCCTCGGTCACTTGGAAAAATGCCGACAAAGGGAGAAAATGGAGGGGAAGTTGGAATTTTGGGGTCTATAATCTTTATGGAAGGAAAAATCCTTTTGCCTATGAGTTTCGCACCATATTCAATGATGATATCAATTTTTCCCTTTCCGATGGTGAAATTTTTTCCGCCAGACCTGGAGTGGTCATGACTTATTTGTTCACGTTTTTACCTTCACTCACTTATAATTTTCAATTTTGATGAGAACGATCTGGGTGCTTTTGCTGAGTAGTTTGTTGCTATCTTCTTGTCAGGAAGAAGTGTTTTTGCCTTTGGATCAAAACAAAGAAGGCATTCCTGTGATCGAGGCCCTTTGGACTGATCAGGGGATTTACAATGAGGTAAAAATTTCCCTTTCCAATAATTATTATGACTCTGCCGAATATGTAGCTATAAGCGACGCACAAGTATATATCAAAGTGGAACGAACGGGGAGAATCATTCCTTTCAGGTATGTAGACGGAACCAAAACCTATCGTGCAAATAACCCTTCCGAGCGAGCTAGAGTAGGTGAGCGATATCAGCTGAATGTCAATTGGCGAGGGAAAGTGTTTCAATCTGCGGGCACCATGCTCGAAGCGCCTATCGTGGATAGTGTGACTTGGAAATTTGAAGAAAAGCGACTTTTTCGCGACGAAGGCTACTACATCAAAGTCTATGGGAAGATTCCATTTACTGAAAATAACAATTACCGAATTCGAGTAATTGAAAACGATACACTCAAGAATCAACGGGATGACTATTTGTTGTTCGATGACACCTTTGGTCTTCGGTTTTTTGAAGAGGGCCTTGAATTAGGCTATGCTTTTCAGGAAAAGGATGAAGTCAGACTAGAGCTGTACCGACTCAATAAAGATGCTTACGATTACCTAAACCAGTTGGTCAATTTGCTTTTCAATGATGGGGGCCTTTTTAGTCCTCCACCACAGAATCCACAATCCAATATCAAAGTAGTCAGTGGTGATTCTGAAGTCTTGGGCTATTTTGTTGTCAGTCCAGTGCTGACAAGATCCGTATTAATACAGGCCAAGTATGATTGATAAACTCAAAAAGAATTTTTGTACAGCCTTTTTTTAGAAAAATATCCATCGTAACATTGCGATGTAATTATGGGTGTTACCAAATCAGATCTATTCACTGCTGAGCAAAATCAATTAGCTCTCCTTGCCAAAGCCTTTGCGCATCCGGCCAGAATTGCCATTTTACAATATTTGGCAAAGACCAAATCTTGTGTAAACGGTACTTTGGTCCAAGAACTTGGCTTGGCACAGGCAACCATTTCCCAGCATTTGAGGGAATTGAAAGATATGGGCTTGATCAAAGGCTCTATCGAGGGGGTGTCCATCAATTACTGTCTGAATGTAGAAAAGTGGGAACTGGTTCAGTCCTTATTTAATGGCCTGTTTGATCAGTTGACCGATTCTTGCTCTTCTGGAGATTGCTGTTAAAAAAATTTATATCTATCAATCGTAATATTGCAATAATAAAATCACTATGAAACTCTCAGAAATCAAATCCCAACTACCAAACCTTGGTCAATTGACCTTTTTGCTGCCTGATGGAACTTCCGTTCCTGCACACTTCCATATCACGGAAGTAGGGCAAGTACAGAAAAAATTCATCGATTGTGGTGGCACAGTTCGAGATGAAAAATCCATCAATTTTCAGCTTTGGGAGGATGGAGATTATGATCATCGCTTAGGTGCAAAAAAACTGTTGGATATCATCGAGCTTTCAGAGCGGGTGTTGGGCTTAGAGGATTTAGAAGTGGAGGTAGAATACCAAGGAGATACAATTGGTAAATATGGACTCGACTTTAATGGAGAAGCCTTTGTATTAACCAAGAAAATGACGGATTGCCTTGCAAAGGATAAATGTGGGATTCCTGCAGAAAAGCCAAAATTACGCCTTTCCAGTATGCAAACTGCTTCAGCCGGTTGCTGTACCCCAAACTCAGGTTGCTGCTAAATCTTGACCAAAACCAAAATGAAAAATTCTTTTTATCCCGACCTCCAAAAGACCATTGAAAGTCTCCCAATAAATAGGATACCATCTGAACGAATGCCTGTCATTGAGTCAATGGTCGAATATATTCTTCGGAAGATTCGGGCCGGAGAGGAGGTTCGTCTCAACTTTATCTGTACGCATAATAGCCGCAGAAGCCAGTTTTCACAGATTTGGGGGCAGACAGCTGCGGATTATTTTGGCATAGAGGCATTTTGCTATTCGGGTGGAGTGGAAGTGACAGCATTCAATGAGCGTGCGGTGGCAGCCATTCGAAGAGATGGGTTTAAAGTGGTGCAAAAAGGCGAGACTAATCCCGTTTACTTTGTTTTTCATGGGCCTGATTCGGAGCCGATTACGACATTTTCCAAAGTCTATGATGATGCCATCAATGCACAAAAGGGATTTGCTGCAGTGATGACTTGCGATCATGCAGATGAGAATTGCCCATTTATACCTGGCGCTGAGGTGAGAATTCCACTTAGGTTTGAAGATCCTAAGGCTTTTGATGGGACTGATTTAGAGGAGAAAATGTATTCCGAACGTTCACATCAGATTGGTGCAGAGTTGTTTGTGGTATTCCAAAAAGTTAAGGAGGGCCTATGAGCGGACCAAAAAGCCTGGGATTCTTGGATAGGAATTTGACCTGGTGGATTTTCCTTGCGATGTTGATAGGTGTGAGTTTAGGATACTTCATTCCATCCTTTTCTACCTGGGTCGACTCCATGAGTAGTGGAACGACCAATATTCCTATCGCCATTGGCCTCATCTTGATGATGTATCCGCCTTTAGCAAAGGTAGATTACAGGCTTCTGCCCCAAGTATTTAAAAACGTAAAGATTTTAAGTATTTCATTGATTCTAAATTGGATTGTTGGGCCATTGTTGATGTTTTTCTTGGCAATAATGTTCCTCAGAGATTACCCTGAATACATGGTTGGTCTAATATTGATCGGTTTGGCCAGATGTATAGCTATGGTCTTGGTGTGGAATGATTTGGCAGAGGGTAGTTCGGAATACGGAGCGGGGCTGGTTGCGCTAAACAGTATTTTCCAGGTGTTTGGATATAGCTTTTATGCCTGGCTGTTTATTACCAAACTTCCTCCTTTGTTAGGCTTCGAAGGAGCCATCATAGACATTTCTATTGGAACTATTGCGGAAAGTGTGGTTGTCTATTTGGGTATTCCCTTCCTTGCCGGACTTTTAAGCCGATTGATTTTACCAAAGCTCAAAGGAGAATCTTGGTATCAGGAAGAGTATTTGCCCAAAATCGCCCCGATCACTCTTGTCTCATTGCTATTTACTATAGTAGTTATGTTTTCACTTAAAGGTGAGTTGATGGTTGAAATCCCCGGAGATGTTCTTCGAATTGCCCTGCCATTGCTTGTTTATTTCTTGGTCATGTTTGTAATGGGCTTTTTTTTCAGTAGAGCGATGGGAGCTCCATATGATCAAAATGCTGCAATTTCTTTTACCGCGGCAGGAAACAATTTTGAATTGGCAATTGCAGTGGCAATCGCTGTTTTTGGCTTGAGTTCGGGTCAGGCATTCGCAGGGGTGATTGGTCCTTTGGTAGAAGTTCCTGCATTGATTTTAATGGTCAGGTTTGCATTCTGGTTGAAGAAAAAATACTACACAAACTAGAATTTAAAAAGTTAAAACTTCCTGTATAAAAACCGGCTTATTGTTCTGGTTTTTTCATTTTTGAATTGCATCTGTTTCCTTTTTTTAAAATACTTCTTGCAATTAAAAAATCTAAATCATAGAATTACTAAATATTCGTAACAACAAGAAAAACCACTTAAAAGCTTTAGCATGGAAGAGTTAAATCAGCACGAAGAGGAAATCATGAGTTTGTTTTGGAAACAAGGCGAACTATTGATCCGAGACATTTTGGAGCAACTACCCGATCCAAAACCGCCCTACACTACCTTGGCATCCACTGTCCGCAACTTGGAGCGGAAGGGATACCTATCTCACCGTATGTACGGCACTGTAAACATTTACAAGCCGATCATCAGCCAAGAGGCATACAGCAAAAGAAGCATTAATCGTCTTGTGTCTACCTTCTTTGGAGGTTCCGTGGGCAGCTTCTTATCCTTCATGGTTAAAGAGAAAAATATCTCTGAGAAAGAAATCAGTGAATTGCAGGATTTGATTGATAAAATGGATAAACCTTCCAGCTAATGGATTTCTTACTTGTTTACCTACTTGAGGTTTCGGTTTGTCTTGGAGTAACTTTGTTGATTTACAGGGTGATTTTGAGCGAGCTGACTTTTTTCGCAGTGAATCGAGCAGTTTTGTTGCTGCTTTTGGCCTCGTCGTTTACTATTCCTTTACTCAGTTTTCAGGTTTTTGGGATAGGAGGAGCAGATGTGGTTCGGGAAATGACGCTTCCGGCATTTCAAGTAGGTGAACAAGAAACGTTAACTTCCGATCAAGTACCCCTATGGTCTAGGCTAGCAGTGGGTATTTACCTGCTAGGTGCGATTCTGATGGCGGCAAGGCTGGTTTTTGGGTTTATTCTCTCCCAAAGACTGATAGGTAAGGCTCAAAAAATCCGACATGGAAGTCACTTGATCGCTTTGCACCCTGAGTTTGTGCCGGCTTCATTTTTCAGATATATCTTGATGCCGAGTTTTGACCCGGAAGACGATGCCCAAAAGCAAATCATCCTTCACGAATCCATGCATGTGGCTTACAGGCATTCTTGGGATTTACTGTTGGTGAATATGGTCAAAGTGGTCTTTTGGTTTAATCCTTTGATTTACCTTTTTGAGAGATCCCTACGGGAAGTTCATGAATACCAAGCAGACCAAGGGGTGACATCGTATTTTTCTCCTAAGGAATATGCCACGCTTCTCCTTCGTTTGATTACTGCCAAGCCAGGATGGCAATTCATGAATAATTTCAATCAGTTTCAGACCAAAAAGAGGATTATCATGATGGCAAAAGGGAAGTCTTCTTCAGTTCAGAAGCTTCGAATTTTGGCTTTATTTCCTGTTTTTGGAATGCTGCTATTTATTTTTTCCTGTGAAAAGGAGGAGCTACTACCCAGTGTGGTTGAATTGGAAAAAGAGTTCCCCGCAATCCTTGAAGTTCCAATGACAGACGATCCTGCACCTGATGTACCAAAGGAAGAAGTTCAAAAGGTAAATCCTTTATTGATCATAGAAGACGCGGATGAAATATTCGATATAGTAGAACAACAGCCGAGCCCCGAAGGAGGTATGAGCGGCTGGAATACTTACTTGGCTAGGAATCTCAGGTATCCATTGGTTGCCAGACAGCGGGGGGTAGAAGGTACTGTGATACTTGTATTTGAAATTCATACCGATGGGTCTATTCACAATGTGGAAGTACTTCGAGGAATAGGAGGAGGCGCTGATGAAGAAGCCGTCCGAGTGGTGTCCAATGCTCCAAGATGGGAGCCTGGTAGACAAAGAGGAAGGGCCGTAAAAACCCGAATGAGGTTACCGATCCGATTCAAACTCGAAAAAGGGATTACTCCTCCAGAGAAAACCTCGATTTCAGAAGTTCCTGTCACCAGCAAAGGCCTGACGGATGCAGTCTCTGTAATTGGATATTTGTCAAATCAGTAGAAATTAAACGTGATATCCTGAATCACTTAACTAGTTGAGTCCATTCATTGAGTGATCGTTTCATATTTAACTTATCAGCTCATCTTATGAAAACTACCCAAGTAACCTCAAAATGGATCCTCTTTTGGATTCTCAACTTTGGATTTATCCAACTCGCCTATGCTCAAGGTTCTGCTCAATCGGTGAAAATAACCGGAATCGTAGTCGATGAGCAAGATGAAATTGTAAAAGGAGCTGCGATTTTGATCAAGCAGACCACCACAGGTACAGTGAGCGACCTCAAAGGTAACTTTTCGATCACGGTTCCTTCGCTGCCTACGACCTTGACGGTTTCTTTTGTCGGATTTGATACCGAAGAGGTTCAAGTAAAAAACACAGATGCTCCCTTCAAAATCCGTCTTAAAACAACAAAAAATCAACTTCCATCCGTATTCAAAGATGCACCGGCTTATCAGGTTCTTGACTCGGTAGAGGAAGTTCCCCAGCCTATTGGAGGAAGAGATGCTTGGCATAGTTTCGTGGCCAGAAACATTAAGTATTCTGCAAATGATCGCAAAGAAGGAATTCAAGGCATTGTAGTAGTCACTTTTCAAATCACGGAGGAAGGAAAGGTGAATGATGTGGAATTGCTCAGAGGAATCGGTGGCGAATCGGATCAAGAAGCATTGAGAGTTATTTCAGAGGCTCCAGATTGGATTCCAGCTAGACAAAATGGTCAACCTATAGCTGCCAGAATGCGGGTTCCGATTCTTTTTAGAATGGATTCAGATGAACCAAGTGAACTCAAAAAAAGACTAAACGAACGAGCTATGTTAGAAGAATATGGAAAGTATTTCGTTGTAGTCGGATATTCTTCCCCGTCTTCCACAGACTGATCTTGGCCTTTCAATTTCTCCTTTCTATAGGAAGTCCAACGAATACGTATACCTCAATCGGTCACCTCTAAAATTCAACACAACTCTAACTATTGCATTTAAAATTCTTCAAAATGAAAACAAAACTTCTTTCTGTACTGGGGCTTTCGATGATCATAAGCTTAGTGATTAGCCAAAAGTCCTTTTCTCAAACTACCCTGTCCCAGGTAGATGGTGTCTATCAGACAGTGCCCGAAATGCCAGTTCCTCCTGGAGGGATTGATGCTTGGATAAAGTATCTCACCGAAAATTTGACTTATCCAGCTAATGCCAAAGAAAAAGGAGTTGAAGGTTTGGTTGTACTTACCTTTGTTGTAAGAGAAGAAGGCAAGGTAGATTCTGTTGAAGTCCTCAGAGGAATCGGAGGGGGTTGCGATGAAGAAGCTGTAAGACTGGTAAAAAACAGTGGAATCTGGACTCCTGGAAAAATCGAAGGAAAAGCAGTTCCAGTCCGAATGAGATTGCCGGTTCAATTCAAGCTTTGATCGACCATATCCCAGAATAGAAATGGCTGTCGAACCTCTGTTCGACAGCCATTTTTTATTCTTCAATCTCTTTTCATCCTCTCATTTTCTCAACCTAATCCATGTTATCCCCATGAAAAATAGCATTCAAAAACACCTTGTTGGTGCCAAACCAAGCACCTCTGAAATTAGGGCTATCAAAGAAGTGAACAACGCGTCCTTGACCTGCCGAGGAAATGACTACTCCAGCACTCTGCTTTAGTTTATCTAGGTTGCTCTTTGAGATGTAGCCTCCTAAATGAGGATTTGCCGTGTATTTGATCGGAGTCAGGTATTTGTCTGCGGATGGTTTGATGAAAATATCTGTGTTTCGATAGACAGGGAGGTTTTTTCGATGATAGCCATAAGCGATCGGATGAGTCAAGTCCAAATCGGCTAAGTAAATACTTCCTCCTACTTCTTTGGCACCTTCAAAGTCATTGCGGGTATTGAATGGGAGGGAAGCTGGTTCTTTTTCGTCTTTGAGGGTCACAGATTCTTCTTTGGTGATACCTTTTTGATTGAGCCAAAGGGAGGCACTTTTCATGGAGATGATGGTTCCACCGCGATTTACCCAATCTTTCAGATGATTGACTTGTCCTTCGGAAAGGGCACTGTAACTGCCGGAAGGAAGGATCAGTGTGTTATATTGGTGAAGGTTGACACGCCCAAATTGCTCCATATTCACTTTGGTGATCGGCATACCAAAATGCTGGTCCAGCAGGTTCCAGATTTCTCCCGCTTCATTGGCGTTGATACCTGTACCGACCATCATCAGTACTTTTGGATGTTGCACCGCTGATACCAAATTGGAGCCCAAATCGATGCCACTTAAGTTTAATCCAGTCTGTACTGCGTAGACTTTTTGGGCATTTTTGGCGGCTAATTCTTTGATTTTTACACTGACTTCTGCTGCACTGAGCTTTTGGAAGCCCATCGGAATCAACAAAGTTCCTGCGGGAAAATCCACTTTTCCGTCTTGTGTTTGTGAAGAAAAAGCCCGGTGAACAGACTCGACATGGATTCCTGCTTTTTGGAGTTCAAAGAGCATCTTGGGAGCATAGTAATCTGACCAGTCAATTAGGTAAGCATAAGCTTTTCCTTCAGGAAATGCGAAATAAGGAGCTCTGACTTCTGAGACTTGGCTTCCTGCTTTTGCCGTAGGCGCTGCCGCAAAAGGCATCCCATAAGCTGCTGCCATGGTCCAAGCAGAAGCATCGTAAAACACTGAATCTGCAAACTCTTTCACATATTCAAACATGGTCCGCACCATGCGGTATTGGGGTTGATTGGTAGGTACTACCCAAGACTTTCCTTTTTTGAATGACTGGCCAGAAGCAGTTAAATCGGCTGTGTTTTCAAAGACTTTGATTTTGTGATCGAGAAGAAACTGCACAAAAAGTCTGTTTCTGCTTTCATCAAATTCGTCTCCGAAGACATAATTTTTTGCAGGATCTTTGGCTCCTTCCGCCACCGCAGTTTGAAAAAACTCTCGTAGGTAATCATGCATGTATTCCCGATTATCCAATGCAGCTTCCATGGTGGCGAGCGAGTTTACGACATGGTTTCGGATGGTAAAGGCAAAAGTGATGTCACCTCGCTGACTGCTTTGCACATGGCCTCGGGAGCTGGCAGTTTCAAAAACCAAACCCAACCCGCCATGAATGTCAGGATAAGTCGATCCATATCCCGGATAGCTGTTGTCAAAAACTTCTTTGGTCCAATAGAGACTGCCGATCTGATCCATGTACTTGGCGAAATACTTTGCAAATCGCGGATTGATATCATCGTAATTCTTTCTCGGTACCACCGGATTTTCTGATCCGTAAGGCTTGGTAGGTTCGAAGAAATAGGTGCTGTTGGTACCCATTTCGTGGAAATCCGTGGTCACGTTAGGATACCATTGATGATACCATTCGACTTTTACCTTAGACTCAGGATGAGCGAGTGGTAACCAGTCGCGGTTTAAGTCAAACCAGTAATGGTTGGTTCGGCCACCCGGCCAAGCTTCGTTGTGCTCTCTATCCAAAGGATCGGCGACAGCCGGAAAACCTTTGTTGGAATTGGCCCAAAGGCTGTGTCGGTCTCGCCCGTCAGGATTCAGCGTTGGGTCGATGTGAACCACGGAGTTTTCTCTAAGATTCTTTGCCAAATCAGACTGTGAAGCCATCAGCCAATAGGCGGTCAGCATGGCTGCTTCTGCAGATGAAGGCTCGTTTCCATGAACTCCATATCCAAGGTGGATGATGGAAGGCATGTCGGCTACAGTTGGTTTTGGCTGAGATGGGTCAGCCAATTGAAGTTGTTTTTGGCGGATTTGCTCCAGATTACCCATGTTTTTGGCTGAGGCAATAGTCAGGATGACCTTGGGTCTATGCTCATGAGTGTAACCTATGGTTTGCAGTTTAGCAGTTTCGCTGAGCTGATCGAGTTTTTCGAAGTACCTTACAATCAGGTCGTAGCGCGTGTGCCAGTCTCCGATTGGGTAACCCAAAAACTGAGAAGGTGAGGGGATAGCGGGATCAAATTTTTCTCCGGGGAAATAATATTCCTCCTGGGCAAAGGCTTGTAAACTGAATAAAAAGCCGAAAATCAGTCCGAGTAAAGGTCTGCGCATAGCGGTGGTTTTTTTCAGAAAAGTAGAAAAGTAATAGGGCAATTCCATCAAAAATCCATCAACGGCTTTTCGTTTCACACCTTTTTTCCAGTAATTTATTGGATTAGTGAAGTATCCTAAAATAATCTATTGTACTATGAAAAAATTATTTTCTCTTGCCTTGATGGCAAGCGGTATGATGTTGAGCCAATTGACCCTAGCCCAGCAAAATCCAACCCCACCTCCCATGCCTCCTCAGGCGACGGAATTTTACACGCCTGTTCCACCGAAAATCACCCCGGGGGCTCAAAACAACCTTCCACCTTCTGATGCAATCGTGCTATTTGACGGAACAAGCCTCAACAACTTTGTTTCTGCAAAAGATGGAAATGCGCCGGCTGAGTGGAAAATCGAAAACGGTGAATTGGTAGTTGTTCGTGGAAAGGGAGATATCCAGTCCAAGCTTCCGTTTGGTGATGCGCAGTACCATGTGGAATGGTCTGCACCTACCGAGATCGTGGGTGAAGGACAAGGCAGAGGCAACTCCGGTTTTTTCCTAATGGGTATGTATGAAGTGCAAATCCTCGACAGCTACGAAAGCAAGACTTACACCAACGGTCAGGCCGGATCTATCTACAAGCAGCATCCGCCTTTGGTTAATCCACTTAGAGCTCCAGGAGAGTGGAATTACTATGATATCATCTTCAAAGCTCCACGTTTTGACAAAAATGGCATGGTAACTTCTCCTGCTACAGTGACTGTCTTGATCAATGGGGTAGTGGTGCAAAACAATGTAATTCTAAAAGGTCCAACTGAATACATCGGGATCCCTAACTACAAGGCTCATGCTGAGGCGTTGCCGATTAAGCTGCAAGACCATGGCAATCCGGTGAGATTTAGAAATATTTGGGTGAGACCGTTGTGATTTACGATTTATGAATGAAGATTCTTAAAATTTACGATTTACGAATGACGATTTACGACATATAAATTAGAGTTATGCACCAATTTGGATTCAATCCATTAATTGTCGAATTGTGCAAAAGGGATTGAAACTTCTCAGAATCTCGTAATTCGTAAATCTGAAATCGTGAATATCTCAATAACAAATAACTCAATAACCTAAAAACCATGACTTCAAGAAGAAAATTTATACAAAACACCATGCTGCTAGGAGCCGGTTTGAGTATGCCATCGGTTCTCACTGCGGCTGATTTTGGTCGATTCACAAGGACAATTGGTCCAAATGACCAGATCAACTACGGCTTAATCGGTTGTAAAGGAATGGGCTGGTCCAATATGAATGCCCACCTGAAAATACCTCAAGTCAATTGTGTGGCGATCTGTGACATCGATCAGAGTGTGCTCGATCAGCGAAGCGAGGATGTATTCAAGCTCCGTGGCACCCGTCCCAAGCAATACAAAGACTATCGTAAAATGCTCGAGGACAAGGATATCGATGTAGTGATCGTTGGTACTCCGGACCATTGGCATTGCCTGAACATGGTAGATGCAGTATCTGCTGGAAAGCATGTCTACGTAGAAAAACCGATAGCCAATACCATTGAAGAATGCCAAATCATGGTCAAAGCCCAAGAACGCTACGGCAAAATTGTCCAGGTTGGACAGTGGCAACGGTCGGGTTCGCAATATGATCAGGCTATTCAATATGTGAAGTCCGGAAAACTCGGACAGATCCGTCTGGTGAAATGCTGGGCATATCAAGGCTGGATGAAGCCGGTACCTGTAGTAGCCAATGGTCCAGTTCCGACTGGAGTGGATTACAACATGTGGCTGGGTCCTGCTCCGAAAAGAGAATTCAATGCCAACCGCTTCCATTTCAATTTTCGTTGGTTTTGGGATTATGCGGGCGGATTGATGACGGATTGGGGAGTTCATGAGATCGACATTGCACTCTATGCAATGGGTGTAAGTGCTCCTAAATCAGTGATGGCTTCAGGTGGGAAATTTGCTTATCCAGATGATGCTTCTGAGACGCCTGATACCCTTCAGACTGTGTATGAATACGACGGATTTAATATGCTATGGGAGCATGCTACAGGTATCGACGGAGGAAACTACGGCACCACAGAAGGTATTGCGTTTGTTGGAAACAATGCGACCTTGGTCGTTAATCGTGGTGGTTGGAAAGTAATCCCTGAAACCGAAAATGTGGACGGTCAGCGAAAGCCAAAGGTAGAAGAAGTACCCCATACCCGACCTGCAGGACCTAGTGCTTTAGACCTTCATGCGGTCAATTTTGTAGAGGCCATGACCGCTAACGATCCCAAGTTGCTTAAGTGCGCTATTCAGACCGGTTCAGTCGCCGCGATCAATGCCCAAATGGGAAATATTGCTTACAAGACAGGCAAGAAAGTGTACTGGGATGCTGCCAAAAATCAATTTACTGATGCAGATGCCAACCAATTAATGAAAGCCAATTACCACAATGGCTGGCAGGTGCCAAAAGTGTAAATAGGAAGTACGAAATTAAAACTGCAAACCCTCCGGAAAGATTCTGGAGGGTTTTTCATTGCTTACCAAACCCAAGTTCCGGTAGCTCCGGGACTTAAGGAGCCGTAAATGAATTTTTCATTTTCCTGAATTTTGAAATGAATTGGCTGGGAAGAATCATTCAAAGCAATGAGGACTTTTTTGCCGTCAGGGCGGATGAAAGCTACATTTGGAAGGCCTTCAGCAACACTTGAGTCGATCCTAAATGATCCCGGATCCACAAATTTGCTGGCATGGGCAATCACGAAGTATGCAGGATTACGCGCAATAAAGTCTCCATCAATGGTAACTGCGCCAAGACATTTTTCACATCCACCTCGATCGGTGTGAGGGGTAAGTTCGGGATTCGAGCTGAGGTTCCATTCCAAAACAGTTTTGGCCCAGTTGCGGGGAGCGCCGATCAATAGATTTTTCACATGCCAAGGGATGTCTCCTTCTAAGCTTCCCGGAGCGCCAACCCATTGCTCGGTAAAATAAATGTTCTTGTCAGGAAAAGCCTGATGAACTTCAGAAAGCGCATCAATTTGTCCTCCATACAAGTGAAAAGCCGATCCATCAATAAATGGATTAGCTATTGAATCGCTCAGGACAGTAATGGGATAGTCTGGACGGTCGGCATTGTGGTCATAGACCAGAATCTTGGTAGTGATTCCTGATGCCTGAAATGCAGGACCCAGGTGTCTTCCAATAAATCGGGCTTGCTGTTCAGGATGCATCAGGAGGGATGGGTTGTTTCCTGGATGTAAAGGTTCATTTTGAATGGTCAAAGCCTCGATCGAGAAACCCAACTTCTCCATTTCCTGGATGTACTTCACCAGATATTGGGCGTAAGCAGGTTCAAATTCCTCCAATAGTGATCCCCCCCGAGAGTCTTTGTTGTCCTTCATCCAATTGGGAGGAGACCAAGGTGAAGCCATCAGTTTGATAGTGGGGTTTATTCCCAGGATTTGCTTTAAGACCGGAATGACATCCAAGGTATCGTAACTTAGGCTGAAGTTTTTCAACTCGGGATCTGTGGCCAATGAATCCTTCAGGTCATTGTAGGAAAAAGGAAACTCATTTAGGTCGGAAGCTGCCACAGGAAGCCTTAGGTAAGACACCCGTATGTCTTTGTCTCCATTTCCAAATAATTCCTTAAGCAAAGCGGATCGGGCAGAATCGCTCATGGCCAAAAGATGTTTGGCCGATCCCTGACTCAAGGTAAAACCAAATCCATCCATGGTTTGGTAGGTGGTTTCTGGATCAACCACGATGGTTACAAGCGAATCTTTAGGACTTTGCACTTCCTTCACCATTTCAAAGAGAACGCCTCCTTTAGGATCCGTAAGCCAGAATTCCTGTATTGGAGTAGGTTTGCTACAGGATATGAAAACTGAAAAAAGTAGAGAAAGGGAGAGGTATTTGTAACTCATCGGATGAATAGATAAGGTCGTAAGAGAGACTTTTTTGAAGTCAGGTAAAGTTAACAAGAAGCTTTAATTCCAGCCCTGCTCCAATCTTTTTAAGATTTCTTCCGGAAAGATAAGTTTGGTGATTGGATCCGTCGGTTTGTATTCTCCAAAATACCATTGCTCCGAGTTGAGCAGCGAAGAGGCAATCAGTGTGCTTTTTGCCCTGATCGTAAAGCTCATCCGCTCTCTATCAAAAGAAATATCCTGACCGCCGTAGACAACTTCAAAACCGGTTGATATTGATTTCAACATGTCAGGATCTTGGTATCTGCTTGGATTTAGGTCAACGATTAGGGTGATTTTATAGTCTACAGGCACGTAGGTAGTATCTCTCCATTCTACCCCTTTTCTGATTTTCAGAATTTCCATTTCCGTGAAATTCATTTCCATTCCGGCATCCGATTCCATTTGGGAATAGAGTTGGACCATTTGTTCCTTTGCGGTAAAACTGAAAACCTTGGGATTGATCATATCTATGACTGCCTTCCAGTCCTTGTTTTGGGTGGCTTGAAAGTATTTATCCAACTCAGTTTCGATAGAAATTGAGTGATTTTGAGACTTTACTTCTTGAAAAAACAGAAGAATTAAAAGAGAAACGAACAGTGATTTTTTCATTGACTTCGAATTACTGGAAATTAATTTAAAAATCGGGATTTAGTCATGAGCAGAACCTATAATCCTGGGAATAACTCTTTTTATCTGAAAATATCCCGAGCTCAATTAACCGGTAAGTGCATTTTTTTGGACGGTAAAGTGTGATTACGTGACTAGAAGTATTTCCCAAAATAGTCCATTGAAAGCTATGGAGATTGAGGTATTATCTATCCCGCATTCGGTTTTCCTTGAGTATTCAAACTACTAATTGTTTAATTAAAAATGATATGAAATGTTACCTAAAACGAAAAACAGTATTTAAAGTGCAAAAAAACATTAATAAAATGTTTTAATATATTTTAAAAATTCAATTTACTTTCAATATTTGTCAATTCACTTAGTGGATTGATCACGAGTTTTTTATGGATTGGTCAGATCCCACTCAGTTTTTAAGGTGAATTATTTGATACAACTATGGGAAAGAAAATTTTACTGAATTGGACCAGGCTTTTGATGCTGGTTATGACGATCGGCTTATCGGGGATGATAAGTCAGGAGAGTTGGGGGCAGGAGGCTTATGAGCCTAAAATCACCTCCGACAAGGACGACTACCTTCCTGGAGAGATTGCGACAATCTCTGGTTCGGGTTGGACCCAAGATCAGACCGTTGAACTCCACATTGAGGAAGATCCCTATTTTGGGGATGCTTATTTCTTTGAAAGTATTCCTGTAGATGAAAATGGAAACTGGTCAGTTCAGATCGAAATTCTGGAACGTCACCTGGGAGTTGCCTTTACAGCCTATGCGATCGGGCATTCAACGGGTGCGACTGCCTTCACTTATTTTACGGATGGGAATATTACTTTTTCAACTACAGGTTTGCCAAGTGGAGTTTCTGTTTCTGTAAATTGGAGCCATCCTCAAGGTCAAGGTTTAAGAGATGGAACAGTTGTGTTTTCAACCCCTGGACCATCTACGCCTGCATTAGGAATTCAAAATCAAAATTTAACATATACTTATCCATCCACACTTTCTTCAAGTGGAAATTTATACAGCCTTGTTTCATCATCCCCTGCTTCTGGTTTTAATACTGGTGGAGGAAGCGTGGCAATAAATGTAAATGCTGTTTACGAATTATTTTGTTCTCCAGCATTGATATCTACTCAGCCATCAAATCAATCAATCACCTATGGAAATGGGGCAAGTTTTTCTGTAGTGTACTCTGGTGTTGGTACCAAAACTCTTCAATGGCAAGTGAATACAGGTTCCGGCTTTACCAATATTTCTAATGGAGACATCTATTCAGGAGTTAACTCTGAAACATTGACTGTTTCAAACCCAACCGTAGCCATGTCTGGTTACCAATATCGAGTAATTATTTCAGGCGGTTGTGGTACACCTGTTACAAGTAATCCTGCATCTTTAACTGTTAACAAAAAGGAAATTTCAGGCAATTTCACTGCAGACGACAAGGTATACGACGGCAACACGAGTGCAACGGTCTTGACTAGGACTTTGAATGGGGTGATTTCCCCTGATGCGGTTACTTTAATTGGAGGCACAGCAACTTTTAATGATGCAAATGCAGGAATTGGAAAAACGGTAACCTTAACTGGAGCATCCTTAAGCGGCGCTGATGTTGGAAACTATACGCTTACAGCAGTAAACAACACGACTGCGAATATTGATAAAGCACCGACCGTTACCACGGTAACGATCAACGGTGGACCGTTTACTTACACCGGCTCAGAGATCGAACCGGCCACGGTGACCGTAACCGGCGCGGGCGGATTGAATCTGACACCTGCAGCCAGCTACGCAAACAACATCAATGCGGGTACGGCAACTGCCAGCTACAGCTACGAAGAGTCTGCGAACCATTTGGCCAGCAGCGACAGTAAGAACTTCACGATCGGAAAGGCAGATGCAACGATTGTGGTTACAGGCAAGACGGTAACCTATGACGGCACAGCTCATGGAGCAACCGGCACAGCGAAAGGCGTGATGGGCGAAGACCTTGCAGGTCTAGACCTTGGTGCAACCTTCACCAACGTACCTGGCGGCACGGCAAACTGGACGTTTACCGATGTGACCGGCAACTACAACAATGCAAGCGGATCGGTTGACATCGTGATCAACAAAGCACCGACCGTTACCACGGTAACGATCAACGGCGGACCGTTTACTTACACCGGTTCAGAGATCACTCCGGCTACGGTGACCGTAACCGGCGCGGGCGGATTGAATCTGACACCTGCAGCAAGCTACGCAAACAACATCAATGCGGGTACGGCAACTGCCAGCTACAGCTACGAAGAGTCTGCGAACCATTTGGCCAGCAGCGACAG
>JAGXQZ010000074.1 GCA_018336015.1 Algoriphagus sp. | reverse complement strand
CCCTGCCTCCGATAGGCAGACCCGAACCAGCTCCCCCCTCAAGGGGGGCCGGGGGGGTAAACCCCCGAACCCCGAACCCTAAACCCTCAATGAAGCAATTCCTCCGAAGCATTCTTCCAAAAGACCTCTTGCAGCAGCTGAGCTTCTTTAGGGATTATAGCTTGTTTCCGGAGAGGTACAAGGGCAAGTTTGCCACCATATCCTATGCCCAAGAGGGGGAAGACATCCTTTTGAAGCGAATTTTTGACATGAGGAAAAAGTACCGGGGCTTTTTTGTGGACGTAGGGGCGCATCATCCTTACCGATTTTCAAACACTTACCTCTTTTACCAAAAAGGCTGGTCGGGAATCAACATCGACGCCATGCCGGATAGCATGAAGGCATTCAAAAAAGTGAGGCCAAGGGACATCAACCTGGAGATTCCGATCTCGGACCGAAAGCAGACCCTGACCTATTATGCGTTTTCAGAACCGGCCTTAAATGGGTTTTCCAAGGAACTATCAGAGAAACGAACTGGGCTAGAGCATTTAAAACTCCTCTTTACCAAGGAAATCGAAACCTTTACCCTAGAGGAAATCCTCGATCAACACCTTCCAACGAACCAATCCATTGATTTCCTTTCAGTAGATGTGGAGGGCTTGGACTTCGAGGTCATCCGTTCGATCAACTTGGGAAAATATACCCCAAAAGTCATCTTGGTGGAGGTGCTGAAGGATTCCTTATCCACCATCGACCAAAACCCGATGCTTGCCTATTTAGAAGCGCACGGATATGCCCTAAGTGCCAAAACGGTGAATACGGCTTTCTTTTTACATAAGGATTTCGAGGTGATTTGAAGTCAATCTGCTGTACACATTCAGCTTTCTGACTTCAACCTTCTGACTAGCTGCCCACTGCGACTGCTCACTGACCACTACCAAGATCGCTTCCTCGCATTCGTCATTGCGAAGGTAGAAATCCATCCTTGTAAGTGATTCTAAAGACTACCTACCTGAAGCAATCTTCTCGAGTAATACCAAAGATCGCTTCGAAGCGGTAGACTTCTTCGCTAAAGTTTAAGTGTCATTTTGCTCCTCGCGATGACGTTCACTGAACACTGCGACTGAACCCTTCGACTTCGCTCAGGGTAGGCCTGACCACTGTCCATTTTCAGCTTTCTGACTTCATCCTTCTGACTAGCTGTCCACTGCGACTGCTCACTGACCACTAAATACTGAACTCTGACCACAGATCACTACTTATTGACCACTTTTTCCATGCTTAAACCCTTAAACGAAAGCAAACTCGCCATCATCGGCCTTGGATACGTAGGCCTTCCTTTGGCGGCTGCGTTTGCAGAAAAATTCAAAACCATCGGCTACGACATCAATCCCCAGCGGGTGGGCGAACTTCAAAAAGGACATGATCGAACACTTGAGGTGGAGGATGAACTCCTAAAGTCGGTCTTGGTAAAAAACTCCGTCGAGCTTGAAAAAAAGGGAAAAGGACTAGTGGTTACCGATGCGATGGAACCGATTTCTTCGGCGAATATTTACATCGTGACCGTGCCTACTCCGACGGACAAGCATAACCGCCCCGTGCTGACTCCCATGCTCAAGGCATCCGAAGCCATCGGTAAAGTCTTGAAAAAAGGAGATGTAGTCATCTATGAATCCACGGTCTATCCGGGAGTCACCGAAGAGGAATGTGTGCCTGTCTTGGAAAAGGTTTCTGGACTTAAATTCAATACCGATTTTTTCGCTGGCTATTCCCCTGAGCGGATCAATCCGGGAGATAAAGAGCATACCGTCACCAAGATTCTAAAAGTCACCTCAGGCAGTACACCGGAAGTAGCTGAGTATGTAGATCAACTTTACAGAGCGGTCATCACCGCGGGTACACACAAGGCTTCTTCCATCAAGGTAGCGGAAGCGGCCAAGGTGATCGAAAACTCCCAACGCGACATCAACATCGCCTTCGTCAACGAGCTCAGTAAGATTTTCAATCTCTTGGGTATCGATACCCAGGAGGTACTGGAAGCCGCAGGCACCAAGTGGAACTTCCTTCCTTTCCGTCCGGGACTGGTCGGAGGGCACTGCATCGGAGTGGATCCTTTCTACTTGGCACAAAAGGCCCAAGAAGTAGGCTACCATCCGGAGATTATCCTAGCAGGTCGAAGACTCAACGATTCCATGGGTAAGCATGTCGCCACCGAAGTCATCAAACTGATGATGCGTAAGGATCTTAAAGTGATCGATTCTAAGGTGCTGATCCTAGGTTTTACCTTCAAGGAAGACTGCCCCGATGTGCGCAATACCCGGGTGATCGATATCTACAACGAACTGAAGTCCTATGATATGGACGTGTGTGTGTATGATCCTTGGGCGGATCCTGCCGAAGTAAAGCATGAATATGGAATAGACGTAATCAATGGAGGTGCCAAGCCGGTACTCGAAGACTATGCGGCAATTATCTTAGCCGTTGCACACAAAGAATTCAAATCCTGGCCGATTCAGAAGTCGGAAAGGCAGGTAGTGTTTGATGTGAAGAGTGTGTTGGAGAAGGAAAAAGTGGATGCGAGGCTTTAAGAAAACAGGCAAAATATAACTAATGATAAGTAAAATTTTAGTTTATTTTCATGGAGAGCATAAAATTTAGCAATCATTAAAGTTTAACTACGAAATAAGTTAAAATTCGTATAACAATAAATTCAAAAAGTTATCACAAAGTTACAGATTAAATTTACCATTATATGATCTGGAGAACCAATAGACCTAAGCTTGTGATAAAGGATTTGGTTAGGTGTAGTTTAGACATAGATAATATTATTTCATCTACCTCTTTGAGAGCTTTGCCAATTCACACCTTAAAAAGCCGAAAATTTTATACTATAAGATGAAAGTAATTGCTAAGAAATACGGCAAGTATTAACTTCTTTTTAATGTTGTACAGGAAGTGAAGCATTAAGAAAATGCCATTAATTCCTTGTTAATAAACTTAAATGTGGAAGTATAGATCAAATCATATAATTCACAAATGCTTTCTTCAGTGCTTTCTAAATTTTTTGCAATTCGATATTTAGTAATTCCCATTTTTACACATTCGTTTTCAGAGTTCAAAAAATCTTATTCTGAGAGTTCGGAAGAAAAATTTTCTTTTTTAAAGAATACTTTTGGAGGGGCGAGTTACCCTTTTCCATATCTGGGATTATGTAAAGGAAAGTGCCTATCAGGGAGTAGGTTATATTTATTATTCAGTGATTCTCAGAGATTGTTTTATGTCTGGGGAAGATGTGAAAGTCGCTGGTGTTTATTTGGTGACATTTGAAGCAACCTCGGCCTAGGTGATATCTTTATCTCTTGAACTCTACTTTTAATTCTAAACCGAAACCATTTTTGATTGGTCAAAATCTAGGTTCGATTTCACCGTCAGCTCAGTAGGTTCATACAACGTCAATATGTATCGATACAATAATCCACTTCCAAAAGAAATGACCTAAGCTGTGATCCAGAATAACGACGCGGTCATGGCAGATCTAAAACGAAACTCTATGTTCTTGGATAGGATTTATTTCATTATTCCAGCTTTTAATTCGGTAGCTATAACAATTTTAATAATCCAAAATTTAATATTATGAAAAATTTCGCATTGATTGGCGCTGCAGGTTTCATTGCTCCTCGTCATATGAAGGCAATCAAGGATACAGGCAATGATTTGGTAGTGGCAATGGATCCTAATGATTCTGTGGGAATTATCGATTCATTTTTTCCAACCACTGATTTCTTCACTGAGTTCGAGAGATTTGATAGACATGTAGAAAAGCTTCGAAGAAGCCAAAGTGAGAAGAAAGTGGATTTTGTATCTATTTGTTCACCTAATCATTTGCATGACGCTCATATCCGATTTGCATTGCGGTCTGGAGCACATGCAATCTGTGAAAAGCCGATTGTATTAAATCCATGGAATATTGATGCCTTGAAAGAGGTGGAGGCTGATTCTGACCATAGAATATATACTATTCTCCAATTGCGTCTACATCCTGCAATTATTTCCCTAAAGAAACAAGTTGCTGAATCACCATCGAATCAAATCTTTGATGTAGACTTGACATACATTACATCAAGGGGAAAATGGTATCACTACTCATGGAAAGGTGATGAGGATAAGTCAGGGGGGGTTGCTACGAATATTGGTGTGCATTTTTATGACATGTTACACTATATATTTGGTGAAGTTAGGACCAATATAGTTCACTATCGAGATTCAAAAAAAGTGGCAGGATACCTGGAATACGACCGTGCTCGTGTTAGGTGGTTATTGTCTGTAGATTCAGCTGATCTCCCCCTTGAAGTTGTAGAAAAGGGACAAAGGACTTACAGATCAATCAATATTGGTGGGGATGCGTTTGAATTTTCTGAAGGGTTTGCAGATCTTCATAGCAAAGTTTACGAGGATATTCTTTCTGGTGGAGGTTTTGGTATCGAAGATAACAGGGTTGCTATTAGTACTGTTGCTGCTATCAGGGATCAAGTTCCCATTGGATTTAAAGGTGATTACCATCCGTACCTTAAGGAGATTCTGAAATGAGTTACTATGCACATCCTACATCAATCGTAGACGAACCAGTAACAATTGGGGTCGGTACAAAAATCTGGCACTTCTGCCATATATCGTCTGGGTCAGTGATTGGCGAACATTGTGTTTTTGGGCAAAATGTGTTCATTGCCAACAGTGTAATAATCGGAAACAATGTAAAAGTCCAAAACAATGTGGCGATCTACACCGGATGTGAGATAGAAGATGAGGTGTTTTTGGGCCCAAGTTGTGTTCTGACGAATGTTACTAATCCACGTAGCCAAGTGAATCGACAGGCGCTTTATGAAAAAACCCGGTTTAGACGAGGTTGCACGATTGGAGCAAATGCCACTATCGTCTGTGGGATCACGATCGGTCGGTATGCGTTTATAGGAGCTGGAGCTGTCGTGACAAAAGATGTGCCGGATTATGCTTTGATTGTCGGAAATCCAGGTCGCCAAAAAGGCTGGATGAGCCGGCATGGCTTGTATTTGAAAGATCAATCTGACGGATTGATGGTATGTCCCGAATCCGGTTTTCGATATAGGTTGGATGAAGGAGTACTGAAATGCCTTGATCTGGATGAGGAACTTCCATTGCCGGATCATCTAAAGGTAGGGACCAAAACCTATGATTCATTCAAAATATAACGCATCACGTCATGCAATTCATCGATCTCAAAACACAATACGAACTACATAAAGTCGAAATTAATCAAGCCATTCAAACGGTATTGGATCATGGTCAGTTTATCATGGGACCCGAGGTGGCTGAGTTGGAACGAACATTATCTGACTATGTCGGGGTGAAGCATTGCCTTACTGTATCAAGTGGTACGCATTCATTGGAAATTGCTCTTCGGGCGCTTGGGGTGGGGCCTGGCGACGAGGTAATTACTGTCCCATTCTCCTGGATCAGTTCCGCGGAAATCATCCTTTTGGTGGGAGCAACCCCTGTATTTGTTGACATAGATCCACAGAACTACACTATGGATCCTCATCAGTTGGCAGCGGCCATTACCAAAAAGACCAAGGCTATCATTCCTGTGAGTCTGTTTGGACAGATGCCAGATTTGGAATCAATCCAAGCCATCGCAGATATGCATGGTGGAATTCCAGTCATAGAAGATGCGGCTCAGAGTTTCGGTGCCACACGAAACGGAAAGCGTAGTTGTGGTTCCAGTCTAATCGGAAGTACATCGTTCTTTCCAGCCAAACCATTCGGATGCTATGGCGATGGTGGTGCATTGTTTACAGACGATGATCGCCTAGCTGCTACCATGAAAGCCATCCGTACCCATGGTGGAGAAGTGCGTCATCATCATACTCATGTGGGGACAAATGGGCGCTTCGATACCCTTCAAGCAGCAATCATGTTGGCGAAATGGCCTCATTTCGAAAGTGAAGTGGAGTCACGAAAAGTCATTGGCGCAAGGTATTCTCAGTTGTTGAAGGATATTTGTGAAGTTCCTAGCATTTTAGCCGGTAATACACACGTGTATGCCCAATATACGATCCGAGTGGATGCCAACCGCAGACCAGATATTCAGAATTCCATGAAAGAAGCTGGTATTCCAACAGGAGTATATTATCCGAAGTGTCTACATGAACAACCTGTCTTTGCTGATCTTGGCTACAAATGGGGGGATTTTCCAAATTCTGAACTTGCGTCAAGAGAGGTTATGAGTCTTCCAATGCATCCATATCTTGACACAGAGGCTATTGAAAAAATACGTGAAAGCCTATTAAGCTCAATCAGATAGGTTCAAGGATTCAATTGAAATATATATAATGACTATTATTTGAAATCAGTTTTTGCTAAACAAGTTAGTACACTGATGCTGGGTAGTTTTTTAACTCAGTTGTTAACTGTATTGGTGTCACCGTTGAATACTAGGCTTTATGAGCCAGAATCATTCGCAATTTTAGCTTTGTTTACAGCGGTAACCTCAACAATATCACCTGCGGTTAGCGGTCGATTTGATATTGCAATTCTAATTTCTAAGAATGAACCACAAAGTAATCAATTTTTAGCATTGTCCATTTATTTTGCAACAATTGTATCACTCTCATTATTTCTATTTCAATTAATTTTTGGTGAGTACTTAAAGCCTTTCATTGCAAATGATCTTCCTGTTTTATATTGGTATCTAATTCCCTTAGCAGTATTGATAATCGGAATAACTAATGCTATAAAATATAAATATAACTGGTCTAGTAATTATTCAATCATAAACAGAATAAATATCTTGCAAACATCAGGTGGTACAATAAGTTCGCTTTTATTTGGATTATTATCATCCAATAAACATGGAATGGTTCTGTCATTTATAATCAATATTATGATAGGATTTATTTATTCTTTCAAGAGTACAAAAAATGAAATAAGAGCAATTATTGATTCAAAATATTCTGATTTGAAAAAAATTGCTAAAACATATAGTGACTTTCCAATTTACAATGCTCCGTCTACGATCCTAGAGAATCTATCTACAACAATTCCAGTGTATTTCATTGCTAACTCGTTTGGTTTGCAAACTCTTGGATTCTATTCACTATTCGTAAGAATTGTAGGGGTGCCTCTTGCTTTTGTTTCTGGTGCGGTTTCGCAAGTCCACAATAGAAAAATAGTGGAACTAATTCAGCAAAAATCTGACGCAAAGATGTATTTGATTAAGCTAACATTGATATTATTTGGATTAGCATGTATTCCAGTATCTCTTTATTATTTGGTTGGAAATCGGATTGTATCTGTATTGTTTGGATCAAATTGGGACATGACTGGGAAAATGATTGAGATTATGCTTCCTGCTATCGTATTTAAGTTTGTATCTTCATCAGTTGGAGGAGTATTTGTTGGGACAGGGCATAACAAAATCGGTGCATATGGTAAACTATTTATGTTTACAGTTCTTTTTTTTACATACTACATATACGGTTCAAACACAAGTGTATTAGACCTATTGAAAATTGTATCTTGTGTGGAAGTATTATCATCAATGTTTTATTTAGCACTTGTGTTTTATGCTGTTATTAAACCAAATTATAGAAATCACTAGAATTAAATGATTAATATTCTATTAATTCTTTTCCTATCACTTGGATTAATGTTTGCTGGTATTAATTCGACAAGTTATGGGGGAGGAAGTAGGGTTTTCATGCTTATGGCATTGATAATGTTAGTAATCAATCCAACTATTAAATTCTACAGTAAACAACACAAATGGAAAATTAGAAAATCAACATCTTTTCTAATTTTATTTTATTTGTACTTTCTTTGTAAGTTAGTTTATGATACTGGTGATATTAGTCAGCTAGCTGCAAATGTATATGCTCCAACAGGTGGGTTGGTAGTGTTTTACTTTACGGGTCTTATTGTAAATAACGCGTTAAAGAGATTAGAAAGAAGGCATACTAGTGAATTATTAGTGTCTGTGTTACTTGGTGGAATTTTTTTAATAAGTATATTTGTTTACGGTATTTATAACGATAACCAATCAATTATAAGTTTAGATTTTTTTCAATTAGTGGAAAAAAGAGATGATTATCAAAAAATAGGAAACTATTTATCAATATCATATATAGTATTGTCATATCTAATTTTACAATCATTTTATCTCTTCAATAAAAATACTGTTTTCTTTAAAATATTTAAATTTTTTATAATTTTGTTTTATTTGTATATTGGAGTAATGCTTTCGCTTCTTAGCCAAATGTATGAATCAAATAGTGGATTCATTTTCATATTGGTTACGCTTTTATATAGCTTATATTGTTTAAGTATGAAATCAGTGAATGAGTATTCAGGGGGTGTTGTGATTTCTCGTATTGGTAATAGAATTACTATTTATTTTAGAATTGGATTGATATTTATTGTTTCCTCAATTGCAATATTTTATTTTATAACACAGGTATTTAATGTGGATGTTTTTAAAATGAGAATTTTTAATTATGGTTTATCTTCATCAATTGTTCCACGATCTGTAGAGTCAAGGATAGAGGTGTTGTCCAATTATTCTGATCAACTAAACTATTCACCAATCTTTGGAAATATGATTGTTGATGAATTGACGTCTGGTCCTGGTACATATGCTCACAGCATGATCTTATCTATCCAGTCACACCTTGGATTATTTGGATTCATCCTTTTTCTTCTCTACATCTCATTTTATTTTAAAGAGAATAAGATTTCTTTACAAAGCCTTGTCTCTAACAGAAAAAGAAACATGGAGTCATTTAAAGTGGGATTTGTTTTAATTGCAATTGTATTTGCCTCAATTTCGACTTTTTTCACATGGCCAATCGTATGGTTTAGCCTTGCATTATCCAAAAAATAAATTATATAGATGAGAACTATTGTACATTTATCACACACTGACATTAGAACAGACAGTAGAATTCTTAAGGAACTCAAAGCACTATATGAGTTAGATAATAATTTACTTATAGGAATTGGTTTAGAGAGATCAGAAAGTAATGTGTCAATTAATCAATTTGATTATTGTCAAATTATAACATTGAAAATGAGGACGCGTTCTTTTAGTGTATTTCCTCGATTTATAAGGTTACTTCTTTTTACGTGGTTGTGGACTGCTATTGAGATGCATATAAAGATGATCGTAACGAGTTTAAAGTATAAACCACGGGTTTTGCATTGCCATGATGTTTATGTATTGCCAGCTGGTTTCATTTTGAAACTCATAACCGGTTGCAGTTTAGTTTATGATGCACACGAGCTTGAATCCGAAAAAAATGGAACAAAAAGAATTGAGTCTGTAATTATCAAATTAATTGAAGGTTTTTCGTGGAAAAGTATTGATCTCTTTATTACTGTAAGTGATTCGATACATGATTGGTATATCAAAAAATATGGAATAAATAATGGTATAGTTATTTTAAATTCTCCAGTTATATCAGCCTGTAATGCAATTGAATCTAATTATTTGAGAAGAAAGTATGAAATACCAATTGAGAAAAAAATTTTTATTTATGTTGGCATGTTAATGCCTGGTCGTGGTATAGATTTGTACTTAGATGTATTCCAAGATGAAAGAGTCGACTCCCATATTGTTTTCCTGGGATATGGGATCTACGATTTAGAAATTAGAGAAATGTCATTATCTAATGAAAAAATACATTTGCATGAACCTGTCGAACATAGTGAAGTTGTAGGGATTATATCAACTGCTGACTTTGGACTGTGCATGATTGAAAATATTTCACTAAGTGATTACTATTGTCTTCCTAATAAGCTTTTTGAATACATTTTCGCAGGATTACCAGTTATTGCATCTAGAAATCCAGAAATAGAAAATCTTGTAATTAAATATAAACTAGGAGTTTGCTGTGATAATAGTAAGGAGGACCTTATAAGGTGCATTAATAATGTTTCTACAATAAAAGTAAGTGTGAATAATTTAGAATTATATGAGCTTGGTTGGCATGCGCAAACCTCAAAATTAGTCGAATCATACAAAAATTTAATTAGATAAAATATGTGTGGAATATTTGGTTTAGTTGGTGATAGAATTATTAAAAATAGAGATTTAAAAATCTTATCTCAACATGCACGTCAACGTGGCAGAGATTCTAGTGGATACATTTATCATAGTGATGGGAAATACACAATCATTAGGGCAGACTATGATATTGTAAAATTAAAATCTGAGTTGTCAAAGATTAAGACAAGTTTTATTATGGGTCACAGTAGGTTAATTACTAATGGTCTATCTGACAATCAACCTGTCTATCGAGATGGTTTGTGTCTTCTTCATAATGGTATTATTGTTAATGAGGAAGAGGTATGGTCCAGTGTTAATGTTGAGCGTAAAATGGAAATTGATTCTGAATCAATTATTGCTGTTGTAATCGATTATATGTCGAAAGGAGGATTATTTCGTGATTCTGCAAATGAAATAATATCAAGATGTAGTGGCACCCAAAGTTGCGCCCTTCTAAATATTTTAACTGGAGAATTACTGTTATATTCAAATAATGGAAGCTTATTTTATGGAGAAAAAGAAGCAATTATTTATTTCTCATCAGAGAAATATCCCCTATCAAAAGTAGGTTGTTCAAATATTAAGCAACTACTTAATAACCATATAGTCTTGAAAGTTCCTATTTGCGACAGTATGCAGATTAACGATAAACCAAGACGAAATGTGGATCTAATTCCCAAATTCATCGATGATTTCGAGCAAGAGAAATTGCTTGTTTACCCTAAGCATAAATTAAGGCGATGTACAAAGTGTATTTTGCCAGAAACTATGCCATTCATATATTTCGATTCTAATGGTGTTTGTAATTATTGTCGCAATTACAAGTTGAGAAATACTCCTAAGCCTAAGGAGGAATTGTTTACGCTATTAGAACCCTATAGGCGAAAATCAGGACCTGAATGCATCGTCCCATTTTCTGGTGGCAGAGATAGTTGTTATGGCCTTCATTTAATTGTAAATGAGCTAAAGATGAAGCCAATCACATATACCTACGATTGGGGTATGGTTACTGATTTGGGAAGACGAAATATTAGTAGGATGTGTTCGAAGATAGGAGTAGAGAATATCATTGTGGCTGCAGATATTGTCAAAAAAAGAAAGAATATAGCAACAAATCTTATTGCGTGGTTGAAGGCACCCAATCTTGGAATGATTAGCATTTTGACTGCTGGAGACAAACATTTTTTTAGATATGTTGAAACTGTCAAGAATCAAACTGGTATCAATCTCAACTTGTGGGGTGTGAATCCACTAGAAGTGACTCATTTCAAGGCTGGGTTTCTCGGTATACCTCCAGATTTCGAGGAAGAAAAAGTCTATATGAATGGTATAAGAAAACAGATTAGGTACCAGATCAAAAGAATAAAAGCAATGGCAGAGAGCCCTGGATATTTCAATAACTCACTCTGGGACACAATTTCAGGTGAATATTATAGAAGTTTTACAGAAAAGAGTGATTACTTCCACTTGTTTGATTATTGGAGATGGGACGAGAATGTAGTAAATAATATACTCGAAGAATACGATTGGGAGCTTGCTGTTGATACCAGTACAACATGGAGAATAGGGGATGGAACAGCTGCCTTTTACAATTATTTATATTATACTATAGCTGGTTTTACGGAACATGACACATTTAGAAGTAATCAGATTCGTGAAGGTCAAATAAGTCGAGATGAAGCACTTAGATTAGTTGAGGATGAAAATACACCAAGATATAAGAATATTCGGTGGTACCTTGATACCCTTGGTCTAGACTTTGTTGATGTGATTAAACGGGTTAATTCAATACCTCGATTATATCAAGAAGAATAGTTTCTAATCAAATAAATTATAGGTTGTATTTGTAATAGTAACTGTCTTTAATTGGAAAAGAAAAAATATATTTTTGTGACTAAAACATCTTGGTCAGAACCCCCAAGATTGCGACACCAACTTGCAAGAATGCTTGTCGATCATGGTCATGATGTTGTGTTTCTTTTAAAGCCGAAATACATATTTCAATTTAATGAAGCAAAACAGAGTATGTCGGAAGGTATTAAGTTTATCCAGACGTATCAATTGATTCACCATAAATTGCGATTAACCAGATTCTTACATTGGATAAACTCTGTTGTTGTCATAATTTCAATGAGATTAAAATTAAAGGAAGTTGACTCAGGCGAAGCGATAATCATTAATTTTAATTATGATTATTATTTCTTAAAAAAGATTTTTCAAAATAACAAAATAATTACAATAATCAATGATGATTTTTGGTGTAGGGCTATATTAGGATATAAAAGACCTTTAGTGCAGGTGCTTTCGAAAACTTGTGAAATGAGTGATGAAGTATTAAGTGTTTCCTACCCTTTGAAGGACCAACTAGATGTTTTTAAAAGTTCTAAGCTTTTTTTACCATGGACTAACTCGGAGTATACTCAGCCTTTATTTAAGAAGAGACGCAACGTGTTATTATTCTGGGGCTATATAAATAATAGACTTAATGTGGATTATATTACTATACTATGTAAAATGATTCTTGATAATAATCTTGATATTGAAATCCATTTTGTTGGCCCAATTGATAAATCTGCAAAGATTCTGATAAAGAGGATTAGTATATTTGGTATTGTTAAATTTTATCCTCAAACAGATTTTAAAGATTTAAATACAGATACTTCGTTAGCTGCCTTTGTACCATACATAGATGGTAATATTTCTGATGATGTTACCACATTACCAAACAAAGCATTGTTTATGTTATCAAGAGGATTACCTCTCTATGTTACAGGTATGCCTAATCTTGTTGACGAACCATTTGTTTATAGAATGGGGGAAAACATTGAATCAGATTTAAATAGTCTTAAAAGTCCAATTATCTACGATAGTAATGTTCAATTGCGAATTAAAGAATTTGTCAATCAAAACAATGCTGAATCTAGGTACATGGAATTTTCAGCAATTGTTTCTAAAAATTATTTAGTTAACTGAAATCCTACATCTTTATTATTTATGTTTCAGATCCTTTAGTCCGTTAAATCTGGAACCACCAGAGCTGCCACCGTTCCCACCGACCGCCTTTCCTCCGGTGAACTCTTGATCCATACGGCTATGATGCTCGTTTCCGCTTGCACCTAACGCTTGCTGGTCGATTTCGGTAAAGTAAACTACTTCGATAAAGGGTGATGGTGGTTTTTCTAAAGTAGAAAGTTTTCTTTTTCAAAGCAGATACGATTTACACATCAAAAACGGAAAAGAAAAGACAGGAGTAAAGTTGAAAGAATTCATTCAAGAATTAAATGAAATTGGAGTTGGTGAATTGGTAATAAATTCCATTGATAAAGATGGGACAATGAGTGGTTATGATCTTTCATTGATATCCACTGTCAGAGAACTTACAGATTTCCCAATGACTGTATTGGGAGGCGCTGGAAGCTTAGAAGATGTGAAATCCATCATCTCGAACTATAAAATTATTGGTGTAGCAGCTGGAAGCCTTTTTGTTTTCAAAGGAAAGCACCGCGCTGTACTGATCAATTATCCCAATAGAGAAGAAAAGTTTAGACTTTTTAAATAACAAACATGAAGCAGATCATTCAGGACCTTAAAAACGGAGATACCATCCTAGAAGAAGTTCCTGCACCACTGGTAAAGCCCGGTCAGGTATTGATTCAAACTACTCGTTCTTTGGTCTCTCTAGGAACCGAGCGAATGTTAGTAGAATTTGGTAAAGCTAATTTTTTGCAAAAAGCCCGTCAGCAGCCGGATAAGGTCAAAGAAGTCATCAATAAGGTGAAGACGGACGGTCTACAACCGACTATCAATGCTGTTTTCAATAAATTGGGTCAACCTTTACCACTTGGTTATTGTAATGTGGGAAAGGTAATCGCAGTTGGAAAAGGAGTAGAGGAGTTTTCTGTTGGAGATCGGGTTGCTTCCAATGGGCATCATGCGGAATATGTATCTGTTCCCAAAAACCTAGTAGCTAAAATCCCGGATGGAGTTACAGATGAAGAAGCCGCGTTTACGGTGATTGGTGCTATAGGCCTGCAAGGTATTCGCTTAGCTAATCCTACCTTTGGTGAGACCGTGGTAGTTGTGGGTTTAGGATTAATTGGTTTGATTACTGCCCAGTTGCTGAAGGCCAATGGATGTCAGGTAATCGGTTTTGACTATGATTCTTCTAAGGTTGCACTAGCCTCTTCTTTTGGGATTACTGCGGTAAATCCGGGGGAGGGAATTGATCAAGTGGCTTTTGTAAAAGATTTTACGCAAGGGGTAGGAGCGGATGCCGTACTCATCACTGCCTCCAATAAAAGCAATGAGATTATTTCTCAATCAGCCAAAATGTCCAGAAAGAAGGGACGAATTATCTTGGTTGGGGTGATAGGATTGGATATTTCCCGTGCAGACTTTTTTGAAAAGGAGTTGACCTTTCAGGTTTCTTGTTCTTACGGACCCGGTCGCTACGATGAGACCTATGAGCAAAAAGGGCAGGACTATCCGCTACCTTATGTCCGTTGGACAGAAAAACGAAATTTCGAAGCGATTCTTCAAGCACTTGCATCCAAATCTATTCAGGTAGAACCCTTGATTACCGAGCGTGTTCCTTTGGATCAGTGTCAGCAGATCTATGGGGACATGAGTGGAAGCAAATCCATTGCGAGTATTTTGATCTATCCGGATAAATCAGGTGAACCTCAGCGCTCCGTTTCTATTAACTCGAACGCCTTTAAGGCTGGGAAGGGGACAGTTGGAATAATTGGGGCAGGGAATTTCACATCAGGGATGATTCTTCCATGTCTGAAGAAAACACCCGCCAAACTTAAATTTATCTCCAGTTCGGCGGGACTTTCAGGTACTACCTTAGCCAAGAAATTTGGAGTTGCACAATCCACAACAGACAATAATCTAATTTTGAAGGATTCGGATGTGGATTTGGTCATGGTGACCACTCGCCATAATGCTCATGCACGCATAGTCATTGATGCCCTCAAAGCTGGAAAACATGTGTTTGTCGAGAAGCCTTTGGCATTGAATCAAGAAGAACTCGATGCAGTGGTAGAAGCCTATGTTGAATCAGGAAAAACGGTTTCAGTAGGCTTTAATAGACGTTTTGCGCCTTTAGCCATTCAGATGAAAAAGGCTTTGGGATCTGGAAACACGCCCATGAATATTATAGCCACCATGAATGCGGGAATGATCCCTGCCAATGTATGGGTGCATGATATGGAAGTAGGAGGGGGGAGAATCATCGGTGAGGCTTGCCATTTTATCGATTTGATCAGCTACTTGGCTGGATCAAAAGTGAAATCAGTTTGCATGTCTTCTATGGGAATTAGTCCAAAGGAAAATACGGATAATGCTACGATTCTATTGAAATATGAGAATGGCACCAACGGGGTGATCAATTACTTTGCAAATGGTTCTAAAGCCTATTCTAAGGAGCGGGTGGAAGTATTTCATCAAGAAAGAACCCTGATCATGGATAACTGGATAAAACTTACTGCTTATGGTTTTAAGAATTTCAGTTCAGCTTCTTCTAGTCAGGATAAGGGGCATCAGTACCAGTTTAATCTATTGATTGACTCCATTCAAAAAGGAGGAAATCCCATAATTCCAATGGACGACTTGATTAATACTACCAAAGCCAGTTTTGCGGCGATAGAGAGTTTGAAAAAAGGAGTTTGGGTATCAATATAATCAAGGCATGAAGAAATATTTAGACCAAAAGTTTTACCCAAATTTTAGCAATAATTGGGATGATCATCTTTTTAGAGAAAGAATTAAGAAAGAAATTAAATCTGAATTCACGGTTTTAGACCTTGGTGCAGGTGCAGGAATTATTTCTTACATGGATTTCAGAGGATTGGCAAAAAAAATCTGTGGGATTGATCTCGATCCAAGAGTTGTTGATAATCCTTTTCTCGATGAAGGAAAAGTAGCGGATGCTAACCAAATTCCATATCCAAATGATTCCTTTGATTTAGTCTTTTCAGACAACGTAATGGAGCACTTGGATGAACCATTACTTATTTTTAACGAGGTTAAAAGAGTATTAAAGCCTGGTGGGAAATTTTTAATTAAAACGCCAAACAAATACCATTACGTACCAACCATCTCAAGACTTACTCCTCATTCATTTCATCAGTATGTCAATAAAATGAGGGGGAGAGATGAGGATGATACTTTTCCAACCTTTTATAATGCTAATTCCAAGAAAGACCTTTCTAAACTTGCTAAGGATGCAGGTTTGTGTATTGAAACATTGGATTTAATCGAAGGTAGACCCGAATATTTAAGAGGTATTTGGCCCGCTTATTTACTTGGTATACTTTATGAACGAGCAGTGAATGCCTTTGATTTTCTTAAATCATTTAGAGTAATTTTAATTGGCTGTTTTCGTAAATAAAATTAGTTACACGAAGTAAGTGGCATTTTTTTTTGATTTTGTGAATACCACCAAAGTCAGCTTTGCAGCTATCGAAAGTCTCATAACTTGATTTGGAATTATTATCGATTAATTGGTTGGTTCAATCGGAGCTAGCTAAGGATGCATTCAGTTCCCGCTGCAAGAGAACTCTTTGTTAGTTTAGTTAAATGAATGATACTGTTTCGATCGTTGAGTGAAACCTTTTCGTTCTCAGCGATAAATCAAATCCATGATCTCCAAGTTTAAAACACTTTTTTATACCCTTATTCACCTAAAGCCAATCCAAGCGATTTACCAGGTGAAAAATAGGTTGACCAAAGTCGGACCGCTTTCCACTTTCCAGATTTCACTAACCGAAACTCTAAAACTTAGCTTTTTTGATGCTCCTGCAATCCATTATTACCTTAAAGTGGAATTGAACCATTTCCACTTTGAATATTTAAACCTCACAAGAAGTTATCCCAAATCTTCGGTAGACTGGAACGATCAAACCCACGGCAAACTCTGGAATTATAACCTTCAATACCTGGACTTTTTAAAACAAGAGGATGTTTCGGTTAAGGTCAAAATTGATTTAGTAAGCGATATTTATTCTTGGCTTTGGACGGGTAAACTTCCCCTTGAGCCTTATCCAGCCTCCCTTCGAATCATGAATTTGATTCGGTTTCTTTCTACGCAAGAAATCGATCAATCCTCCAAAGAGGAATTAATCAAATACCTTGGTGCCGAGGTGACTTACCTATCAAAAAATCTTGAATTTCATCTTTTAGCGAATCACCTGCTTGAAAATGCCTTCGCATGGTGGATGGGAGCATTATTTTTTAATCATCAGGAATGGATAAAAAAATCATCTAAACTTTTAAAGTCCCAACTAGATGAACAGATTTTAGCTGATGGAGCCCATTACGAACTCACCCCCATGTACCATCAGATTATTCTATTTCGAGTTTTGGAAGCCTATTACCTCTCTCCAAATCAATATGAATTGAAATTCATTTTGAAAGAAAAGGCAGAGTTGATGTTGGGATGGTTGAGTCATTTGACTTTTCCAAATGGTTCGCTACCCCATTTTAATGATACCACAGAAGGTATAGCCTATGCCCCCGTTTTTCTAAAAGGAATTGAAAAGTGTATAGGTCTTAATTCAGCGAATAAACCCCTAAATGAGTCAGGCTATAGGAAATTGGTATCAAGGGACTTAAGGTTGGTTGCAGATATGGAAGGGATCAAGCCTAGCTACCAGCCCGGACATGCTCATGCGGATACTTTTTCATTTGTATTGCACCAAGGACAGGTACCGGTTATTGTGGATCCGGGAATCTCGACCTACACCATTAGCCCAAGACGGGATTGGGAGAGAAGTACCTTAGCTCATAATACAGTTACTTTAGATCGAAAAAACTCTTCCCAAGTATGGGCAGGATTCAGGGTAGCTAAGCGAGCAAAAGTTACCTTCAAAAAGGAAACATCTGATCATGTAATAGCGCTTCATGACGGCTTTGGAAATCAACTTCATCAGCGTGAGTTTAAACGAATCAGTAATGGTTTTGAAATTGTAGATGAAATTTTAAACTACGATGGCAAATCCCTGATTGATGCCAGATTTTATCTCCACCCTGGTATAGATCCCGAATTTGTTTCACCTTCAAAAATTCAACTTTTGAACACCTTACTTCTGGAATTTGAAGGATTTAATAGCATTCAAGTTGTTCCTTACGAGTTTGCTAATGGGTATAACAGCCTTTTACCAGCTCAAAGCCTTTTGGTCTCATTTAATAATGGCAATAAACTTACTACCCGATTCATAACCAATTCATGAGAATACTTTTCATCACGGATAATTTTCCTCCTGAAATCAATGCACCTGCAAATCGGACATATGAGCATTGCCGTGAATGGGTAAGATTGGGAGCGGAGGTCACGGTAATTACCTGTTTCCCCAATTTCCCTAAAGGAAAGGTATTTGATGGCTATAAAAATAGCTGGAGGAAAGAAGAAGTGATTGATGGAATTAGAGTGATTCGTGTTTGGTCCTACATCTCTGCAAACAATGGATTTCTCAAAAGGATTTTAGATTATATCAGTTTTGGTGTAAGCTCCTTTTTGAATGGGCTTTTTGTGAAAACTGATTTGATTATTGGAACTTCACCTCAGTTTTTTAGTGCGATGTCGGCCTGGCAATTGGGACTTTTTAAGTTAAAACCTTGGGTAATGGAAGTAAGGGACTTATGGCCGGAGTCTATTGTTGCCGTTGGTGCCATGAAAGACAAGCGACTTATCCGCTTTTTGGAATGGATAGAAATGATGATGTATCGCTCGGCTACACAAATAATTGTGGTGACAGAGACTTTTCAAAAAAAGATTACTGCCAGAGGAATCGACAGGAACAAGATTTTTGTATTTAAAAACGGAGTAGACTTATCCAAATATTTTCCCGGTAACAAGCCCAAAAATCTAGAAAAGCAACTTGGATTACAGGGTAAAATGGTTTTTGCTTACATCGGAACTCATGGGATGGCGCATGGTTTGGAATTTATTTTAAACCAGGCCAAAAAATTCCAGGTAACACATGATGATATTCATTTCTTGTTTTTGGGTGATGGGGCTAAAAAGGAGAGTTTGGTCAAAAAAGCCACAGAGGAGAATATATCTAATGTGACTTTTTTAGATTCTGTAGGGAAAGATGAAGTCTTGAATTACCTCCAATTGATGGATATTGCGTTAGTAAATTTGATCAAGTCAGACACTTTTTTGGATGTGATACCCTCCAAGATTTTTGAGGCGGCGGCTGTCCAAAAACCTATTTTATTGGGATTGGAAGGAGAAACCAAAGAAATTATCGAAACCTATGGGGCTGGCTTGTGTTTTGAGCCAGAAAATGAAAAAGACTTCATTAAAAAAGTACTTGAATTTTATGATTCAAGAGAAGATTTAGAATTGTTTAAATTAGGTTGTAGAAAATTGGCGTATGATTTTGAAAGAAAAAGGATTGCCAAGAATATGCTGGAAATATTAATTGAGTTTTGATGAGATTCATTTTTTTTTGCTTTGCTTTTTTTAGTTCGATTCAATTTGTTCTATCGCAAGGACTACCTGTAGCATTCCCTGTTTTTGAAGAATTTTTAAGAAGGAAACAGCTTTTGGGAGAAGGAGGTAAATCTTATTCTTTTTTGCTGAGATCTGGCATGCAGGATGAAAGCGTCTATGAAGCTACTACCTATTTGGAGGGGAAAATTCCCGATCTCGAAATAGGAATTCTTCCCATGCTGACTTCCATCAGAGGAACAACCAATCGACCGTATGGTTGGGGAGATTATGGAATGATTCCTAATCCAGGACTTCAGACGTATTTTTCAGGAGGGGGATTTGCTTCCTACAAAGGGTTTAATTTGGTTCTTCGCCCTGAACTGGTGATTGCTCAGAATCGTGGCTTTGAAACTGACCTGGGTTCGATGTCACGATTTCAAATAGAGAGCAGGTATCTCTTGTGGAATATAGGAGATGTACCAGAGCGATTTGGAAACGGGATTTATGCTAGACCTTGGTGGGGACAGTCCAAGCTGACCTATCAGTATGGTGCCTTCGAAGTAGGGGTGAGTACCCAAAATAATTGGTGGGGACCAGGTCAGTGGAATTCCCTGACGTTTTCCAATAATGCCCAAGGATTTCCTCATGTAACGGTGAATTCCATCCGACCAGCGAAGACCTTTCTTGGAAATTTCGAAGGCCAATTGATTCTGGGTAGGTTACTGAATTCAGGATTTGCACCATCTCAAAATCAGGAATTAAATACTCGGTACTTTTTACCGTTTAATGGTGATTGGAGGTACTTGAATGCCATTACGATTTCATGGAGTCCTAGGTGGGTAGATGGGCTTTTTCTGGGATTTTCCAGAACGCATCATCAATACAATGCGATGCGTGGGAATTCGTTTTATGACTGGCTTCCTATTTTTGAAGGTTTTCAGAAAAAGAATTTTTTTAGAAATGGTAATTCGGTGGAGTATGATGCCAATGGCCGATCTCAGCAATTTACCATTTTTGGCAGGTATGTGATTCCAAAAACCAAGTCCGAAATCTATTTTGAATACGGTAGAAGAGACCATGCCTTCAATTGGAGGGATTTTGCACTCAGCCCGGAGCATGCCCGAGCATACATTCTAGGATTTAATCAATTGATTAAAGTCTCAGATGGGAATAACCACCTTCAGATCCGTGGAGAAATGACTCATCAGCAAGAGTCAATCAATCGATATATCAGAAATGGTGGAATTTCAGGTGGATTTACTTGGCATACGCATGGCACTGCCAGGGGCTTTGTCAATCGAGGTCAGCCTTTAGGAGTAGGAATTGGTACCGGTTCTAATGTGCAGACCTTGGAATTAGCGCTGGTGGATGGGGTGAATAAGAAAGGAATCCTATTCGAGCGGTTGGCGTACAATGAGGACTTTTATTACAAGGCGCTTTTGCAATTTACTGATAGAAAACCCTGGATCGACTATTCTGTAGGCTTCCTTTACGACAAGCAGTTTGGGAGTTTGTTGCTGAGTTCGAAGCTACAGGTGATCCATGCCAGGAACTACCAGTGGCAGCTCGACCCACAGAGTACCCCGGAATTTCCCCGTGGTCGCAACCTGACTAGTGTTTTGGCTCAGGTCAGTGCAGTGTATTTTTGGAATGGGGGAATAAGGAGAGTAAGAGAGTAAGAGAGTAAGAGATAAGAGATTAAGGCTTTACTTGAACCCCAAACTCTGAACCTCGAACCTCGAACAATTCCCCATTTCCCTCAACCATCAAACCAAACATTCCCTCATTTTCCCCTATTTTGGGGCGTTTTTAAGTTTAGAGTCATCTACTTTATGCAAAGAATACTAAGATTTACCGCCGTGTGGGCCCTTTTGACAGGATTTTCTGCCTGTGTCTCCAACGAGAAAATCATCTACCTTCAAAATCTGGAGGGGAAGAAACCTATCTCAGAAGGGGAATTGATCGCCTACGAAATCCCCGAGTACAAGCTCCAATACAACGATATCATCGATGTCAATATCCAGACCGTAGATGAACTCTTGAAAGATGGATTTACGCCAAAAGCCATGCAGAATCCTCAAATGATGCAGTTGGCACAGACTGGGGGAGATGTCTATTACATGACTGGATATACCGTGGATAAAAACGGAAATATCCGTCTGCCAATTATCGGTGAAGTAGCGGTAAAAGATAAAAGTGTGGAAGAAGCGAGGGAAGCCATTGAAGCAGCACTTCGTTCCTACATTACATCGGAGGTCTATGTCAAAGTGAAATTAGGAGGGATCCGCTATTCTGCTTTGGGAGAATTCCGAAGACCGGGCAAATTCACCATTCTCCAGGATCGAATGACCATCTTTGAGGCCATTGCCAATGCAGGTGACCTCAGCAATATCGCCAAGCGGGACGAGGTACTCCTGATCCGTCAGTATCCGGAAGGTACCAAGCTGCACCGCATCAATTTGAATGACCGCCAAATCGTACAGTCTCCTTTTTACTTCATTCAGCCCAATGACCAACTCTACGCCGAACCGATGAAAGTGCGGGAGGTAGGTGCAGGTGAAAACGCTGCACAATCCCTTTCCCTGATTATTTCCGCCATCACCGTTTCCGTTTTGTTGATCAATACCTTTACCCGTTAATCTCGCATGATGTATCCCAATTCACCCCAAGTCAATACCAACCAGCAGAATCCTTTTTTGGTAAACCAGGAGGACGAAATCGACCTAAAAGTCATCCTTTTCAACTACCTCCAGTATTGGCCGGTGATCTTAATCTGTGCCTTTTTGGGCACACTCGGTGCATATTTCTTCAACCGATTTACCACTCCGGTTTACAAGGTGGAATCTACCGTGATTGTAAAGGATGAAGACAAGGCCCTGGGTGCCGATATCTTTGAATCCGCAGGTTTTGCAGGGTTGCAGGGTAAATCGAATATCGAAAATGAGATTGGAGTACTGAAGTCTTACTCCTTGGCTTTGGCGACCCTGAATACCCTGGATCTCAATGTGCAGTATTTCCAGGAAGAATTCTTTACCCCCCGACAGATCTACGGCAACTATCCGGTATTTGTAAAAGTGGACTGGACCAAAAAGCAGGCCGTGGGCGGATTGATCAAATTGGAGGTAATTGATGATGCAAGCTTTGAGTTAAGTATCGAGGATCCTGAGTCCTTTCAGATTTTCAATCCCCAGGATCCCAATTTTAAGTCAGGAATGGAATCGTTCACCTTTCCTCAGACGGTGTACCAGTTTGGCAAACCGATTTCGGGAGAGGTTTTTGAGTTTACGGTAGAAAAAGTTTCCGCACTTCCGGGAGAGGTGATCTACTTCCGTATGGTGGATAATCCTTCCTTGGCCTTAAGTCTCATCACGGATCTCTCAGTTTCTCCATCCAATAAGCAAAGTTCTATTTTGAATCTAAGCTTGGAGACTCCTCTTCGCAGAATGGGAGTGGATTACCTCAATAAGTTGATGGATACTTATCTGCAGCGGGAGCTGGAAGAGAAAAACCGTACTTCTGAAAATACCATCCGCTTTATTGATCAGCAGTTGAGTGGGATTACTGATTCGCTCAGAGGCTCGGAAAACAAGCTTCAGAAATACCGCTCTGAAAACAGGATTTTCAACCTTTCCCAGGAAGGCTCCATCATATTTGAACAATTGACGGAATTGGAAAAGGAGCGGAGCGCGGCTCAGCTCAACCTGAAATACCTCCAAACCCTCAGAGAATACCTGAATAGCGGTAGAAATGGAGATTTGGTGGCACCCTCCATCATGGGGAATTCAGATCCCCTGCTCAATGCCTTGGTGCAGAACTTTTCCGAGCTTCAGGCCCAGCGCGTGCAGATCACGGCCAACTTTACCGAGCAGACTCCTCAAGTCCGTGATATCAATGCCAAGATCCAAAGCGTGGCCAATGCCTTGCAGGAAAATGTGGGTTCGGCTATTACCAATACCCAAAACCTGTTGGCCGATGTGAATGGTCGTATCCGAATGATTGAGCGGGACATCAATCAGCTGCCACAAACCGAACGTGACCTCCTGGGCTATCAGCGTCAGTTTACGATCAACGAAAACATCTACATCTATTTCCTTCAGAAAAAGGCGGAAGCAGAGATCACCATGGCTTCCAATATGCCAAGCAACGTGATTTTGGATTATGCCAAGTCCGGTCAGCAGCCTGTAGCCCCAAAAAGATCTTTGAATCTCTTGATAGGACTGATTTTGGGCTTGATCATTCCGATTGGGTTGATTACGGTCAAGGACTTCTTGAATACCAAAATCGAAGACCCAAAAGATCTCGAAAAACAAATCAAGGTGCCATTGATCGGGATGATCGGAAGAAACAATTCGGATGGTGCACTACCTGTATTGAATAACCCCAGGTCATCCGTGACGGAGTCATTTCGGTCCCTGCGTGCCGACCTGACCTACCTCAGTCCTCAGAAAGAAAACATCACCCTGCTCTTCACGTCCTCCATATCAGGAGAAGGTAAGACGTTTGTGTCCATGAATATGGCGTCTGTGTTTGCCTTGATGGGTAAAAAGACAATTTTGATTGGATTGGACTTAAGAAAACCCAGAATTGCCCAGGACTTTGGCTTGACCAATGATAAGGGAATGAGTACTGCCCTGAGCTCCAACATTTCCTGGAAAGAAGTGGTGAAATCCTCCAGTTATGAAAATTTGGATGTGATTCTTTCAGGTCCTATTCCTCCCAATCCTGCGGAACTCTTGCTACAGGAGAAATTTGGAAAGATCATTCAGGAGGTAAAGAAGGAATACGATGTAGTGGTGTTTGACTGTCCGCCGGTGGGATTGGTATCAGAGACCAAGGAACTGTTTGCTTTTGCCGATGTCAGCTTCTATGTGTTCCGTCAAGGCTACTCTATGAAAGGAAATACCCAGATCCTCAATAATCTCGTGGAAAAAGGCAACATAACCAAGATCTACGGTATCCTCAATGATATCCACATGGATAAAGGGTATGGTTACGGATATGGGTACGGCTATGGCTATGGTTACGGCTACGGAGGAAATACCTATGGCTACCACGAGGAAGTGCAACTCCCTTGGTGGAAAAGAGCCCTCCGCCGCAGATCCTAAACACGAGCCTCCCAGCAAAGGGAGGCTTTTTTTGTGGCCTGGAACCCCAGCTTTGAAAAGCTGAGCTGTTTTAAGGCGTGCCTTCAGCACTATGATCGAAACCTCTCTGCCGAATCGAATTCCGACTGGTTTTCCTTGAAAATTGAATTTGGTCATTGGTCATTGAATATTGAACTTGATCATTGTCCCGTTGCCATTGCGCTGGCACTGACTTTACGTTTCCAAACAATCATTTCGGGCCAGCGCCGCGGGCGTCCGTATTTTTTTTGAATCCCAGCTTTGAAAAGCTGGGCTATTACAAGGCGTGCTTTCAGCACTATGATCGAAACCTCTCTGCTGAATCGAATTCCGACTGTTTTTCCATGAAAATTGAATTTGATCATTGGTCATTGAATATTGAACTTGATCCATTTACCCATCCATCTACAAAAATTTATTCTTTTTTAAATCACCAGTCGGAAATTTCAAATTCAAAAAAATGGCCTTTAAAGCCAGCCTTTTGTTTTTCAAATAGAAATTGTACTCATTTTGTATTTTTCAAATACATGGTATTTAAATTATTTTTTCTATAAAAATTAGGCATAATAATTGTAAAAAATTAACTTGAAACGTGATCCTTATTGTTTGAAAACCAACTAATCATGAATTTTCTTTTAGCTACGCTCACTTCCTTTTCAGTAGGATTTTTACTAACACCCATTGTTATTTCGGTGTTGAAAAAGGCGAAAATCGGTGATAGTCCCGGAGGTCGTAAAATCCACAAGAGATTTACTCCTTCCATGGGTGGAATTGCCTTTATGTCTGCTACTTACATTGCTTTGGCGATTTGGGGTTGGCAGTATCCCTTGCCCGATATTCGGTTTTTGCTTGGTGCCATTGCCTTGATGTTTTTTGTGGGTTTCCGAGATGATATGGTTGAGCTCAAAGCCAAACATAAAATTTTGGGTCAACTCGTCGCGGTATTGTTGGTGATTGTGGCAGGAGATATCCGGATCAAAGAGTTTCATGGATTTTTGGGAATTGATCAGTTGCCTTTGTTGGTCAGTTACGGATTTAGTGCCTTCGTCCTGTTGGCCTTGACCAATGCTTTCAACCTGATAGACGGGCTGGACGGGCTAGCAGGTACTGTAGCAGTAATTTCACTTTCCCTCCTGGGAGGCTGGTTTTATATTCAGGGTTTGGAGAGTTTGGCTGTTTTGAGCTTTACCTTATTGGGAGGTGTACTTTCCTTTTTGGTATTCAATTGGCACCCGGCAAAAATATTTATGGGGGATACAGGATCGTTGGCATTGGGATTTTCCTTGGGTAGTTTGATCATTGCCTTTATGGAGTACAATTCCTCTCTGGCAGAAGGGACATTTTTGAAGTTTGAACCTTCATTTACGATAGGAATAGTCTTGATGATTTATCCTTTGTACGATATGGCCAGGGTGTTTACGAAAAGGCTTTCCAAAGGCAAGCACCCAATGAGTGCAGACAAAAGCCACGTCCATCATTTTTTGATGCGTTCCGGATTGAAGCACAATGAAGTGGCCTTATTGTTGGGATTTGTTCAGCTGGTATTGATTGGCTTGGTGATTTCCTTAGGTAGCTATACAGACAACCTTGTTTTGCCCATCCTCTCTGCCGTGGTTTTGCTGCTCGGTTCAAGACTGGATGTATTGACGATCAAATCTATCAGAAGAAAAGTGAATAATTCTCCTAGGATACTCGCTGTGGATTCGAAGCCGGCTAATAAATCAATAAAATTGAAAGTGGGGCCTCAAACAGTGGAGTCAGGAAATATGAATCTGAACTAGCTTAAACCAGACCTAGCTTGCTGATTGAGACGGTTAGTGATACGGTTTATAAATGAATGGATTGCCTGGCTAAAAGATTTGAAATAAAAAGATTTTATAAATGAGTAAAATGTTTGAAGTGCCCAAGTAGAATTGGTTGGGTTTTTGTAAGGTAAGTAGTAAGTTTAAAGCTTTATAGATTCATTTCGATTAATGTCCTACATGCTGCCACTTTCTTTTCCTGTTTTTGATGGAAACGAAAGCTTGTATATCCAACAAGTGATGAGTTCCGGTCATCTGGCAACCAGTGGTTCCTTTATCCATAAATTCGAATCTAAGCTGTCCAAAAAAGTAAAGTCTCACCAAGCTGTTGCTTTAAACTCAGGAACATCCGCACTTCATTTGGCATTAGTCTTATTGGGAATTGGTCCAGGAGACGAAGTCATTTGCCAATCTTTCACTTTTTGTGCCTCTGCCAATCCAATCGTTTATTTAGGAGCCACACCGGTTTTTGTAGATAGCGAGCGAGACACCTGGAATATCGATCCCGAAATTTTGGAAGATGCTATTCTGAGTAGAATAGCGCAAGGTAAAAAGCCCAAGGCTATCATCGTGGTTCATTTATTTGGTATGCCGGCCAAGATGAATGAAATCATGAATATTGCCAACAAATACAGTATTCCCGTCCTCGAGGACGCTGCAGAAGCAGTAGGTAGTTGCTATGAAGGAAAGTATTGTGGAACGATGGGCAAATTGGGAATTTATTCATTTAATGGGAATAAAATCATCACAACAGGTGGAGGCGGGGCAATGCTTTCCAATGATGCTACCCTGATTGAAAGAGCTAAATACTTATCCACACAAGCAAGAGAAGACCTTCCATTTTATCAGCATTTGGAAATAGGATACAATTACCGAATGAATAATATGGCGGCAGCCATAGGTTTGGCGCAACTGGAAAAATTGGAATCCTGGATAGAAAAAAGGAGGCTGATCAATGAGCGTTACCGGGATCTATTGGAAGGTGTGCCTGGAATTACCTTTCAGACAGAGTCTGATGAGTCCAGGTCTAATTATTGGCTAACTACGATATTGATTGATGATAAGGCGACGGGGATTTCTAATGACCGCCTTAGAGTTGTCCTTTTTAAAGCAGGGATTGAGACCCGTTTCCTCTGGAAACCTCTTCACCTGCAACCGGTATATAAATCTGCTCCTTTTTATGGAGGAAACATTTCTGAAAAGATGTTCCTTCAAGGCCTTTGTTTGCCAAGCTCAGTCAGCCTCACATTTGAAGATCAAAAACTGATCTGTGGTATGATTGAAAAGGAGTTTAGCAAAATTTATTAAAGTGTACTACAGCAATGTCGGCAAACGAATCCTAGATTTAGGATTGGCAATCCTGATGTTCCTCGTTTTTTTACCTGTATTTTTAATATTGATGTTGATGATCAGCTTTAACTTTTGGGGGAATCCTTTTTTCCTCCAGGAAAGACCGGGAAAGCACGGTCATATTTTTAGAATTATCAAATTCAAAACGATGGCAGATCTTTTTGATTCAAAAGGTATCCCCCTTGCGGATGGGGAGCGCCTTACTCGGTTTGGTCGAATTATTAGAAAAACATCACTCGATGAACTTCCACAATTACTCAATGTCATTAAAGGGGATATGAGCCTAGTGGGGCCAAGACCTTTACTGGTAGAGTATCTTCCGCTGTATGATGCGGATCAATCGAGGAGGCATTTAGTGAGGCCTGGAGTCACTGGATGGGCTCAGATAAATGGTAGAAATGCAATTTCTTGGCAGGAAAAATTTCAATTGGATGTTTGGTATGTTGATCACCTTTCATTCCTGTTGGATTTAAAAATCCTCTTCGTGACTTTGTTCAATGTATTGATAGGAAAAGGGGTAAGTCAACAAGGGCAAGCGACAGTTGGAAAATTTAAAGGAAACAAGGGTATTATATAAATCCGGAACTATATACTATACCGTATGTGTAAATCAAATTCCAAAAAGTTTAATCGAGAATTAACTTTCATAAAAGTCCGGGAATATGCTGTGTTTAGAATATCACAATAATTTCTTGGAAAATTGAAGAAAAATAAAAAAACTGTTTACTTTGTAGCTATTATGTGAATGAATAGTAGCCTATCAGCAAATTTTGACTATTTGAAAAAACCTATACTATGAATTTTTTATCGAAGCTTAAGATTCTTCCTCGATGGATTATCGCAACTCTGGATTCTTTAATTCTCTTTTACTGCGCTTTATTTGGTTACCTCGTCCGTTTTAATTTTGAACTGGAGCTTATCGAGGAATATGACGCATTTGCAGGAAGCTTTACCTTCATGGTTGGTGGACTTTTGGTAATGCAAAATACCCGAAGTTATGAAGGCATAGTCCGTCACACCGGCTTTAGAGATGGATCAAACATTTTCAAAACGGTAGTCATCAATTTCATCCTTTTCTTATTTCTCAACTTCTTCCACGGGAGTTTTTTGAATGACCGTTTTTTGCTTCCGACTTCGGTATTAATCATTGCCAGTTTATCTGCCTTGTTTATGTTGGTATTTTACAGGCTGGTGGTTAAGGAGCTTTTTGTTTACCTGAAAAACGGATTTGTTCAAAAAGATTTTCGTCAGGCTGTCATTTTCGGTGCTGGTGAAGCAGGTATAATTGCTCAAGAAGCCATCAAGCGGGACAGCAAAAGCCAAGTTAACGTAGTTGCTTTTTTGGATGATGATTTGAAAAAGGAGGGGAAAAATATTGATGGCAAGAGGATTTACCATGGGCTTGGAGATTTAGAGTACTTAGTGAAGCAGTTTGAAATCACAGATCTTATCATTGCAGTAAGAGATTTTTCAGTTCAGCGCAAGAATGAAATCATCGATGAATGTCTCCGTTTGAACGTGTCCGTATCCATGGTTCCTCCTGTAGATCAATGGATTAATGGAGGACTTACGGCAGGCGCGATTCGCGAGATTAAAATCGAAGATTTACTTAGTAGAGAACAGATTCTATTGGATAATCCTCAAATTGAAGAAGATCTGAAGGGCAAAGTCATTTTGGTGACAGGTGCCGCTGGTTCGATTGGCTCAGAATTGTGTCGTCAAATATCCCATTACCATCCCCGACTTTTGGTCATGCTCGACATTGCGGAATCCGCCCTGTACGATGTGGAGCAGGAATTTAAAGAACACCACCCTTCTTGTAAGATTAAAGTTGTGCTGGGTGATGTTCGAAATAAGAAGAAAATGAAAGAGGTCTTTAAGGAATGCAAGCCTGAAGTGGTCTTTCATGCGGCCGCCTATAAACATGTGCCTATGATGGAAAATTATCCTGAAGAGGCAATTCATGCCAACGTCATAGGCACAAAAATTCTGGCTGATTTAGCTGTTCTTTCTCAGGTGGATAAATTCGTTTTTGTATCCACGGATAAAGCTGTAAATCCTACCAATGTCATGGGGGCAAGTAAGAGAGCGGCTGAAATGTATGTTCAGGCTCTGAATGAATACCTAGATACCAACCACAAGAAATTTCACACCAAGTTCATCACCACGCGTTTTGGTAATGTATTGGGATCCAATGGCTCTGTGATACCGCTATTCAAAAAACAAATCATGAATGGTGGGCCTCTTACAGTCACTCATCCAGAAATCACACGTTATTTCATGACGATCCCGGAAGCCTGCCAATTGGTTCTCGAAGCGGGCATTATGGGGAATGGAGGAGAAATTTACGTGTTTGACATGGGCGAGCCGGTCAAAATCCTTGATTTGGCCAAAAAGATGATCCAATTGTCTGGCAAAAAGGTTGATAAAGAAATCAAAATTCAGTTCACTGGACTTCGTGAAGGAGAGAAGCTCTATGAGGAGTTACTTAATGATTTTGAAACCGTGAAAATCACGCACCATCCCAAAATCAAAATCGCGCAGGTTCAACCTTCATCCTACCATAAAATAGATGGTCAAATAGACCTTTTCCAAGACTTGATCGGTAAAAACAATGAGACCGATTTGGTAAGACATTTAAAGGCTTTGGTTCCCGAATACATCTCCAATTCATCCCGGTTTGAAGTTTTGGATAGAATGAACTGAGTTAGATAAGTTTGATCATTTAATTACGAACAGGATATTGCTAAAGCCGCTTTGAGAAAAGCGGCTTTTCTTTTTGAATTGGTAGCAGACCTTTCCAATTCAATCTGGAATCTACATTGGAATTCGTAGTAGATTTTCTAATGTATTTTTCAGGTTCTATACATTGACCTTGTACCTTTGCAAAGATTTAAGGATAAATACCTTACTATGAAAAAAACCTTTTCACTTCAATTGAGCCCTGAAGAGGCTTACGATGAGGCTAATTTTAAGCGTTCTGTTTTGAAGAAAGCAGGACTCCAAGTGGATACTCCTCATACCTTTGCACGACAAACCAGAAGATCCATCGATGCCAGAGGGAGAAAAGTACTGGTAAATGTGGAAGCTGAACTTTTTATCAATGAATCTCCGGGTTCGCTATTGGATCATTTCCCAGAATACAAAAATGTAAGTCAATCTTCGCCTCTTTTGATTGTCGGTGCCGGTCCTGCAGGATTGTTTGCAGCGCTTAGAGCGATTGAATTGGGAATAAAGCCAATCGTAATCGAAAGAGGAAAAGATGTGCGGGCTCGTAGACGTGATCTTGCGGCTATCAATAAAGAAGGAATTGTAAATCCGGATTCCAATTACTGTTTCGGGGAAGGTGGGGCTGGTACTTATTCCGACGGCAAATTGTACACGCGTTCCAAGAAAAGAGGAGATATCCGGCGAATCATGGAGATTTTGGTGGCACACGGCGCCACCGAGGAAATTTTGGTGGATGCTCATCCCCACATTGGAACCAACAAATTACCGGTCCTAGTGGCCAAATTGAGGGAAAGCATTTTGGATGCAGGAGGAGAAATTTTGTTTGAGACCAGAGTGGAGGATTTGATTTTAGAAGAAAATGAAATCAAAGGAGTCATCACTCACACAGGCGAAAAGATCAAAGGAATAGGCGTAATCTTGGCTACAGGCCACTCTGCCAGAGATATTTTCCATCTGTTACATCATCGAAAAGTCCTCATCGAGGCTAAGCCTTTTGCCTTGGGAGTGAGAATAGAGCACAGCCAAAATCTGATCGACAGAATTCAATACCACTGTGAAATTGACCGAGGACCTTATTTACCTGCATCTGCTTATTCATTGGTGCAGCAGACCGATTACCAAGGCAAGCAGCGGGGAGTCTTTAGCTTCTGCATGTGCCCCGGAGGATTTATTGTGCCTGCCGCGACCTCATCTGGCGAACTTGTAGTCAATGGTATGAGTCCTAGCCGTCGTGATAGCAAATTTGCCAATTCAGGTATGGTCGTATCGGTAGAATTGGAGGATTTGCCTCAATTTCAGAAGTACGGCCCACTTGCTGCCATGCATTTTCAGGCTGAGGTAGAAAAAAAAGCTTGGGAGATGGGTGGGAAAACCCAAGTGGCACCCGCACAACGGATGGTGGATTTCGTAAATCGAAAAGTAAGTTCCTCCTTGTTGGATACTTCCTATCAGCCGGGTTTGGAATCTGTGGAAATGCGGGAAGTACTGCCTGATTTTATCGCTGCCCGAATGGCCATGGCATTCAAAGCCTTTGGACAGAAAATGAAGGGATACCTGACCAACGAAGCACAGCTGATTGGGGTAGAAAGTCGAACTAGCTCTCCTGTTCGAATTCCAAGGGACAAAGAATCATTTGAACATCCACAGATCAAGCGTCTATTTCCATGCGGAGAGGGTGCAGGCTACGCAGGTGGTATTGTTTCTGCGGCTATGGATGGTGAGCGTTGTGCCGAAAAGTTGATTGAAATGTATGTGAAAAGGTGACTTTTTGAGCTTATATGAGTCTTGCCTGCCGAAGGATTGTGGTCAAGTTGTCTGCTAAGGCTTTTGTCGGGTTGTCCGCTAAAGCTTTTGTCGGGTTGTCTGCTAAAGTTGTTGCTAAGTTAGCTGCTCAAGTTATTATCATGTTGTTGAATAGGTCTACAAGCTATTCATGGGTAGCTGTTTTTCTGATTGACTCTTAGTGCATTTTCAAACTCTCAAATGAGAAAGATATTAATCTTGGCAACCATTCGATTTCGAGACTTTCGGCGCTCAAGTACTCAAAGCTAGGCAGAAAAGTATCCAACCTTGAGAACCAAACCACTAGATAACTCGATAACCAGATAACTTGACAACCCCTATAACCTGCCAAACCTGACAACCTTTGTCGATATCAACTCTTCTTTCCTCGAAGCATTTATCTTTAGGCCATGGAATATGCCATCGTTGATATTGAGACCACGGGAGGGAACCCCAAAGGAGGTGGAATCACTGAAATCGCAGTGGTCATTCATGATGGAAAACGTATTATCCATGAGTATCAAACCTTAATCAATCCCAGAATGGCAGTACCTGCCTACATCACAGGATTGACAGGAATCGACTCCTACATGCTGAAAGATGCTCCTTATTTTGAAGTGATATCGGATGAACTTTTTGAACTTCTCCAGGGGAGAGTGTTTGTCGCACACCAAGTTAATTTTGATTTCAGCTTTATCCGAGAAGCTTTTTTGAAAGTTGGGAAGGAGCTGGATTCTCCTAAGCTTTGTACGGTTAGGCTGTCCAGAAAAATATTCCCGGGTTTGGGTTCCTACAGTTTGGGAAGAATCTGTGAGCAACAAAAGATTCCTATTCTCGCTCGACATCGCGCCATGGGAGACGCAAAGGCTACGGCCTTATTATTTGATCGGATGATTCAGCAAAAGCCCGAAATCATTCAGGCTTCACTCAAAAAAAATGCGGTTAATTCTTTCCTTCCACCCCTTTTTCCATTGAGTAAATTTCGTCAGCTTCCCGAATCCTGCGGAGTCTACTACATGCACAATGACAAGGGCAAGGTGATCTATGTGGGAAAGGCGAACAATATCAAGGAGAGATTTAAGGGCCATTTTTCAGGTAATGTCCTCCCTCAGCTTAAGCAGCAACTGAAGTCGGAAGTAGTGGATGTACAATGGCAATTGACCGGTTCGGAATTTATGGCTCTGCTCATTGAAACACTCGAAATCAAGCGTCTGTGGCCCAAGTATAATTCAGCCATGAAAATGCCCAAAACCCTTTGGGGACTGTTTCATTACCAAGATGGCTCGGGTTTTTATCGGTTTCAAATTTCCAAAGTCACCAAAAATCTGAAGCCTTTGGAGACATTTTTCTCGTCAGAGGAAGCCAGACAATTTTTAATGGAAGCCGTGGAAGTGTATCGATTGTGTCAAAAACTTTGTGGACTTCGGGCAGTTACCTGTGCGGTAGTACAGGATGCATCCTGTCAAGGGGCATGTGGTTCGGGGGAAAATCCCACGGACTATAACCAACGAGCGGAGGAGTGTATCAATCGGATAAAGGGTGCCAAGAAAGAACTGTTGATTACTTTACCAGGTAGAAAAGAGGGGGAAAAAGCTGCCTGTCTATTCAAAGGGGGGATTTTGGCCAAATATGGCTTTTTGGAAAAGGATTCGATTGTGTCTGAGGATTTGGAAATGGTACCACTTGTTCCAGAAACCTATTATTTGCTTCGCCAATTTATACATCGGATCCCCGAAGATCAGATTCAGGTGCTTGAGCCAAGTCTGGAGTCGAATCCTCTTCAACTCGGATTTTTCTAACTTTCTGCTGATTCAATCTCCAATCGCTCTTTCCTTAATCACTTACTCTTTCAATCTCCTAATCAAAGAAATCGCCTTTACAAAAATTGATCACTCCACCTCCAAGATCAGTTGTTTACAATGGAAATAATCAACCATTTAGAAGATTATGAATATCCGCAATCTTACCACTAAGTAGGTCTTCGGCTCTAAAGATCGCAGATATTCGTTAACTGACCACAGACGACAGTCCACAACACCTAAAATCGGACTTCACCCTTATCTTATTTCGTTACTTGTAGAAAAGCGGATAATCATTTAAATGATCAAGGAAATGAAGAGCTCCGCTTTCCTCTGGTAATCCTAGACTATCCTTGTGCCAGGAATTTTATTCTGAGGTCTTAATTCTCTTAATGAACCTTAATGGTTTGTTAAATTCCTCGGCCAGGTGGCCAATATTTTTGGGGTTGATTAATGATTTTTCAAATGCAGTAAGAATTGATTTCCCCCGATTTCTTCATCACTTATTCGCTATTTACTTTATCCCATATTTCCTACAATCATCCATTCTCCTTCCAAAAAACTATAGTAGATCGTATCTCTACGCCGTCCATGAGTCATCAGGGTATGACTTCTTAGAACCCCTTCTTCAGTGGCCCCGATTCGTTGAAGCGCTTTTCTGGCAGGAATATTCAGCACATCAGTTTTAATTTCTACCCGTTTCATTTTCAGCACCTCAAAACAATAATCCAGCATGACCTTTTTCATGGCTGGATTGATTCCTTTTCCTTGGTACGCTTTACCCAGCCAAGTCCAGCCGATTTCGATCCGTTGATCTCGTGGGAAGTAATTTCCAAACGCCGTCGAACCTACGATTTGGCAGCTTGCTTTTTCGATGACGGTAAATTGCAGGCGATCCTCGGAAAAATGACCTGCTGCCCATTGCTCAAAATCCTCAGGAAGGCTAAGGTCATGCGTAAAATAGACCCACATGTCGGGGTGAGTACTGAGTTTTTGCAAAAAAGGAAAATCCTGCCGGGACAAAGGTCTCAGCAGGACTGTTTCGTTCTCGAGGATTAAGTTTCTGTCTAGCATCAGCCAAGTACTTCTTTGATGGCTTGGTTGTAAAGCTGAACTTCTTCAATTGTCCCAGTAGATACCCGGCACCAATCGTTAAGAGGAGGGAAAGGCCTGCCCACGATAAATCCTTTTTGGGCCATCGTTTTTCCGAGTTCGGACACGTCTCTTCCAGACTGGAAAAAGACAAAATTGGCGTGGGATTCTAAGTATGGAAGCTTGAGTTCGTTGAGTGTTTGGATTAAGAGGTTTTTGGCTTCCTCATTTTTCTTAAGTGAAAACTGATAAAATTCCTTGTCCAATAAGGCTGCTTTTCCTGCCTCGATAGCCATAATATTGGTGTTCGCTACCACTCGGTCTCTCAGTTTGGTAGCAAGATCCGGCTTGGCGATAAGGTATCCCAATCGGATTCCAGCCAGTCCATAGACTTTGGAAAGTGTTCGGGAAACCACGACGTTATGACCCTTTTTGACCAATTCTACCATCGAAGGATAGTTTGGTTCCGTGATATAATCGTAATAAGCTTCATCGCTAAAGACTACTGTTTTTTTGCTGACGGTCTCACAGAAATCGAGGACTCTTCGAGCAGGAAGTAGCTTTCCGGTGGGATTATTGGGGTTGCATAGGAAGACGAGTTTGGTTTCTGCGGAAACGCGTTTTTCAATTTCATCCAAATCAAAATCCAGGTCTTTGGTCAGTGAAACCCAGTTGATATCAGTACCCCATAGCTCCGCGTATTCCATCATCGAGAGAAAAGTTGGAGCGCAAGTAATGATTTCACCCCCTTGCCCAAAGGTGATTCCAGCTACTTTCAGTCCCTCCGTAGATCCTGCTACCGGCACGATATAATCTTCCGGAACTCCTTCTTTTTCAGCAATCATCTTGACTAAGGAGGCATTGTAGGTCCATGGATAACGGCAACTGTTTTCAAATGCAGCCACCATCGCTTTTCTCATGGATTCAGAAGGACCATAAGGATTTTCATTGGATCCGAGGCGAATCGGACCTGCCAAAGGTCTCGGGTTAAACTTCCTGATTTCTTCAGCACTGAGTGAAGAAACAATTCCATTGCCGCCCAAAAGTGCTAATCCACTTGTCAATGAAGCTGATTTTAACCAATCTCTTCTCGATAGTCCCTTCATAATTTTTTGATTTTGATTGGTAAAATACTAAGCTTTTCCAAAGAATGTTAACAAAATTCTATTTTTGATTCCATTTTCTTGAATAAAAGTATTTTTGGCTAAATGCCATTTAGAATTATTTTTATTCTGAAAAATTGATTTTTTCGAAATATTTTTTTTAAATTATTCCAAGCGCATTTAACCCTAAACCCAAACATACTATGAAAAAGACATTAGCATTGGTTGTTTGTGGGTTGCTTTGGGTAAATATCCTCAAGGCCCAGCAAACTCAGTACATGGTATTCGAGTTCATCAAGGTGGAGAAAGACCAGCTTTTTGATTACATCGAGTTTAAAGATCTCATGGAAAAAGTCTACCGGCAGGCATTCAATGATCAATTGATCAATGGTTGGGATATTTGGAGGCTACAAAATGGTGCTGATCATGGCGATTTCCAGTACATCATGGTCACGTATTTCAAAAATCCGGTCCATATGATGAATGGATTGGAAGAAGAAACAATGGTAGCCTACACCAAAATTGCTTATCCACACTTGACAGATGCTCAGGTGAGGACTCTTTTTCAGCAAGCACTGTCTGTCAAAGATGCTCCGATGAGATTGTATATGAAGCAGTTGGCGTTGACGGCGGATGATTTTCAGTTTAAACCTGGGGTTTTGGCCTCATTTGACTTGATGAAGGCAGTGGAAGGAAGATTTGGTGATTATGAAAAGGCAGAAATCGAGGTGTTTAAGCCGATTCATCAAAATCGAATTAATCAAGGAATGATGGGACATTGGAGTTTTTTGAGGTCAGCTTTACCTCTTGGATCGGAAGCCAAGTCAACCCATCTGACGGTAAATCTGTATAAGGATTACATGCAGTTTTTCAATGCTCAGGCCTATGAGGATTTGAATCAGACGGCAGAACAACGAGCGGCAGTCAATGCCGGCCTCAATTCAAGAGATCAAAAGTGGATTTACTTAGCCACATTAGAAAACGTAGTGAGATAATAGTCCGGTTTGACTGTTTCGCTGAGAGGCTCCGAAAGGAGCCTCTTTTTTGTTAGTAAGTGATTGATTCAATTTGTTTTTTCTCTTTCCCCTTTACACACAATCCACTAGGAAGGGGATTTATTTTACCGTTTCATCCATCCAGGTAAGCAATACTTCTCTCCAACTTTCGACGGCACCTTTTCCCAAACCAAACCCAAAGCCATGTCCACCAGTCGGGTAGATGTGGAGTGAGGCTTTCACCCCGTGCTTGTGAAGTGCTTGGTAGTACAAAAGTGAGTTTTCGATGGGAACGCCTTTATCGTCCTGAGCATGCACCAAGAATGTGGGTGGGGTTTGGGCATTTACATTAAGTTCTCCGGAAAAGCGATCCATCAATTCCTGAGATGCATGCTCACCGACTAAATTTTTTCTTGAACCTGAGTGCACGGCCGCATCCCGAAAGGAGATCACAGGATAAACTAAAATCGAAAAGTCAGGCCTGGCAGCGATTGCATCTATCTCATCTTTAGGGCGATTTACTTCGTGGTTGTATTGGGTGCTGAGTGTGGAAGCTAAGTGTCCTCCTGCAGAAAAACCCATTACGCCCACTTTGGTCGGATCGATATTCCATGCTTCTGCATTTTTTCTTACCAAACGAATCGCTCGTTGTGCATCCATCAAGGGCACTTCCTTCGCGTCAGTAAGTGATTTGGAGATAGGAAGGCGATATTTTACCACGATCCCGGCGATACCCTGAGCATTCAGCCACTTAGCAAAGTCTGTTCCCTCCCAATCATACGCTAAAATCCCGTAGCCACCACCTGGGAAGATCACTACTGCCTCTCCGGTGGCAATCTGTTTGGTAGGTAAATATACTTCGATAGTGGGCGTTTGGACATTTGCAATTCTCAGGATTCCCTGTTGGGTATCTTCTTCTTTTAGGTCAGATGCATTTTGGAGAGGGGGATTACCTGGCCAAAGTGGGAGAGTATGATTTTGGGCAAATGCCATAAATGAGAAAAGGCTGAAAATTAGGCTGAAGATTATTTTTTGCATGGGTTTAATGTTGAATTAAGGGAATGGGCATCGAGTAAAACCTTCTTAAGTATAGGATAATTTCAGGAAAATTTAGCTTGGAATTCTTGGTTTGGAAAAAATCAGTTCGACAAAAAGACAGACTAAATGAAATTTTTAATTTACTGAAATTATCTAAATCAGTTTTAATTCTATTTAATAATATATATAAATCGGCTATTCATGTATAATATATTGTAATTTATAGTATAAAATTCTGTTTTATCATTTGCTATATCGTAATTAATAGCAAGATCTTTTTAGGATTTTTCTTTGATCATAATGATCAGATGTTTTTAGATAAAAGTTTGATTGAAGAATACCTGATTTCACCCATTTTTTCACAAAAAAATGGGTGAAATCATTCAAAAAACTGAAATTTTTAAGGTTTTTCTTTTTTGCAAAAAAAAAAATGAAGCTGGAATATTAGCTAAGGTAATTCCTACACCTTGATTTGAATTTTTTATTTATTAGAGCAATTTCTAATTTGAAAATCCACATGATTTACATAATGTTGCACTTGTTTTTTTTTGAATCATATGTATTTCAAAAAATTTGCTTTACTGGCATTAGTATTTATCATTTCATCTAGTCTGACACATCTTTCGTTTGGTCAGTGTGGAACCTGTACTGTAGTGGTAAATGGGAATGATGCACCTTCTGGTTCTATATCTAACAATGCTACAGTTTGCATTAGAGGAAACCGAACTGCTACTTTGAATTTTGGAAATTCTACTGGAATCATTATCTGCATTGAAGATGGGGCTAGTTGGAATGGCGATTTCAATCAATTAAATACATTGTCTAGCCTAACCAACTTTGGAACCTTGAGCTTGACAACTGCTCCAAATGGAAACTGGACAATTACGAATTATGGTGAAGCCAACTTGGGAATTTCTTTGGCCTCAAATAGGTCTCTGATTAATTATGGAAGAATGGCTGTTTCCACTCCAACCTTTTCAGTTGCTTCTAATTCTTCTTTCCTTTATAATGGATTTCTAGTGGTCAATGGATCTTTAAGCTTTGGGAGCAACATCACAGTAAGTCTAATTGGAGCCACCATAGTAAGCGGATCAGTTACGACTAGTTCAAATACAGTTGTGAATTTGGGAGGTAGCTTGGCAGTATCTGGGAATTTGTCAGTTGCTTCAAATTCGACCATACAAGGAGTCAATACCAATTCCTGTAATTCCATTTCTGTTACAGGTACATTTTCAAATAATGGAGTGATTTCAGGTAGTGGTCTTCAATCTCCAGATGCTCCTCTCTTTGTGAATAAATTACCTTCTGGCAACGCTGTTTCAAGTGGGGCGAGTGTAGGAACATGTCCAGCCTCCACCTGCATGCAGTCTTTTCAAATTACCACGGTCAATGGATTTGATTGGGTTTATGTATTCAATTGTACGTCAAATTTTGTTTTGCCACCTCTGTTGCCAAATGAAGAACTTATAGATATCGCAGTGGCATTAGTTGGTGGGGGCGGTGCCGGTGGGTTTGGTGAAGCTGCAGGTGGGGGAGGCGCGGGAGCTGTTTTTCAGACAGATGGAATAGGCCTGACAGTAGGGAGGACTTACACTATACCAGTTGGGCCAGGTGGTCCAGGGTCTACATCTGCCACATCAAGGGGCGGCAATGGATTTTCTTCTGCATTCTATGGTTTTAATGCCCCAGGAGGTGGGGGAGGTGGCTCCCAATCCACAGGAGCGAGATCGGGAAATTCTGGAGGTAGTGGAGGGGGAGGAAGTGCTCACAATAATCCTGGAGCAGGTGCAGGTAGCGGAGGAGGAAATTCAGGTAATCAGACTAATGGAGGGGGTAATGGAAGTAGAAATCCAGCAGGAAATCAACTTAATGGAGGTGGAGGAGGTGGAGCGTCTCAACCTGGCCAGAATGGTAGCAATAACAATCCAGGAATCGGAGGGAATGGTATTTCATTAACCATATTAAATGGTATTTCGGGAATAACGAATGCATTTGCAGGGGGAGGTGGTGCAACTGGTCGAAATCCTGCCCAGCAATATGGAAATGGGACAGGAGGTATTTTTGGAGGGGTTCGCTTAGGAGGTGACGGCAATCATTTAGATCCAGGCGTTTCGGGTTCCTCAGGTATTGGTGATTCAGGAAGAAGCCTTACCGGTTCTGGAGGAGGAGCTGGGAGTGTGCGAGGAGGTGCAGGGTCTTCTGGAAGGGTAATTGTAAGAGCTTCCTACCGGATTCTACCCATCGAAGTTTTAGAAATAAAAGGGGAATTTTTGAAGGAGACAAGATCTTCTAAGCTGGATTGGGCTGTTTATGGTTTTCAAGATCATTTGCTGATGACTATACAACGAGCCGTAAATAATGTTGAGAATTGGACTCAAATCGATACAGTTAAGGGAGAATTTTTAAAGCCAGAGCTAAAGTCTTTTTCCTATACGGATGAAAATCTGCCACTTTCTGGAGGAACGCTATTTTACCGAATTAAATTAAGCCATCCCGATGGGACAATTTTTGGGTACAGCAATGTGGTTGCCTTTCAGGTTCAGCCTAAAATCGGAATCTCTGCCTGGTCAGTATATCCTAATCCTTCAGGTAATGCCAAAGTCAATCTTGCCTTTTTAGGTGACTTTGAAGAAATTCAATCCCCAATCCATGCGGTACTGATGGATTTTTCAGGAAAATCAGTAGAAATGCAATCATTTTCTGTTGAAGAGGTTTCTGATTGGTTGAATAATCGTCTGGAAAAGACAGGGAAAGGAATATTTATCCTAAAAATTGGTCGAGGTACTTCCCAGGAAGTAATTAAACTTTTGAATTTCTAGATTTTAAGGAATTATGCTATTGGGATTTAAACTCAAAAATCTTCTCACAAAGCGCCCAGCGCCAATTGGGGGGTGTACCTGGAAGATTGGTTTGGTATTGACCTAGAAATGATTCCCATTCCTGAACTTTTGGGTTGGCTTGATCCAATGCTGCTTTTTTTTCAAAACTGAATCCGTTTTCCGCCACCAGGATCATGCTTAATCGGTTTTTCCAACGGTAAATGCTCATTTGTAGCACTCCTGCAACGCGAATACTCTCTATAATTTCCGGAGCAACAGCCTTATGACAATCAACATAGGCCTGTATGGCTTCTGGTTCGTCTTTTAAGTCGCAGATGAGAAGGAAGGTTTGCATAGAAGTACGATTTACGATTTTTGATTTACGACGTTTAGAAGAACTTCAATTATGATTTTCAATGGTTCAGCTTTATTTAAAGAGGATTGAAGTTCGTTTCCGGGTTCTAACAACTTATATACCACGCTAAAGCGTGAGCGTAATTAACTTCTTGACTTCCCTACTTCCTAGCTTCCCAACTTTTTCACCCTTATCGCAAAGAGCCAAACCATCAGAAAGCAAATCAACGGCAAAGCAAAAGAGAAATTTACCTCAGGAACTCCCAAAATGATCACATCGGTGTAGCCGGTACCTCCTAAGTCCAATACCATTCCCTGAAGGGTGGGCATGATGGCTCCTCCCACTATAGCCATTACCAAGAACGCTGCCGCAAATTTGGAATCCTCTCCAAGGCCTTCCAGCGCAATTCCATAGATGGTTGGAAACATCAGGGACATCGCAAAGCTGATTCCAACCAAACTGTATAAACCTGTCATACCGGGAAGAAAAATGGCGCCAAGCGTAAATGCCATAGCTAAAATCGAAAAGCCGGAAAGAAGCTTGGCAGCGGGCATCACTCTCAGTAATGCGGTGCAAACCCAACGCCCCACCAAAAAGACTCCCAAAGATGCGTAAGCATAGTTTACCGCATGGTAGGTAGTGATCCCAATAGACTCAGCATACTGATAGATGTAGGTCCAGACCATAATCTGTGCACCGACATAAAACATCTGTGCCAGCGTGCCTTCTACAAAGTTTCTGTTTTTTACTAGCCTCTTCATAGTAGGACCAAAATCTACTTTGCCGTGTGAATCTTTGTTTTCAGGCATTTTGACCAAGGAAATAACAACAAGAATCGCCAATACGAACAAGCCTAAAATCACATAGGGATTTCGGATCACCATCAAATCATTGCTTTTTACCAAAGCCTTAGAGGCAGCATCCAGAGTGTCATAGAGCAACTGACCATTTTCATCGGTATTGTTGCTCTGGAGTGAATTAAGGATAAATGTTTTTGCCACAAATAGACCAGCCAATGCTCCCATGGGATTGAAAGCTTGGGCGAGATTTAACCGTTGCGTAGCGGTGGCTTCAGGCCCCATCGATAGAATATAAGGATTGGCGGTGGTCTCCAAAAAAGCCAATCCGAAGGTCAAAATGTATAGGGCTGCCAGAAAGAATCCATAACTCTCCCAAGCTGCTGCCGGATAAAAAAGAACAGCGCCTAATGCGTAAAGTCCTAATCCCAGCAATACCCCTGTTTTGTAAGAGTATTTTTTAATGAAAAATGCCGCAGGCAAAGCCATGGTAAAGTAACCTCCATAAAAGGCCAATTGCACCCAAGAGGCCTGAGTGTTATTGAGCTCCAGGACCCGCTTGAAAGCGGCTACCATGGGATTGGTAATGTCGTTGGCAAATCCCCAAAGCGCAAAAAGTGAGGTGATTAGAATAAAGGGGAGGAGGAGGCTTTTGGGTACGAGTGCAGGTTTTTGGTTCATAGGGATCGGTCAAGATGGGTATAGCCACCGTCGACATAGAGATGCTGTCCGGTGATGTGAGCGGCTTTTTCTGAAAGAAGAAAGATGGCCATGGAGGCAATTTCTTCAGGTTTGGTCATCCGTTTTCCAAGCGGAATTCGCTTGCTGATTTCGGCCAGTTTTTCTTCTGGATTGGCAAAAGATTGAATCCAACTTTCATACATAGGGGTGTACACTTCAGCGGGTAGGATTGCATTGACACGGATTTGGTAAGGGAGAAGCTCGACAGCCCACTCTCGGGTGAGGGCGAGTTGGGCGCCTTTGGCAGCCACATAGCCGGATGTGCCCCCTTGTCCTGTGACGGCAGTTTTGGAGGAAATATTGACTATCGAACCTTTGTTTTTTTTCAATTCCGGTAAAGCAAAATGAACCAAAGAATAATAGTGGTGTAAGTTATTGGCGATGGAATTTGCAAAAGCTTCTGGACTTCCATGCTCCAAACCTACGCCATCATTAACTCCGGCATTATTGACTACGCCATCAATTCTTCCAAAACATCTGATTGCTTCTTCAATTACTTTTTGGCAATCGGCTGCTGAGAAAAGCCTCCAAGGAAGATGCAGTACTTTTCCTTTAGCCAGTGCAATCAGTTCATTTCCTTCTTTTTCAGAAGGATCAATAATCACCGGAATAGCTCCTTCTTCAATAAGGCCTCGAGTAATCGCCCCTCCAATTCCTTTTGCACCGCCGGAGATAAGGATGACTTTGTCTTGTAGGTGAAGGTTCATAGAGGTAGGCAGAGGTTAGTAAAAGGAAAGTGGTGATCAATAAGTAGTGTTCAGTGTTCAGTCACAGTTTTCACTTTGGCTGAGTCCAAACGTTTTTAAAGTTGAATTCCTGATTTAAATTATAAAGTTCAATATTTCAATAGGATGTGAGTTTTTGTTCTACTATTCATCAGATTAGATCTTATAAAACTCGATCGCAGTTTCCCCCATGATTCGGTCTTTTTCTGAAGGTGAAAGTTGACTGGTAAAGTCATCTACTACGCGGTAAACCTGCTCGTATTCTCCCGCCAGCAAGCAAACGGGCCAGTCACTGCCGTACATGAGTCGCTCCGGACCGAAGAGTTCGAGGACGATTTCCAAGTAGGGTAGAAGGTCTTCTGTTTTCCATTTTTTCCAGTCGGCTTCAGTCACCATCCCGGACAGTTTACAATAGATAAGTTCACGCTCTGCCAACGGGGACATTTTCTTTTTCCACTCTTTCCATTCCCCGTCTTTGATCAGTGGTTTTGCCAAGTGGTCGATGACCATGCGCTGTTCCGGGCATTTTTTCACAAGATCCAGAGCTGAATCCAAATGCTGAGGAAAAAGCAAAAGGTCGTAGGAAAAATCTCGTTCTTTGAGTTTATGCATGCCTCTGACAAACTCCTCCCGGAGCATATACCTAGGGTCTTTGGCTTGAAGGACTTCCCGAAATCCCACCAATTTTTCCTGAGAGGCATAGTGATCTAGCACCTGGTCCAAGTCGTCTTTTCCCAAATCTGCCCATCCTACTACACCTAAAATCCATTCGTGTTGAGCGGATAGATCCAAAAGGAAATCAGTCTCCCTGAGGCTCTCATCGGCCTGTACGGCTACGCAACCATCCAGCTTGGCGTCTTGAAGAAGAGGATATAGATCCCCAGGAGTGAAATTTTTCCGAATTCGGCTCATTTCCTCACTGATCCATTCCTGCCTCTTGGGATCATAATTCCAAAAATGCTGATGGCTGTCTATCATCATGCTTCAGGATCGTTTACGGCAACTTGACGGCTAATCCCCAGGCCTTCGATTCCCAATTCCACGGTATCTCCGTGTTTCAAATATCGGGGAGATGGTTTTAGCCCCATCCCTACACCAGCCGGAGTACCTGTGGAGATGACATCACCCGGTAGAAGAGTCATGTATTGACTGAGGTGTTCGATCAAAGTCGGAATGTCAAAAATCAAGTCAGACGTATTGCTGTCTTGTAGCATTTCCCCGTTGAGTTTTAGCCAAAGTCTAAGCTGATGAGGATCTGCTATCTCATCTTTGGTCACCAGAAAGGGACCCAGTGGCGCAAAGTGATCTGCACTCTTGCCTTTCACCCATTGGCCCCCATGGCGTAGTTGAAAATCTCGTTCGCTCACGTCGTTGTGAAGGCAGTATCCTGCGATGTAGTCAAATGCATCCTCTTTATTGACGTACTTGGCTCGCTTGCCAATGACCACCGCTAGTTCCACTTCCCAGTCTGTCTGCACGGAGTTTCTCGGAATATAGATCGGATCAAATGGTCCACATAGTGAGGAGCTGGCTTTCATAAAAATGATTGGGATCTCAGGAACAGCCATTCCTGCTTCCTCGGCGTGTTTTCGGTAGTTCAAACCAATGCAGATGATCTTGGAAGGTCTGGCAACGGGTGATCCGATGCGGGCACTTGCAGGTACTTCCGGAAGGGAATCCTGATTCACTTTGAGCCACTCGGCCAGTCTATGGAGTCCATCTGAACCCAGAAAAGATTCATTCCAATCCTCTCCAAAGGCAGAACAATCCAGATATCTTCCTGTGTGGTCTTGGATTCCCGGTTTTTCAGCGCCTTCGGCACCAAATCGTATCAATTTCATTGTTTATAGGTCTTTTAGGTTTGAATTAATATTGAATTAAAATGACTTACATTTTGAGGCCCATAAAACCTCCGTCAATGTTGAAGTTTGCTCCAGTGATGAAACTTCCAGCATCTGAACTGATGAAAAAAGCCAATTCAGCGATTTCCTCAGGTGTTCCCATTCTTCCGACAGGTTGGGTAGCAGCAAGTTTGGCAAACATCTCCTTTTCTTGGCCCGGATAATTTTTTGCCAAAAACCCATCTACAAATGGCGTATGTACCCTTCCCGGAGAGAGACAATTGCAACGAATTCCGTCAGCCACGTAGTCCCTAGCCACACTCAAGGTCATTGAGAGGGCCGCACCTTTGGTCATGGAGTAGGCAAATCGATCCGGAATCCCGATGGTTGCAGCCACCGAACACATATTGAGGATGGAACCTCCTCCGTTTTCTTTCAATTTGGGAAGGGCAGCTTTGATGCTATTAAACATGCCCTTGACATTGACTTGGTATACCCGATCAAAATCCTCTTCTGTGGTGTTTTCAACTTTTCCGATGTGAGAAATCCCGGCATTGTTGATTAATACGTCCAATTTGCCGGGAATCGAATGAATCAACTTTTCCAATTGGCTGTAATCCGTGATGCTGCCTTCCAAAAATTTTACACGATAGCCTTTTTCGTGCTCTTCCAATTGGACTTTGGTACCTTCCTGATGATTGGTATCGATGAAAAATACGATGCAGCCTTCTGAGGCGAATTTTTTAACCATGGCAAGTCCAATGCCGCTGGCCCCACCTGTGATTAGAACGGTTTTTCCGGTCATGATTTGATTTCGGGTTTGAAAACTTGATTTTCAAAATACGAAAACAAACTATCCCAAATCAATTTTTTAGCTAAGTGAATTAAAAAATACTTTTAGGCGAGTTGATAATCAATGTAATTAGGTTTGATATTTCTAATTCCCCTTGTATTTCAGAGCTCAGGTCTGGTAATGGATTCAGTCTTTTTACTGATCTCTCTCACAATTTGGTCGAGTTCTTCGGCCGATTTCTGGATAAGCTGTAAAAATCCTACAGACTCTTCATCTTGGATTTTTTCTTCTTCGATCAAAAGATTCACCAGGCCCATTAGTCGGGCAAGGGGTGCCCTTACGACATGTGATTGAATCCAAGCAATTTCCAAAAATGCTGCGTTTTGCTTTTCTATGGTGGCAAGATGTTGGTTTTTCTCAGTCACATCATTGATCAAAATCAGGCAGGCACTCACTTCATTGTATTGAATCATGGAAGACTCCAGCTCGACTTCAAAGATTTCTCCCCCTTTTTTCACATGTTTGGCTACTGAAGACCGGTCACAAAATTTTCCCTCCAATGTTTCATTTTGCAAAATAGGTGGCTCATCCACAAAAAGGTCAAGAAATCCCAATTCGATAAACTCGTCTTTGGAAAGTCCATAATGCCCGATCGCAGCTTCGTTTACATCAAGAATATCAAAGGTAGAACGGTCACATACAAACATGGGAAGTGGACTGAGATGGAAAAGGTTGCTGTATTTCCGCTCTGATTTTTGAAGTTCTTCGATAAACTTTTTTCGCTCGATGGCATAGATCAAGGTTTTGTATAGCAACCCGGCAGAGATGTCATCTTTCAACAAGTAATCTGAAATCCCTAGTGAAAGTGATTTGACGCTGAATTCCAGGTCGGTGAACCCAGTCAAGGCGATTACGGGAGTTTCACCAGCCAGTTGGATGATCTCCACGATCAACTGTTCCCCTGAGTGATCAGGAAGAGAAAGATCCAAAAGAATTACATCAAATACCTTTTCCTGATCGAGCACTGATTTGGCTTCCAAAAAAGTGGATACATGAATCAGATCCTGATTTTTAAAATGTTCACTTAGATATTCTTCGATGAGAAAAAAGTCACCAAAATTATCCTCAATCAATAAAAAACGATACGGTTGAATTGTGCTGTTCACGAAGATGATTTTTTGTTGGGAATGGACGCAGTATGTATCCAAAAATCTTCCAGGACAGAAGTGATTTTGAAAAATTCCTGCGCGTCCACCGGTTTAACTATGTAAGAATTACAGTGTTCGCGGTAGGCTTGCAAAATATCCCATTCTGATGAAGAGGTAGTCAGGATGATTATTGGAATATGTTTTAAATCTGGGTGATTCTTGACGCTTTCGAGTACTTCATGCCCATTTTTTTTGGGCAGGTTGATATCCAGAAGGATGAGGTTGGGGAGTTCGGATGGATCTTTTTTCTGTTGTCGAATCAGATATATAAGTGCCTCATTTCCATCCTTTTTTACGATTAATTCAGTCGGAAATTTACATTCACGAAGTGCCTCCTCGGTGAGTAAAATATCTCCAAGATTATCTTCCACCAAAAGGATTTTAAAAGGGTGCTGACTCATAATTTTTTTAAGGTAAATATCATTTTACTTCCTTGTCCAGGGGTAGACTCTGCCCAGATTTTCCCATGGAATTGGCTGACGATTTTTCGACAGGTAGCCAATCCCATTCCTGTACCCGGATATTTTTCGGAGGAATGAAGTCGTTTCATAATTCCAAAAATATCTTCCAAGGATCCAGATTCAATTCCGATTCCATTGTCCTCAATACTGAATTTCCAGAAGTCTTTGCTTTCTTCTGATCGGATGATGATTTCCGGATGTCTTTCGATAGATCGGTACTTGAGGGCATTTCCAATCAGGTTTTGAAATAGGGTCTTCAGGGGAACTTTTATTCCCATTACCTGAGGTAGGTTTTCGTAGGTGATCGTGGCGTGTGTGCTTCTCACGATATCTGATTTTAGCTCAACTACTTCCCGGATCAATTCCATGAGGTCAACTTTTTCCAATTGACTGAGGTCAAAACCTGCCTTGGAATAATCCAGAAGGTCATTGATCATCAGTGTGAGCCGTTTTGCCCCATCTTTGGCGTAGTGAATGTATTGTTTGGCCTTGTCATCCAAATTTTGCCCATAGCGCTTATCCAGCAAGTCCATGAATGAACTGATCATTCGTAGCGGTTCGCGCAAGTCATGGGAAGCAAGGGCTGCAAATGCCTTTAGCTCTTCATTGGCAGAGGTGAGTTTGGCATTGGTATGGATGATCTCCAGTTCTGCAAGTTTTCTGTCTGTGATATCCTGAGTGGCACCGATCATCCGGATGGCTTTTCCTGATGGGTCTCGGATGATGTATCCTTTATCCAAGACATAGGAATAGCTTCCTGATTGTTTTTTGACCCTAAACTCCTGTGACCAATAAGATCCTGAGCCGATCAATGCTTCCTTGAGATTGCTCCTTACCAGGTCTACATCCTCTGGATGTATGATGCTGTCCCAAAAGTCATTATTGCCTAAGTTTTGGTCTTGGGTGTAACCGAATATCTGAAAGAAATTACTTGATCGAAAAGTACGATTGCTGGTCAGGTCCCAATCCCAAATGATATCAGAGGTCGCCTTTGTTGCTAACTCAAAACGCTCATTGGCTAACTGAAGGTCTTTGGATTGGTCGGCTACTTTTTTGCGGAGTACGCTAGGAATCAATGCAAAACTCCAGGCAATTATCCCAAAGAATAACGCAGAAATACACCTCAGAATGATTCCGGGTAGTGTTTCTATTAAGGCTCGACTCTCTTTGAGCTGGACTGATAATTCCCAATTACCTTCAGGAATGAGTAAGCTCGCTTTGGATCCTGTGTAAGCCGATTTTCCCGGTTCGGGTAAAAATGGGGTAAGAATTCCAGTCTTTAAATCGACTTTTGAAAATTGAATGGCAATGGGATTTTCTTCAGAATTGATCAATCCGGCATTTTGGATAAGTGTTTCCAACCGGATGATTGCGGCGGAAAACCCCTGCAATTCCCCTGACTTTTTGAGGATCGGGTATCTTCCCACGATTCCGACTCCACCTTGCCTTAGATTTAAAGGTCCTGAGAAATAAGTTTCTTTTCTGCGAAAAGCTTCTTCAATTTCATCTTTTCTTAATTGATCCTCGGCAATGTTGTAGCCGATAGCAGGTTCATTTCCTTCCAAAGGAAAAACAGCGACTATTGTGGCTGAATCGAGGTATTGAATGGCGTCGATGTGGGGGTTATTTTCGATCAATTGCCTTCCAATCGAATCAAAATTTTCGACCACATTTAAATTCTGCGCGAGGTATCCGAGGGTTTTTGTGGCGGAAATACCATCTCTTATGGAAAACAAAACTGAGTTTTGAAGTTCGTTGAGTCGAGCTTTGACCCGCTGTTCTTCATTGGAGATGCGGACTTGGTATTCTGTATAGGAAAGGTAAAGCGAGAGTGATAAGACTCCCAAAAAGACTCCCAGTCCTGTGATTTTTGGATAGGCAGACAGAAAATCCAAAACTGAATCTTTCAATTTTGACAGGTTCATCTTCATTGTTTTTTAACTGTGAAGAAAAATGTACTGCCTTTGCCAACTTCTGATTGTGCCCAGATTTTGCCTCCGTGAAACTCCACGATCTTTTTACATATCGCGAGGCCGATACCTGTACCCGAGTATTGTTCTTTTTGATGCAGGCGTTGAAAAATCACAAATATTTTTTCCAAATATTCTTTTTCAATCCCGATTCCATTATCACTGACGCTAAACTGCCAACTGTCTTTTTTCTCCAAGCATTCAATCGAAATTTCTGGTCGATGATTCCCTTCATGGTATTTGAGTGCATTGGAAATCAAATTTTGAAATACCTGCATGATGGAATTTGGGTGGCACAGAATTTCAGGAAGTTCGGCGACATGAACTACCGCCTGTTTTTCACGGATGGTCTTCTTGTGTACGATCAAAACCTCATTAACAAGGTCTGCAGCACTCACCAATTTCTTCTCCTCGGTGACATTCCCAATTCTGGAAAATTCCAACAAATCCAAGATGATCTCCCGCATTCGTTTAGCGCCGTCTACCGCAAAGCGAATGTATTGCTGCCCTCGCTCATCGATGGTATCTGCATAGCGCTTTTCGATCAGAGTGAGAAAACTTGTGATCATCCGGAGTGGCTCCTGAAGGTCATGGGAGGCCACAAAAGCGAACTGCTCCAGTTCTTTATTGGAGATTTCCAGATCTCGGATGGATTTGGCGAGTTCGGTATTGAGGATTTTGAGTGATTGCTCGTAGGCTTTTCTTCGAGTGATATTTTGAATGGCACCGACCATTCGGGTAGGTTTTCCATTCATATCTCTCACTACGGTGCCTTTATCTACCAGATAGATTTCTGTTCCGTTTGTTTTGATAAATCTATACTCTGCTTCAAATGAATTTCTATTTGGATCACTCAGAATATCAAGCAATAGTTGGGATATTCTCTCCCGATCCTCCGGATGGATTCGGTTTTTCCATCGATTATGGTCCATGTGAACTCCTGCTACCTCTTCATCGAAGATCATATTGAAGCCTTCTCCCCAATAGTGCTCACCTGTCAGGATATTCCAATCCCAAATAGCGTCATGAGAAGCCTTGGTAATGAGAGAGAAGCGTTCATTGAATTCTTGAATTTGCTGTTCTGATGCTTTTTTGGAAGAAATATCCCGAATTACGACAGAAACGCCCTGGTGCGTAGGATAGATGGTTACTTCCAGCCAGGCATTTACCCAAGGATCATAAGTCTCAAAGTTGACTTTCTTTTTATCGTCCAGTGCAATTTTGTAGGCTTCTACAAACTCTTCGTTCACCTCGGGAATAAAATCCCAAATGCTTTTGCCAAGGATCTCTTCCCGCTTCACCCCCGTTAGTTTCTCTACTGTTGGATTCCAGTAGGTGACCTTGTATTCCTTGTCAAAAGCATAAAAAGAATCTCCAATACTTTCCAGAAGAGCATTATGGTTTTCGAATGCTTCCTGGATCTGATCCAATTGTTTCTTTCTGCCGATGGCAAAGGATAAGTTGGTAGCAACCGTTTGGATAAAGTTCTTTTCATCCTCTGTCCAATTATGCTCTTCTTGGCAGCTGTCAAATCCCAAATAGCCAAATAGCTCATTGTCTTGGATGATCGGAATATTCAGAATCGACTTGATCCCCTGAGCTTCCAAGATTCTTTTGGTTGCAGGGAGTGCCTCTCTGGTATGGACTACAAAGGGTTTTCGCTGCTTAGCTTTTTCATAAATCTCCGGATGTGCATCGGCGGGAATCTCCCTGAATTCTGGTTCTTCTATAAAAGATGGGGTGAATTCATTGGCCCACTCATGAGTCAAATCACCAAATTTCTTACCCTCTTTTTCATACATCTGAATGATGTAAGCACGGTCAGTACCCACTGTTTCTCCCATCATCTTTAGCATGTTGGGCACTTGGCTTTCCCAATCATCTGTTTCCAAAAACAGCTCGATGATTTCAGCGGTGGTCTCGATGTACTTGGTTTTTTGCGAGATCAGAAGTTGATTTTCTTTCTCTTCAGTCACATCCTGCAGTGCCCCAACCATTCGTATAGGTTTCCCGGAGGAGTCGCGTATGATTACAGCTGTCTCTTTGACATGAGCGTAGGATCCATCTGCTTTCTGGAAGCGGTATTCTCCAGACCATTTGGACTGGAGGGAATCTTTTTTGGTTGCTTCCAGCAGTTTGTTTATTTGTTCTAGATCATCAGGATGGACTTTTGAATCCCAAAAAGTAGTGGAAACTTCGGTGAGGTCTTCCGGGTATCCGAACAAACGGTAGAATCCCGGTCCCCATAAAATAGTTTTGGTGCTGACATCCCAATCCCAAATAGCATCCGAAACTGCTTGAGTGGCCAGAAGAAATCGTTCATTGCTGGTTTTAAGCGCTTGCTCTGCTTCAAACCGGTCTGTAACATCCTGAACAGTGGAAATCATCAAATCCAGCTCATGCAATAGGATGTTTTTAGCGGATACGTACCGAGTTTCTCCAGTTTGAGTGGTAATTGGAATATCATTCCAGTACATTTGGTCAGGATTACCTGATTGAATGTCCTTCATGATTCTTTCAGAAATCTGTTTCCTAAATTCCGGATCAGGATATATTTTTTGAAAAAAGGCATCTACATCTCGAAGTTCATCTTCGGGCCATCCATAAGCTTTAGAAAATGCAGGATTAATGAAAGTAGTTTGCCCTGTTGAAAGACTGCTCACTGCGATTCCCATCGGGAGATTGATCAGGGTCGATTCGATAAATGAGTTTCTTTCCTTTAACCGCTTTTCGATTTCTTTCTCATAAGAGATATCCTGAACTGTCCCCTTGAAAATGTCTTTTCCAGCCAGACTGTTTTTTTCCAGCCAGCCTTTTTCATGGACATATTTTACTTTACCATCAGAAGTAATTATCCGATGTACTGCATCCAATGGGGCTTCTCCTCTCAAAGCTGCATAATGCTTGGGAAGGAAATCTTGAATGTCATCCGGATGAAATGACTGGATGAACTGTTGAAAATTTGGAATCAAAGATCCCTTTTCCAGTCCCCAAATTTGAAATACTTCATCTGTCCAAAAAATCTCTTCGGTAATCGTGTCAAATTCCCAGTAGCCAATCTTTGCAATCTTCTGCGAGAGATTCAATTTCTCTACCAGTTCCTTGGTTTTGAGCTCTTCTTCGATTCGGTTGGTGACATCATCGGCATAACATGCCAGAGCTACTATTTTGTCAGAATCTTTGATAGGCACGATTCTGATTTGGAAAAAACCATTTTTCCCATTGAAAAATCGCTTGATTACCCAAGAGGATTCTTCTCCACGCAGTGCCTTTTCGAAATTGGGTTTCCAGAATTTGATTTCTTCCGGAGACATATTTTTTTCATCCAGAATATAATCCCCCACCCGTAGGGTTTTTCCTTTTTCCCATCCAAAGGTTTTGTGAAAGTTTTCATTCCCCTTGATTAGGCAGAGATTTTTATCCACACACCAGATTGTTTCATGGGAATGATTGAGCAATAGCTCGATTTTTTCCTCCAGGATTCCGGTTTGTTCTTTGACGATTCCGGCAAGTTGAATGATCGCTCCCGAAGAGTCCCGATCAGCCCAAGCATCTAAACTCAAGCTGCGTTTTTCGCCTGATGGAAGTGTAACCAGGAGGGGTACTGAAAATGAAACGCCCTCCTCTTTCAAGGCTGTTAATCGAGTTTTGAAAAGATCTTGGCTAGAGGGTTCAAGAATAGATTGGAGTTTTTCAAAGCTTGGTTTTTCAGCTGGAATCAAACCCAAAAGTTGGAATAAGATGTCTGACCAAAACAGGTCTGACAAATAGGGGTCACTTATCCAATATCCTATCTTGGAAGCCGCCGCCATTCTGCGAAAAACAGAATCGAAACTACTCGGAGTAGTTCGACTGTAATGGAGATTTGCTTGATCCTTCATTTGAGATAGTTGGCTGATTAGGTCTGTGGATATAAAAAGTTTAAAGGTAGGGTTTGGCTAAGGTAATCCCTATGAATTGTCGCATGGTGTAAATCTACAGCCGCACGACCTCACCGGTTTTGACAGATTCGTCGCAGGCAAATGCAATTTTCAAGCTGTTAAGTGCGTCAGCCAGATGATCGGTCAGGTCGAGGTTTTCCTGAATGGCTTTGAGAAAATAAGCCTGCTCTCGGTCGCAAAGTTGCTGATGGTTGGGTTCGTCGGTCATGTCTATCCATTGGTCAGGCTTGACAAATTCATTCTTGGAGTTCAGTTCAGCATGATGGACTTTAATGGATTCGGTTTTGGTATGAGAATCCACATCATCGGATTTGCCGGAAGCCCCCGCGTCTTTTGCTACGATAGATACTGCCCCTTTTGGACCAAACACATCCTTGACAAAAAAAGCAGTCTCACTGACCATGGGGCCCCAACCTGCCTCATACCAGCCTACAGATCCATCCTCAAAACGAATTTGTAATTGGCCGTAATTGTAATTGTCCGTGGAAATGTCTTCGGTGAGTCTTGCCCCGATAGCTGACACCCAAACGGGTTTGGAGCGGGTCATTTGGCACATGACATCGATGTAGTGTACCCCACAATCGACGATCGGACTGAGTGATTTCATCAAGTTGCGGTGCACATCCCACATGAAACCATGGCTTTGCTGATTGAGGTTCATGCGCATGACCAGCGGTTTTCCAAGCTTTTGAGCCTCCTCTATAAATCGCATCCAAGAAGGGTGATGTCTCAGGATATAGCCCACCACCACTTTTTTTCCGGTTTCTTTCGCTTTGGCAATGATTTTTTCACAGCCTGCCACCGTGTCTGCCAGTGGTTTTTCGATGAATATATGGCATCCTGCATCCAAAGCCATCAGGGCAAATTGCTCGTGAGTGTCGGGATAGGTCGATATACAGACTGCGTCAGGTTTTGTTTCTCTCAGTGCTTGTCCATAGTCCTCATAAAGGGGATAATCAGCTCCCAGGTTTTTATTGAGTCTGACTTTGGAATCACCACGAGCCACAAGTCCGCATATTTCAAATTCAGGCATGTGATGGTAAGCAGTGGCATGGGAAGCTCCCATATTTCCACAGCCTACAATGAGAATTCGGATCGGAGAGGTCATGATTTTATTGGGTCAAGAGTTGGGTTATTTCTTTGTGGGTCAGGTATCGGATATCCACTTGAAGTGAAATAGGAGAAAGGGGTTCATCCTTTTGATCTCGGTTCACTTTTACAATTTTATCCACTACATCCATTCCTTTGATCACTTTTCCAAAGACGGTATAATCACCGTCCAAGCGATGTTCACCTTTTGGATTTTGGATGATGTAAAACTGACACCTAGCCGAAAGTTTACCGGGATTGTCGTCCCTGCCTGCGCCTACTGCGCCATAGCTGTGCGTGAGGTCCGGATGAAATTCAGGCTCCATCAAATATTCCGGATCGTTAAATCCTTCCGGTGTATCGGGACATCCACCTTGCGCAACAAAGTTTGGGATCACTCGATTGAAAGTCAATGAATCCCAATAGCCGGCCTCAGCGAGTTGGATAAAGCTTTTTTTGTGTTTTGGTGTTCGGTCATCGAGTTCAATCCAGATCTCACCTAGGGGAGTTTGGATATGGCCTACCGGAATTTTATCGCTTTGAGCAAAGGTAAATTTGGTACAAGCCAATAGCAGCAGGAAAGAAAACAGGGTTCGGTACATGGCAGGTCATTATCTTTTTCAAAATATACAATTAATGCCTGCCTACCGAAAAAAGTCACCTATTTATTCATTGTGCTTAGTTGAAATTGGTCTTGAAAATTGAAAATGTTTGGGTTAGAAATAAGGTAGTTCTGAGAACTTGAAAAAGGTGATCAGGCCTTTATTTTTCTCCCTTTTTAAAGTCCATACTCACCGAATTGATGCAGTACCTGATGCCGCCCTGATCTTTCGGACCATCCGGGAACCGATGTCCCAAGTGCCCACCACAGTTGGAGCAGAGGATTTCTTCACGGATCATGAAGTGGCTGTAGTCCATCTGCACGTCGATGGCATCGGGACGTATCGGTTCAGTAAAACTTGGCCAACCGCAACCGCTATCATACTTTTTGGAGGAGTGAAAAATCTCATTCCCACAGGCTCTACATTCGTAGATGCCTGTGTCCTTGTTCAGGTAATATTGCCCTGTAAAAGGACGCTCCGTTCCCTTTTCTCTCAACACATGATAGGAGTGGGGATCAAGGATTTCTTGCCACTCGTCGCTAGTTTTTTGAATGGGATATTCTTTTTTGGCTTTACTTTTCATCTCTTGGAATTTCTTACGTCAACTCTGAAATGCGCTTAGGAGTTTTCAAACTTCAGCTCTGTAAATCCATTCTGGAGCTTGGAGGGTCACTTGTCGAAGCAAAAGATTTATTTGGCCCACATGATGTTGGACATGCCTTAGGTTATAAAGCAAAATCTCAAGCATGGAGAAATTCATGGTCCGGGATTCATTGATCCATCTTTTCTCAAGTTGGGCTTCATCAAGCGAGAAGACGAAATCTCTGGCTTTGGATCTGCAATTATTTAGATAGTGGAGAAGTTCAGCTTTTGAGAAAATGACTAATTCTGGTTCTTCTTCAAATTCAGAGTAACTGAAGTGGGAAGGCGGTGAAAAGCCAACCGGTTCTTTGGTCAAGTAATAATCAAGGAAAAACAAGGTATGGTAAGCCATTTTCGAAAATCTCCCATCTGACTGCCAAATAGCATCCGGACAGGTGCCGATTGAGTCAGACAACATATCCAATCCGGCACCGAATTGCTTTCCTAATTCTTCCTGTATAAATGAGGACATCAATTTATTTTTATGGTAAAAGAACCAGTTTATTCTTTGACTTCTCCTTGATCGTCTCCTCATTCATCAGCTGTGGTCGGTATTTACCTTTGACATATAGCTCTTTTTGATCAGCATAATGCTTGCTGAATCGGTTACCGCTATTGCCGGTTGGTAGTACGGAGACGGAACCTTCCACATCGGCAAAGTCCAGAATAATCCGCATTGCTGGTCCGGAAGTGACTTTGTAGATTCCTTCTCCATTTAGCTTGAAAGCCAGTTTGTTAACTGCTTCTTCATTGGCTTCCACGGCCTCTGTTCGCACGTTGAAGAGTTTGTCCAAAGGCTTCTGCGCACCGAGTGGATGCGGATGCTCGATGGTCACCGCTTTTTCCCATTCCCAATCGTTGGAGTTATCCCCAAACTGCTTGGTCAATTCTTCCAAACTGATTTTCAGTGCTTCTGAAATGATTTCAGATCGGGATTCCAAGGGATCAGTGGATCGATTGTCCCACCATCTGTTTTCCTCATGGGTTAAGAAATGTCGGGTACTTCGGATCATCATGAAAGTTTGTAGATAGGCTTCAAAGCTTTCATTTCCCAACTCATCCTCCATCGCCAAACGCAGGGTGTGTTAAAGCCACTTATAGTAAAGTGTCGGTGCAGAAAGGTTTACTTGATGCGTTCCATCCCAATTTGCCAAGTCGTCCAATAGTTCTGAATTCCCATCAAACTGCCTTCGATCGATTTGAGAAATCAAAAACTTGGCGTTTTGAGGAGCGAGTTCATTGAGTGATTCTAATTGAAGGTCTTGAATCGATTCCAGATCCCAGTCTTCCCGAGAAGTGATCGTTTTAGCGATTCGATTCCAGCGCTCTCCGGGGTAGTAATAGCCAGGGAAGAAGATCCCGCTTCGAGTGGTGTCGGGCTGGTTATTAGCAGAGGCCACAAATCCTGACGCAGGGTTGATGCTTTGTGGGTTTTCGGTAAAAGGATACCAGCCTTTGGGTTGTGAATCTGGATCAGAACCATCGGCAAAGATTTTCGAATGCACTTTTTCCGCCCGAATCGGAAGTTTGGCGGCTGCCCACCAGGCGATATTTCCGGCTTTATCCCCGTACATGATATTCAAGCCTGGCGCATGGATCAATGCCGCTGCATCTGCGACCTGCTGCATGGTTTCGGCGTGATTGATCTGATATAGTGCTTCCATGGCCTTGGAAGGCTCCAGGATATATACCCACCAGGAGGAAACTGGATTTTGAGTCAAAGCCGCAATTTCTTTCACGACCGGATTCATGATGGGACCGTGGACAGTTTCACGAACTTCAAATTCCACTGGTTCTTGGTCTTTTACTTGGATGATTTCTTTTCGCGAAGTGATCGGGAAAGCTTGCTTTCCAATCAAGATTTCATTGGGATTAGACGGATTGAGTTTTTCTTCAAAAAAGTCCTGATCGTCATTTTCAAACATGGTCAATCCTACACTATGATGGCGGCTGTGCCCAACCAGACCAAAGGGAATTCCTGCCAAATGATTTCCATAAAAGCTGAAACCCGGATATTCCAGATGCGCCTCAAACCAAACTGATGGTGAGCTGAAACCAATGTGCGTGTCATTATTGAAAAGCACCTGACCAGACTTTGTTCTGCTTCCAGAGATCACCCAAGCATTGGATCCTTCCAAAAGGGGCACGGGCAGCTTTTCCAAAAGAGCAGTCAGCTCGGAAGTCACCAGCAGGTTTTCCGTTTTCAGAGAATCAGGATAATGATTGGGGATGACATGGTGCTCAGGAAGGGTCTGAACCGAAAGTGAAGCCAAATAGTCAGGACCAAGCTCACGGGCCATTTTGGTTACAAGAGGATCAGTTTTCAAACCCATGGCAAAGGTGAAAGACATATAGCCGAGGATGGAATGCATGTCTTCCAAGGTATATACTCTGGGTTTTTCGCCTAACAGCAAGTATTCAACTGGAAGTTGTCCTTTTTCAATAAACTCATTGACTCCTGCGACATAAGCATCAGCGGCTCTTTTCCATTGAGTATCTCCCTGTGCTAAAAAGGCTTCAGTGCTTTCTTTAGCGTGCTTGGGTATGCCTAGCGTATGAAAAAACTGGTCAATTTCCAGTAGGTCAGGTCCAAGAAATTCTGCCAAGGTCCCCGAACCCACCCTTCGCATCATTTCCAACTGGAATAGGCGCTCTTTTGCGTGGACATAACCCAAAGCACGGTAAGCATCGGTCTCAGTTTGGGCATAAATATGCGGCACGCCATAGTTGTCAAAATAGACTTCAACTTCTTTTTCCAATCCAGAAAGCTGTAATTCGCCTTTATAGCTTGGAGTTTGCCATACGATAAAGCCTAGAATTCCGAGCACTATCACAAATAGGAGTGCGCCAAAAACACTTGCGAGTTTTTTCATTTAGGGGTGATTTTGCTGAAAGTTAATGCAAACTGACGACTTGGGAAATGAAGGTTTGGGTGAAGTCAAGTAGCAGTAGCTGATAAAGAGCTTGGATTACCTTTTTGTTCATGCTGATTATCCGCTTTTCTACCCTTGACAGAATAAGATAAGGTTTGAAGTCTTGGTAGAGGTGATTTGGATTGTCGTCTGTGGTCAGTCCACGAATATCCGCAGTCTTTAAAACCGATGACTTACTTGGTGGTAAAATTGCGGATATTCAAATTGTTCATGTATTGATTTTGAAATAAAAAATCAGGGAGCCCAATCCATAGCAAATTATATCCCAAAGATCCCGAATGTATACCTCTGAATACCAAGGCAAAAATCCTTCGAATACCAAAGAAACATAGAGAAAAGCCACCAAGATGTGTTCTTTCTTAAATCTGAATTTTTCCCGCTTGGGATGAATCCAGTGGTAAATCTGCAGGGTAATTCCAAGAATGACTGGTAGCGCTAGGAGATCATCCAAATAGGCGTGAACCCACGGAATAAAGATTTTAAATCCTTTTTCCAGTACCTGATTTCCTGCGAAAAGTAGTATTGGAATGAAAAAATAAGGGTTTTTGAAAACACTCATCCCGGAAAAGCAGCTACCAACCAAAGGATGAAACTGACAATCGCCATGAAAATGGTGTAGAAAAAATTCCCTGTTTTCTTCAGGTTTACCAGCCACTTGGGATCGGTTTCTTTGATGTAAAACATCCAGTTTTCCTCTCGTGCCTGAATATGGTCTTCAATTCGTTTGATGTTTTCTTGCTCCTTGATGCTGAGTCCTTCTCCACAGTGTTCGCAGACATCTTGAAGTTGTTGCTTCCATTGGGACCATTTTCCGCAGTTAGGGCATTTTTTTTCTCCCATAATTGATTGGCTTAAGATTCCTCAATTGCTTGAAGTATAACTGCGCAGGCTTCTCTGATTTCCTCTTCAGTGATGATCAATGGCGGTGCAATCCGCATGGAGTCATCGCAAAACAAAAACCAATCGGTAATTACACCCAACTCAATCGCCCGATCGATGATCTTTTTCAAGATTTCAAAAGATTCAAACTCCACCGCCATCATCAAGCCTTTGTTTCGGATTGCTTTGATCTTAGGGTGGACCAACAAGGATTTAAACAGGTTGGCTTTTGATTCAACTTGGTCAATAAGGTTTTCTTCCTGAAGAATCTGAATCGTGGCCAAGGATGCCGCTGCTGAAACCGGATGTCCTCCAAAAGTGGTGATATGGCCCAAAAGTGGATTGTTTTTAAATACACCCATCACTTCCCGATTGGCGATAAATGCCCCGATCGGCATGCCCCCACCCATTCCTTTGGCACAAACCAAGATATCCGGCACAATGTCAAAGTGCTCAAAAGCCCACATTTTCCCTGTTCGTCCAAATCCCGCCTGAATTTCATCGAGGATCAGGAGCGTTCCGGTTTCGTTACACTTTTTTCGTAAAGCCTGAAAATATTCCCGGCAAGCTACTCGAATCCCAGCCTCTCCTTGGATGGTTTCGATGATGATCGCTGCCGTCTGATCTGTGATTTTCTCCAAATCGGAATAGCTTCCATAAAAAATGTGGGAAATCCCGGGAAGCAGTGGCCGATAAGCCCGTTTGAAAATCTCATTACCTCCCACACTCAGGGAACCGTGGCTACTTCCATGGTACGCATTGACACAGGAGAGGATTTCTCGTCGGTTGGTGTAGCGTTTGGCCAATTTTAATGCACCTTCAACTGCTTCCGAACCACTATTGACCAGATAGACATTGTCCAATTGGGAGGGAAGCGTGTCGGAAAGGGCTTTGGCTAAAAGAGTCTGAGGTGTCTGCACATATTCTCCATATACCATGAGGTGGAGGTATTTGTCAAGCTGACTTTGAATTGCGCTCAAAACCTTTGGGTGGCGGTGGCCCACGTTACTCACCCCAATTCCTGAGATCAGGTCGATGTACTTTTCTCCATTTAGGCCAAAAAGGTAGATCCCCTCGGCTTTTTCCACCTCGATCATCAATGGAAAGTCCGTCGTTTGAGCCAAATGCGCTAAGAAAAGCTGTCGGTTATTCATGGTCTAACTTTCGGTCAAAAACTGGAGAATCTGAAGAAAATGCCCAAAGGAAGCTTTTTGCCTTGCTTTTCCTGGAGAAACAATTCTCCATGTTCCGCATTTTTCACTGCTCCAAAGTTGGACTGGATGAGATTGGCTGCGATGATCGAAGAGAAGCTCAAGGAATACATATTGAGCAAAAGGAGGTGATTTTTGGGATCAAGGATTTCTTTGCAGGTTTTGAGCATGTCATTGATTTGCTCTTCGAGAATCCATTTTTCCCCTTCGGGCCCTCTTCCATACGCAGGTGGATCGAGAATGATTGCCTGATACACATTACCTCTACGCGCTTCGCGCTTGATAAACTTCATCGCATCGTCCACGATCCAGCGAATTCCATCCAAGCCGGAGGATTCCATGTTGTGTTTAGTCCACGTAACCACCTGCTTGACAGAATCCAAGTGAGAAACATCTGCTCCTGCTGCTCTGGCTGCAATACTCGCCGCCCCCGTGTAACCAAAGAGATTGAGGACTTTAGGTTTTGGTCCTGGAAAGGCTTTCAGTTTTCGATATAGGTAATCCCAATTGACTGCCTGCTCGGGAAAAAGTCCGATGTGCTTGAAAGAAGTTTGGGCGAGATTGAGTTTAATAGAAAGTCCATCCGCATTTTCGTAGCCGATTTGCCAATTGTGCGGCATGG
>JAGXQZ010000073.1 GCA_018336015.1 Algoriphagus sp. | reverse complement strand
TCTTTGTTTTTGGAGTAAAGCGAACCCATCGAACCAACCCACACGATGTCCGGATTGGTCGGGTGAATCTGAATTTGACCGATGTGGTGGGAGTGTAGTAGGCCCATCATTTGGAAGGTTTTGCCTCCGTCAGTGGATTTATATAGTCCCGCTCCGGCATAAGTAGATCGGCTGGAATTGTTTTCGCCGGTACCTACCCAAAGGACTTGATTATCGGACTTGGAAAGTGCCATGGCACCGATTCCCAAAGCGCCCTGATGGTCAAAAATCGGGGTGAAGGACTGTCCGTTGTCTTCTGTTTTCCATACGCCCCCGGAAGCTGCTGCGATGTAAAAGGTGTTGGTATTGTTGGCTACTTCAAGATCTACGATTCGCCCAGACATGTTGGTCGGGCCGACGTTTCGGGCTTTGAACTCCTTGAGTGGCGTGGAGGCAAGCATGGCTTTGTGCTTGTCCACGGACTCTTGCAGCGCCTTTTCAGAAGTGGGTTTAATGTCCTGTGCCAGCGAACTGAATGAAATCAGTCCCGCAGCAAGGAGAATGAGGTAAGTTGATTTTTGCATGTGGTTTTCTTTGATCAGGAGGGAATATAAACAATCGCGGGGAAAGTCAGGCGACCTTCCCCGCGAGTGGAAAAAGCAAGTTTTAGAAGGGAATAGGATTGGAAATTGCCTTTTGATTTCCGAAGAGCCATTGTTCCAATTCAACATCCCAAAAAGGGGACTAATTTTCTTCAAGTTTGTTCCCTTTTTGCATTTGCCGCTCAAGGAGGATTTGTTGATTGATCAATCCATTTAGAGTTCGGACATAATTTCTTGCTTTTTTGATTCCAAAATCTGTGTAAGCTCTTCCAGCCCATTCTTTTGCCAAATCGAGAGAACCCAAAACTTCATATCCGACGCCGATATTGTAAGCAAGCATTCCCCCGCTTTTCTCATCGAACCCGGGTAAAGCCGCTTTCCATGTTTCAATCGCTTGCTCCCATTGGTCTACTTCAGCGAGTCGGGCACCTTTTGATACGGCAGGGTCGGTTTTGGATTTGGGGAAAAAGCCACGATTGATTTGGGCATACATTGGAGCGATTTTGGTCGCATATCCTGCACCGGCCATTTCTCCGACAGCTCTTGCCGCGTCCGCTTTAGTGATGAGCAAGGCCAAAGCTTGGGCTTTGGTCTCTCCCTCGGCCGACCAGAGGTTTTTCTTCTCAAAGCGCTGCTGATCTACCATATTCCGATCCTTTGGATCATACAGGCGAAATCCTGCGCTGACATTGGCCACTCCCTCGACATACCAGCCCTGTACTTCGATCTGTCGGGTAGTTTTGCCTTCGGTCACGGTCTTTTTGATCAAGCGCTGCTGATCGGTAATGATGAAGTCTGAACTGAAATTTTCCAAGGTCAAGACTGCATCGGCATCGTATCGATTGGCAAGTTGCTCCACCGTATACCAATCCAGTGGATTGGGAAACATCTGTCCGAAGATTCCTCCAGGAAGCCGTTCGTTAGCTCTTACGATCTGAAATCTAGGGGAGGAATTGAGACTCATCTGGAGTGAAGAAAGGGTCGCCTGAACGGCATTGCGAACCTCAAATGGGAGTTCGCCAGTGATGATTCCTTCTAAGATCGCCAAGCCTTCACTTTGAGGTTTGGTCCGATCGACCAGCACGATTTTTTGAATATGGCTGGGCACTGTGACTGGAGCGGGTACCAGCCTAGTCATGGTTACATTTTTGGAGCAGCCACATACAAGTAGAAGAAAAGCTGAAAAGAGTAGACTGTGGATGGTTTTGAAGGAAAAGGTAAAATTCATAAAGCTGGGTTTTAACTGGGACGAAGTTAGAACGAATAAAAAAATCCACGGTTTCTAGGCCGTGGATTTTGCATTCAAACTTCAATACAGATTATCCGATCAGGTTTCCTTCTTCGTCCCATTCGGCGACTTTGCCTCGCTCTTCGGGTTTGAGGTAGATGGCTGCATATTTCTCAGGATTGGAGACGCCGTGCTTGTCTAGGACTTTTTGAGGTACACCATCCCACACATTGGCTTGGTTACCCATGTAGCCCATGTATTTCCAGCCGGCCTCGGTAGAGAAATAGCCTGAGCAAGTCAGATTGCGGAGCATGTTAAACCAGCGAACACCTCCCGAGTAAGCTTCAGTAGCTTTGTCAGGCCAAGCAACCAAATCCACAATTTGGATGACTTCTTCTTGGCTAAGGTCGTTGAATTTTTTGCCAAACAACTCATCGGCCTCAAAGTCCAACCACATCAGACCACCTCTCATCGGCGTCTGCATGTTGGGCTGATCTTTCATCATAAACTCGATGAAATCCGGCACCTTCAACTCGGTGGCTGAAGGGGACTCAGCATCTGCCGGCATGATAATGTCCACCAGGGTGCTTAGCTTTTTCTTTTCTTCATCAGTCAAGAAATTCTCAGAAAGCAACTTCGCGTCACGCGCTTTTTCTTCTTCTGTACGTCCACCCGGTGTGCCTCCTGTGATGACTTGTCCTTGTACAGCTACCTGCTCAGGTTCACATCCGGTCAATAACAATCCCGCTCCCACAGAGCCGGTAAAGAGCAGTTTTAGGTTTTCTCTTCTGTTCATGGCTTAGATGTTTTTCTGTTTTAGCTGATCGACGATGTAATCTGAAGTTCTCCAAGAAAGCGCCAAAATGGTCCAGGTTGGGTTTTTGTCTGCCTGAGACACAAAAGGTCCAGCATCCACCACAAATACGTTTTTGCAATCGTGCACTTGGCAGTTGGAGTTGACCACGGAAGATTTCGGGTCATTGCCCATTCGGGTAGTGCCTACTTCGTGGATGATACGGCCCGGCGCAGCGAGTCCGTACATGGTTTCAGGTCCAGGTTTGGTGCCAAGAAGAGTGGCACCGGCATTGGTCAGGATTTCCTCAAAGGTATCCTGCATGTGCTTGGCTTGCTTGATCTCCTGATCGGTCCATTTGTAGTGGAATCGAAGTACCGGGATACCGTATTTATCGACCACATTCGGATCGATTTCGCAATAGTTTGTGTATTGTGGGATACTTTCTCCACGGCCTGACATACCCAGTGTGGAGCCATAGATGCGACGGATGTCTTTTTTCAGCCCTTCGCCATAGCCTCCGTTTGGACTTGGATTTCCAAATTCATCCTTGAGGTATTTCCGCATACTGTCCATACTGCCGCCAGTCCCATAGGCAGGCTGGCCCATGCCTCCCCAATATTCGATGTGGTAGCCACGTGCGAAGTCTAATTTTTTATTGTCCAACCACCAAGGGGTGTACATATGCATGCCACCTACGCCGTCTTCATTGTAGCGATCTCGGTCGATCAGTTCTGGCATGATACCCATACGGTCGGCACCGGTGGAGTCATGCAGATAGCGTCCGAGGACTCCTGAATCTGCACCGATTCCGTTAGGATATACTTTCGACTTGGAGTTCATCAGGATTCGAGAAGATTCGCATGCCGAAGCCCCCAAAACGACTACCCTTGATTTGAGTTTGTATTCCTTCATATCCACTTTGGAGACGAAAGACACCCCGGTTGCTTTTCCGGTATCGTCCGTAGTTACCTTCCTGACCATGGAGAAGGTGTAGAGGTCTACCTTGCCTTTTTTCATCGCAGGATGTACTAAGCAAGTCCCCGCAGAAAAGTCTGCATAGGCTTGACAAGCTCGGTTACACTGTGCGCAGAAAAAGCAAACGCCACGTTCATTGTTGATCGGACGGGTCAGCATAGATAGACGACCCGGGATCATCGGGATATTGGCTTTGTCCGCACCTTTTTTAATGATGAGTTCGTGAAGTCTAGGTTTTGGAGGAGGTAAGAAAAAGCCATCTGGCTCATTAAAAATTCCTTCTTTGGATCCAAAAACCCCGATCAGCTTGTCTACTTTGTCATAGTATGGCTTCAAATCATCGTATCCGATGGGCCAGTCATGCCCCATGCCATCGATGCTGGCACGTTTGAAGTCATTTGGGCCAAATCGTAAGGAAATTCTTCCCCAGTGGTTGGTTCTTCCTCCTACCATTCTGGATCGGAACCAGTCAAACTGAGTACCGTCTTTTCGGGTATAAGGCTCTCCGTCGATATCCCATCCGCCTATGGCCTGATCAAAATCTCCAAATGGGCGGATACGGGTACCGGCACCCCTTCTTGGTGATTCCCAAGGTGGTCTGAGTTGGGTTCTGTCCTCGTCTTTTGCCGGGTCAAAATCCCCTCCTGCCTCCACCACTGCTACTGACAACCCAGCCTCGGATAGGATTTTGGAAGCCATCCCTCCGCCGGCACCAGACCCTACGATGATCACATCATAGCTATCTGGAGTTTCTTTGATTTGAAAGCTCATTTTTTAAAAATTTTAATGAAGTCGAAAATATAGGTCAAAAAAATTGAGGATAGAAATCCTTTCCCTTGAAAAAGTTGTCAGCGGGTTACAGTGGTACTTTTTTACTGAATAGCCTGCTCTATAAACGGCCAAATCGTCCCAAAAACGATCTTATGTCCCGCTTCGGTCGGATGAATTCCGTCAGGTAAGTTTAAGTCTGGATTGCCCGCTACGCCATCCAAAAGAAAAGGAATCAAGGTTACATTTTTCTCTTTTGCCACAGCAGGATAGATGGTTTTGAATTCATCGGTATATTCCTGTCCCATGTTTGGTGGGATTTGCATGCCTGCAAGGATGATTTTGGTGTTAGGGTACTTTTCCCTCACCTTATCAATGATGCCAAGGAGGTTCTTTTTGGTTTCGCTTAGCTGAATCCCGCGTAAGCCGTCATTTCCTCCCAGTTCTAAAACGAACAAATAGGGCTCCTCTTCCAAAAACCAATCCAGCCTGCTTAATCCACCTGCGGTGGTTTCCCCACTCAGTCCACCATTGATTACTTTGTAGTCTTTGCCTAGGCTATCAATCGCAGCCTGAGTCAGACCGGGAAATGCATCTTCAGGGTCTATTCCGTATCCCGCGGTGAGGCTGTTTCCAAAGAAGAGGATAAGTTTTTGTTCTGATTTTTGGCTTACAGCTGTGCTGTCAGCATTGGTTTGATTGGTTGTTTCAGAGCTTTTTCCTCCGCAGGAAACTAACAAGAAACTTACGACTACGAGGGTAAAAAATGAGGCAATCTGGAAATGAATCTTCATGGTTAAAGTGATTTTGATCTATGAAAGGATTTCAGCCCAAAAGGTTTACATCCCTGGGTTCAAAGTTGGAAAATATTCTTCAAAAATTCCTTTTTCCTCGTTAGTCGAGGCATTCTACCCGTCTGTCGAATCTGACTGGTCCAAGCCGGGGAATTTTATTTTCTTTACTGAGGTTCACTAGGCCTAATTTGAGCATTTTAACTATTGTTGCTCAATAGCGTTTACACAGTCACTTGTTTTTATTTTACTCCATGAGCATTCTAGCGATTCGCAATCTTTCTAAAACTTATCAAAGCGGGAGCCGCAAGCTTACTGTTTTGGAAAATGTCAATTTTGAAATTCAAGCCGGAGAGACGATCTCCATTGTAGGGCCGTCAGGTAGCGGTAAAACCACTCTTCTTGGACTCTGTGCAGGTTTAGATTCCGGTTCCACAGGTTCGGTGGTACTTAATGGTCAAGCTCTTGAGAAGCTCAATGAAGATCAGCGTGCTGCAGTCCGCAACAAGGACGTCGGGTTTATCTTTCAAAATTTCCAGCTGCTGCCCACCTTGACGGCTTTGGAAAATGTGATGGTTCCACTTGAGTTAAAAAAGCGGAAAGATGCCAAATCCAAAGCCTTGGAATTGCTGGAAAAAGTAGGGCTAAAAGACCGCGCTACTCACTATCCCACCCAACTATCCGGTGGTGAGCAGCAGCGGGTATCTATTGCCAGAGCTTTTGCCAATGAGCCAAAGATTCTTTTTGCGGACGAGCCCACCGGTAACCTCGATACGGAGACGGGGGAGATGATTGAGCGATTGATTTTTGACCTCAATAAGGAAAAAGGAACTACGCTCATTTTGGTCACCCACGACTTGGAATTGGCGGCTAAGACTCAGCGAATCATTCATATCAAGGGCGGTAAAATACAGGAGGAAACCCATGCCTGATTTTAATTGGATCTTTAGGATGGCGATGAGGGATTTTCGAAAAAATCTCTCCCGCTTACTGCTTTTTGTCTCTTCCATTGTGGTGGGAATCGCGGCATTGGTGGCGATCAGCAGTTTTGGAGAAAATCTAGTCAAAGACATTGACAGTCAGGCCAAGGAGCTTTTGGGCGCAGACTTGGTCCTGGAAAATAACAAGCCTCTCGGAGACCAGGCTTTGGACTCGGTAGCCGTGGCTATGGCCTCTGAGGTCAACTTTGCTTCCATGGTAGCTTTTCCAAAAAAAGATGCCAGCCGTCTGACCCAAGTGAGGGCCTTGGAAGGGGATTTTCCTTTTTATGGAAAATTGGAAACAGTTCCAGTTGAAGGGGACGCAGATTTCAGAAGTGGAGGAAAAAAGGCGCTGGTTGAAAAGACCTTAATGGCGCAGTTTGATGCTCAAGTAGGCGACTCTATCAAAGTCGGGGCTGTCCTGTTTGAGATTGTCGGAGAGCTTCAAAAGGTTCCGGGTCAAACTGGCATTACCGCTTCTGTAGCACCCGCAGTCTACATTCCGATGGCCTATCTGGAAGAAACCGGGCTGGTGCAGTATGGCAGCCGTGTGGAATACAATCGCTATTTACAGTTTGCGCCAGGCACCGATGTCGATGAGCTGATTAAGCCATTCGAAGATCAGTGGGAGATAGACCGGGTAGATGCCGATACGGTGGAAGACAGAAAAAGAAGTACAGGTCGTTCATTCGGCAATCTTTCCAATTTTCTAAGTCTTGTTGCCTTTATCGCTTTGCTTTTGGGTTGCGTGGGCGTCGCCTCAGCGGTCAATGTATTTGTGAAAGAAAAGCTTGCCTCGGTCGCTGTCTTGAGATGCTTGGGAGTAGCTTCTCTGGATGTATTACTTATCTATCTTGTCGAAATCGTCATCATGGGACTCTTCGGAGCATTGATCGGATCGGTTTTGGGAACGCTTCTTCAGTTTATCCTTCCGGTGATCTTTGCGGACTTTCTTCCTGTGGAAGTTACCGTAGGGATTTCTTGGCAATCAGTGGGCTTTGGCATGGTGACAGGTTTGCTGGTTTCTGTGCTGTTTGCTTTACTTCCTTTGCTCAAGGTTCGAAATGTGTCTCCGATGGCCACTTTGAGGCCTGAGACCGCTGACTCGACGATGCTGAAAGATCCTGCTCGATGGGCGGTGATTGTGGGGATTCTTCTGTTCATCTTTGGCTTCAGCTTCTTTTTACTCAAGCAAGTGACTTGGGCTTTGGGCTTTACAGGATTTGTGTTGGTGGCATTTGGGGCGCTTTGGGGAGTGGGCAAGTTGATCATGTGGGCAGTGAGACGCTTTTTGCCGATTTCACTCAGCTATCCTTGGCGACAAGCCTTAGCTAATTTGTATCGGCCAAATAATCAGACTATTTCGCTTATTGCCACTATCGGATTGGGGACCGCGATGATCAGTACCCTCTTTTTCCTTCAAAATCAACTTCTTCAGGAAGCCAAGTTTGCAGACAAGGAGGACCAGCCCAACATGCTGATGTTTGATATTCAGACGCCACAGTTGGAGGATGTCCGATCAAAAGTAACGGATCGCAAAATGCGTGTTCTACAGGAAGTGCCTATCGTGACCATGCAGCTCAACGAGATCAATGGCATCGATAAAAAGGAAAATGAGGAAAAGCCTGACGAAGAGAATTACAGTCGATGGCTGTATAATCGGGAGTTTCGTGTGACCTATCGCGATACATTGATCTCCTCGGAGACCTTGAGTTCTGGGACATTAATCCCGCTTGGGGCTAAAGGAGATAGCATCTTTGTCTCTTTGGAAAGAGGGTTTGGTGAAGGAAATAAAATGAAATTAGGAGATGAGTTGGTCTTCAATGTGCAAGGCAGGCCTATTAAGACGTATATCGGAAGCTTCCGTGATGTGAAATTTAATCAGGTGTCGACCAACTTCCTGGTGCTGTTTCCAAATGGAGTTTTGGAGCAAGCTCCGAAATTCCATGTGATCATCACCAAGACTCAAAATGACCGTCAGGCTGCTGATGTGCAGTCTGAGATCGTAAGGGAGTTTCCCAATATTTCGATTATCAACCTGGGAACTATAGTGGAAACCTTGGAAGATATCCTGGGCAAAATCAGTTTTGTGATCCAGTTTATGGCCTTTTTCTCTATTGCCACAGGGATTTTGGTATTGATCAGCTCACTTATCATCAGTAAATACCAGCGTATGAGAGAAAGTATCTTGCTTCGTACGCTTGGAGCGAGTTCGGCGATAGTGAGAGTGATCAATACATTGGAATACTTCTTTTTGGGAAGCTTGGCCTCGCTTTCGGGGATTTTACTTTCATTCATGGCAACTTTCCTCTTAGGGAAGTTTGTGTTTGAGATGAACTTCAGCTTGGCTTGGAAAGAGGGTTTGGTCATTTATCTCGCCATTACGGGTCTGACAATTGTGCTGGGATGGCTCAATGGTCGAAGAATCATCAATCAGCCTCCCATGGAGATTTTGAGAGGGAATGGTTGAAAAATTGAAAATGATGAATTAAGAATTGAGAAAAGCCTCCGGAAACGGAGGCTTTTTTTGTTTTACATCCCATAGTTCTAAGCGTGCTGGATTTTTTTGAATTTGTTTTTATCTTCCGAGATTAACTCTAAGCCCATGAAAACCAATTTGTCAGAAAGTGAAAAGGCACCGCTCCAATCGATAGAAGAATGGGAGGATGATTTACTAGTCCGATACCCTGAACCAAAAAGCAAGCAGGCAAAGGCTAAAGATGATTACCGAAACTATCACGATTCCGAGCGTGTCAATACCGTGAGGGAGTTTTATAAACTGAATCATACCTATCAGACCTATGATTTTGTGGTTGGAAAGGAAAAGGAGTTCTTGAAGTTTGAAAAAAAGGAAATGCCCTTTTGGGATGCGGTTAACTACCTGAACACGCTGGTAGATGATTCTGATCCCGACACCAATCTTGATCAATTGCAGCACTTACTTCAGACTTCAGAAGCCATCCGACAGGATGGGCATCCTGATTGGTTTGTTTTGACTGGGTTTATTCATGATTTGGGAAAGGTGCTATGTCTCTTTGGCGAACCACAGTGGGCAGTCGTGGGAGATACTTTCCCGGTGGGTTGCAAGCATTCTGATAGCATCGTATATCCTGAGTTTTTTGCGCTCAATCCTGATTCTACCGATGAGCGATTCAATACCAAGTACGGCGTCTATTCCCATCACTGTGGCTTGGACAATGTGAAGATGTCATGGGGACACGATGAGTACCTCTATCAAATGTTCAAAGATTACCTTCCTGAACCTGCCTTGTACATGATTCGCTACCACTCTTTTTATGCGCAGCATCGTGAAAATGCCTACGATCACTTGCTGAGCGATCACGACCGCGAGATGTTTAAGTGGGTGGATAAATTCAATCCTTACGACTTGTATTCTAAAGTGCCTGTGCCGCCCGATGCCAAAGCGCTCAAACCTTACTATGAAGACTTGGTAGCCAAATATTTGCCTTCAGTGGTCAAATTTTAAAAGCTGACAATTTTCTATTCGGGGGGTGATGATTTCATCCCCTTTTCTATTTACACCACCCAATCTAGCCTTCTTGTACATGCTTACGGTTCTCACCTTTGTAGGCTTCACCCTGTTGGTGGCCTTTTTCTCTTGGTATAAACTCCGAAATGAAAATCTCAAATCCCGTGAAGGGTATTTTTTAGGAGGAAGGAGCCTCACAGGCGGAGTGATTGCAGGATCGATGATTTTGACCAATATTTCTACCGAGCACTTGATCGGCATGAATGGATCCGCTTATAAAAACGGAATGATCATCATTGCCTGGGAGGTGACTTCGGCGGTTGCATTGGTTATCGCCACGTTTTACTTTTTGCCAATCTATATGCGGATGGGGCTAGCGACCATTCCGCAATATTTGGCTCATCGCTACGATGAGACGACCAAGACCATAGTCTCGGTGCTGTTGATGCTGTCTTTTGTATTCACGTTACTTCCCATCGTATTGTATACCGGAGCGATCAATCTGGAAAGCATTTTCAATGTTTCTCAGGTATTTGAGATCAGTAAATCTCAGGGGATTTGGTTATCGGTTTTGGCCATAGGGGTAATTGGATCGGTCTATGCGATTTTTGGGGGATTGAAAGCTGTAGCCTATTCTGACACACTCAATGCCATAGGATTGGTTATCGGAGGATTGGCTGTGCCGGCTTTTGCACTATGGGAAATCGGTGACGGAAGTATGGCGACTGGCCTTACAAAAGTTTACGAAGCTGTCCCTCAAAAATTCAATGTCATCGGCGCCGAAGATTCTGTCCTACCCTTTAGCACCTTGTTTACCGGTTTGATGATTAATCAACTCTATTTCTGGGGGATGAATCAGACGATCATCCAACGGGCATTTGGAGCTAAGAACATGGCTGAAGCACAAAAAGGACTTCTTTTCACCGGAGTTTTCAAGATCTTAATCCCGCTGATCATCGTGCTCCCGGGAGTGATTGCCTTTTATTATTTCGGGGAAGAATACTTTGGAGAGCAGGACATGATCTATCCTGTTTTGGTGAAAAAGGTCCTGCCGATGAGCATGATCGGATTTTTTGCCGCGGTGGTGCTTGGGGCGGTTTTGAGTACGTTTAATTCCGTACTCAATTCAGCTTCCACGATCTTCAGTTTGGATATTTACAAAAAGATCATCCATCCCAATGCCACCGAATTTCAGTTGGTGAAAATAGGAAAGCTGAGTGCATTGGTACTGGCAGTGGTTTCGATCCTGATTGCGCCGATGGTCGCGAACGCGCCGGAAGGATTGTATCAGCTGATGCAGGAGTTGAATGGGATTTTCTTTATCCCGATCGCTTCGGTTTTGATGGCAGGATTTTTCTGGCCAAAAATATCAGCTGCCGGAGCCAAAGCCGGATTGGCAGTGGGACTGTCTTTTTACCTGCTTACGACCTTTGTCATAAAGGTGGACTTGCATTTCATCCACATTTGGGGGATTGAGTTTATACTCAATCTTTTGGTGATGTATCTCGTGAGTTTAAAATTCCCACCAAAAGAAGTGGTCACTTTACCTCCAGGACCAATTAACATGGAAGGATGGCGGTATGCAAAACCTTTGGCGGTGGTGCTCTGCGTGGTTACGGTGTTGATTTATTGGTTCTTGGGGAGGTAGGTAAATTAAAAATGAACACTCCATTTTGTTTAAGGAGCAAATCAAAAACCATGTAATTTGAAAGTTTAACTTTCAAATTACATGGTTTTTAAAGTAAAGTCTGATCAATTGTAGCTTTTCCAAAGTTCCAAACTTTGGAAAAGGTCCTTCCAGCAACAGGCTGAAAATAAAAGAGGCTCACATTTCTGTGAGCCTCAGTACCCAGAGCCGGAGTCGAACCGGCACGAGTGTAACCTCATTGGTGTTTGAGACCAACGCGTCTACCAATTCCGCCATCTGGGCATTTCAATTGAAATCCGTTCCTTCTTGAACGGGCTGCAAATATGAATACAAAAATGATTTCCTACAAACTCATTTCTCTACTTCCTGCAATTTTTTTGTGCTGAATGCTTGCGGCTTTTCTGCAAAAAGGGCCTTGGTAAAGCTCCAGACAGATTTAAAGAGCTCAGAATCACGATACTTGTTCAGTGCTTCTTCGCTTTCCCAATGGCTGTATGTCATGAAAATATTTTTTTGATGATCGTCTTGCCAAAGCTCTAAATGCCTGCAGCCGGGTGAATTTCGGATCGCTTGCTTGTTGGCTTCAAAGTTTTTGAGAAAAGCTTCTACCTCCTCAGGACGGAAAGTCATTCGCACGATTCGGATCAACATCAGCTACCAAAGATTACATACACCACACTGTCTTGCTTTAGACCGAGCAAGCTACCTCCATTTCCATGATTGATGCCGATTTCCAGTAAATCAAGGCTATTGAAGAAAGCATAGGGATCACCGGCTTCTACCTGATCGTATCCTGTTTGCAGGCGATTTACAGTTTCCCTTCCAAATTGAATGGTGAAACTTCCGGGATTCAATTTTTCGAAAATCTCTTTTTTGATATTGGTAATCAGGTTGCCATATCGATCCACTCGTATGACGTGACCGATGATTTGTTCTCGGGTGGCTTTCGCTTGTCTGGACATCAGTTTTTTGAAGGAGGAAGAAGGCCCTCCAAAATCATGAATGGCGGCTCCCGAAGCTACTTTCGCGGCTATCGGAGCCAAAATATCCCGTGTCGGAAACGTAGAATCTTTCACATGGATATCCGCAAACTGCACAATGATCCCTGGATCGTAATCAGCGAGCATACTCAAGACCCCATTATTTGGACCGATGAAAATATGATCTTCCAGTTTGATACCGATATATCCTGCGGTCATGGTTCCAGTGGTGTTTACCCCCACTAGATGGACAGTGCCTTTTGGAAATTCCCTAAAAGTCGACCTGAGAATGAATGCTGCCTGCTCGAGATCAAATGGGTTGATGGTATGGGAAATATCGACGATGTGCAGTTGTGGATTGATGGAAAGCATCTTGGCTTTCACAGCAGGTACGTAATAATCTTTATCCCCGAAATCAGAGAGGAATGTCACCAATGCCATACAAGCAAGTCGATTAAAATTGTATTTTTGTTTGAGGGGGGAGTGAACAAAAATAGAAATTTTATTCTTTTGCCTTCAAGGTTAATCTAATCAATACACGAGTTTGGTCGAAAAAGTAATCACCCTAGAAAATGTCCCATTGGCTGAGTTTTTAGGCACAGCCAATGAAAATATCCGACAAATTGCCCAGGCTTTCCCTCAGAGCAAAATTGTATCCAGAGGCAATGAAATACGAATTCAAGGTAGCGCCCCTGAAATCCTCCGAATCAATGACCTGATCAATTTGCTTTTGGAGCATTTTGATCGGTTTGGACATATCACTCCCGACAACGTCAAAGATTACCTTGATATCGAAGGCATTCCTTTTGAAGAGGCAAGTCGTGATCAGGTGATTGTTTTTGGAAATAAAGGCCTTGTCATCAAGCCCAAGTCTGCCAATCAGCGGAAGTTGGTTGATGCGGCCATGAAAAATGATTTGGTTTTTGCCCTCGGCCCTGCCGGTACAGGTAAAACGTATATAGCGGTGGCTTTGGCAGTAAGGGCTTTAAAAAACCGCGAAGTCAAGCGGATCATCATCACTCGCCCTGCTGTCGAAGCAGGAGAAAATCTTGGATTTTTACCCGGTGATCTTCAGGAAAAATTGGATCCATACCTTAGGCCGATCTACGATGCCTTGCAAGACATGGTGCCGCCCGAGAAGCTGAAATACTACCAAGAAACCCGAGTCATCGAAATAGCTCCACTCGCCTACATGCGTGGTCGGACGCTCCATGATGCTTTTGTGCTCTTGGATGAGGCGCAAAACACCACGAGTGAGCAGATCAAAATGTTCCTTACCCGAATGGGCCCCAACTCCCGGGTGATCATCACAGGAGACCAAACTCAAGTTGATCTTCCTGTCCGACAGAAATCCGGATTGTCCGAGGCATTACGTATTTTGAAAGACGTGAAAGGAATCGGCATCGTCAATCTCAGCGGAAAAGACGTGATCCGTCACAAGTTGGTCAAAGCCATCATCGAAGCCTACGAGAAAAATCAGGAGGAAAGGGAACAATACCGAAATGAGTCTCAGAGTAGAAAAAATAACGGATAATTCTCTTCTTCAGGAGGCTTTTGCCATCCGAAATCAAGTCTTTGTCCTCGAGCAAAATGTGGATCCTGCGCTTGAACGGGACGATTTTGAAGCCACTTCCCATCATTTTATTGCCTTTCTGGAGGAAATCCCTGTTGGGGCAGCCCGCTGGAGAGTCACTGACTATGGGGTCAAATTGGAGCGTTTTGCGGTTCTTAGAGAGTTTCGAGGTAAAGGAATAGGTCAAGCACTGGTTTCAGAAGTGCTGATAGACATTGCGGCTAATCCTGATGCTGCCGGTAAAATTAAGTACCTCCATGCCCAACTCTCCGCCGTGGGACTTTATTCCAAATTCGGTTTTGAAAAGGTGGGAGATCTTTTTGAAGAATGTTTCATCCAACATTACAAAATGCAGTTGGCTTGATCATTGTTACCAAGTCAGCCAAACCAACTGTTACCTTTTATGAGAAAATCAATTTTATCCTTTCTACTTGTAGTCAGCCTGGGAGTTGCAGGCACTGCCCAACAGGTTATTTCCTCCTCAGGCACTCGGAATCCTAACATCGGAACTTTTGAAAATGAGTTTAAAGTCAATTTCATGAACCTGATTCTTTTGGGTTCTTTTGAAATCGGGTATGAACGCTACCTCAGCGAAAGCCATTCGCTAGAATTTCAGGTATTGGCCAATGACCGATTTGGCTTTAACTCTGAAGGAAAGGGTAAAACCTACAAAACCAATTCAGCCATGACTGCGCTGAATTTTTATTTTGGCAACAAGCCAAATGGGCGTTTTCATATGTATCCTTTTGCCAAAATCAGGTTTGGAGAATTTGAGGAACCGACCAACTCAGGTGGAATTACCACCACAGACATGACGGCCTTTATTCTGGGAGCTGGATTTGGATACAAATGGGAAGTGTCCCGGCATTTTGCCTTTGGTCCTTATGCAAGTGTAGGACGTGGATTCGGAGAGGCCGCCAATGCGCGCTTTTCTCCTGTGGAGCTCAATGGAGGTTTCAGCCTAGGCTACCGCTTTTAATCGAACTTGGAAAAACTGCTATAAAGAGCCTTTCGGGGCTCTTTTTTTTGCCTGATTTATTTTACCTTAAGGTTTGATTTTTTTTCAAACATGAGATTTGCTGACTTTCCATTTTTAAGGTACTTGCCTTTTTTGGTGACAGGAATTTTCCTAGCGAGGATTTTGCCCGAAGGTTCGGATGTTATTTTCCTCGGTTCACTGGCTGTAGTCTGGATCATGTACTTGGTTGGAGTAGCCAAAAAAACTCCTGTTTCAATTGGTCTTTCCAGCGGTTTGGGCTATCTGCTTTTGCTGGTTTTGGGCTGCTTTCTTGTATTTGAAAAAAAAGAAGCCTCGCTGCCTGTGGATGCTTGGCAAGGAGCCACCATGTATTTGGCAGAGGTGAAGCGATTTGATATTCAAAAGCCCAATTCTTCCGAAAATCTCTTGGAAGTATTTTCCATCAGAGACAGTCTTGGGTGGAAAAAGACCCAAGGAAAGGTACTGATCTACCATCAATTGTCCTCCTCACTTCAGCCGGGTGAAGTGGTCTTGGTCAACAAAATCCCCGAAATTATCCCTTCTCCATCCTTTCCGGATGAGTTTGATTATCGGGGGTTTTTGGCGAAAAAGGACATTCATTTCCGCCAATTTATTCGCTCAGGCTTGGTAAAAGTGGATTCTTCCAATACCAGAAGCCTTGAGTTTGCAATAGATCGGTTGGGCTACTTTCTTTCCAATCTTATTGATCAAAAGGTTGAGATTGCCGAATCCAAACAGATCGCCAATGCCCTGTTGCTCGGTCAAAAAGAGTCACTCGACAAAGAGATCAAAAAAGCCTATTCCGAAACAGGCACCATGCACATATTGGCGGTTTCAGGACTTCATGTCGGGATTATCTATGCCATTCTTTTGCTTCCAATCAGGCGATTTAAGGGTGATTTCAAGTTTCGAAAAGGCTATTTGCTGGCCGTGGTTGTCTTGATTTGGTTGTATGCATTGATGACAGGGTTTTCGCCCTCTGTGGTGCGCGCATCCACGATGTTTTCTTTGGCTACTGCCGGTCAGATGCGCAAGAAAAAACCATCCATCTGGAATATCTTGGCGTTTTCCGCCATGCTGATGATGGTGGTGGAGCCGGAGGTAATTTTTGACGTTGGGTTTCAACTGTCCTACCTCGCTGTGGCTGGTATTGTGGGTTTGCAGCCTGTGATTGTGCGATGGTGGATTCCCGGCAATGTGGTGCTGGAGTACTTTTGGCAATTGGCTGCAGTGAGCATAGCAGCACAGTTGGTGACATTTCCACTTTCTGTTTTCTATTTTCATCAGTTTCCCACCTACTTTCTGCTTGCCAATCTCGTTGTGGTTCCGCTCGCGTTTTTGATTATGGCGGTTGGGGTTCCTTTTTTGTTTTTGGGATGGATACCGATGTTGGGTGAGGTCATGGGATGGCTGGTGAATTGGATGATTTACATCCAAAACCAGATCACCTTCTTTATCCAACTTTTGCCTTTGGGGAAAATCGACCGGCTGATGATCACTTTTTCAGGGATGATGTTGGTTTGGATTTTACTCTTGATTTGGGGCAATTGGGAATTAGGCAACCGGAAAAAGCTGGTCGTTTTGGCGATGGTATTTTTTGCTACTTGGGGAGTCGAAGGTCTCTTTCGCGAAATCAATCGTCCAACCGAGCAGCTTTTGCTTTTCAAAGGAGGAAATAAGGAAGCCATTTTGGACATGCAGCTCGGCGACCATCACCTTTCTTGGAATCAGAGTTTTCCTACCGATCAACTCTCTTTTTCCATAGATCCGAATAGGCTGACCGAAAAAAGGTCACACATGCCCGAACCGATGCGAGGAGTTTGGCAGGATTCTATTGTTTGGTTTCCGGGACTGGATCTGAGATTTTTTCCTGAGAAAAACGAAATTACCTGGGGCAGTAAAAAGCCTGAGAAAATTCAGGATTTTCGCAGAGATAATTCAGGAGAAAACCAACAAAGTGATTCTATTTTGAATCAAAATGCAGGCTTTCGGGCAATTTTCTAAGTTCCGTTTGCCTAAGCTTTTTTCTAAGCCTAATTTATCATCCTAAAGTCCACGCACCATGGAACGCGCCGTACTCACACAGGTAGAAAACCAACTGGGATTCATCACCCTCAATAGACCCGAAAAGAGAAATGCTCTGAGTCCACAGTTGATCACAGATTTGGCAGAGGCTTTTTCCGAAATGGAAGCCAATCCTAACGTGAAAGTTGTCATCCTGCAAGCCAAAGGCCGAGCTTTCTGTGCGGGTGCGGACCTCGAGTACATTCAATCCTTGCAGAATTTTACGTTCGAAGAAAATCTGGAGGACAGCCATCGACTCAAGCGGCTGTTTAGCCAGATTTATGAGTTTCCCAAAGTGGTCATTGCCAAAGTTCAAGGTCATGCCTTGGCGGGAGGCTGTGGCCTGGTGACTGTCTGCGATTTTGCGTTTGCGGATTCGGATGCGCTTTTTGGATACACCGAAGCGAAAATCGGATTTGTACCGGCTTTGGTCTCAGTCTTTCTTGCAGAGCAAATCGGGCATTATCGGGCCGGGGAACTCCTGATTTCGGGCGAAATGATCTCTGCCAAAAAAGCCGATGAGTTTGGCCTGATTACCGGGCACATGAGTGGAGATTCACTCGATCATTGGGTAGCGCATGAGTTTGCGGCCAAACTGATTCGTGAAAATTCCGCCTTTTCCATGAGTGAGACCAAACGATTGCTCAGATCTTTGGGCAAAGAAGCCCGAGATCGAGCGTTGGACGCGGCAGCGGAGGCCAATGCTCGCGCCCGTGCCCATGAGGATTGTAAAAAGGGAATAGCAGCATTTTTGACAAAAAACAAACCGACCTGGTAAGTGATCCACGATCCACGACATATACTTAAGCAGGTATTTGGATTTGACGACTTTCGTCCTGTCCAAAAGGATGTCGTGGACGCGGTGATTTCCGGTACAGATACCTTGGCGATTTTACCCACAGGAGGAGGAAAAAGCCTTTGTTACCAAGTTCCCGGATTGGCCAAAGAAGGGATTTGCTTGGTCATTTCTCCTTTGATTGCTTTGATGAAAGATCAGGTCGATAACCTGAAAGCACGTGGGGTCAAAGCCGTAGCGATTTATTCGGGGATGAGCTTTCGCGAGATCGATACGGTACTGGACAACTGCATCTATGGTGACTTCAAGTTTCTCTACGTTTCTCCTGAGCGTTTGAAAACAGAGATTTTCATCGAGCGATTCAAGCAGATGAATATCAATCTGATCGCAGTTGACGAGGCCCATTGCATTTCCCAATGGGGCTATGATTTTCGTCCTTCCTACCTCGAAATCGCTCAAATACGCGCCTTTCACCCCCAAGTAAATGTCATCGCACTGACCGCTTCGGCTACTCCGGAGGTGTGTAAGGATATAATGGAAAAGTTGGAAATGACCCGATTCAGGGAGTTTCACCAGAGTTTTTCCAGAAAAAATCTCAGCTACAGTGTCAGAATCGTCGAAAACAAACTTGAAAAAGGAACCGAAATCCTCAATCGAATTCCCGGTACAGCGATCTGGTATGTGAGAAATCGCCAGGGTACGCAGCAGCTCGCCAAAGCGCTCAATCAAATGGGGATTTCTGCGGCAGCCTATCACGCAGGCATGTCCAGTGCCGATCGCTCTGCCAAGCAAGAAGCTTGGAAAAATAACCAATTACGGGTGATGGTCAGCACCAATGCCTTTGGGATGGGGATTGACAAGCCGGATGTGCGGGTCGTCATCCACAGTGACTTGCCTGAAAATCTCGAAAACTACTACCAAGAAGCCGGACGTGCTGGTCGGGATGGAAAAAAGGCGTTTGCTGTGTTGCTTGCTAATGAACAGGATTTTGAGCAGGTGCTAGGAAGAGCGGCATTGGTCTATCCCCCGATCGAATATCTGCGCAAGGTTTACCAATGCCTTGCTAATTTTTTCCAACTGGCGGTAGGGACGAATATGCTCAGCAGTTTTGATTTTGATCTTTCGGACTTTTGCCAGACCTACAAGCTTCCGGTTTTGGACACGTTTTATGCCCTCAAAGTATTGGAAGAAGAGGGATTTGTGGAGTTCAACGAGAGCTTCTTTGCGCCTTCAAGGGCGCATTTTCGCGTGGATCCCAAGCGGCTATACGAAATCCAAATCCAATATGCCAAGCTGGATCCTGTGATCAAGATGATGCTTCGAACCTATGGCGGCAATCTTTTCTCCGAATACATCCGGATTCAGGAGTCCAAACTGGCCAAGTCCCTAGAAATGAAAGAATACGACCTGATCAAGGCCCTTCAGCAGCTGGCAAAGCTGGAAGTCTTGGATTATGATCAGCGAAAAGATACTCCGCAACTCACTTTTCTCACCCAGCGCTACGATGCTGCTAAGTTGCCTTTCAACTTTCAGCGGATCAAGCTCCGCAAAGAGCTGACCCTGGAAAAAGCCAAAAGTATGGTCGAGTATGCGCATCAGTCGCGCATTTGCCGGTCTCAATTTATTCAGGAGTATTTTGGAGAAAAGACCGATCAGGAATGCGGTATTTGCGATCTCTGTGTGGAGAGGAAAAAGTCAGATCAGGCAGAGTTGACTGAAGAAACAGTAAAGAACAAGATCCTCGAAACTTTAGCCCGATTTGGGGAGTTAGGGGAATACGAAGTATTTGAAAAAATCAACAAACCCGCCTCCTCCAATCATCTCCGATTGCTCCGGCAGCTGGTCGATGAAGGAAAGGTTTCAACCGCCTCCGAAGGCCAATACAAACTCAATTCGAATGGGTAATTTTCTGGATGACTTACTTAAAAAAGTGTTTAGGCCTTCTGAAAAGTTGCCCTTGAATGTGAAGGAGAATTTTTTGATCAAGGATAGTGAATGGAAGGATTTGGAAAGCTGGTTGGAAACTCAAGAGTCCAAAGACCTTTTTGCCCTGATCTATAAAAATTACCACTTCAAGCGCACCCAGATCAATGAGACTCCCCAAGTACATATTTTCTCTTCCCCGTATGCCAATGGGTTTGCGGTGAGCTACGAACCACCCTTTGATCCCAAGTCTTTTTCCAGACTGTTTCTGGGATTGAGCAGGCGGATTTTGGCACAGGGCTACAATCAAGTCAGCCTGGATCGAAAATACGAAGAGGTCAACGACCGGGTGAAAGTCACCGAAAAGTTTTACTTTAAGCCACCCTTACAACTTCCTGAAGAAGGCGAATTGATTTCCCAGATTTACGGCAACGTGGCTTTGGAAAAAATCACCCTTGACAATCAGCCCAGTTACCTCAAACTCCTGGTGACGGTCTATTCCGATCGCCTGTTTCAAGATGCCAAACCCTTCGATCAATTTCTCGATCGCTTATTTGAAAGACCTGAAAATGGATAGAATTACGCTCAAAAACCAACTGGAATCCTACCGTACACCCTACGAAGAAGAAGCTCATTTCATTCAGGATTTTTCTGAATTGACCCAAGATCCGCTGGCGTACAAGCGGGAGCGATTGGAAGGTCATTTTACCGCTTCGGCCTGGATAGTCAATGAGAAAAGGACACATACGCTGTTGACCTTGCACCGCAAACTCGGACGATGGCTCCAACTTGGAGGACATGCCGATGGCAATGAGAATCTGATCGAAGTGGCGATGAAAGAGGCGGAAGAGGAAAGTGGGCTGAAGTCCTTGAGATTGGTGGATGAGAATATCTTTGACTTGGATAAGCACATCATCCCACAGCGCCCACACGTGCCGGAGCATTTTCACTTTGATGTGCGCTACCTTTTCGAAGCAGACATCAATGAGCCTTTGATCATGAGTGATGAAAGCATTTCTTTGGCTTGGATCACCTTCGATTCGGTGGTGGATATGATCGGTTACAATCCTTCCATCCTTCGAATGCTTGAAAAAACCTCCAAATCAGAAATTTTGCTCTGATGATTAAAGTCGAAGCTTCCCAACTCAAATTTGAATTCTCTTTTTCAACGCCCATTCAGGTTCGATTTTCGGACATTGATGGATACCTGCATGTGAATAATGGGTTGTATTTCAGCTATTTTGAGCATGCGCGCGCCGTTTTTTTATACCAAGTTGCGGATTGGAATGTGATGACTATCGGCACAGTCGTGGGGAGAATTGAGATCGATTACCTGCGTCCGATCCACTTGGAAGATCAGGTGGAGGCTTTGGTTAAATGTTCCCGATTGGGAAATTCTTCCTTTGACCTTGAGCAGTTTTTGATTGGGAAGGATGCCAAGGGAAATGATCATGTATTTGCCAAATGCAAGTGCGTGATGGTGGCGGTGGACATGAAAACCATGAAGCCGGTTCCCATTCCCGTCCAAGCCCGTGAAAAGTTGGCCCTCATCTAAGGTCTTCGCCCCTGTGATTGTCCTCACTCACAGCACACTTTGCTTTTTAATTCTCAATCGTATTTATCACGGAGTGCGAAATTCTCAAGCATAAGTTTGATTCAAGAATATGGATACTTAGTATGGTTGAAAATAAATTTCCGTGAGTGAAGACACTCACGGAGGCCAATTCATGCCTCTTAAGTTGGCCAAAATGCCGACAGTCTTCTCTAGCCCTTTTTCCCTATCTTTGCCCAAAATTTACCCCGTGAACAAACTTTGGATTCTTGGCTTGCTTTGCGTGAGCCTTTTTGCCTGTAGCCCTAGTGAGGAAGAACTGCTGAAAGCTGGAATTGAGAAAATGGATGCCCAGGCCTGGCCTGAGGCGGTCACTTATTTTGATCAGTTGCTCGAAAAGAATCCTGCCAATGCCACGGCGCTCAATGCCAAGGGAGTTGCGCTTTTCCAGCAGGGGAAAATTGAGGAAGCCATTCCTGTTTTTGACCAAGCCATCACTGCCGATTCGACCAATTACAAGCCTTGGTTCAATCGGGGAAATGCTAAAATGGAGTTGAAGAACTACAAGGAAGCACTTGCCGATTTCAATTTGGCTTCTGCTTTGGATCCTACTCAATTGGATATTTTGTTCAACAGAGGCACCGCACTGCTGAATATGGAGCAATATGAAGATGCCCTTTTGGACTTTCAAACTCTCCTGCAATCTGATCCCAACAATGCCGAGGCGCACTTTAGAAAAGGAAAAGCTGAGTTGGGAATGAGTGATCCGATTCACGGAATGGAGTCTTTGACCAATACTGTGAACCTCGATCCCAAAAATGCGGAGGCCTATTACCTGTTAGGCGTGACTCGAATGAGTGCTTTGGGACAGAAAAATGAGGGTTGTGCCGATCTTAAAATGGCACTTTCCCTTGGATATTCGGAGGCCGAAACCTGGATCAAAGACTTCTGCGAAAAGTAAATTATGGCGCTAATTGGTACCGATATCGATTTAGCCCAATCCTTTTTGAAAAATGGGCAGCTCGTGGGGATTCCTACCGAGACGGTCTATGGACTTGCAGGAAATGCGCTGAATCCTGAGTCGGTTGCCCTGATCTTTGAAACCAAAAACCGTCCTACGTTCGACCCGCTCATTCTCCATACTTCTTCTTTCGAAAGAGTGGGAGAGTTTGTGTCTGATTTTCCGGAGGAACTTAAGCAGCTGGCAAAGAAATTTTGGCCAGGCCCTTTGACTTTACTTTTACCCAGAAAACCCATTGTTCCCGATTTGGTCACATCCGGATTGGATCGAGTTGCCGTAAGGGTTCCTAATCATCCCTTGACATTGACTTTGTTGGAGCAATTGGAATTTCCCCTAGCAGCCCCCAGTGCCAATCCATTTGGCTACATCAGTCCCACTCAAGCGGCGCATGTGGAGGCTCAATTGGGTGAAAAAATCCCATATATCTTAGACGGCGGACCTTGTGCTGTGGGGTTGGAGAGTACGATCGTGGGAATGGAAGGAGAGGAAATCGTGATCTATCGTTTGGGTGGATTGGAGATTGGTGAAATAGAAGATGTCGTCGGGCCAGTCAAAGTCAAAGATCACAGTTCCAGCAATCCAGCTGCTCCGGGACAATTGGACAGTCACTATGCTCCGAGAAAGCCGTTTTTGTTAGGGGATTTGAAGACGTTGATTGCTAAAAAACAAGCTGAGGGAGTTGATTTTGCAGTGTTGAGTTTTTCAGATGCTTTTGTGCAAATGCCCCAAGAAAAGCAGATTGCCTTGAGCCCTTTGCATGATCTTCATGAAGCTGCGCAAAACCTTTTCGCAGCCATGCGAAAGTTGGATGAAACCCCTGTTCAGGTAATCCTCGCCGAACTGATGCCTGAAACCGGCTTGGGCCGTGCGATCAACGACCGACTTCGAAGAGCGGCTGTGAAGGGTTGAAGAATGAATATTGAAAGCTGAAAAGTTAGCAAGTTTGGAGGCATGGAAGCAGGGGGGTAATGTGGAAGCCTTTCCGAAATCCGAAATCTGAAATCCGAAATTTCAAATCTCCCAATAGCCACTTCTTTAACTTTCCCTGATTTTGATTCCCTTTTGGCTGAAATTGGCTTAAATTCAGGCCAGTTTTTACGAAAACCAATTCAACATCTATTAAACCAATCCTATGAGTTTGAATGTAAAAAATGTGGACAGCCTCAATTTTGCAGGCAAAAAGGCCCTGGTTCGAGTGGACTTCAACGTGCCCTTGAATGAAGACTTTACTGTTTCTGATGATACCCGTATCCAGGCAGCAGTCCCTACGATCAAGAAAATATTGAAAGATGGCGGTTCGGCCATCCTGATGTCTCACCTCGGCCGTCCAAAAGGAGGTCCTGAGGATAAATATTCCCTGAAGCATATCATCTCAGCTGTAGAAGCTGCCTTGGGTCAATCCATCCAATTTGCCACAGATTGCATCGGAGCCGATGCTGCTGAATTGGCAGCTGGTCTTGGTTCTGGTGAAGTGTTGCTATTGGAAAACCTTCGCTTTTACAAGGAAGAGGAAAAGGGGGACAAAGACTTCGCTGGTAAATTGGCCAAGTTGGGTGACGTGTATGTGAACGATGCCTTCGGTACCGCTCACAGAGCGCATGCTTCCACGGCAGTAATCGCAGAATTTTTCTCCGAAAAAGTAGCCGGTTACCTCATGGAATCCGAGTTGACCAATGCGGATAAGGTATTGGGTAATCCTGAGCGTCCTTACACGGCAATTATGGGTGGTGCCAAAATCGCAGACAAGATTTTGATCATCGAGCGTTTGCTTGAAAAAGTGGACAACCTCATCATCGGTGGCGGGATGTCTTACACCTTTGCCAAAGCACAAGGCGGTAGTATCGGAACTTCACTATTGGAGGCGGATAAGATGGACTTTGTATTGGAGTTGATGGAAAAAGCCAAGGCAAAAGGGGTGAACCTGATTTTGCCAGTGGATACCATCATTGCAGACGCTTTTTCCAATACCGCCAACCAAGGTGTAGCCAACAAAGGTGAAATCCCTGACAACTGGATGGGCTTGGATATCGGACCAAAGACTAGAGAATTGTTTGGTAAAGTGATTTTGGAATCCAAGACGATCCTTTGGAACGGCCCAATGGGTGTGTTCGAAATGGAATCCTTCGACAAAGGAACTAAGGCAATCGCCGAATACGTGGCAGAAGCTACCCGAAACGGCGCCTTCTCACTGATCGGTGGTGGTGATTCAGCAGCTGCGGTCAATAAATTTGGCTACACCGATCAGGTGTCCTACGTGTCTACCGGTGGTGGCGCCTTGCTCGAGCATATGGAAGGTAAAGTACTTCCCGGAGTAGCTGCGCTGGCGGAGTAATCAGATAATTTTAAGGCCATTCGGAAGGATGGCCTTTTTCTTCATCTTTTCTTCATCTTTCTGTTTCAAATTGCCATCTCAACATTTCCCTAAGCCATGACCCGGATCGTCTTGTTATTCGTCTTACTCTTTGCTTCGGGAATTACCTTGGCTCAGACAGAAGCTCCGAAAAAAGCGGTGCCTAGCCAAGTGCAGGCAGGAGAAGCCAGTAAAAAAGTGGGTATTTCCAGTGCAGCAAGGAGAAGTTCTCTGCCGGGCACGATAAATCCTACCGGTAAACCTAATGCAGATACTGATGGACCAAAAGCAGATGGTCCCAATAAGCATGTTCCAAATGGTGGTGGTCCAGCCAACCGACCTGAGGTAAGAGTTCCGAAGAATAGACCAGGAGGACCAATTACCCGTCCTACCGGTACTCCCGGAACTCGACCCAATGTTCCTCCGGGCACCCGACCTACGGTGCCGCGACAGCGTCCACCGGGAGGATAAGACGGTGATTGATTTTTTATTCTGAATATACCTTAACCCACTTTTCCGGATTTTTGATAATTCGGATTCAACCAACTTCCCGACCACGTTTGTCCATGAGAAAAGGTCTGGTCCTTACTTTCCTCCTTCAGCTATTGTGGCTTGCCTCGGGTAAAGCCCAAGATTTGGATTCTCTTGCCGATACGACTGAAACAAGTTTGTCTGATTACCTTTTTTTGAGTTCTGGATATCAGAATAGAGTCAGTTTTATGGCAAGGGATTTTGGACAGAAAATTCCCCTCTACACAGCCGACGTGATGTATTGGCACAAATCCGGAATTTACTTGAATGCTACCCTAGCGAAGTTTTTTGTCACGGATCTTTCTTGGCAAAAGGGAATAGGAGGAGGATTTTCGAGACAACTGACCGCTAAGACGGATCTCGACCTCTCCTATAATCAATTCTTCGGTGCCAGCAATCTCAATCAAACCGGACAGGATAATATTGGAATTCTGCAGACGAGTATAGGCTTGGATTGGGGATTGCTTTACTCCACCACGCAGCTGATGTATTTGGTCAATCAGCCTGGTGACTTTTTTCTGATCAGCCGCCACTCGAGATACTTTGAAGTTGATCGAAGGATCGGAGGAAAGGGAGTTTTGTCTTTTGAACCCCGCCTTTCGTTTTACTTGGGCACCAGTAACTATTACCGCATCGGAGGATACGACCTTACCTGGAGGCAATATTTGGATACGCAGCGCTTTGTCACTCAGGGTCTGGATTTGGCGATTCCTGTGACCCTCAGTCTTGGCAATCTGGAATTTCAGCTAGAGCCCCGATGGGTAATTCCTACGCAGGTTCCTGAATACGATTTCTCTGCCCAAAGCTTTCAATTGGCCCTCAAAGCCACCTATGCTTTTCCCCTAAAAAGAAAAAAATGAGAATCCTCCTTGTAGAAGATGAGCGGCCCTTGGCGAAGGAAATCAGTGATTTTCTCCAGTCAGAGCATCATGTAGTCGATGTGGTCAGCAGCAAAAAGATGGCTTCCGAAAACTTGGCAGTCAATTCCTATGACTTTGCACTGGTGGATTTGGGTCTGCCTGATGGAGATGGGCTCGACCTGCTGCAGGATGTGAGTCGCTATCAGAAGGATGCTTCGGTCATTATTCTCACTGCCCGAACCGAAGTAGGGGACAAGATTCTCGGACTCGAAAGCGGGGCAGATGACTACCTCTCCAAGCCGTTTTCGCTCTTGGAGTTGAAAGCTAGAATGCAGGCCATCCTGCGAAGAAAAAGTGGCTGGAGAAAAGACGTGATCCAACTGGGTGGTTTTGAAATTCACCTGAACGAGCCCTTGGTGGCTTATGAAGGCCAAGAAATCAAGCTGACCAAAAAGGAATACATCCTGCTGCAGTTTATGCTCATCAATAAAAACCGAGTGCTCAATCGCTTCCAATTGGCAGAACACCTCTGGGGGGATCAGCTCGACGATGAATATCAGTCCAACTACATCGATGTGCATGTCAAGAATATCCGCAAAAAGCTCAGTGCATTTGGCCCGGTCGAATGGCTGGAGACCGTGCGTGGTCTTGGTTACAAACTGATCGCTTGACATGAAGCTTTTTCACAAACTATTGATTTTTAATCTACTGGGGAAAGGGTTGTTTCTCTTGGTCTTTTTGATGTCAGGGCCTTATCTGTTGAGTTACCTGATTTTGAAAAATACCGATCGGCAGTTGATCGAGAAAAAGAGTGAAGTGATCGAAATGATCCAAGCTGAGGGGATTGAAAATTTTATTTCCGAAGAAAATCCCGAGGAAGGCTTTGGTTCCTACAACATTCTGAAGGAAGAGTACATTTTGCTGGAAAAGGCCGGTGAAGAGCGTTTTTTGCAGGACAGCATTTTTGTGGAGAAGCGAATCATCGAAGAGGAAGAGATCAGCTACCGCGTGTATGCTGACTTGATTGAGATCGGTGGCGTCACGTACCTCTTGGAAATCGGCCGAAGTCTCAGTACGATAGAGCAGATCGAGACGATTTTTTACCGAATCGCGATCGGGATTCTATTTTCCTTTTTGGCGCTTTCCTTTTTCCTCGATTCGATGATCAGCAAGCGGATCATGGCGCCTTTCAACAAAATCATCCAAACCAAAATCGCTCGCATCAACGAGCCTCAGGAATTTCATGATCAGTCGATCGAGAGTTCGACACAGGAATTTGAGCTGCTGGATCAGGCGATTTCAGAGATGATGAAGCGAATACAGAAATCATTCAATCAGGAGCGGGTGTTTATTTCCCATGCTTCCCACGAACTCAAAACCCCTATTTCGGTGCTTCAGTCCAAGTTGGAGGCTATTTTTGGGGACGAAAATCTGAGCCCTTACCAGAGTGAGAAGTTGATGGAGATGCAGAATACCCTGCAAAAAATGAAAAAATCTGTCAATGCACTGCTTCTCATTTCTAAGGTCAACAACGCGCAGTTTATCAAAACCGAAACAGCCGACTTACAAGAAATTCTGGAAAGTTTGTTGGAAGACTGGGTAGATATTGCTGCTGACCAGGGAGTCACGCTCCAAAAAGGCAAACTTGATCCCTTTAATTTTTCTGGCACCAATTATTCCCTTTGTCAGATGATGATTCAAAATGGGCTGAGCAACGCGGTGAAGTATGTCAGTAGTGGGGGGGAGATTTGGCTTTCCGGTATCAAAAAGTCCGATCAGTATGAAATCGTGATTGAAAATGACGGGGAAGGAATTGACGACAAACTACTCGCTCAGGTCAAAAACGGGCTTGTTTTCTTGAAAGATGTAACCAAAGAGAAGTCTGGTTTTGGGCTGCAGATCATGTTTAAGATTGCCATTTTTCTAGGTGTGACTTTGGAGGTTACTTCTGAAAATGGAAAAACTAGGGTTTCTTATCGATTCCCCATCGAGGATCAAACTCGATGATTTTATTTTTTGAATATCCGCAATTTTGCCACTAGGCAGGTCATTGGTTCTAAAGATCGCGGATATTCGTCGACTGACCACAGTCCACAGCACCTTTAATCAAACTTCAAACCTTCTCTTATTTGGCAACTGGTGGGAAAGCGGTTAATCATTTTTTATTTTTTTGAAAAAAAATCGAAAAAAATCAATTTTTCATTTTCCCTTCATCTTGACATCTGAATTTGGTCACGTTAACCAAAACGAACTAAATCATGAAATACCTCAAGAACCTTCTTTTCCTGTCGTACTTGCTTTTTATGGCAGCATGTACTGAGCAAGATGAATTGGCGGCTGTCGCTGAACTGACGGCCCAAGATGCAACAGCAATCGACTTGGCCCAGACCTCAGGCCAGTTGGCTAGTGGAACAAGTTTTACGATTAGCGGAAATTCTTTTCAGATGGGCACCATCAATGCCCGTATTTCGGATGACTCTGAAACTGCCAAAGGTCCGGGAGGCATGGGCCTTAAAGGATTGGGAAAAGGCAAAGGCGGACACAAGGGGATCATGGATGGATTGAATCTACTTGCTCCAAACGATGAAATCCTTGCCATCATCGAGGCAGAAAGTGCTGGAGATATGCGCGGATTCCGCATGTTTAAATTTGGCGGAGCTACCATCACGCATTACGATGCCTCTGGCAATGTGGTCAATCTGCCTGTTTTCAGTTCGGTAGATGGCCCCCACGGTGGACATAGTGGCAACCAATTTCCTGAATTGGATTCCTTGTTGAGTCTAATTGCTAAAACCAAGGTGGATTTTGGTACAGGAGTGACCATCACGAGACATGAGCAGGAGATCACGAGAAAAGGAGTGATTGAGATTCAGCGAACCAAGGTGGATAATGTGCTTACAGAGAAAATTGAGTTTAAAAGCTACTCCGTCAATGATATCCAAATCAGTGGATTGAAAACTACGGTGTCTGAGTTTGACAAGACCACGGGAAAAGGCAGTGTGAAGTCCAGCGTGGCTAATGGTAAGTTTGTTTTTGCCGACGGCGAAGAGGCTATCTGGACCTCTGAGAAAAGCAGAACTTCGGAAGTCGTACGTGGCGAAGACTCCCGCAAGCCGATCAGTGGCTCGATAGTGACTACTGTCAAAACCAAAATTGCGACAGCTTCTGGTAAGGTGATCTATTCCCATGAGACTACTACACCATTGGAAATAGACCTTTCTTGCCAGGGAAGAAGAAGAGGACCTATCGAAGGAAAAGTGGAAACACGCTATCGTGACAATACGATCACAGTGGATTATGGCAACGGTACTTGTGCTAATCAGACCATTACCATCACTGTCAACGGAGAAACAACCACCAAGACAATAGGCGGTTAAGTTGGGTTAATTGGAAATCAAAAAAACCGACTCTTTTGAGTCGGTTTTTTTGTGGTCTATCACTTTTCCAAAGTTCTAAACTCTGGAAAAGATGGTCTTTAAAAACTTAACTCCACCAGCACAGGAAAGTGATCAGAAGGGTATTTTTTGCCATAGTTATCCGTAAGTATGCCATGGCGAAGCACTTCGATTTTTCCATTTACGAAAATGTGATCGATGATGCCATCAGGCATTCGCTCCCAGTCAAACCCGGTAAAAGTGCCTGCTGGACCGTAGGAGGGCACTTTTGAAATCAATCGGGCATCCTTCCAAGCTGGATTTGAAACGATGGTTTGATAGGCAGCATTATCCGGAGTCACATTGAAGTCTCCCATCCAGATCACAGGAAGGTTTTCGCGGTTGATTTCCTTGATTTTTGATGCCACAAGTTTGCTGCTTTCTTCACGGGCTTGCTGTCCGATGTGGTCGTAGTGGATATTGAAGATGTAAAACCGCTTTCCTCCTTTTGCCTTAAACCTTCCCCAAGTACAGATTCGATTGAGGGCGGCATCCCAGCCCTTGCTCGGTGAATCAGGAGTAGGAGAAAGCCAAAACGTACCTGAATCCTCCAGCTGATACTCCTTTGGATCGTAGTGAATAGGGGAAAACTCTCCTTTGTCCTTCCCGTCATCTCTTCCGACACCGATGGATAAGTAGCCTAAGCCTTCGTTGATCTGTTTCAATTGATGGGCTAGGGTTTCTTGTGTACCAAAGAGTCCGATTTGGTGAAATTGGATCAAATGGATCACATGTGGGGCACGGTCTTTCCAGAGATTTCCGGCATCGCCGGGATTGTCCCAACGGATATTAAAAGTGGCAAAACGGTGCGTTTGGGCTACTGTCTGAGAAAAGCTTGACAGCGCTATCACAAAGGTCAGGATAAAGTAAGGGAGGATTTTAAACTTCATAGCGGTGAACTAATTCATGGAAAAAGGCTTATCAGTTAAAATTGCACGTTAATTTCGTTACATGAAAACCATTTATCCCAAAGACCTTTCTGTTCCCGAGCTTCAGGCGATTTTACAGGGAGCGGTGGCGCCTCGACCCATTGCTTTTGCAAGTACGGTCGATAAGGAAGGAAATGTCAACCTGAGTCCCTTCAGCTTTTTCAACCTGTTCAGTGCAAATCCTCCGATTTTGGTCTTTTCCCCTTCCAGAAGAGTAAGGGATAATACCACTAAGCATACCCTTGACAATGTACTCGAGGTGCCGGAAGTGGTCATTCACATCGTAGGATTTGAACTCGTGGAGCAGATGTCATTGGCCAGTACCGAATATCCCAAAGGAGTCAATGAGTTTGAAAAGGCAGGGTTGACTGGGATGGCTTCAGACTTGGTTTCTCCTCCGAGAGTCAAAGAAGCACCGGTGGCATTTGAATGCAAAGTAAATGAAGTCAAGTCCTTGGGAGACGGAGGAGGAGCCGGGAATCTGGTGATCTGTGAAGTCATCAAGATTCATCTATCCGAGCGGATATTAGATTCCAAGGGCGTGATCGATCCTTATAAACTTGATCCTGTGGCTCGATTGGGAGGAAATTGGTATTCCAAAATCACTCCGGATTCCCTTTTTCAGATCCCAAAGCCCTTGACTACACTTGGGATTGGGGTAGATCAGATTCCGGCGGAAATTCGAAATAGTCCCGTATTAACTGGAAATAACCTGGGTAGATTGGGAAATGTGGAGCAGTTACCGAGTAAGGAGGAGGTTTTGCTTTTTTCTCAAACTGAAGAAATTCAGGAAATGAAGAAGCGATTTTATCTGGATCCGGAGTCGTGGCTTGACCACCTGCATCGTTGGGCCAAGGAGGAATTGGAAGAAGGAAATGTGGAATTGGCTTGGAAGATTTTGCTCCAAAAGCTATAAATAAAATGAGCCCCTCAAAAGTTGACTTTTGAGGGGGCTCTGAATTTATTGGAAAGCTTACCTTACTTGATGGAAATATCTTGAGGCATTCTCACCTGTACTCCCTGATAGTGTTTCAGCTTTTGGACTTTTTGGTACATTGGGTATTGGTCACCCAGCTGCGCCTGAAGGACTCTTGCCTGCACTTGGTCGGTGAAGCTGTTCATGAATTCTTCAAACCAAGGCCTTTTCTCAGGGAAATAGACTACTCGGTAATCTTCACCCGCTCCGATTTTTGCAGCTGCAATTTCGATTGCGGTATCCATACCTCCCAAGACATCGACTAAGCCTCTTTCCTTAGCTTGAGTTCCTGTCCATACACGTCCTGAGGCCACTTTTTTCACAGAGTCAGGATGCATGCCACGACCTTCGGCCACGCGGGTGATGAAGGTTTCGTATCCGTCTTCCACGCCTGATTGAATGATGGTTCGCTCCACTTCGGTAAGCGGACGGGCCATATTCATAAAGTCAGAAAGCTGTCCGGTGGATACCACGTCTGTGGTCACGCCCAGCTTATCATTGATCAATTCCTGTACATTAAACATCAGTCCGAAGATTCCGATGGATCCGGTGATGGTGTTTGGCTGAGCCACAATGGTATCTGCCGGTGCAGAGATGTAATATCCACCTGATGCCGCTACTTCTCCCATGGAAACGATGACGGGTTTGGCTTTCTTAGCTTCAGACATTTCTCTCCAGATGACTTCAGACGCCAAAATAGATCCTCCCGGAGAGTTCACTCTGAGCACGATGGCTTTGATGTCATCGTCTTTTCTCGCTTTACGGATTTCTTTGGCAAATTTTTCTGAGCTAATTGCGCCGTCTACATCACCATCCACGATGTCACCTTCTGCTAGGATTACCGCAATTCGATTTTTAGAGGTGATGTTTTTGCTCTTGGCTAAAGAGCCCAAATCTGTAGCATTGATGGTGGAGATTTGATCATCTTCCGTCAAGCCAAGTTTTTCCTTTAGTATGGAGTGAACTTCATCTTCATACTTCAAGGCTGTGGCCAATCCGTAGGCGACTGCGTCTTTTGGCTTTCTTACCAGCATCTGGTTATTGACCTTCATTAGGCTGTCCACCGCCATTCCCCTCGACTCAGCGATCAACTTCACCGCATGATTATTGATGTCGTCGAGGAAATATTGAGTCTGCAATCTGTTTTCAGGACTCATTTTGTCCAGGATAAATGGCTCCACAGCGCTTTTGAATTCGCCTACACGAAAGACTTCCGGCTTGATTCCTACTTTTTCGAAGAAACCTTTGAGAAAAATTGCCTCAGACGCAAACCCGTTGAAGTCGATTCCTCCCAGCGGATTGAGATAGATTTCATCTGCTACAGAAGCCAGAAAATAGCCTCCTTCGGAATAGGCTTCATCGTAGGCTACGATAAATTTTCCTGATTCCTTGAAGTCAATCAGTGCCTCTCTCAACTCAAGCAGATTGGCCTGACCTGCGATAATCAACCCGGTATTGAGGTAGATTCCTTTAATATTTTCATTGGTTTTGGCTTCGGAGATCGCCTTTTTCAAGTTGACCAAACCTGCATTCATGTCACCGCCGAAGGGATCTAAGAATGAACCAAATTTCAAGTCTTCCTCAGAGGTGCGCTCCACGAGCATACGCCCATTGAGATTGAGGTAAAGAATGGTATTTTCCTCTACGGTGACTTCTTTGTCGGAGGAAGCAGCGATCATGCCGATGATCCCAAAGAAAATCAGGAAGCTGACGATGCTAAAAATGAACAGACCGACGATTACGGCCAACACATTTCCAAGAAACTTCATAGTTGTTATAATTTATACGGACGAAATTAATCTATTTTGAAAGAGCTTTACAAAGACTCGAGTGATAAGCGATGCAAACTGAGGTTGTACTATGTCTAGGGGGTAACAAGGGTGATCGGGAAAAGTTGCTTTCTCGTGCAGTCGAATCCCTTTGCTCCCGATTTCAGCTGGTCAAAATGTCCCCTATCTACGAAACTGAAGCTTGGGGAGGTGTGGCCAAAGGGAAATTTCTCAATCAATTGGCAGTGATCTCCACTTCTTGGTCTGCCTGGGAAGTTTTGGAAGCAATTCAAGAAATAGAAGCAGAGCTAGGTCGCACACGCGAAGAGCCTTGGGGCGACCGAACGATGGATATCGATATCCTTTTTTATGGTGAGGAAATTATTGACACAGAAAAGCTTAAAGTGCCTCATCCTTTTATTGCCGAGCGTAAATTTGTCTTGGTTCCCTTATTGGAACTTTTCCCAGATAGAAAACATCCGATCTCAGGTAAAACTTTCGCTCAAATGCTAAGAGAAAGTGAGGATAAAAGTGAGATTGAACCCTATTTCTGAAAGAATAATAAAAGAAAAATCCCGCCTGTTGAGCGGGATTTGAATTTTTAAAGTCCTGAAACTTCTGCTTCCGGATGGATTTTTTTGACCAATCCCTGCAATACTTTGCCAGGTCCGCATTCCACAAATTGAGTGGCTCCGTCTTTCACCATGTTTTGAACCGACTGGGTCCACTTTACGGGTGCAGTGAGCTGCGCGATGAGGTTCCTTTTGATTTCATCTACGTTGGATACTGCGGTGGTGCTCACGTTTTGGTAAACAGGGCAGATCGGCGTATTGAATTGAGTGGATTCGATAGCTTTTTGGAGTTTTTCTCTGGCAGGCTCCATCAAAGGAGAGTGAAAGGCTCCGCCTACAGGAAGTGGAAGTGCTCTTTTGGCACCGGCAGCTTTCATTTTTTCGCAGGCAACTTCGATGCCTTTATTCGAACCTGAAATCACCAGCTGTCCTGGACAGTTATAGTTAGCAGCCACGACGATTTCGTCGGTAATCTCGGCACAGATTTCCTCTACTTTTTCGTCTGCCAACCCAAGGATGGCGGCCATGGTAGACGGATTGATTTCACAAGCTTCCTGCATGGCCATTGCTCTTTGGTAAACCAATTTCAAACCATCTTCAAATGCCAACGTACCGTTAGCCACCAAAGCGGAAAATTCGCCCAAGGAATGTCCAGCCACCATGTCCGGAGCAAAGTCAGGTGTGGTTTTGGCCAAAACTACCGAGTGAAGGAAAATGGCAGGCTGAGTCACTTTGGTTTGCTTCAATTCTTCCTCTGATCCTTCAAACATGATGTCGGTGATCCGAAAACCTAGGATTTCATTGGCTTGTTCGAACAAGGCTTTTGCCTCAGGATTTTGCTCATACAAGGTTTTTCCCATTCCCGGGAATTGGGCTCCTTGGCCCGGAAAAACAAATGCTTTCATACTATAATTTTTAAAATGCTTATAGATTTTGGCTTCAATGGGTTTCAGATACTTCATTTTGTCTGAAAACAAATTTGCGCCTCACCGTGATCCGGCAGGGCGCAAATATAGATCTTTTTGTTTTTCAGATGTCGGCCTTACATGGATGCCAAGGTAGGGAAATGTTCAGCGAGGATTTTTTCTCTGTTTTCAGAAAGCCACCTGATAAATGCTTTCACTGCCGGAGAGTGCTTTTTCTGTTTAAGCCAAATCAGCTTCCAGTCTGCTTTGAGTGGGAGTCCAGGGTATTCCAAAATGGCGACTCTTCCATCCTTGATTTCTTGAGCCATAGAAAAATTGGATAAAATGGAAGCTCCTAATCCTGCCATAACGGCCTGTTTTACCGCTTCATTGGTAGCGAGTTCCAGTTTGCTTTCCACATGAATGTCTCGCTCGGTAAAGAATTTTTCCATCATAGTGCGCGTCCCAGATCCTTTCTCTCTTAGTATGAAAGGAATTTTGTGCCAAGCTTCTTCATGGATGTATTCTTCATAAAGGCTCTTCTTCTCCGGTGCGCAAGTCAAGTACCACCTATTTTCAGCAAGTTGGATACTTTCTAGATCGAGTTCATCCGGCCAAAGAGACACTAGGGCTAAATCAGTAGAGTTTTCCTGAAGATGAGCGAGTACGTTGTATCGGTTGGATACCTCGAGGCTGATTTCCACGTGAGGATTGATCTTCATGAAATCAGCCATCAGGTAGGGGATAATATATTTTCCTGTAGAAACCGCTGAGATTCTGATTTTGCCACCCAACAGTCCTTTTAGTTCTAGCATTTTTTCCTCGATTTTTCCGAGTTCATCAAAAATCCGATCAGCAGTATCCGCTAGTTCCTGTCCGAATTCGGTGATATGAATCTTTTTGCCAATGATTTCAGTCAAAGGCACTTCAAAGTTTTCTTGAAGGTTTTTTAGCTGAATTGACACCGCAGGTTGAGTCATGTTCATGGCTTCAGCGGCCTTTGTTATGCTTTGATATTTGGCAATGGCCTTAAATGCTTTGAGCTGTTGTATGGTCAGATTCATAAGTAAAATTAATTTTAAAACCATAACGGATAAAAAAATATTATGTTTTGCTTTTTTATGATTTAAAGGCAAAAGATATTTGTACCATGGATTTTCAAATTCTTATTAATAACCTGACAAATCCGAGTCTTCTCTTTTTTGTCTTAGGGGTACTGGCAGTGAAGTTGAAAAGTGACTTGGAGATACCTGCCACTAGCGCCAAGTTTATTGCTCTTTACTTGATGCTGTCGATTGGGTTTAAAGGAGGTCAGGAGCTTTCGCACAGTGAATTCAACACCAGTATCATTTGGGCCTTGGTGTTTGGGGTGGTCCTTTCAGCTTTAATTCCCTTCTACACTTTTTTTATTCTCAAAAAGCGATTGGGCGTGCCTAATGCCGCGGCGATTTCAGCAGCTTATGGTTCTATTTCGGCAGTGACTTTTGTTGCGGCGGTTTCTTTTCTGGATATCCAAGGTGCGCACTTTGGAGGACATATGGTCGCTGTTATGGCATTGATGGAAGCCCCTGCAATTATTTCGGGTGTGATTTTACTTCGTAAGTATTCTGAATCCAAATCAGAAGGTGGTCTCAAAGGAATTATCACCCATGCTTTTACCAATGGTTCTGTTTTGTTGATTTTGGGAAGTTTGTTCATTGGACTAATAGCTGATGAAAAGCAGGCTGAAGGGATCAAGCCATTTATCACAGATATTTTCAAAGGATTTTTGGCAGTTTTTCTATTGGATATGGGGATCAACAGTGGGAAAAAGCTCAAGGCATTTTTCAAGACAGGTTATTTCTCCTCTCTTTTTGCCATTCTGGTTCCTTTGGTGAATGGGTGTACGGTTGCATTTTTGAGTCACTGGATTGCACCTGAGGCCGGTGACCGTCTAATTTTCTCCATTTTGGCGGCCTCAGCTTCCTACATCGCGGTACCTGCTGCGATGAAGCTCGCCAATCCTGAAGCTGACGAAGGGCTATATGTTCCGATGGCTTTGGCGGTAACTTTTCCATTCAATATCACCCTCGGCATGCCCATCTACTGGATGATTATCCAATATTTCTAAAAGGGAAGATTTTCCTCGCTCAAGAATTTCTGTTTTTCTTCTGCAGTAGGGATACGGCATGTGCTTTTCTTTCCAAACCAGCGATACCTGTTTTTGCCAATCCAATTATAAACTGGATCTCTAAGGAATGCTGGAATTGCAATCAAAAAATAGAAAAGGGGCCAAGGTCTGTTGAGTTTTTTGGCTATTCTCAAAGCTGCGGTGCTTCGAAAATAGACTCTTCCATTCTCCACCAAAACCAAAGAGTCTAGGTAGGAATCATCCACCTGAAAATTTGATAGGACCTTCTTTGAAACAGGCTCCTGCAATGCTCCCACCAGAAAACGGTTTTTGTGATCCCGTTTCAAAATAAAGTCAATGGAAGCATTGCAGAGTGTACAGACTCCGTCGAATAGGATGATGGATTTGATATCCTTCATCGAAGGAGTTGAATGGTGCCTTTGAGATTTCGACGCTGCTGTGCTGGATCCAATACATCGAAAAATACCGTTCCCGAATAGAAGTAGGTACCTGCAGGAAGTTCATTGCCATTTTGATCACGACCATTCCATCGGATGTAGATGTCATTCTCAGTAGAGTTGAGGCTATTGTATCGATAGACTTCCGCTCCCCATCGGTTGACGATGAATATCTCTACACCGGTTACAAATCTGGCGCACATGTCAAAAGGATTGTCAAAGGCCATAAAGGTATCATTTGCGCCATCGTTGTTTGGCGTAAAGGCATTAGGCAGATTATATACAGGACAATTTTCGACGCATACCACATTGCTTGGCTGACTTTCATTGCCTGAGCGATCTACTGCAGTGATGTAATAGCATCCTCTGTAGGTAGGAAGATTGGTCAGCGTTGCATTGAGCTGAATAGCAGAATACTGGCCTACAAGGGTAAATTCGCTTTCCTCTCCCTCCGAAGTAAAGTACAATCGATATCCACTCAATTGATCATCACAGTTGCCCGTGAAATTGGGAACCCAACTGAGTTCGTGCTCAAAGGTGTTGGAGTTGCAAGGCTGCTCGGCTACGTAAGCAGCACACTCAGGCCCTTCGAATTTCAATACAGGAGGACAAGGGAGTCTGTTGTCATCCGGTTTTGCGCAGACGATTTGGGATTTGTTTTCTAATGGGTAAACCAATCCTGCCACATTGTAAGACCCCTTGGTTACTACGTAATAGCAGTATTCAATTTCTTTTTTCAGTTTGACTCCATTAAATCTTCCATCATCGAGGTAGGTAAATCCATTTTGAGTGACATCTACCTCTGCTATTTTGACGAAAGTACCCTCGTCTGAAGCATTGGCATCAGTTCTATTTCGATAGACTTCATGTTTGTACTGCGCTACTTGATTGTTCCAAGGCACATTAAAAGTCCACTTCAGTTCGATGGCCTCATTGATGATGGTTGGTTCCAATCTGACGGATGAGGCAGATGAGGAGGTGTCAATTTTGATGTTGTTATCAAGGAGAATGACCTTGTAATTATAGACTAGGTTCTCTGTATTGAGATTTTTGTCTGTAAACAGCGTGTCAGACATGATTCCCAGAGAAGTTCGGTTTTGGGTTCCTGTGAATCCCGTGCTTCTCAATAGTTCATAGGTATATGGACCGGGAAATTGAGTCTTATCGATATCGTAAGGTGGAGTCCATTTGACAAAGATTTCACCTGCCTGAGCGTCAGTTGCCTCTATGCTGACATTGGTAATGATAGGCACATCCACATCGATAGTGATACATATTTCTTCCGAAACAATGCTTAATCCCGATCTTGGTTCAGGATACGCAGCCACTAATCGATAGCAATAGGTATTCCCTGGAGCAAGTCCTTCGCCGCCATTTGCATCAGTGAAAGAGAACGTAGCCATGTCGGTAATTCCTACCAATTCATAACCTGCCCGGATGCCAGTTTCGCAGGAGTCAGGCACATAAGGATCAGAGTTTATTCTTCGCCATACCTGCATTTCTTGGGCAGAATTGGCGCATGCATAAGGCTCCCAATTCAATTCTACTGTTCTGCCGGGTTTCTGCTCGAGTTCGTCCCAAACCGGTGGCGGACCTACTACTTTGATTCTCCATGTTTGAATATCCACTAAACTTGGTCCAGATCTTGGCTGATCGGTGATTCGAACACGAACATCATATTCCCGTTCGCGGACATGATTGCAGACCGTCTGCCAAGAAAAGTTCACGATTCCCGGTTGAGGTTGGAATACGTTTTTGGGTGCATAGGTAGCAGGAGAAGCATTGATTTGGATAGGTTCGCCAAAGATTTCTATTTTGATCGGGTCTCCATCTGGGTCCTGGCCTTGAATGATTTCTTTAACCAAAGTTCCTGCTTCCACACAGAGGTCAGGAGGCAAAATGAGCGTAGGACGACGATTATTCGAGTTTTCGATAATAATCTGCATGTCGCGTACGACATAGCCGATTTCCACAAATTTCCCGTCAATTTTTCTCCATTCGATGATTCGAAAGGCTACGTTGTATTGTCCAGCAGTGCCTGGCGCATCCCATATCAAGTCTCCAAAAATCGGGTCGATTCTCAGAAAAGCCGGAACCGTACCGTCTTGCTGACGTGGGCTGAATTCTGGAGAGGCTGGACTTCGGTAATTGTTTACAGGTCTTTCAAAAGCCTGTTTAGGAACATCCATCGCATAGGATAGGCTATCCCCATCGGGATCATATGCTCCCGGGTTATGAATGTATCGGACATTGACCGCGCCGTTATCTACCGGAGGAATAGTCAGTACAGGAGAATTATTTACTCCAAAAAATGGGTCGATGTTGATTTCTGTTTCGACATAAAATGGGGTATCCACCGAATTGTCCATGTTTAGCGTCAGGTCATTTCGGTTGAATTCGATGAATCGGATTTTGTATTTTCCAGGACCTTGAAAGGTGTGAGTGATTACAAAGGTGTTTTTTTCGATCTGATTACCGAGACTTTCTACCACAGAAAAATCACTCTGGGTATTAAGCTGTTCTTCGCGTCCATCACCGAAATTGATACGGCCAGGACCAAACACCACACTTGATCTGGTGTCTGTGTATCCGACTACTGTGATTCTGTAGGTAAGCGCTTGGACAGATATCCGCTCAGCGATAATCTCGCCAGCTCGAATATGAGTAGCCCAAGTAGAGGAAATCCCCGTAAAAAGGGCAATGAAAAAAAGTCCTAGGTAGATTTTAAGCTTCATGTCGTTCAATATTGGTAGCCAAGTCTTCTAAAAGACTGATAGTCTGAGGTTAAAATGGACTAATTCCTGATGGATTTTTCTTCCTATACGAAATAAACGGAAGTAGGGAGAAAAACACTCAAAATTCAAACAATAAAAATAAACAGACTGTTGGGAAGGAGTTGAAAAAGAAATCAAAATCAATCATCGGAAAATTATTTAGAACCTTTTAAAATAAGCTTACTGAATTCGTTTGCATTGGATACTACTCCTTCGGCATGTAAATTTGGCGGCATTAACAGCAAAAGAATTTCGTTCTAAACTAATCGAAACATTTGTATGAGTTGGGTTACAAAAACCTTGAAAAGCACCCTAGGTAGAAAATTGATCATGGCTTTGACCGGTCTTTTTCTCATCCTGTTCTTGACAGGACACGTGTCCGGAAATTTACTTCTGTTTAAAGGAGATGGAGGTGAGGCGTTTAACATCTACGCCAAGTTCATGACTACCAATCCGGCTGTAAAAATCCTCTCCTATTTGACCTACATCTCAGTTATTGGTCACATCATTTATTCTATTCTTTTGTCTCAGCATAATAAGGCTGCAAGACCTGTAGGATATGCAGAATCCAAAGCTTCTACCAACAGCGCTTGGTCTTCCAGAAACATGGGAGTGTTGGGTACAATCATTTTGATCTTCTTGGTGGTTCACCTTCAGGGCTTCTGGGCTAAAATGCATTGGGGAGAAGTGCCGATGGTAACCTACGGAGAAGAGGAGTACAAAAACTTATTTCTAATCGTAAGCGAGGCCTTTAAGCAGGAGTGGTTGGTGGCTCTATATGTCATCTCCATGGGATTTTTAGGATTCCACCTTTCCCACGGATTTGCTTCTGCCTTCCAAACTTTAGGTTTGAATCATAAAAAATACTCACCTGCCATTAAGGCCATCGGTCAGGTTTATTGCATAGTGGTGCCTGCGGCATTTGCCTCCATGCCACTTTACATCTATTTCACTAGCTAATTAATAGTCCCGTATGATACTAGATTCCAAAATACCTGCTGGTCCTTTGGCAGAAAAATGGACTAAGCACAAGTTTAACAGCAAGCTGGTTAATCCGGCAAACAAAAGAAAATACGATGTCATCGTAGTGGGTACAGGCTTGGCAGGTGCTTCTGCTGCAGCCTCATTAGCGGAGTTGGGATACAATGTCAAGGCCTTTTGTTTCCAAGATAGCCCTCGCAGAGCGCACTCTATTGCAGCTCAAGGCGGGATCAATGCTGCTAAAAACTACCAAAACGACGGTGACTCGATCTTCAGATTGTTCTATGATACCATCAAAGGCGGTGACTACCGTGCCCGCGAGGCAAATGTGTACCGTCTGGCTGAGGTATCTGTTAAAATTATTGATCAATGCGTAGCACAAGGTGTTCCTTTCGCTCGTGAGTATGGAGGATTGTTGGCCAACCGATCTTTCGGTGGTGCTCAAGTATCCCGAACTTTCTATGCCCGTGGCCAAACTGGACAGCAGTTGCTTTTGGGAGCCTATTCCGCACTCAGCCGTCAGGTAGCCAATGGAAAAGTAAAGCTCTATCCACGGACTGAAATGATGGACGTGGTAGTAATAGACGGCCATGCAAGAGGTATTGTCACACGAAATCTCATCACTGGTGCAGTAGAAACACATGCTGCTCATGCAGTTCTGCTTTGTACAGGTGGCTACGGTAACGTGTTCTTCCTATCAACGAATGCAATGGGTTCCAATGTGACAGCAGCTTGGAGAGCTCACAAGCGTGGTGCTTACTTTGCGAACCCTTGCTTTACTCAAATTCACCCAACTTGTATCCCTGTTTCTGGTGATCATCAATCCAAGTTAACGTTGATGTCGGAGTCACTTAGAAATGACGGTCGTGTATGGGTTCCGGCGACTCAAGAGATCGCTGAAAAACTCAGAAAAGGCCAAATCAAGGCAAACGATATCAAAGAAGAAGACAGAGATTACTTCTTGGAAAGAAAATATCCTTCCTTCGGTAACCTCGTTCCTCGTGATGTGGCTTCTAGAAATGCCAAGTATGTCTGTGATGAAGGACGTGGTGTAAACGAAACCGGTGAAGCGGTATTCCTGGATTTCCGCGATGCCATCAAGCGTGATTCTAGAAAAATCATCGAGCAGAAATATGGTAACCTTTTCGATATGTATAAGCAGATTACCGGAGAGGATCCTTATGAGGTGCCAATGATGATTTACCCTGCGGTACATTATACGATGGGTGGTCTATGGGTGGATTACAACTTGATGACTACGGTTCCTGGTTTGTATGCGTTGGGTGAAGCGAATTTCTCAGATCATGGAGCAAATAGACTTGGTGCTTCTGCCTTGATGCAAGGTTTGGCAGACGGATACTTTGTGATTCCATATACTATCGGGGACTATTTGGCGCAGATTCCACCAAAGAAGGTGGATGAAACTCACCCTGAATTTGCCAAGGCAAAAGAAGAAGTTCAGAAAAGAATTCATACGATCCTTTCCATCAACGGAAACAAGACAGTGGATTATTTCCACAAGAAGCTTGGTAAGATCATGTGGGATAAGTGCGGAATGGCTAGGACTGAAGAGGGCTTGAAATGGGCGAAAGCTGAGATCCAAGCTTTGAAGAAAGAATTCTGGTCTAACGTGAAAGTATTGGGGACCAATGAGGAATTGAACCAAACCCTAGAAAAGGCACACCGTGTTGCTGATTTCTTGGAATTGGGTGAATTGATGGTGGACGATGCACTTAACAGAAACGAATCGTGCGGTGGTCACTTCCGTGAAGAGTACCAAACTCCGGATGGTGAGGCGCTTCGTGATGATGAAAACTTCGCTTACGTGGCCGCATGGAAGTATGTGGGAGAAGGGCAGGAAGAAGAACTCCACAAGGAGGATTTGGTCTTCGAAAATGTGAAGTTGACCCAGCGTTCTTATAAATAATCTGTAGACAATAATTCATACTTCTATATGAAATTGACTTTAAAAATCTGGAGACAGAAAAATGCATCCGACAAAGGTGGCTTTGCAACCTATCCGGTGGACCATGTTTCCAAAGACATGTCCTTTCTTGAGATGCTGGACGTGTTGAATGACCAATTGACTGAAAAGGGAGAAGATCCTGTTCACTTTGACCACGATTGCCGCGAAGGTATCTGCGGAATGTGCTCACTCTATATTAATGGTAAACCACACGGTCCGCTACAGACGACGACTTGTCAGCTGCACATGCGTTCGTTCAATGACGGGGAGACCATCACCATCGAACCATGGAGAGCGAAGGCTTTCCCTGTGGTAAAAGACTTGGTAGTAAACCGTTCGGCATTTGACCGAATCATCCAAGCGGGTGGTTATGTCTCTGTCAATACAGGTGGTGTGCCGGATGCCAACGAGATTCCGATTCCAAAGACAGTCGCTGACTTGGCAATGGATGCAGCTCAGTGTATCGGCTGCGGGGCTTGCGTGGCAGCTTGTAAAAATGCTTCTGCTATGCTTTTCACCTCTGCTAAAATCTCTCAGTTGGCGCTCCTTCCACAGGGTCAGGTAGAACGGAAAACCAGAGCGGAAAAGATGGTCGCCCAGATGGATGCGGAAGGTTTCGGTGCTTGTACCAATACCGGTGCTTGCGAGGCGGAATGTCCAAAGGGAATTTCCATTACCAATATTGCCCGTATGAACAGAGAATATTTCTCTGCCGTGGTGAGCAGCGAAAACGTGTAATTTCCAATAACTTCTCATACAAAAAGACAGGTGAAAGCCTGTCTTTTTTTGTTTATTCGGGGATGGAATTTCAAACCTTCACCCCACATTTTCCTTTGTCCCAACTTCAAAAAGAACAAATCGCCGACTTTTTGGTGGAGCAACTCGGAGAATTTGGAGACTCGACAAGCGATGTGCTGAAATGTCTGGATTATGCCATGAATTCGAAAGGTTCGGGTGGATTGGTGATCTTGGCGAGCGATGCGGGAGGGTTGGCTGGAGCCTTGGTTCTCAATCATACCGGGATGTCAGGATATATTCCTGACCACATCCTAGTCTATTTTGCTGTGAAGGAGGAAAAGAGAGGTAGAGGACTTGGAAAGCAAATGCTTCAAAATCTTTTGTCCCAAACCCAAGGTTCTATCGCACTTCACGTTGAACCGCAGAATCCAGCCAAAAAGCTTTATGAGGAGTTTGGTTTTTCAAATAAATATCTGGAAATGAGATTGTCTCGTGATTGAGACTCAGTTCATCTGATTGATCCATTCTTTAATCAATTCCACCCCCTCGGCATGAACTGTAGTTCTACCGATCTCCGGCATGGCAATTCCCACTTCTTTGGAATTCATCCGATAAGTCAAAATCGATTGATCTCCATGGCCAGGAACGATGTCAAATTTGAATTTTCCTGAGCCTTTTCCTGCCGCTACGGGTGTTTTGTTGATTCCAAGCTTGAGTGGGTCTTTTTGGTCAAAAGTGAGAAAAAGGCCTGAGGTACTGGCAGGGCCTTCAGCCCGGTGACAGTGGGAGCAGTTGATATCGAGGTAAGCCATCGCTCTGTCATCCAAGGCTTGACTTTGATCCTCATAGTTGATGAGGGATGGATGGTTATCCTTTCCCGTGAACCCCTCCAATTTGCCCATTTTGGTCCAATGAGCCAATTGGTTTTCTTTCCCGGACTCGTACTTCAGGTCATTGTTCAGGTGCTTGGGCTGGATTCCAATTGGAGCTAAGACCTCGTTTTTGTTGTGACAGCTTTTGCATTGATTTTTATTGGGCACCAAGTAATTGATTACTTGGTCCTGCCCGTTTTTGTCAATGAATCTGACTTCAGTTTCTCCGCCCACGATTTTCAAAACCGCATCGGTTTGTTCCTCATTCCAAATGTAGGGATAGGCTTGCCATCCTTTTTCCTCATGGATCATCAGTCGTGTTTCGATAATTCTTCTTTTTCCTTCAGGGGTTCTGAAATCTTCCGGATAGTAAAAATTCTTCACCAGAATAGATCCTACTGGAAGTGACATGTCATCCTCAACCAAGTGCGCTTTTGCGCCATCAGGAATCATGACAAATCGAGATTTCAACGCATAATCCGTAAACAAAGAAGAGGCTGGTTGATAGGGGATCAATTTTTTCGAAGGAGAAAGCATGGCTATTTCGCCCACGAAAAACCCATAAGTCGATAATCTTCGATAGGGATATTGACCTGAAGCTTCCTCTGGGGCCAAGGGGCGCTGTCCCGTTTTCGACTGATCGGTTTGAACTTCGGTCTTTTCCGATTGGCAAGCACCCAACATAGAAATGCTCACCAGGGAAGCCAAAAGAAGGTCTCTCAAAGTCAGGGCTGATGTATTCATTTTTTTGGAAAAGAATTAAGCAAGGCGATTCCGGAGATGTCCGTTTGGACATTCACTTTGCAGTTTTGAAAAAGTTCATGGTCCTTGAACGATTGGATGTTTTCCTCCCCATCCATGAGGTAAAACCGGGTGAAACGGAGGTTTTCCATTCCTGATTCTTGAATACAGATTCTCATGGGGTTGGACTCTATCTTTTCACTTACTGACTTGTCCCAAATGCCGTCATAGATGATGTCTTGAGTTTTGAGGATTCCATGAGCATTGTGTACGGCGACCAATTGCCCCATTTCTCTGGTAAAGTCAGGGATTGAAAAGGACTTGCGCTCATAGTGATTGTCGTGTACATAGATATCCGTCGTGTAAGGTGACCAATTGGGTGCTTCTGCCGGAAAACCGGTTACCTGATAGCTAGCGATGGCAACGCCATAAGTTTTGTTTCTCAAGATCCGATTGTTGTAGATTTCTACCTCTTTGGCAGCAAGAAGCACGATTCCGGAACCCGGCGGAATCATCGTTACAGTATTTCCATTCGGATCTTCCCCGATAGGCACTGCGAAATTTTTATGATTATTATCGATGATGTCGTTGTCGTAAATTTTCGTGCCTTTTCCGTCAGATTTTGGTAATCCCGGAAGGTTGAATACCAAAATTCCACCTGCATTGTCGCGGGCGGTGTTGCCAAAGACTTCGGCATTGTCAGAGTTTTCGATTTCGATTCCGGCCACATTTCCAAAGGCCAGCGAATTTTTGACCACGATATTTTCAGATTGTCCCACGTAAATACCGGCATCTTTCGAGTGGGAGGCAATGCATTCATCGATCATCACATTTTTGCATTGCACGGGATAGATGGCGTAGGTTCCATTTTTGGATTTGTCCCCGTTAGTCCAGGTGACATTGACCCTCCGAAAGGTGATGCCGTCGGTATGTTGGGCTTTGATGCCGTCACCCGGAGCATCTTCGATGGATAGATCTTGAATGGTGATTTGATTACCCACGATTTTCACACCTTCGCCTCCTGATTTAAGGTTTCGGAAGGAAAGTACCGTCTTGTCCATTCCTGCGCCTTTGATCGTGATGGCACTTTTATTATCCAAAATCAATTGGGTATTGAGTTCGTAAAATCCTTCTGGGATTTCTATAGTGCTCGAATCTTCTGCCAAAATAAAAGCTTCCACGACTTGCTCGACTTGCTCAGGGCTCGCTTTGGTCAGGAGGGTGCTCTCAAATGACCTTTCTGTGGTTTGGGTGCCACAGGCCAAAATCCCAAAGGATATCAGTAAGTAAAAAGCAGATTTTCTCATGTTGAAGTGCAGGTTGGGAGGGGTTTTATCCAAAAGTATCCTATGCAGCAATCAATTGCTTTGAGAAATGTCAAAAAATCAAATTTTCCCACGGATTCTACTCAGCGTTTCGATGCTCATGTCAAGGTAGGAGGCAATCTGTCCCACGGATGCTTTTTGGATGATTTTGGGTCGAGTTTCGAAGAGCTCTAAGTACCGCTCCCGTGCAGATTTGAATTTTGAAAAAATCAGCTGTTCCTCTAAAGCAATGAAATATCGCTCCAAAATCATCCGATAAGTTCTTTCTATGTTGGGATGACTGTCAAAAAGGCTCCAAAGATCGGTTTGGCTGATTTTTCCAGTGGTTGTTTTTTCCAATGCCTCGATGCTCTCATTGGAGGGTTTTTGAGTGATAAAGGAATGCATGGAGGTAATGAATTCTTTTGGGAGTGAGAAAGAGACTGTCACATCCTTGTTTTCCTTCAGGTAAAAGCTTCTAGCTGAGCCTTCTACCAAATAATGAAGGTAGCGACAGGGCTTCCCTGCCTCTTCCAAGAGCTCACCTTTTTGATAGGTTTGAAATTGAATTTTTTCCAAAAAGGCATTCTTGGAATCTTCATCCAAAAAGGGAAATTGATTAAATGCCTCTGCAAATGAACTCATGGTAGCTATAAATATGCAGGATTGAATCAGTATTTAGCGATTCTTGCGTTAGTTTTAGAGAAAATTAAACATAAGCTAGAATGAGAAAAATAGTATTGGCAATCTTTCTTTTGGGATTTACGGTGGCTGCGCATGCACAATTTGGAATCAGGGCAGGTTTGAATTCAGCAAATTTTTCAAATTCTGATTTCAGTTCTATGACCGGTTTTCACGTCGGAGGATATTATTTGGTCAAAACTGCCACAGACTTAGTGTCTGTTGAGCCGGGGATTCAGTATTCTGGAAAAGGATATTCCACTACTGCTCTTGGAGGCGGGGATGTTACCGAAAAATTAGGCTACATCGATATCCCTGTCTTGGTGAGATTGAGTTTGATTCCTTCCCTGAATGTCTTCGCCGGTCCCCAAGCATCGGTGTTGGTTTCTAGAGATTACACCATCGGCAATACTAACAGTACCAGTTTGGAACCTGTCCGTGGCTATGAACTCGGCGCTGTAGTAGGGCTTGGATTAAAAGTAGCAGCAGGTCTTAATCTGCAGGCGAGTTATGATTTGGGGCTTTCCTCACTCAATTATTTCAACACGGATGTGAGTAACCGAGTACTCAAACTATCTCTAGGCTACACCTTAGGAAATTGAAAAAAATCCCGGCGAAAGTCGGGATTTTACATTTTAATGCGATCGGGATTTTCTTCGATAAAGGATTTCCATCCTTTATTTCTTCCTCGTGTCTGAACTCTTCCTTCGTGAAAGTGATGGCACAGTGCTACTGCCAACGCATCCGTGGCATCCAATAGTTTTGGGAGTTCGGTGATGCCCAAGAGGGTTTGAAGCATAGCCGCCACTTGCTCTTTGGAGGCATTGCCATTACCGGTTACTGACTGCTTTACTTTTTTGGGAGAATATTCGGTGATCGGGATTTCTTTGGAAAGCGCAGCCGCCATGGCTACCCCTTGTGCCCTGCCGAGCTTGAGCATGGATTGCACGTTGGCACCGTAGAAAGGCGCTTCCAACGCCACCGAATCAGGCGCAAATTCATCAAGTATTCCACTGATCCGTTCAAAAATCTTTTTCAGCTTCAGCTCGTGGGTTTCGTATTTTTTGAGGTGAATGACTCCGTACTGAAGGATTTTATACTTCTTTCCTTCTGTCAAAATCAAACCATATCCCATCACGGTGGTCCCCGGGTCGATGCCTAGGATGATTTTTTCTTTCGGGGCTTTTTGTTCTTCTTTACTCACGGCTACAAGTTAGGTTAAAAGATGATTGGTTTTTACCTCTTTTGGTGTTTGGGTTACTTGGCATTGCATCTTTGGCTGGCTCAAAAATGGCCAAGAAACCACTTTTTTCAACCTTCGCAGTATCGTGACCGACTCATTACCTTGGTGATTCCTTTTAGAAATGAAAGTCGGAATATCCCAAAACTTGCCTCTGAAATAGCGAAGATTGCTTCTGATCATCTGGAAGTTTTACTGGTTAACGATCAGAGTGAAGACGATTCTTGGCAGCTGGCCCCTGCTCATTTTAGAGAGATGGTTGGAGTCCGGTTGGTAAAAAGTCTTGGAGTCGGAAAGAAAGCAGCCTTAAGCCATGGGATTTCTTTAGCTCAAGGCGAAATTATTCTCACCTCAGACGCGGATTGTGAATTTCCTGAGGCTTGGCCAATGAAAATGGCTTCGGCTTTTTCTGATCCTAACGTGCAGTTGGTGGCGGGACCTGTGCTTGCCAAAGCGACAAAAGGTGGATTTTTACAAAAATTCCAGCAAATCGAATGGTACAGTATTCTCCTGATGACCCAGTTCTATTTTTTTAGAAAGCAACCCTTGATGTGCAGTGGAGCAAATTTGGCCTTTCGGAAACAAGCCTTTTTGGAAGTTGGAGGGTATGATGGGAATGAACATATTCTCTCAGGCGATGACGAGTTTTTACTGAAAAAAATCGTCAAAAACTTTGGCGCTAACAGTTGTATTTACCTGCCTGTCCGAGAAGCATTGGTCTACACGACGCCTCAGTTAAGTTGGACTGACTTGCTTAGACAACGCATCCGCTGGTCGGGAAAATGGAAAGCTCACAGATCTATCTCACATGGGTTTGCTGCAGTTTTGACGTTTTTGGTTCAGTTGATTTGGGTTGCCAGTATGATTTTTTTAGCATGGGATTGGGATGGGTTATTTTTCTTTGGAGCAATCTGGTTGCTAAAAGCTTTTGCTGAGCACCTAAGTCTTGGAAGAGTAGGAGAAGGGTTGGGGTCAAAGGCAAGTTTGGCAGATTACTTTGCGACGAGTTTGATTCACCCCTTCTATGTGATTTGGGTGGGCTTGGGCACGCTTTTTATTAAAGTAAAATGGAAAGGGCGATCCCAAGAAGAATCCGTAATTTAGGCCATCGAATGACAAGCTATGAGTGACCTAGAATTTGATCTTTTAGACGAATTGTATTTTGTACAGGGGTTCGCCTATTTGCAGGAATCGCTGGGTTGGGAGGATGTGGTTCTGATGGAAACCTTGACTTCTTTGTACAAAAAAGCAATGATAAAATGTCTTTCTGGCCCGGACGAGGAGCGGTTTGATCAGGTGGATATTTTTAAGGAGGGAAAAGAGCTCTATTTTCTGGCTACCAAAAAGGGACTAATGGCTCACAATACATTATAAGCTGTGGCTCAGGATAACTATAAATTTCAACGAAAAGAACTCGAACTCAAAGCCTTGCTTGAGATTACCCAAGCAATCAATGAGAATCAGCCTGAGGCAGTATTGATTACTATTTTCAAGTTCACCTGTCTGGTTCATTTGGAGATCAAAGCACTCATTTTATATGTCTCCAAAGACGGAAACTACGAAAGGAGAATTTCTCATGGCGTGAAAGCCAAGACTCCTTCAGCTTTGCCTGCCTCGTGGGTGCTGGATGATAAAGAATCAGGTAAGTTATCCATTCAGCTCACAGAGGGGTATTCTTTTGAAGAGCTGGAAACCTACCTTCCGGTCTATCATAAAGATCAGATGCTTGCCATCCTTTTTCTGAAAAGAAAATCTGCGGCAGTTGAGCTAGACCTAAACTTTACCCAAGCTTTAGCCAATATTCTGGTCGTGGCATTGGAAAACAAGCGATTTGCCAGAAGACAACTTGAGCAAGAGGTGTTAAAGCGAGAGGTGGAAATCGCATCTCAAGTTCAGCACATGCTTTTCCCTGCGGTATTGCCTGATTCTGATCGGCTAAAGGCCAAGGTGACTTATTTTCCTCACAGTATGGTGGGAGGTGATTACTACGATTTGATTCAAAAAACAAAGGACAAGGTATATTTCTGCATCGCGGACGTTTCCGGAAAAGGGATCTCGGCCGCCTTATTGATGTCCAATTTCCAGGCAGCATTGAGAACACTACTCCGAAGCGACGCGGATTTTGAGACCATGGTGCGGCAGCTGAATTACACGCTATTTGATAATACCAAAGGGGAACGGTTTATCACTTTTTTCCTGGGTGAGTATGATTTTCAGACGCGCCAACTTCGCTTTGTCAATGCTGGACACAATCCTCCTATATTGTGCAGAGAAGCAGAAGGTCAGACAGAACTTTTGGAAGCAGGAACCACAATATTGGGAGCTTTTGAAGAATTGCCTTTTTTGGAAATAGGAAAAAGAGAGAATCTCCAGAAGTTTACCATTCACCTCTACACCGATGGCCTGACAGAGTCTATGAATCCAGAGGAAGAAGAGTTTGGCGAGGATCGGTTCCGGACTTTTGTGAATGATCATTCAGGGATTAACCCCGAGGATTTTCATCAGGAATTTATGAACCTAATGGGGGAGTTTTCTAAAAGTATCCCTCTAAGGGATGATTTGACCCTGCTAAGTCTAAGGTTTGACTGACCATGAAGCCTCATCGGGTTCCAAAGTGGGTGCAACGGTTTTTTCCCCAGAGAATATGGGAGGGAGCTGGAGGAATTAGGCAAGTTTATTTGACGTTTGATGATGGTCCTGTGCCCGGGATAACAGATTTTGTTTTGGATGAATTGGCCAAAAGAGGTCAGCAGGCTACTTTTTTCATGGTCGGAGACAATGTGAGGAAGCATGTCTCCCTTGCACAAGAGGTGTTGCAAGCAGGTCATCAGATAGGGAATCATACTTTTCACCATTTGCATGGGTTGAAGGCCTCTACAAAGTCATATTTGGAAAATGTCAAAGCATGCGATCAGATTTTTGAAGAAAAATTGGAATTGAGAACCCCACTATTTCGTCCTCCCTATGGGATGATGAGTCCTTGGCAAGTAAAAGCTCTTCAAAAGGAAAAGGAAATCGTGATGTGGACTTTGTTGACAGGAGATTATGACCGGTCTGTTTCTCCTCGAGTGGTGCTGAACGACTCCATAAGAAAGACTTCCGAGGCTTGTATCATCGTCTTTCACGATCAGCAAAAAACTGACGGACATCTTCAGAAGATTCTCCCCGGATACCTTGATTTTTTGGAAGGGGAAGGTTTTAAAACCGGAATTCTATGAGTAGTTGGATTTTACTTTTTCTTCCTTTTCTACTTGCAGTACAATACATGTTACTGTGGATTTTAGCAAAGAAAAACTGGAAAGATCATAGTAAGGAATCACAGGGACTCTTACCCAGTGTTTCTATCCTGATAGCTGTCCGGAATGAAGAAAAAGATTTGCCAAGGCTATTGGATAGCCTAGATCGATTGGATTATCCCACCGAAAAACTGCAGATTTTGATCGCCGATGATCAGAGCGAGGACACTACGCCTGAGCTTTTGAGCACTTGGGCAGGTCACTCTCAAAACCGAAAAATCATCACTGTTTTACCCTCGCAGACCGGGTTTTTTCATCCCAATGGAAAAGCCAATGCACTTGCAATTCTGGCTAAGAAAGCTCAGGGAGAGTTTTTTTTCTTTACAGATGCCGATTGTGCGGTGCCCTCGACTTGGATTAAGGAAGGTATTTCCTGTTTTGATCAAGGGGTTGGGTTGGTGATAGGTATTACTCAAGTAAGGAGTCAGAATCTTTTCGGGGTAATGCAGGAGTTGGATTGGTGGAATACGCTTGGCATTGTCAAAGTTGTGACTGACTTGGGATTTTCGACCACAGGACTTGGTAACAATATGGT
>JAGXQZ010000072.1 GCA_018336015.1 Algoriphagus sp. | reverse complement strand
CCTTTTTACTTCAAATACCAGATTTCATTTGTACGAAAATCACCCCGTTTAGCAATCGGAATTTCCCCCCCCCCCGTTCAAACTCCATTACTTCCAAAAAACATGGGCTGACTACCACTTGGCATTTTTGTTTTTATATGGATCCGCCTATCTTTAAGCGATACACCCTTTAGCCTTTGATTTCCAGATTAGTTTCACTAGTTATTCTTGGCTTGATTTGCCTTTCTTGCACCAAGGCAATCGCCCAAAATATCAAACCTACCGGCAATCCGGAGTTTGACAGCTTGATACTCGTTGCCGTGGACCTTCGATACAAAGATTTGGAAGGAGCTCTTCAAACTATGCAGCGAGCTCAGTCGATTCCAAACCTCTCCAATCTCCAGGTAGGAATGATTGCCAATCAACTTGGCGCACTCAATTACATCAAGGGCGATTATTCTGCTTCAGTCAAGGAATATTCTAAGGCTTTCGAACTGCTTGAAAAAGAAAGTGATCTCTATCAAAAAGCATTTGCCCTAAATGGAAGAGGGCTGATTTACCTCAGTCAGCACGCCTACGCCCAAGCGGCTTCTTTTTTTGAGCAATGTATCAAAATCAATCTTGCACGAAATGACAGCCTTTCGCTCGGGGCTAATTACCTGAATCTTGGGATTTCGCTTTCGGAGTTAAACAAGTATTCGGAAGCAATGGAGGCATTGGCCAAGGGGTATGACTTTACTGCTAACTTCCAAGAATCTACCCAACGGATGATGATCCTCAACCGGCAGGGTCAAATCCAACTTGAACTTGGCAACCTAAGTGAGGCAAAATCCCATTTTAACATGGTCTTGGAAGAATATCCTCAACTTACCAACTGGGAAAAAGCTTTTGCCACTACAGGACTAGGCCTCATCGCATTGGAAGAAAACCAACTCCAAAAAGCACTGGAACTCGGACTAAGGGGCTATGAATATGCCAAACTGGCCTCTGCCTATTGGGATCAGGAACGAGCGAGCAGTCTGCTTTCCAAGGTCTACGAGCAATTGGGAGATTACAAAAATGCCTTGCAATACGCCAGACTAAATAAAGTCCATGCAGACACCCTCTACAGCGATGATAAAAGCTCCGAAATCAGCTATCACCAACTCCAAATGGCGGAAGCAGACAAGGCTACTCTTGAGCAAATAAATCTGATAGCAGAGCAAAAAGCCAAAATCAGCAACTACACGCTTATCAGTTTGAGTGCCATTTTAGCCCTATTAGTGGTAATTATTTTATTGAACAGAAGATGGCTGAATAAAAAAGAAGAACTCAACCTTCAGCTATTGCAAAAGCAAAAGGAAATCATCGCACAAAATGACACCCTTAACCAACTCAATGAGGAAAAGAACAAACTCTTTTCGATCCTCTCTCATGACTTGAAAACCCCAATGAATGCCATCCGACAAATGCTCGAGTTGCATGAAATGGATTTACTTTCTGATCAGGAAAAAGAAGAATCCTACAAATTATTACTAAAACAAGTCAAGCAAACTGAACAAAAAATTGAACAGCTACTGAGATGGTCCCATGCCCAATTGGGCGGGATTGTGACAGAGAAACGACCAATTGATCTAGTCCAACTGATCAAAGATACCATCAACCAAAATGAGGTAATCGCTCAAAAGAAGAATATCCATATCAAATTCTCTACAGAAGGACCTATATTCAGAATCATAGCTGATCCTTCTCAACTCCAGATCGTTTTCCAAAATTGCCTCCAAAACGCCATTAAATTCTCCCATGTGGGCAGTGAGATTATCGTAAACCTTGCAGTTCTGGGAAATCAAGTCAATCTAACCATCAAAGACCAAGGCATCGGGATGACACCTGAGAAACTTCATGAAATCAGACAAAAGAAGTCAATTGTTAGCTCCACAGAAGGCACAAACAAGGAGAAGGGAACGGGCTTGGGTTTATTTTTAGTCAAGCAATTTATGGAGACAAACGGCGGTACTTTGGTGATCGAAAGCGAGCATCAAAAAGGAACCACCCTTTATTTGACTTTTGAAAAAGCCTCCTAGTATGGGTTCTTCCTACTTGTTTACAACTGAGAGATTGGGATTTCGAACCTGGCAAAATTTTGATTTGGATGATTTTGCCGCAATCAACGCGGATCCTGAGGTGATGCATTTTTTCCAAAAACCCTATACCCGCGAAGAAACACAAGCCATGATGGATCGAATGCAGCGCTTGTATGAGGAGCGAGGGCATTGCTATTTTGCTGTGGACCTATTGGAAACCAAGGAACTGATCGGCACCATCGGGCTGGGCTGGAAGACCTTCGAATCTGACTTTACTCCCTGCGTGGATATCGGCTGGAGAATCGGAAAAAAATGGTGGAACCAAGGCTTGACCTCTGAGGGCGCAAAAGCCTGCCTTGATTTTGCCCGACAATTGAAAATCAAAGAGGTGTATTCTTACGCTACGGCAACCAACCTTGGCTCAGTTCAGGTAATGAAAAAAATCGGTATGAACTTCTGCTATGAGTTTGATTACTCCGAACTCAAGGACTATCCACAGTTGAGGCAATGTACGCTATATAAAGTGGTGCTATGATTTAGGATTTTAGATGTACGAATTACCAGATACGACATCTAGTGGACCCCTAAGTCTCTCTTTTAATCCAACCTTATTTGCTCCTAGTTCGGTACCGATTTATGATTTCACCCAACACTTTCTGGCTTTCCATTTTTCAAAACACAATCTGAGTCTGGAAAAGCTCCCCCCACTTGAATACAAAGTCCAAGACCATTTTCCATTCTCATTGATCCTATCCCTAAATTTTATATCTCTTTATCTTCAATCTATTTCCCCCAATCTCTCTACCGATATTCTTTTCATGGCTAAAAATCACATGTCTATTGTCTTATGTCTATTGTCTTGTGTCTAATATCTTGTGTCTCTCGTCTTGTGTCTAACCTCTAGAAAAAAAGCCACCCCCTCTCGAGGATGGCCTAGCTCCACTGCTACCCAGCTGTCAGTTGGAGCTCTTCAAAAATAATCCTGCAATTCCAAGTGTTGCCTGCATGGTGAGCGGTTCGTCCCATGCTTCTGATACACCAGCCGCATCGATTCCTGTCAACGTAGACACATTTACGCCTGCATGGGTGAGGTTTTCTTCACCTGCATAAATCCCCGCTGCAGCAGCCGGAAGGGTTCCGATCGAATTGCCTGTAATCCAGCCTTTGACGGTATCCTGACCTTTTTTGGTCCGGAGTCTTCGGATCATGGAGGCATGTCTAGCCTCCACCGAATGAATGGACAAAGCCGCCGTCAACACCACGTCACTTTCCATCACATTGGCGGCCTGTCCTTTGTAAGCCCTCACTCCCGTATCCTCAAATGCTTGCGCCAAAGCGAGAAATGTAGGATAATCCTGAAATGGCCTAAAGTTGCCACCTGCAGTAAAATCAAATTCCGGTTCAGCTACGGGTGTCCCGTTGAGCACTGAGCCAATCACTTCGGTAAGAAATCGCACGTGAGCCAATTCGTGGTCTCGTATTTTCTGAATAATTGGCCGCTCTGCCATCGTCACCACGCCGGCATCCAGTCCCAACTGATAATAGCGGTATTCCAAATGCTCCAAAGTAAGCGCATAGTTGAGGACATTGATCAGGGAAGCTGTATCGGCTTTGGCGATATAGGGAATGGAATTGAGAACGGAAAGGGGGACAGCCGCCAGGGCGACTTTTTTCCCAAAATCCCCAAACTGACGGAAAGCATCCCTACGGGAATAAAATCGGTCTTTAGCATCTGCGTCTTTGGTATCAGGACAGAGTGTGTCCAATAACTTGATCAAATTCATGAGTTCTTGATTTTAGGATAAAAGGTTAGCGAGGAAGTTGACTGAAGTCTATTTCAGTTTTGACAAAAGCACTGGCAGCGGTTAGCACCTGCTGAAAATTGAGCGTTCGCTCCAACCCATTGGCATCGATCAGATCGTCACCGGCAAAATCCACCGAGTTGGGATTGATCAGGTCACGGATGGCCGCCGCATGACGAGCCTCCACGGAGACGATTTTTCCTGCGATAAGCAAAAGGTCTGCATTGGTGAGAAACTGACCTGCACCATTGTAAGCTGCCACCCCCAAGTCTTCAAAGGTCTTTGCAGCAGCCAAAACCGAAGTTCTGTTGTTGAAATCAATGCTGCTAAAATCTACCTCCAAATTTCCGATAGCATTGGTACCTAGGGCCGCTTTGAAAAACTCCCGGTGCGCCCGCTCGTGCTTTTCGAGATCACCCATGATGGTTTTTTCCTCCGCATTGGCATTGGCAAAATATCCTCCCTTCATTACCTCCGCATAAAATGCTGCTTCCAGCTGCTCCAAGGCATAGGCATAATTCAGAATTCCGACATCTCCCGAACCCAGATTGACCATTCCCGGCATAGAGGGCATCATATTGTCCTCGTCGTTACACCCCATCAGCAGTAGGCCGGCTCCTGCCACAGTGAGCGATCCCATTTTGAGAAACTTCCTCCTGTCGGCCTTTTGAATCAAACCCTGAGGTTTGAAAAGTTCATTATTCATTTTTGGCTTGTGTTTAGGTTAATACTCAGTTTAGATTCCATGGAAAAATCAGCACTTGGCTTGATTTGGGAGGAATTACGAGGTGGGCAATCGGATTGGATTTTGAGCAATTGAAAAAAAAGGAAATATTTTCATCAGGCTGGTATGGATAGCCTTGGCTGAATTCGTTTTCCCGAAAAAATCTGCCCTGTTGAAAAAGGATTATTTTAACTTGGATCCAAAACCACCTGATATGAAGTCATTTATTGCGCTACTCGGCTTTTTCATTTTATCTCGTAACCTTTTTGCCCAATCCCCATCCACCCGCGAGATGGATCGGATCAATTGGATGGAGTTTGCCGAGTTTGTTCCCATGAAAATCAACACGGTTCTTCTTCCTACCGGTACGCTAGAACCCCACGGTGTAGTAAACAATGGGGCAGACAATACGGCACCTTTCGCCATGGCAAAAGCCATCGCCAATGAGCTCAATGCCCTGATCGCTCCTACCCTAAACTATGGAATCACAGGGAGCATGGCTGCCTATCCCGGCGCATTTCAAATCTCGGAAGAAGCCTATGCCCCTTTTATCAGAGATATTTTGAAAGGCCTGGCAAAAAACAAATTCAAAAACATCATCATCCTCAACGGTCACGGTGGTGGACAGACAGCAGTACTCCAAAAAGTCGCAGCTGATATAGCCAATGAACTTGGAGTTCGGACCTTGGTCATCAACTGGTGGTCTTATGCTTCCGATGTGACGCTGGAAGTATTCAAGGAAGACGGAGGACATGCAGGATTAAATGAAACGGCCTATATCCAGGCCATCGACCCCACCTTGGTTCACAAGGACCGCTATAACCCAGATCAAGCGACCGCATACCCGAAGCCAGGAACTTGGTCGGCAGTACCTTTTCCTTCTTCCATTGGACTCTACCAAGAAGGACAAGGATATCCCAACTTTGATGAAAAACAAGCCAAAGAGTACTTTCAAAAAGTCAATGCCAAAGTCGCTGGATTGATCAAAGAGACGATCCGGAAATGGGATTTGGCGGGGTTGTGAAATTTTCAATGACCAATGACCAAATTCAATTTTCAATTAATGGAATTGATCATTGATTATTGATAATTGATAATTTAACTATGACCAACCACTCCGACCAAACCTTCCAAAACCTTCTCCCCTCCGATTTTGAGCCGGGAGAATACGAATCATGCACGTTTATCGGTTGCAATTTTTCTAACCTGAACTTTCATGGGTCAAACTTCGAAAATTGTTCCTTCCGTGACTGTGACCTGAGCAATGCTAAGGTTTTCAAAGTTGGTTTCCAGAATATCCGATTTGAGCGCTGCAAAGTCCTTGGGGTTCATTTTAACACCGCCAATGCCTTTTTGATGGAGTTTACGTTTGACCACTGTCAGCTGGACTATTCCAATTTTTTCAACCTCAAGCTTAAAAAATCCCAATTCACCCACAGCCGACTACTCGAAGTCGACTTCACCCAAGCCGAACTGCAAGAGGCGAGTTTTCAGGGTTCAGATCTCAGCGGGGCCGTTTTTGACCGAACTAATCTGGAAAAAGCCGACTTCCGAGATGCAATTCATTACCGACTAGATCCTGAAATCAATAAAGTCAAAGGCGCGAGATTTGATCTGGAGGGACTTCCAGGATTGTTGGGGAAGTGGGGAATAAAGGTGGGGTAAATGATCAATGGGCAAATTCAATTTTCAATTATCAATTGTTTAGAGACTTGAGGATTGGTAATTGGTCATTGATCATTTCTTCATATATCCGTCTCTCACTGCTTTAAACTCTGAGCCTTCTTTCCATCCCGGCCATTTATCGGAATTAGAGAGGCTTTTTCCCACATTATATAGGAGCTGCACATCGTCAACAGCACCGTCAAGATTCCAACGAGAAGGATCGTATTGGTCAGAAGCCTTGTGGTAATACTGCGCGGTATATTCATCCTGTAGCTGTTTGCCGTATTCTTTACCCTTTTCTACATGTTCGATTCCGGTACCGAAATACAATGCCGGAATCCCGATTTTGGCAAAGTTGAAATGGTCAGAGCGGAAATAATAGCCCGCGACAGGATTAGGCTCGGGCGCACTGTAGCGTCCCAATTTTTCCAACTCCACATTAAGTAAATCTTCCATTTCGGACTGACCCACCCCGATGATGGATACATCTTTCATTTTCCCGTAAGGGTTGATGCCATCCATATTGATGTTGGCTACCGTTTTTTCCTTGGGGTAAATCGGGTTTTGCGCGTAGTAAGCTGATCCCCAAAGCCCTTGCTCTTCTGCAGTTACCGCAAGAAAAACCACGGTTCGCTCCGGTTGAGCGTCTGTTTTGAAAGCTTTGGCTAGGGCTAAAAGCGCTGCAGTTCCCGAAGCATTGTCCAGAGCGCCATTATAGATTGTGTCCCCTGTTTCATCAGGTTTGCCGATTCCCAAGTGATCCCAATGGGCAGAGTAAATGATTACTTCCTCAGGTTTAGACTTTCCGGTCACTTTTGCTACGACATTTTGGGAGACATTGTATTCGGCTTTTACTTGGATAGATGCACTTGCCGTGATTCCCATGGGAATAGGTTCAAAATCAGCCTTTCTGGCTTTGGCCAATAATTCTGACTCATTCATTCCGGTGAGTTCGAAAAGTTTATTGGCAGTAGGTAAGGTAATCCAGCCTTCGAAGCCCAATTTGTACTTCTCCTTTCCCCGATCATCCAAGTAGAGTTTGGATGCATTCCAGCTGTTTTGAATCACATTAAAACCATAGCCAGCAGGAATGGTATTGTGAACAATGAGGCAGCCCAAAGCACCCTGTCTTGCGGCTTCCTCATATTTATAGGTCCAACGACCATAGTAAGTCATGGTATTTCCTTTGAAAAGTGAAGCATCCTCCGTCCCAAATCCAGGATCATTGACCAGAACCACGACGATTTTCCCTTTTACATCCAGGTTTTTGTAATCATTCCAACCGTATTCAGGAGCCACAATCCCAAAACCGGCAAATACTACTTCCGCATTTTCGACAGCCACCAAGCTGTCTGTCCGCTGGGTCCAGATCACAAAATCTTTCAATCCTTCTGCAGTGAGATTCCCCTTAGCACTTTTAAATTCCATCTTTTCCGATGGGCTGCTGGTGATGGACACCATGGGTACATCTTGAAAATAGGAATCGCCGTTTCCTGGCTCCAAACCCATCTTTTTAAACTCTTGCTCCAAAAAAGAAGTGGTGATTTTTTCTCCCTCGGTGAATGGCATTCGACCCATAAACTCATCCGAAGACAAGGTGATCAGGTTGGGTTCTAGGTCAGCCACTTGAAATTGGTAATGGCTATTTTGGGAGGTACAGGCTACCAAAGATGTGGCTGCCAGCAGGAGAAATAAGGATTTTTTCATGGGCGATGTATTCCTTGTAGATTTTAAGATGCCGAAGTTAAAACTTTTAGCGCTTGATTTCCTGACCGATAAACCCAAAATAAAAAAGTCGAATTGCTTTGCATGAATTTTGACTTACCTTTGTATCGGCGACACGACCAGCTCCTGCTGAATCCCCCAGGTCCGGAAGGAAGCAAGGGTAGGCGGTTGTAGCGGTGCGATGTCGCCTCTTTTTTTGTCCGCATTTTCCAAAATCCTAATCCTTGGCGGCTACCTATTCCTGATTAATCTTCTAACTTTGTTCAGCTACCTAGAATTCACCTTTTCTGGGCGAGCTTAAATTGAGATTCTTAACCAAAACCTATTTTAATATGAAATTCTTTATTGACACCGCCAATTTGGATGAAATCCGCGAAGCTTATGATTTAGGCGTATTGGATGGTGTGACTACCAATCCTTCCCTAATGGCCAAAGAGGGCATCACCGGTGACGCCAATGTCAAGGCTCATTACAAAGCCATCTGCGATATCGTAGATGATAAAGTGAGTGCCGAGGTCATTGCCACTGACTACGAAGGAATGATCCGAGAGGGTAAAGAACTTGCAAAAATCGACGATAAAATCGTGGTAAAAATCCCGATGATCCGCGATGGTGTCAAAGCAATCAAATATTTCCACAGTGAAGGAATCCGGACGAATTGTACTCTGATTTTCTCTTCAGGTCAGGCGCTTTTGGCAGCAAAAGCCGGAGCCTCCTACGTATCTCCATTCATCGGAAGATTGGACGACATCTCCTTTGACGGATTGGACCTGATTGCTCAAATAGTTCATATTTATCAAAACTATGGCTACACCACGGAGGTTCTAGCTGCATCGGTACGACACACCATGCACCTGATCAAGTGTGCTGAGCTTGGGGCTGACGTAGCCACTTGTCCATTGAAAGTCATCACAGGACTGCTGAAGCATCCACTTACCGACTCAGGTTTGGCACAGTTTCTTGCCGACCACGCTAAAGCAGCAGGCAAATAAACCTCACAAGAGGCTGGTTCTGGAAAGATTCAGCCTCTTTTTCAATTCCAACTTATGTACATCATCAAGGTAAAAGGAAAAGCAAAAATCCCTGACTACATTCAGATTCGGGACGAAAATTTTGTACTCGTGGCTTACTTCAGGGCAGACCGTCCACTGAAAAGTGTAGAAAAATTTGGATTGGAAGGCAAAGAAGAAAAGCTGGAGGAACTCATCAAAAGCCTTCCTTTTGGAAAACTTCAAAAACTAGATCTCTAAACCAATGGATTTCAGTACCCATCCCGTGTTGTCTATGACACAGGCGACCATTTTTCAGGGAGAAAATCCCGTTCTCACAGATGTCAATTTTGCTGTAGAACAGCATGAGTTTGTATTTCTGATCGGCCGAACCGGCAGTGGTAAAAGCTCCTTACTCAAAACTCTTTATGCTGATCTTCCGCTAAAAACAGGACATTCAGAAGTTGTAGGATACAACCTATCCAAAATCAAAAGCAAAGAAGTACCCTACCTCCGGAGAAAAATCGGAATCATTTTTCAGGATTTTCAGCTGTTTACCGACCGATCTGTCAGTGAAAATCTCACATTTGTGCTCAAGGCTACTGGCTGGACAGATTCCCTCAAAATCAAAGAGCGCATCAGCGATGTGCTTATTCAAGTGGGTCTAGTGGAAGCCTTGAATAAAATGCCACATCAACTCTCGGGTGGAGAACAACAGCGCATTGTGATTGCCCGGGCTTTACTCAATAATCCGTCAATTCTTTTGGCAGATGAACCTACCGGAAATCTCGACCCTGACGTAGCGGATGGTATTTTTAAACTATTCCAAGAAATCAACAAACAAGGAACAGCGATTTTGATGGCTACACACAATCATGAGCTCCTTCGTAAATTCCCTTATCGCGTATTGAAATGTGAAAAAGGAAAATTGCTGGACAGTCAACTGCACGATGTTTCCTTTGGTTCGTCGTATTGAATCCGGAATTTTTGGAGGGTCAAAAAAACAAGTATTCTACACAGACCGTTTAGCACATATCAACCATTTTATTTATGATCACTAAATCACTGTTCAGATTAATGCTCCTCTTTTTACTAGCAGGTGGAGTCGTGGGATGTCAGGAAAAAGAGGACACTGAACCACCGGTAAAAGAAGAGCCAAATCCAAATATTGCCATCAATAAATGGATCAATGATGTCATGAAAGAAGTGTACTTATGGCTTTCTGAAATGAAAACACCGATCGCAAACACTTCAGAGCCTAAGGATTATTTTGAATCTCTTCTAAATAGACCTACTGATCGATTTTCGGTCATCTATCCTGATTACCAGCAGTTGATCAAATCCCTCAACGGAATCAGTCTTGAGGCTGGATATGAATTTACCCTCTATCGGGAGAGTTCATCTAATAATAATGTCGTCGCTGAAGTCACCTATATCAAAAAAAACAGTCCTGCAGCTACCGCAGGAATGAAGCGAGGTGATTACATCACTCGGATCAACGGTACCCAAATGACTTTGGAAAATTACCGAACTGTACTGGGATTGATCGACAAGCCGCACACCTTGAATACGCTTAGGTTTAATGAATCATCTGGCGGATTTGTGGCGCAGCCTGAAATTTCTCTCACACCGGTAGAATTGTCCGAAAATCCAAACTTCCTCGATTCGGTATATACTGTAAATGGTGAGAAAATAGGATACGTCATCTATCATTTCTTTGCTCCGGGACCCGGCAATAACAGCACTGCCTATGACCAAGAAATGGATGGGATTTTTGCCGAGTTCAAAACCAAGGGGATCCAACACTTGATCTTAGATTTCAGATATAACGGAGGTGGATTTGTATCTTCGGCAGTAAACCTCGCGAGCTTGATTGCCCCTTCGGTAAAAACCACCGATATATTTTCGAAGACCAAATACAACAGCTTCCTTATGCAGTTTGACAACCTAAAAAATGTTCAAACTCCATTTAGAGAAAAGGCTGAGAATTTGGGTAGAATTTTAAAAGGGAATAGAGTCTATATACTTACTTCCACTCGGACAGCGTCCGCTTCTGAATTAATCATCAATGGCCTCAAGCCTTACATGGATGTCTTTATCATAGGCGATAAAACCACAGGGAAAAACGTCGGCTCAGTACCTTTCGAAGATGACGATAACCCTGCCAATAAATATGGAATGCTACCCATAGTATCCAGAAGCTTCAATAGCTTAGACCAATCGGAATACACCAATGGATTCCTGCCAAACATTGAAGCAAAAGAGTCTTCAGAGCGACTAAAACCACTTGGAGACGTGAATGAGCTACTGCTTCGAAAAGCAATTGAACAGATTACTGGAGTACCTTCCGGAGCTAGATATCAGCAGCTTGAGCGAGTGGATGTAGGAAGTACATTGGACTCAAAAGTAAGAGCTGGAGTGATGATTGAGCCTGTAAAACTCGATTAAGGTTAATAAGACCGTAAGTAAAATAGGTTCAGCAGAAATGCTGAACCTATTTTTTTGATACCTATTTGCCGGAAAAAGAAAAAGATGGCCTCCAAAAAAACTTATTTTCTATTTTATATAAACCTTAATCCTTAAAAGGAATCGTGTTTGAGTTATTTTTTTCAGGAACTGCATTGACTCGGAGCTCGATAAACTGATTGAGATCGTTCTCTCCTTTTACTAATTCAAAAGCATCATATAGCTCTCCAATGGCAGTAAAGGATTCAAATTTTAGACGATTTCCTTCCACAGTGATTACTTGAAAAAGCTGGGTGTTTTCGGCAGCCCGATCTTTGATTGCCCCTTTACCTGTCCAATCCTCACCCATGTTGTACATTTTGCCACCGCTGACACTGACCACATAGACCGTTCCAGTAAGATCCTGAATATTTACTCCATCCATGACATTTCCTTCGGGCGCCACTCTCCCTCTAGCATACGCATGGTCATGACCTTGTAACGCCAAGTCAACCTTGTATTTATCGAAAATGGGTTTCCAAAGAGCCCTTAATTCTGAGTTATCCCTACCATTGGAAGCAGAGAAAAGTGGGTGGTGGTAAGTCAAAATGGTCCATTTTTTCGGATTAGAAGCCAATACACTTTCCAACCAGGCTGCTTGTCTTTCTTGATCTCGATTAGAATCCAGAGAAATCACTCTGACATCCTGATAATCCATGTAGTATACAGTCTCTTCTAATCCCTCAGGGCCATTTTGAGGTAGTGTAAACTGGGGTCTCCACTGGACAGACAGACTTCGTTCTTTAGCCAGAGTTTCTTTTTGATCTTTAGCCCGGTACTCATGATTTCCGGGAGTAGGCATGGCTGGGATCATACTGTGAATGAAACCGCCTGCTGTAAACCATTCGTGCCATTCCTGTTCCCGATGTGCCCGATTGATCAGGTCTCCGGCATGAATAATAAACCTCGCTTCGGGCGCCTTTCTAAAACCTTCTCTGATCAATCTGGACCAAAGTTCCAAAACATAATTCTGGGCATCTCCCACGTAGAGAAAGGAAAATTTATCTTCCGCCTTTTCAGAGGCAGTCTGAAATTGAAACCACTCGCTCCATTGCTCTCCGTCTCCTACCCGATACCCATACATGGTATTTGGCAATAACTCTTTGAATTGCACTGAGTGATAGTGTGCTACTACAGATGCATCTTCGATAGCAGTTGCATCCAAAAGTTCAGTTTTGGCTACAATCGTTTTTCCATTTTTCCAGAATCCCGGAGCAGCGGTGGCTACAGCAATTTCAGCATAGGCTTTTTTTACTTTAGTATTTGTCCTCCAGGTGACATTGACCTCTGAGGATGGGTTCTGTCCGAAATTTAAAACGATTCGATCCGGATAAATACTAGGCTTAGACCATTCCTGATGAAACTTGGGTTCTTTGTAGGTTTGATTCTGTCCATAAGACGAGCCTGTGATAAGGAAGGCAAATAGGAATAGAATCCATTTAAAATCAGTCATGCTAGAGATAAGGGGATACCGAATAATTTTTACTACCTGGTCAAGGTAACGAAATCCCCTCTTTTTGAAAAAGTCTTTTATGTTGTGAATTCTTTTATCTTATTCCGATGAATACCTAAAATATTAATTATATCATCCAAAAAAACAGCCGGAAGTGGTCCGGCTGCTATTCCATTACTAGGATCAGTTTGTTTTTTGAAGGTTTTCTTTTGCCTGATTGAAATTGGGCTCCAGTGAAATAGCTTCGTTGAATGAGGCTTTGGCTTCTGTTTTAGAACTTTGATCTAGGTAAATAAGACCTTTCAAATTGAGCGCTGCAGCTTTCATATTCACCTGCTGAGTCTCTGTCTCAGACACGGCAAAGCCGATTTTCTCATCTGGCTTCGCATTTTTTACCAACATGTTTACCGAATTCATCGCTTCTGCATAGCGCTTCATGGAATATTGAAGGTAGGCAGATTTGTAAAGGCTGAAATTATCACCTGTTAGCAAGTGTAAACTTTCATAATAAGGCAAGGCACGGTCAAAAGCGCCTAGCTGCTCTAAAGCATAAGCGGCAATTTCCATGGCGCCTGTATTCTTGTCATTGATTTTGAGGATATCCATCGCCACTAATGCAGCAGAGGCATTAATCCCTGATTCAAAATACAAACTCCCAAGTGCCTCCATGTAGCGGATGTCTTCCGGATTGCGAACGATGAGATCAAATAATTTATTTTTCGCTACCTCCAAATCATTGTACTTCAATGCTGCCTGGTATGCCAGTTGGTCGGCGACATTGAGCGCGTTTTTAACTTTTGGGTCCAGTTTAGGAATAGAATCTGAGGCAGTTTGGCTAAAAGCAACACCTGAACAAATGAACATTAAGAATACTAGTACTACTCGCTTTGACATAATTTGATACTGATTAAGATTTGCTTTGGGGTGAAAGCCCTTTTTCCAGGGCAATTTTCATCATAAGGTTTCTTGCCTCCTCCGGGTTGTTTTGGATTCGGCCTTCCAATATAGCTTCTTTGATTTCTTCTTTAATATCACCGATAATTTTTGAGGGTGAAATTCCAAAAGTTTCCATGATTTCTTCACCACTTATGGGAGGCTGAAAGTTTCGGACTTGATCTTTTTCTTCCACTTCCAATAGTTTCTTTTCGACCTTGTCAAAATTATCAAGATACTTCTGGACTTTCTTATTGTTTTTGGAAGTGATATCTGCCCTACAAAGCTTCATCAGGTCGTCGATATCATCACCTGCGTCAAATAAAAGCCTCCTTAAAGCCGAATCCGTCACTTCATCTTTCACCAAAGCGATTGGTCGAAGATGAAGTTTCACCAATTTTTGAACATACTTCATCCGATCATCCATCGGGAGCTTCAGCCTTCTGAATATTCCTGGAGTCATGCGGGCACCTTTGTCTTCATGACCATGAAATGTCCAACCTACTTTAGGATTGAATCGCTTGGTAGCGGGTTTGGCAATATCATGCAGGATTGCAGCCCATCTCAGCCACAAATCAGCTGAAAATTGGCAGACATTATCCAACACCTGAAGCGTATGGTAGAAATTATCCTTATGAGATTTATCATCGACTGAATCTACTCCCTGTAGCTCAACCAATTCAGGAAAAAACTCGTGAAGCAACCTGGACGCAAAAAGCAATTTGAACCCATAAGAGGGTTTGGAGGTAAGGATGACCTTATTTAGTTCGTCAATAATCCGTTCTCCTGAGATGATTTGAAGTCTGGATGCATTTTCTGACAATGCAAAAAAGGTGTCAGCTTCAATGTCAAAATTTAGCTGAGCTGCAAAGCGAACAGCTCTCAACATCCTCAATGGATCATCTGAGAAGGTAATTCCTGGCTCAAGTGGAGTTTTGATAAGCTTCCTTTTCATATCTCCCAATCCATCAAAAGGATCGATCAGTTCTCCATAGTTGGATGGATTCAATGAAATGGCCATGGCATTGATCGTGAAATCTCTGCGTTCGAGATCTTCCAGTAGGGTACCGTCTTCCACGATGGGTTTTCGGGATTCCAATCTGTAAGATTCTTTCCTTGCACCTACAAACTCCAACTCCCAATCCTGGAGTTTGAGCATGGCAGTTCCGAAATTTTTAAATACCGAAAGCGGCACATGTTCCTCGTAAGTACTTGCCACTTGTTGTGCAAGCTCAATCCCACTTCCTACGCAGGTAAAATCAATGTCCTTGCTGGGTCTTCCAAGAATTAAATCACGTACATATCCACCTACCACATACGTCTCCAAACCCAATCGTTCTGAAACTCGGGCTACGCGTAGGAATACCTCATGCTCATCCAGACGATGTTTTAGATTCATCCTTTAATGATTTTCACTTCCCCTTCAGGTCCAAGGAATAATTCTTTGGTGGAAGGTGCCAAGAGTGGGAAATATTTTTCAGTTATGAAATCGGCTGTGGTATCTTTCCCTATTCCCAAAATAACAGGCTGAGCGATTTGAAAAAGGAGCTTATTCCATTCAGGATCACGGATCACAGAAAATCGGACAATACCCTTAGTGACAGGACCCTTAGTCAGCAGTTTATTGGAAGGGCTTTGATATACCGTGGGCTTGGAAGCAAACTCAACTATATCGAGTGAAACCTCTGAGAAGGGCTCGCAAATCGATCTAATTTGGAAAAGGTCAAAAAGTAAATAAGTCCAATCGGAGCCCATTTCCTCTTTCCATAATTCGGGTTTAGAAATGGTCAGATTAATGCCATTTCCTTCTTTGATCACAATCTTTCCGCTTTCTCGAAAAGACTTTACTAATAAAATAGGGTCCAAAGCGTGTAAATATTTGCTACAAAATTAAAAATATTATCTGGCCAACACAGGTAAACTTTGAATGAATCATCCTACCTCAACAAAAGCGAACATCCAGTGTAGGGATAAAGTAATCGATGAATTTCAAAATTGAAATTTAGATATAATCAAAAAGGCAGCTAAACGCTGCCTTTTTGATTACTTTGAATTGAGAAAATTAGCCTCTCAACCAGTTAATAAAAGTTTGATAACCTACGCCGATCTCTCTTGCAAAAGCTGCTTTGGTTTTCTTGCCAGCTGCCTCTACTTTTTTCCACTCTTCGACAATCTTATTTTTTTCTGAATCAGAGAAAGATCTTCTCTTTCCTCCTGATTTTGCTGCTGCACTACCGCTCAATGCAGAGATCAAATCATTAAGATCACTCAAAAATTTACTATCTGTAAGAAATAAACCTGCAGCTTCCAATTTTTTGATTACTTCATCTTTTGGATTAACCGGAGTCACTGCAATACCTCTTGCTGCAGCTTCATGAAGATCGATTTTCTTTCCTTCAGCTGTCACATAAATAAATCCATCGGCTCTCTTTAGATCTACAATGGATTCTTTAATTAGTTCTCTCATTTTTTTACAATTTATTTGACATTAAAAATCATTGCAATATAAAAATAGTATTTGCATAATCGAAAATCGATCCTAAAAAATTGTGTTAAAAATTATTTGATCGGAAGAAATGATATTTCACATAAAATAATCTGACTTGGGATGGCAAGATGACTGACTAAGCATATTCGCTATTAAAATTATAAACCAAATAAGTTCTATGAGTACCTATTCTTATATAATTTCAATCAATTGAGAGAATAGGTAGTTAACCAATTTTGAATGAGATTTTTTATTTTAAATTCTTTAGAAATCCAATTGTAATAAGTTTTCTCAAGTTGTTTGTCACTAAACTGTGTTTTGTAAGCTTCCAAATCCAACTCCCCCATTAAATTTTCAAGCAAATCCACAAATGAATCAAACAACGGAAGTGAATGGGTAGATTGTTCTAAATCTGGAAGAAGAACAGGAACCTGTTCAAAAAACACTTGGGTGGAGGCAAACGAATAGCTTAAACCATGTTCATGCTCCAATCGAAATAGTACGATTGATCCTGCATCATTGGTAAGTGTTGCTATTTGGTCAATATGATCATTCATGGCAATATCCTCCAAAAGAGCTTCCAACAAAAAAACAACAAATCCTTTCCATTTCTTTAAGATTGTTTTGCTTATCTCGCTCGATTCAAAATATTCATTTTCTTTTTTATGAAATTCTAACTCAAATTTTCTCTTGCCAAATAGTTTTTGTAATTCAAACCAGTCACTAGCAATAAAATCATCAAGAGGCCAATAGCAAAGAAGAGATTTCTTACTTACCACTATTTCATCAAATACTTCAGAATAAATCTGATTAATGACCTGAACATTCTCTTCATATTTTGTCCAATCCAATTTTGAAAATAAAACCAAAGGATCAAGTTCATACCATTGGCTATATTGTAAAGACTGAGGATTGGCATCACTTAAATAATCTGTCAAAACGACTCTTTGCTTAATTGATTTCATGACCTTATATGGGTTAACGATAGATTGTATAATCAGCACAAGTTGATTTATTCACCTTTTAGCCTTTGGTATAAGCCTCCTTTTTCGGTGAGAAATTCTTTCTGTAAATCATGATGCTAAACTAGGTCCAGTAGATAAGAATAAAAATCATTTGACACAAAATGTCACAAGTTATTTTAAGCCTTTCTTTTCAAAAAAAATACAGACTGATCCCACCGATCCCAAAATTCACCGAAGTAAACCGAAGGCTAATCGGGAATTTTCCCTAATTTTGAACCCCATAAGAATCCTACTCTAAATCATCCCCGGCACACCATTCTTATGGCTTCATCCACTAAGTACATTTTCATTACAGGAGGCGTCACTTCCTCATTGGGCAAAGGAATCATCGCTGCTTCCCTAGGTAAACTCCTCCAAGCCAGAGGTTTAAGTGTAACCATCCAAAAATTCGACCCCTATCTCAACATCGATCCAGGAACACTAAATCCATATGAACATGGGGAGTGCTATGTCACGGAAGATGGTGCAGAAACTGACCTTGATTTGGGTCATTATGAGCGTTTTCTGAATGTAGCTACTTCTCAAAGTAACAACATTACCACCGGGAGGATTTACAACAATGTAATCACTAAGGAACGAAAGGGAGAGTTTTTGGGAAAAACGGTACAGGTGATTCCACACATCACAGACGAAATCAAAAGCAATTTTTACAAGCTCGGTCAAGATGGAAAATACGATGTGGTGATTACGGAAATCGGTGGTTGCGTAGGTGATATTGAATCTCTCCCCTTCATTGAAGCGGTGAGACAGGCTAGATGGGATTTGGGGCCAGGCAATTTCTTGGTAATTCATCTCACCTTGATCCCTTACCTAAAGGCTGCCAAAGAACTTAAGACCAAACCTACACAGCATTCGGTAAAGCAATTACTGGAAGCAGGTATCCAGCCAGACATCCTCGTGTGCCGAACAGAGCATCCGCTTCCTGCAGAGGTAAAGAAGAAATTGGCACTTTTCTGCAACGTACAGCTAAACAGTGTCATCGAAGCGATGGACGCCGAATCCATCTACGATGTACCGCTTTTGATGAAGAAAGAAAAACTGGACGAACGGGTTCTTTCCAAATTGAAATTAACTTCCAAATCGCCTCTGGACCTTGAAAACTGGAAGGACTTCTTGGGAAGGTTGAAAAACCCAACACAAGAAGTTCACATCGGCTTGATTGGGAAATATGTCTCTCTTCCTGATTCCTATAAATCCATCATCGAATCATTTACCCATGCGGGGGCAGCGGTAGAATGCAAGGTCAATCTCACTCTCATCTCTTCCGAAGAAATCAACTCCGATAATTACCAAACCAAGCTTGGGGATTTGGACGGCATTTTGGTCGCTCCAGGATTTGGCGAAAGAGGTTTTGAGGGAAAAATTCAGACTGTTAAGTATGCCCGAGAAAACAAAGTCCCATTTTTTGGAATCTGTCTTGGGATGCAAGTGGCAGTGATCGAATTCGCAAGAAATGTTTTGGGACTTCAGGGAGCCAACTCCACTGAAATGGATCCAAATACGGCATTTCCTGTCATCGCCTTGATGGAAGAGCAAAAGAAAATAGATCAAATGGGCGGAACTATGCGCCTTGGTTCGTATGCTTGCGACCTAAAAAAGGGAAGTAAGGCTGCAGTAGCTTATGGCAAGACTAAAATACAGGAACGCCACAGACACCGCTATGAATTCAATAATGATTACCTGGATCAATTGGAATCAAAAGGCCTGATCGCCTCAGGCAAAAACCCTGAAACCGGATTGGTAGAAATTGTAGAACATAAAAATCATCCTTGGTTTGTTGGAGTTCAATTTCATCCGGAATATAAAAGTACCGTATTAAACCCACAGCCCTTGTTTGTCAAATTCATCCAAGCGGCCATAGACAATAAAAAAGTGTAATCGGTTGATATCTCATCAACCTTGAAGTGAAAAAGTATGGATAGAAATCAAGCAACAGGTTTGATTCTTTTTGCAGCGGTCATTCTGATTTACTCGATATTTTTTGCGAGTGGACCAGAGATCCCGCCAACTGAGGAAACCAAAACCACACAAGTAGAATCAAGCCCCGCTTCTACCCCTCCGGCAGCCAATGAAACCGTGCTTCCTGACAGCCTGGTAGATGTACAAAGAGCCGCTAAATATGGAGTCCTTGCACCACTTACGCTAGGAGAAGAAAAAGATGAAGTCCTGGAAAATGACTTGGTAAAAATCACTGTTTCTACCAAAGGTGGGCAAATCAAGGAAGTCCTCCTTAAAAATTATTCCAGCTGGAAAAATGAACCTCTGAAAATCTTCGAGGAAGGCAATTCGACTATTTCCTTTACTGCTGAAACGCGTTTTGGAACTTTTGATCTGAGCGATTTTTACTTTACTCCCTCGCTATCATCCGAAGAAATTGAAGGAGTAAAAACTCAGGTTTTAACACTAAGCGCTGGAACAGAATCAGGCCAAATCGTTCAGACGCTAACTTTGGCAGAAGGTAGCTATGTAGTGGAAAAATCATGGGAGGTAAAAAATTACCAAGGTGTATTTACCGGTAAAAACCTACAGCTCCAGTGGGCCGATAAAATCAGATCTCAAGAGAAGGATCTTGCAGAGTCCAGAAGAAAAACTCAGGTAAACTACTATCTCTCCAACGGCTCTTATGAAAATTTGGGATTGAGCGATGATCCTGAAGAAGCATCAGTTGAAGAACCTGTAAAATGGATAGGATTCAGTCAGCGGTTTTTCACTGCCGGAATTATTGCGGATTCGGTATTCCAAAACGTAAAATTGACCCAAAGCACTCCGGCGGATTCCGCTTTTGTGCGCGATATGACAGCTTCCTTGTCCATTCCAATGGAAAATGGAAAAGCAGGTTTCTCCTACTACTTCGGACCTGACCAATACAAAACTCTCAAAGCAGTCACCGAAGGATTTGAGGAAAATGTGGATATGGGGTATTTCTTTGTCAGCTGGGTCAATAAGTACATCGTAGTGCACCTCTTTGAGTTTTTGGAAAAATACTTCAACAGCTACGGGATCATCATTATCATCATCGTTTTGCTTATCAAATTGGCCTTGATGCCCTTGACCTATAAGTCTTACATAGGCATGGCAAAAATGCGGGTCATCAAGCCTGAAATCGACGAATTGAAGGAAAAGTATGGCGATGATCCGACCAAAATGCAGCAGGAGCAGATGAAACTCTTCTCCCAACTTGGAGTCAGTCCGATATCGGGTTGTTTGCCGCTTTTGCTTCAGATGCCATTCCTATTTGCGATGTTCTTCTTTTTCCCAAATGCAATTGAACTCCGTCAGGAATCATTCCTTTGGGCTAAGGATCTCTCCACCTACGATGAATTCATCAAGCTTCCATTCACCATTCCTTTTTATGGAGCACATGTCAGCTTGTTCACCCTGTTGATGACTGTTTCTCAGATTGTCTATACCCATTTCAACAATCAGCTGACTACTGCCACAGGACCTATGAAAAATCTCGGCTACATCATGCCGGTGATGTTCATGTTTGTACTTAATTCCTATCCTGCAGGTCTGAGCTTCTATTACTTTGTGTCCAACATGGTCACTTTTGGTCAACAGGCGTTGATCAAGCTTTTTGTGGATGATGCCACCATCAGACAAAAAGTAGAGGAAAATAAGCTGAAGAATGTGAACAAGAAGAAGTCAAAATTCCAACAGCGATTGGAAGATGCGATGAAAGCAGCAGACGCTAACAAGAAAAAATAACCGAAAACTGGAGTCCTGACGGATTCCAGTTTTTTTATGACATTCATTGACAAAAGTGAAATGAGTTTTCCATTACAAGCCAAAAAATCAAGCCGTTAACTTTTTTTCACAAGCTACTGAAGCCAAAAAAAGCAAATTCAATCCAAGGATTCGCTCCGAATTTGCTTAATATTGGGCTCAAAATACCCTTATTCAATCCATGGGAAAAATAATTGCCATTGCCAATCAAAAGGGAGGTGTGGGTAAAACGACCACAGCAATGAACCTAGCCGCAAGTCTGGCAGTCTTGGAGCACAAAACACTGGTGATCGACGCCGATCCTCAGGCAAATACAACCTCAGGACTTGGACACGATCCCAAAACCATCGAAACCAGCATTTATGAATGCATGGTAGAGGGTATTGACGTGAAAAGCATCGTATCAAAAACAGAAATAGAGAACCTCTATTTGGTACCATCACACATTGATCTGGTCGGCGCTGAAGTCGAAATGATCAACATGGAGAACAGAGAGGAGAAAATGAAGAGTGTCATCGCGGATCTTAAGGACGAGTATGACTTTATCATCATTGACTGTTCGCCATCTTTGGGTTTGATCACCATCAATGCGCTGACTGCTGCAAATTCAGTCATCATCCCGGTACAGTGTGAATATTTCGCATTGGAAGGGCTCGGGAAGCTGCTTAACACCATCAAAATCATCCAAACCAGACTTAATCCGGATTTGGAGATTGAAGGTATACTACTCACTATGTATGATGTTAGACTCAGACTATCCAACCAGGTGGTCGAGGAAGTCCGACTTCACTTCAAAAACATGGTGTTTGATACCATTATCCCAAGAAATGTAAAGCTTTCAGAATCCCCTAGCTATGGATTACCTGCGATTGCATTCGACGCGGAAGGCAAAGGCTCAATTGCATACCTCAACTTGGCAGGTGAAATTGCCCAGAAAAATGGTCTTCAAAAAGTGAATTGATTATGTCAGATCAAAAACCGATTCGAAAAAACGCATTAGGAAGAGGGTTGGGGGCACTTTTAGAAGACAGCCCGGCAAAACACAAATCTCAGGATATCCTGCCTGAAGTAGCTAAAACAGGGATTTTTGAAATCCCCTTGGAAGAAATTCAAGTCAATCCCTATCAGCCTCGAGTCCACTTTGACAAAGACGCACTTCAGGAATTAGCCGAATCGATCAAAGTTCAGGGAATCATACAGCCCATCACTGTGCGAAAACTAGCCCCAAATGAATTTCAGTTGATTTCAGGCGAGCGAAGATTTCAAGCTTCCAAACTAGCAGGGCTCACAGCAGTACCGGCCTATGTCCGCACTGCCAACGATCAGCAAATGCTGGAAATGGCTTTGATTGAAAATATCCAGCGAGAAAACCTCAATGCTCTCGAAATCGCCCAATCCTATCAGCGCTTATTGGCGGAATGCAATCTCAAACAGGAAGAACTCGGAGATCGAGTAGGAAAAAACAGAACAACTGTCAACAACTACCTCAGATTGCTAAAACTCCCTCCTACCATTCAGGCAGCTATCCGAGATCAGCAGCTCTCCATGGGACATGCCCGAGCCCTGATCAACATTGAAGATGTAGACAAGCAATTGGCAATTTTCAAAAAAGCACTAGAAGAAGAGTTAAGCGTTAGGAAAGTAGAGGCACTGGTAAAAGCTTTGAATGAAGGGAAATCCGGAAAAGAAAGCGAAAAGCCTGGACTCGATCCCGTGAAGAAATACGAGATGAATAAAATTCAGCAGCGTTTGGCTTCTCATTTTGGAACCAAGGTGGCTCTTAAGGCAGATCAAAAAAACAGGGGAGAAATAAAAATCCCTTTCCAATCTGCCTCCGACCTTAACAGAATTCTTGAAATTTTAGAGATCATTTAAGATTGACAGGCATTTCTACAGATAGAAGTAAGTTTGTAAAGACCCCATGGCTCTTCATGGGGCTTTTGCTTTTTGTATTTGTATTTTCTGTGTCTGGGTATAGCCAAACCACAAAAATCACCAATACAACTGCAGAGAAAGCCAAAAAAGAAAAACCAGACTATTCCCTAATTCCGAAAAACCCTAGAAAAGCCACCATTCTCTCAGCTATTTTACCCGGAGCAGGGCAGGTATACAACGGCAAAATCTGGAAAGTACCCATCCTCTATGCAGGATTCATGACGGATATCTATTTCATCAATTTCAATAACAAACGATACGAGACTTTCCGAGAGGCACTATTTGCCTTTGATGCAGGTGAGTCCAACCAATTCCCCTCTCTCAATCGAAACTCCTTAGTAAGAAATGTGGATTATTGGAGACAAAATAGAGACATGACTATCCTTCTCCTGGTTGGAATCTATGCCTTAAATCTGGTAGATGCCAATGTGGATGCCCATCTTTCGGGTTTTGATATTTCTGATGATCTTGCCCTAAAAATAGAACCTGGTGCTTCGATTATTTCAGGATCTACCTCACCCTACGGAATCACATTAAAACTTCAGTTTAAATAATGAATATACTAATCCTCGGATATGGCAAAATGGGAAAAATTATCAGCGAATTAGCTGAATCCCGAGGCCATACCATCGCTGCCAAAATAAACATAGACAATAGAGAAGAACTCCTAACTCTCGACCCGAGCAAAATTGATGTGGCTATCGAATTTAGCCAGCCTGAGGCTGCCATCGAAAATATCAAATGGGCTTTGGAACGGGGAATACCGATTGTATCTGGCACCACGGGCTGGATTTCCAAAAAACCGGAAATCAACCGACTTACTCTTGAGAAAAATGGCGCTTTCTTCTATGCTTCTAACTTCAGCATCGGGGTAAACATCTTTTTCAAAGTCAATGAACTACTTGCCAAACTGATGAATGAAACCAAAGGTTATCAGGTTTCTTTGGAAGAAATTCATCATACAGAGAAAAAAGATGCCCCCTCCGGAACAGCAATCACGTTAGCACAAGGAATTCTAAAAAATTACAAATCGCTGAAGGAATGGCATCTCGTGGGTGAAGGAGAAGAAAATTCCCAATCCCTCGCTATCACTGCGAAGCGAATTGATCCTGCACCAGGTACCCATATCGTAAAATATTCCTCTCCTATCGATGATATAGAAATCACCCACACTGCGCACAGTAGACAAGGATTTGCTCTCGGAGCCGTCTTGGTAGCCGAGTGGATCCCTGGAAAAAAAGGAGTGCTTTCTATGGACGATTTTCTTTTATTTTAAGTCAAATTAGAACTAATGAGCCAATCCAAACCTAAAAAATCTGCCGCCAGAGAATGGGCAGACGCCTTAATTTTTGCAGTAGTAGCTGCCTCATTGATTCGATGGCTTCTTCTAGAACCATTCACCATCCCTACGGCATCTATGGAAAAATCCCTCTTAGTGGGAGATTTTCTATTTGTAAGCAAAATGCACTATGGAACGAGGATACCCAAGACTCCTCTTCAGTTTCCTTTGACCCATCAAAAAATCTGGGGAACTGAAATCTCCTCCTACTCCGATGCAATTCAATTACCTTATTACCGACTTCCGGGATTTACTGAAGTGAAGCGAAATGATGTGGTAGTTTTCAATTACCCTGTTGAGTTTCAATACCCCAATGATCTGAAGACCAACTATATCAAAAGGGCAGTTGGGGTACCTGGAGATGTGATCGAAATCAAAGAAGGAGAATTATTTGTCAATAATGAGCCCGCTTTGAAGCCAGAAGAGATGCAATATTCTTATGAAATCAAAACAAACAGACCTTTGACGGTAGAGTTTTTGGGGGATTATGGAATCAATAGAGAAAGCTTCTACACTGCTCCAGAAGGCAATAGATATATGATTTGGACTACTGACCAAACCGTGGAAAGGTTAAAATCCTCCCCGGTAATTACATCTGTAACAAAGGCGATCATGCCAAAAGGAGAAGGTGAATCAAATATTTTTCCGAATGGGTCTAATTATGGCTGGAACCGCGACAATTTTGGTCCTCTTCTAATCCCCGGAAAAGATATGAAGGTCGAAATGACACCGGATAATGTCATGAAATATTCGTTTACAATCGAAAAGTATGAAGGACATCAGAAAGTCGAAGTAAAAGATGGCGTTCTATTCATAGACGGTGTAAAAACCGATAGCTACACCTTCAAACAAAACTATTACTTCATGATGGGTGACAACCGTCATGATTCCTTGGATTCAAGGTACTGGGGATTTGTACCTGAGGATCATGTAGTGGGAAAAGCTTGGTTTTTATGGTTATCCCTCGACAAATTTGAATCGATGTTTAGCAAAATACGCTGGAGTAGATTCCTGAAAGGAATTGAATAAGCAAAAGAGGCTGTCTAACTAAGGCAGCCTCTTTTTGTATTGGAATCAATTTGGAATACGAATTTCACCAAGCAATAGGGTCTTGATTGGTTTTCGATAAGTAGTCATTTGCTTTTGAAAAGTGACCACATCCCAGAAACCCACGGTGGGCTGACAAGGGACTTGGATGAGGAGCTTTAAGAATCAAATGTCTTGAGCTATCAATAAGCTCCGCTTTTTTTTGAGCATAGGCACCCCAAAGTAAAAAGACCACATGATCACGCTCCTTGTTGATTACTTTAATCACCTCATCAGTGAAAATCTCCCAACCTCTATGTTGATGTGAACCAGCCTGATTGGCTCTCACCGTAAGCGTGGCATTAAGTAAAAACACACCTTGATCAGCCCAACGAGTCAAATCCCCATTTGGTGGCATATCCTTTCCCAAATCATTTTTGAGCTCTTTCAAAATATTCAATAAACTCGGAGGAAAAGGAATGCCGGGTTTCACTGAGAATGAAAGTCCATGAGCCTGCCCCTCCCCGTGATAAGGATCCTGTCCTAGAATCACAACCTTTACTTTAGGCAAAGGACAATGCCAAAAAGCATTGAAAATTTCTTTCCCAGGAGGAAAAATCTGATGATTCTGGTATTCAGATTTGACAAATTCAGCCAGTTCCTTAAAAAAATGAGCTTGGAAAACATTTGTTAATGAGTTTTTCCAACTATCTTCAATTTTGACATCCATGGATTAGTTGTTGAATTAAGGATTAGAAATTGTAATTTCAACCCAAATTAAAAGACAATATGGTCACTTCGGTTACAAAAGGCATTCAAGTTGACGTCGAGGCAAAGTACCAAGCGGAATTTTCAAACCCGCATCAGCACCATTATGTCTTTACCTATAAAGTAACAATCATCAATAAGAGTCAGCATACCTTCCAGTTGCTGAAAAGGAAATGGGAGATTTTTGATGCCGCAGATAACCATAAGATGGTAGAAGGTCTCGGTGTGGTAGGCCAACAACCCATTCTGGAACCAGGTGAAGTGCATACTTATGTATCAGGATGTAATCTAATCTCAGGATTGGGTAAAATGAAGGGTACTTTTACCATGGAAAAGCTTTTTGATGGTCAGCTTTTGGAGGTGTCCATTCCCGAATTCCAATTGATTGCCACTATTTTTGATAATTAATATTGATCAAAATAGTAGAACCTTTACTTCCTTTTTTAAACTATTGGCTTCGCAAAGAAGATATTTATAGTCAGCAATCCACCTTCGTCTTTTCCGTTTATTCTAAGCTTACCCGCTACCTTAAGTCCACTACTGAATTCAACTCAGACATCGAAGATTTCAGAAAACAACTTCTGTGCGATAAAAGAAGCTTTGCCATCCAAGACTTTGGCGCAGGATCAAAGAAAGTAAATGATCAATTCCGAACCGTCAGCAAAGTCACTCGATACTCCACGAGTTCTGCCAAGTTTGCTACGCTTTACCAATACTTCTGCCAACTAACACCCGCTGAATACGTCCTGGAGCTTGGCACTTGTGTAGGAATCACCACTAGATATCTGAGTAAGGTCACAGAGAGAAATCTATGGACCATAGAGGGTTCAGAAGCACTTTGGCAAATTGCACAAGCTAATCCCCGCCCTGAAAAAACTGAATTTGTATTAGGAGAAATCTCAAAAAAATTACCTCCGATCATCAGACAAATTCCTAAACTTGATTTTGCCTTGATTGATGCCAACCATACTTACCACGGGACAATGACCTCATTTAACACTTGCCTGGAAAAAATCCATCCAAAGAGCATTATGATTATCGGAGACATTCATTGGTCCAAGGAAATGGAAAGGGCTTGGAAAGCAATTAAAGAAGATCCAACCGTGAAACTGACATTTGATTTTTTTGAATGTGGAGTCCTGTTTTTTGATTATTCAGGACCAAAAACTCATTTGATCCTAGACATCTAGCCTTTTCATTATCATAAATAGTTCGGATCCCTTGCGAGGTCCGACTGAATTATAGCAAGGCTCAAATTTCTCAATCTTAAAATATGGTAAAAAATAGGCCTGATATTCCTTGGCCGTTCCCCCGAAGGGTGGTCCACCTGCAAACTCACGATCAAAAAGTACTCCCACCAACTTGCCGGCAGGCTTGAGCAAATGATGCATTTTTTTAGCATAGGATGACCTTAGACTTGGATCCAACGCACAAAAGAAAGTTTGCTCAAGAATTAGATCGTACTTCCCTTCATGATCAAAAAAATCTTGATGATGAACTTGTGATTTGGGAAATAAGGGATTGCTTTTCAAAAACTGAACAATAGGAGTTAAAGCAATATCTAGGAGATGTACATTTTTGATACCCAACTCTAAGGCTGCAACTACTTCGTAGCCATTACCTGCACCCGGAATCAATACCTCAATTTCCTTTGATTCAATTTGGCAAAGATATTGATAAAGTGGTGGAGAAGGAGAGCCAAGGTCCCATCCGGTATAGCCATTTTCATATCTGGAAATCCAAAATTCTTCGTCTAAAATCAACATCTCATAAGCCCTTTTACTCACAATTATGAATTCTAATTTCGAAAACGAATCCAATCAAAAAAAAGATCAAAGCAAGAATATCATCATCATTGTTTTGGTTTTGCTCGTCATCATCAGCGGTATTAAGCTGTACACTGACTACGTGGATAGAACCAAAAAGACTGAGGAGATCCTCCTTTTATCCACCGAAAACAATGAATTGAATCGAAGACTAGACTCAGTCACCTATCAACTAGACTTACGCATTCAAGAAATTGAAAAGCTCGGTGGGGATGTTAAAGCACTAGAAGCAGTGAGAGACCAACTGATCTCAGAAAGAAACTCTTCAAAACAGCGTAGCAATGCTGAAATATCAGCTTTGAATTCTAAAATCAACAACCTCAATGGCCTTATTGCACAAAAAGATCAGGAAATCCTTGAGTTGAGAGCTGCAAACCAGCAACTATTCTCAGAAAACCAAGATCTCAAGACCACCCAGGCTCAAATTGAGGAGGAAGTGGCACAGCTTAACATTCAAAAGCAAAACCTGCAGGCCAAAGTAGATGTAGCCTCTATGCTAAAGGCCGAAAATATTGTAATTGCAGCAGTAAACTCAAGAGGCAAAGAGCGTGTAGAGACTACCAAAGATTTTAGAAACCGTCAAATCGAAAGATTAAAAGTGAGCTTCAAAATCTCCGACAATAAAGTTGCTGAAAAAGGGCCTAGAAATGTCTACGTACAGGTATTAGGTCCAAACAGCCAGCCAATATTTGATGTAGCCAAAGGCTCAGGCACTTTCATGATCAATGGACAAGAACAATTCTACACGGTGAAGCAGGATATCATTTTTGATAATTCCGGTCAGAGCCTGGTGTTTTATTATGAAAAAGGCTCCGAATATGCAAAAGGAAATCACGAGATCAAGCTTTTCGTAGACAACTACCAAGTGGGTTCAAAAACCTTCACTGTAAAATAACCAATCCTATTTGATTACATGACCAGAGGCCTCCTATTTGGAGGCCTTTTTCATTTATTCCTAATTGATTTTCAGCAAGGATTTGGAATACAGTGGTGATTCCCCTACTTTTGCGGTCTGTTTATTCAAATTTCCTAAAACACATTAAGAAATGTTCCAAAGAAGTTACGAGACGGTATTCATTTTAACTCCCGTTTTATCTGATGTTCAGATGAAGGATACTGTCGACAAGTTTGTGAACTTGTTAAAAGAAGAGGGGGCAGATGTGATCAATGTGGAAAACTGGGGTCTTAAGAAGATGGCTTATCCTATCGAAAAAAAGACAACGGGTTTCTATGTATTGGTAGAGTTCAAAGCTGATCCAACCGTCATCAGAAAGTTTGAACTGGAGTTCAGACGTGATGAAAAAGTGATGAGATTCCTTACTACTGTATTGGACAAGCACGCTATCGTGTATGCCGAAAGAAGAAGAAAAGGAGAATTTAACAAAAAAGCTGAAGCTAAGGAGGAGCAAGCCTAATGACACTAGTAAACGAACCTATCAACAGAGGCGAAATCAGAAAGAAGTATTGCCGCTTCAAGAAGCATGGAATCAAGTACATCGACTACAAGGATCCAAACTTCCTTTTGAAATTCGTAAACGAGCAAGGTAAAATCCTTCCTAGAAGACTTACCGGTAACTCTGCGAAGTATCAGAGAAAAGTAGCTCAGGCTATCAAGAAAGCAAGACATTTGGCTTTGTTGCCATTCGTAACCGATGGTTTGAAATAATTCGGTCTTGTATCGTTCAATCAAAAAAGATCATTACAAATGGAAATCATTCTAAAAACAGACATCAAAGGTCTTGGATATAAAAATGACTTGGTAGAGGTAAAGCCAGGCTATGGCAGAAACTACTTGATCCCTCAAGGTTTCGCTGTACTTGCTACTGATTCAAACAAGAAGATCCTTGCTGAAAACATCAAGCAGGCGGCTCACAAAGCTGAAAAGATCAAAACTGAAGCCGAAAACATTGCAGCAAAACTTGCAGAGGTAACTCTTGAAATCAAAGCAAAAATCGGTGATTCAGGGAAAATCTTTGGTAAAGTGACGACGCTTCAGATCTCAGATGCTTTGGCAACCCAAGGCTTTGAAATCGATAGAAAGAAAATCGCAATTACAGTTCCTGTAGAAGGTGCCGGTGAGTTTACCGCTGACGTTGACCTTCACAGGGAAGTAAAAACTAAAGTGAAATTTGTGGTGGTAGGAGAATAATCCCTCCACATCCAAAAAAATAAAGGCTCGCTTCTCTGCGAGCCTTTTTTAGTTTTAAGCCAAAGCTTTTTCCAATTCGTCTACCAGCTTTTTAGCTACTGCTTTGCTGTTTTTCTCTCTAGCTTCTTTAAATGCCGCCAAGGCAAGAGTTCCTTTTTCGATTACACCTACCGGATTTCCATCATTTTGGAAACTTACCCAGCACCAGCTTAATTCTGAAGCCAATTCAGTTTCTTTGATTTTCTCCAACTTACCGATGACTTCAGCCACCACTTTTTCAATTTTTACTGCGTCCATTTGTGTATTATTTTGTTGATTTAGTTTTCAATTTATTATCAAAAGAATATAAATGTTTGAAAAAATGCAAATAATTAGGCTTTTAATTAGATAAAATACAAATTTCAATCGATTTCCAAACTATCTTATCCTCACATAAAACAGTATTGATTCTTCAAAAACCAGAAAAACAACCCAGTCTGATCATGATTTTTTTCTGTCTGAATTCAAGGATATTAGCCTTTTGGGCAAAAAATCTTTACAAGGCCACTTGGAAAAAATAACTCATAAATCTACCTTTGTGACACTTTAAAGAAAACGAACGTGTTTTCTTTCAATACTGATCCATGGTGTAACTGGCAACACGTCTGATTTTGGTTCAGAAGAGTCTAGGTTCGAGCCCTAGTGGATCAACAAAACCTCCTCAAAAGGGAGGTTTTGTTGTTTTTATCCCACATCAACTTTAGCCTTCATTCTCAATCTATAGCAATTCATCGCGTACCGACCAAGATGATCGGTGAGCTTATAGTTTGCGATTGCCCCAACAGGCGCACCAATGAGTGGTACCAATTGGAATAGTTTGGCCAAATCAATGTAATCGCGGTAATCCAACTGGAAAGTCTTCCAATCAAAATCCGTCAGCTCTTTTGGCAAGTCTGACACATGCATATCCCAATTTTCGATCAATCCTATCAGGTCATTTCTTCGGCTTTGACTGGAAAAACTTAACTGAAAAACATAAAGTAAAAAGAGACGCTCTTGATACGATTTGGCATCAAGGCCATAAATCGAAGCGATATCAAAAAGCAATTTCATTTTGATCGTGAGAAAGGCCGGAAAATCAGCCAAGCCCAGCAAAATCCCTCCAGCACCGGTAATTGCTCCCTCGGCACTTGCTGTGTTTCGAAACCATTTGATTCTTTTTCGCACTAGGAGTTCACGCTCCATGAATGTCAGCGAAGCCTTCGGAGTGGGCTTCACCAGATCTGAACCAGCCAATACGGTCTTAACCATGTTTTCAATGGCCACAGAAATCGCCTTGTGCACTTTCTCCGGAATCCAAGAGTTTACCTTTCCCTGAATGCCACTCGATATCTTACCAAAGAAGCTAGGGGGCTTTTTTACCTCCATCAGCCAAAGGCTGAGTTCAGCTTCTACATAGTGGTGGTAATTCTCCCTATTCATATTCTTTTGGTCAATCATCAAACCTATTTATGAATTCGATGGTTAATTTTTCATTCTCCATCCAATTAACCCATTTACTCATGATCAAATCAATTCTATCCCTCATTCTTTTTCTGATTAGCTGGTTTTTTTGGCCTAAGGCTGCCGATCTACCAGAAAACAATGACCCATTTTCGGGTATCACAGTATGTCATTCTTACAATGACGACATGGCCCAGTTTGTAAACGCGCCGGGATTTGCTGCGTTTCACCCATCTCCAGTCGCTTTTGATTTTGAGGGAAAAGGAGCAATGACCACCTTTCCTACCCCTGATGGCCAAAACGGCTCAGGTTACGTAATCAACGCCACTGCTCCTACCGACCAATGGCTGTTTGTCTACCAAGAGTGGTGGGGACTCAATGACCACATCAAGCATCAAGCTGATGTTTTCTATGAGGACTTGGGAGGAAAAGTAAATGTAATAGCCTTGGATATGTATGACGGAAAGGTCACTTCCAATCCACAGGAAGCAGGCCAATTTATGCAGGGTGTAAAAGAAGCGCGTTTGGAAAATATCGTGGCAGGTGCCCGTCAGCTAGCCGGAGCCAAAGCAAAAATTGCCAATGTAGGCTGGTGCTTTGGTGGATCATGGTCATTGAAATCCGCCTTACTGAATGGGCAGCAAAATCTCGGCTCGGTGATCTATTATGGCATGCCCGTCCGGGATGTAGAAAAACTCAAAACTCTGAACTCGGATGTATTGGGTCTCTTTGCCACTGAGCAGTACATCTCGGAAGCAGTCATTAAGGAGTTTGCTACCAACATGGAAACAGCAGGCAAAAAACTGACTTACAAAATCTTCCCGGCAGTTCATGGATTTTCCAATCCAAGCAATCCAAAGTATGACGAAGCTGCCAGTAAGGAAGCTTACGGGATGGCGATAGCTTATCTAAAAGAGAAATTTAAGGTGTGACAAATAAAAAAAGGTCTGGAAAAATCCAGACCTTTTTTACCGTATTGAAAATGGTTTTACTTGTAAAGACCATTAAACAGCATCTTGAACGTGCCATGCGACTGTCCTCGGAACGTGATTTCCGGACCGAAAGCATATAGCTTCCCTTTTCCCACTTGCGCTTCAAAAGCAGCCACACCATTTTTCAGGTACTGCTGTCCCCAAGCCCAACCGCTTTTCAATGGAGGCTCAGTACCAAACCAAGCCAAAGCCTTCACACCTTTCAAACCCGCCTCAGGAGCAAGTTTGAAGACCGGGCTATTATTAAACAGCACATCTGCTTTTTCTCCCATTCCAAAATTGATCGCTGCCGTGTTGTCTACCTGCATCTCGAGCACACTTCCGGGAATGTAGTATTTATCTCCGGTAAGGGACTTTTCTTTACCGTCCACGATTTCCACCAAAGCATTGGTCACGGGAAGCTTGAGGTGCGTAGCCAAAGAAGTCGCAGCACCCACGGTTACGATCTGTCCGCCATTTTCCAAGAAGGATTTCAGCTGAGGAATAGACTTATCCACGGATAGTCTTCCAAGCATGTGATGGTATTCGGCAGGGATATCCTCCTTCTTTGGCTGACTTCCTGCACCATATCCCCCAACTGCACCGGGCATACCGGGGCCGATAAATAAGATCACATCGTATTTAGCATTGAGATTGCCCCCGTCGATTTCCATTGGGAAGATCTGGGTAAACTCAAAGTGAAACTGCTCCAACATCCATCTCACCCAGCCGGAAGGCATAGAACCACCATAATAATCGTACAAGGCGATTCGGGATGGCTTGATTTCCTTGGCACCCGAAGGCAAGCCTTTAGCTGCCACAGGCTTTACGCCATAGTTCTTCGCCGCTGCTTCGAGTTGCTTTTTACCCGAGGCCGAAATGTAAAATGACCCTGCTGGAAGTCCCGACACCATGGATTGTGTGCGATACACTTTTACCTTAGCCTTTAGAAGGTCATTCACAGCCAAGAAAGAATCATTTACCCGTGAGTCAAGCAAATATCCGGAAGCAACAGGGAGGGTTGCAGGATCCGGGGTCAGCAGCTGCCCATAGGCCACTCGTTCAAAAGGCCCGTCAAATCCTTCCATGATTCGGTCTACCTCTACTCCCATTTGATACGCCAAGGTCCATCCGGCGGCATCGTAAGGTCTCACCGGAGGGCCTCCCGGATACAAGAAGTCGTTAGGATGATCCTGTGGCTCAAACATATCCAAGACATGCGGACGGAATGCTTGGGCTGTTTTGACTATATAAGATCCTTTTGGATAGGTCTTCCCATTCACAGAAAAGTCTGCTGTGGCTTTGTGAACCAAGACTCCGGATTTGATCAATGCATTTAAAAATTTGATGGCAGTAGGAAAGTCAGCCTGGTCAGCGGATAAGATATAGCCCCTCGGATCCCTTTTCGCAGGATTCTTATAGACTGAGTCATAAAACTGCACCGGAACTCCCGCTCTAAATCCAAAATAGGCCGCATCCTCATCTTCAGTCTCTTTCTTCTTTTGCGTAGCGTCAAAGGATTTTTGGATGTCTGCGGCATACTTTGGATAGCGAGTCCACGTATCTGTATTTCCTCGATCGATGGACTTTTTACCCATCAGGTAAAAATTATACAGCAACTCATCCCCATGCCGCACTGCATGATTCAAAATCGCATAGTTCATCGATACAGAATAATCTATCGAGGTACGGAATGCCCAAGGACCAGGAGTCACCGGGTAGGGAGTACCATTATTTGGAATCAATCGATCCGGAACCAAAGGGATAGAATACGGAGAAGGATCACCCACAATCTCCGTCAGGATCCCGATCATATTGTGATAATAAGGTGTGGTTCGCAATCCACCATTCCACCACGTGGAAAAGACAGAACCATCGAGTCGGGTATACCCCGGTTTATCCTCTACATGCAGTCGATTGATCATAGCCGCACCCACCGCATCTAAACTGGTGATAATTAGTGGATCAAAGACATGATTAAACGGATCTCGGTAAGGGGGACCTGCTACCACGGTGCCAGCCGGGCCTGCTTGGTGATGGTTGTAGACAATCTGAGGAAGCCACTCTACATATTGCTGCAGGGAAATATTGGTGGATTCCTTCATGTTGTTCATGTAGAAATCCCGGTTATTATCATGACCTACATACTTCTGATAAAGCACAGGGATATTCTTGTTGCGCTTGGCTTTATCCTCATGCATCATGTACCAGTCAGACATGATTTCCATGCCATCGGGATTGACGTGAACCAAAAGAATGATCACTTCATCCAAAATCCTTAACGTTTCCTCATCATTTTTGGAAGCCAAATGATAGAGCGTCTCGATCAACTGCTGAGCCCCTACTACTTCGTTGGCATGGAGTCCGCCATCGATCCAAACGATGGGTTTTCCCTCTCTGGAAAGTGCCTTGGCCTCAGCTTCGGTGATTTCAGCTCTTCCCAGTTTTTGGGATATTTCCTTGTATCGCTCGAGCTGCGCAAAATTCTTGGGAGCTGTAATGATCAACATGGGTTGTTCCCTTCCAAACTCAGTCTTGCCGATGCTGGTATATTTTACCCGATCTGAAGCTGCATCCACTTTTTTGAAATAAGCTTCGGTTTGGGAAAAGTTTGCAAGCATATATGGATCTCCCACATTAAACCCAAAGTGAGATTTAGGGGTAGGCACACTTTGGGCCAATAGCCAAAGCGGAAGAATCAACAGATTCAACAAGAAAAGGGTGGTTTTTTTCATAAGTATTGTCCTTGAAGGGAATACGCTAAAATAAGGCATTGCTCAACTCAATCAGGTGAAAAAGACGTATCCTTTAGAAAATTTACAGGATCGGAAAAATGAATCAATAAGCAGAAAAACCAAATCAACCCATGGTGGAAAAAGAGTTAGGTCATTTTATCATTTTTTACTTGGAGAGATTGCTGATAGATTAGCCCGTCCTCCAAAAATCATTACTTTTGTTTATCTGTCTTTTCAAGCGTTTCCACCACCAATTCCTGCAAAATCTATGTCCGAGGTAAAAATCTTTGCCGGCACAAACAGCCAAGAACTCGCTCAAAAAATTGCCAAAAGCTATGGCAAAAAGCTGGGTGAAATGACCATGTCGAAATTCAGTGATGGCGAGATGTCTCCGAGTTTTGATGAGTCCATCCGAGGCTGTACCGTCTTTATCATACAGAGCACCAATCCCCCCAGCGACAATTTACTGGAGCTCTGCTTGATGATCGATGCTGCGAAAAGAGCAAGTGCTTATAAGGTCTGTGCGGTCATTCCCTATTTTGGATATGCACGTCAAGATAGAAAAGACAGACCACGAGTTTCAATCGCAGCCAAACTTATTGCCAACATGCTTACCTCGGCGGGCGCGGATCGGATCATGACTTGTGACTTACACGCCGGTCAAATCCAGGGATTTTTTGATATCCCATTGGATCATTTGAATGGTTCTGCTATATTTGCGCCCTATTTGAGCACACTTCGGCTGAAAGACATGATCTTCGCAGCCCCGGATGTGGGAGGTGTGGCAAGGGCGAGATCCTTTGCAAAGCACTTCGAGGTAGAAATGGTCGTCTGTGACAAGCACAGAAAAAGAGCCAACGAGGTAGCATCCATGCAAGTCATCGGAGACGTGGAAGGCAAAGACGTGATTCTCGTAGATGATTTGGTAGATACAGCAGGTACGCTTTGCAAGGCTGCTCAGATCATCATGGAAAAAGGAGCAAATTCTGTAAGGGCCATCGTTACGCATGGAGTACTTTCAGGAAAAGCTTATGAAAACATTGAAAATTCTGTTTTGGAAGAACTTGTCGTGACCGACACACTTTCTCTCAAGCAGCAATCTTCGAAAATTAGAGTACTGACCGTTGCTGAGTTGTTTGGCAAAGCCATACACGCCGTCACAGGACACACATCGATCAGTTCATTATTTATTTAAGAACCAATTTTAAATACAAATACATATGAGAACACTAGAGATTATAGGGTTTAAAAGAGCAAATCTCGACAGTGCCGCTTTGAACGAAATCAGAGATTCCGGTAATGTACCCTGTGTAGTTTATGGTCCAGGTATCCCTGAGCAAGTTCATTTCTATTCCCCAGCGATCCTTTTCCGCGACTTGATCTATACCCCAGATGTTCACTTGGTTGAGTTGAACATCGAAGGCAGAATCATCAAAGCCGTATTGAAGGAAGCACAATTCCACCCGGTAAGTGAAACCTTGCTTCACGCAGATTTCATGGCTTACACGGAAGACAAAGCAATCAAATTCGAAATTCCTGTGAAAATCGAAGGTAGCTCTCCAGGTATGGCAAAAGGTGGTAAAATGGAATTTAAGACCAGAAGATTGAAAGTAAAAGGTTTGGCTAAAAACCTTCCTGACTTCATCGTGGCTGATATTTCCAACCTTGATCTTGGAAAATCTTTCAAGGTAGGTGAATTGAAGGCTGAAGGATATGAAATCCTTACTTCTCCAAATGTGTCTATCGTGACTATTGGTATTCCAAGAGCGCTCAGAGGCAAGAAAGGAGAATAATCCTGACTCCGAAATCAACAAATCCTGCCCAGCAATGAGCAGGATTTTTTGTTTAACACTAGATCGAATCCAGACCTGTCAGGTTTTTGAAACCTGGCAGGTCTAATCAACCCTTATAGCTTCAGCATGAAATACCTTATTGTAGGATTGGGAAATATAGGTCCGGAGTACGAACTCACCCGCCACAACATCGGCTTTTTGACACTAGACCGCTTGGCTGATAAGGAAGGTGTGACTTGGAAAAGCGAGCGCTTGGCTTTTAAATCCGAAATCAAACATAAAGGCCGATCCCTGCATTTGATCAAGCCAACCACCTACATGAACCTGAGCGGAAAGGCTGTCAACTACTGGATGAAGGAACTCGCTATCCCAAAAGAAAACTTACTTGTCTTGGTGGATGACATGGCCATTCCTTTTGCCAAGCTCCGAATGAGGGCCAAAGGAAGTGCTGCGGGGCACAACGGATTAAAGAATATCGAAGAACTGTGCGGTGGACAAGACTACCCCAGACTTCGGATGGGAATTGGTGACAATTTCCCAAAAGGACGGCAAGTAGAATATGTTTTGGGGAGATTCACTCAGCAGGAATTTGACGAACTGCCTTCCATGATGGATAAAGCCATAGACATGATTTATGGCTTTTGCACAGCGGGAATCGCACAAACCATGACACAATACAACGACTGAAATGAAGGGAGATTTGGATTTGACCAATTCTCCCTCTTTCTTTGTGACACTTCAGGCAACTGATTTATAAAGAAGAGGCGAGAGACTAGGCTCGATGACCCTCTGGCAACCATCCCTGCCAAGGAGAAAGGTGCCAAGTCCTACCCAAAGCGGGAACTATAAATTGGCGAGATTCAACTCTACCCCACTTTCTGGTTCGGTTTTCTTCTTTGGGGAAATTCTTTTTCAGTTTCCAAGTACCCAATAGCATTCAAACCGACCAAACCCATGTCTCATTTCGAAACCGATGCCATCCGCATCCAGCGCCGATCCGATCTCAAAGAACACTCCTCACCCATTTTCATCACTTCCAGCTTTACCTTTGAATCCGCCGAGGAAGCACGGGCGATGTTTGCAGACGAGATTCAAGGCAATATCTACTCCCGCTATTCCAATCCAAATTCTTCCGATTTGATCGAAAAGGTCTGCCGCGCGGAAGGTACCGAAGACGGAATCGCGACAGCTTCAGGAATGGCTGCCATGTTTGGAAGCATTGCTTCACTCCTACAGCAAGGAGATCACATTTTGGCTTCCCGATCACTTTTTGGATCGACTCATCAATTGCTAACCCGAGTATTTCCAAAGTGGGGTATTACTTCTACTTATGGAGACATTTCGGATTGCCAAAATTGGGACAAGCTGGTGCAGCCTAACACCAAAATGCTATTTTTGGAAACCCCTTCCAATCCGGGCCTGGAAATTATCGATTTGGAATGGGCAGGAAAGTTTGCGGCGGCACACAACCTGATCCTCGTGGTAGACAATTGCTTTGCCACGCCTTACCTGCAGCAACCTGCTAAATGGGGGGCACACATCGTCACCCACAGTGCCACCAAGTATATCGATGGACAAGGCAGAGTTTTGGGCGGCCTGATTTTGGGGAAAAAAGATCTGATCAAAGAGGTGCAGTTTTTCACCCGCCATACTGGACCATCGATCTCACCATTTAATGCCTGGATTTTATCCAAGAGCATGGAAACGCTAGCGGTAAGGATGGACAGACACTGCGAAAATGCCCTAAAAATCGCCCAATATTTTGAAGGAAATCCTGAACTAGATGCAGTTCGCTATCCATTTCTCAAGTCTCATCCACAGCACGACCTGGCTTTAAAACAAATGAAAGCTGGAGGCGGGATAATTACCCTAACACTGAAAGGTGGTTTGGCCCGCGCACAGCGCTTCATCGATCAGCTACAAATGATTTCCATCACTCCAAATTTAGGAGACAGCCGCAGCATCATTACGCATCCTGCATCGACTACTCATAGCAAACTTTCTCCTGAGGAACGTGCACAAGTGGGAATCAGCGACGGACTGGTACGGCTTTCTGTAGGATTGGAGCATTACGAAGACATCTTAAAGGATGTCGAAAGAGCCATCGAAAAATCAAAATAAGCTCGAACCAAAAACGCCCCGAAATTTCGGGGCGTTTTTGGTTTTACCAGGTGGTATGTTTGAGAGAGGGAAAAGCCCGAATTACATCACTGAGACTGATCTGCCCGACCAGTTGCCCATTTTTCAATACAGGAAATCTTCGGATCTGATACTCCAAAAACTTTTGAGCAGCATCAAAAAGTGTCATATCCGGAGACAACGTCATCACATCCCGAGTCATTAACTCATGCACTTTAGCGGGAAAACGGACGGTATTGGTATATTTTCCTTTGATAATCTCCCTAAGGCAATCCACCTCAGAGATAATCCCAATCAATGCTCCACCTTCGTCCACGACAGGCGCACCGGAAATTTTCCGCTTGGTCAAGGCTTCCATCACCTGATCGATCGTATCATCAGGCCCAAAAGTCACCAACTTCGATGTCATGTGGTCTCTCACCAAAATAGGCTGAGCCGGGGTCTTAGGCTCCACCACTTTTACCCCTTGAAAACTTTTTACCATAGCATTTCCCCTTAGAGATAAAAGAAGCTACTGATTTTCAATGAAAAATGAAAAAATAGAGCCAAATATTCCGAATATTAAATTATTAATTTGGATGAAATAGATAATTACAGAATTTTATTTCAATTGATTCCTCAAAACTACAAAGGGTCTCCATTGTTTGGTAGGTGCCTGATAGAGCTGGTCGAAAGCAAATGTCCCCACAATCAAATCCTCATCTCCATCCTTGTCCAGGTCCCCCTTGGTTAACGTCAGCCAATGATCTTGCAATTGCTCTTTCAAGACAAAAGGGAGTAAGGAATCAGGCTTTTCCTGTTTGAAATAAATCAAGTTTTGATGAGGTTTTTGATTTCGATCGGGAAAAAAAGCAATGGCCACCACATCCATTTTCCCATCCTGGTCAAAATCTCCCACTTCCAATCCAGTCGCTCCATGCATGGGATAAAACCATTTTTCCTCAAATTCACCTGAGTTATCGCGTTCAAAAATTCGGACACCATGGTAATTTTTCAGGATTTGACTCTGATCCGCATTGTCACCATTGACCAATATGAGTTCAGCTTTCCCGTCGCCATTCATGTCTTCAAATCTAAAATCGCTTGATCCAAAGGCAGGCTGAAAACTGACTAATTGCTTTTCCTTAAACTTCCCACCGCCCGTATTTTCAAACAAAACCAATCCCTCTTTTGCTTGAGTCATTAAGACTAGGATATCCAAATCTCCATCCCCATCGTAATCCACTGCCATCGAACGCCTTGCTCCAGGATCCTTTTTGAGAATCACCTCTTGAAAAGCTGTATCCTTGCTCAGATGAAGACTTAATTTACCTAGGTGATTACCAAATTGGGAGATGACATAATCCGGCTTACCATCGCCATTCCAATCAGCCACTTCCACATGGACAGGTCGCATGAGTTTTTCAAATACTGGCTGTGACTTCCAAGCACCATCATTTTTTACAAAAGTAGAAACTGAACCAATCGAATCATTGGCGGGGTCCATCAATCCCATGGTGAGTAACTCAAAAGATTGATCCTCCTTCCAACGGATTTCTACCGGTGCGACTGCAGTGGGGATGGAATCAAGCTGTGAAAATTGATTGGCAGGGTCGAGTTCAAACAATGCCCTAAACCGATGGCCCAACCACAACTTTCCTGTTTTGGGATGGACACGGAGCATGGTCGTCAAGCTTGACCTGACAAAGGGAAAATTAGGCACCTCCAATTTGAACCCCGGAATCCCCACTCGCGGGGCAACCTTGGACTCTTGAGGAAGTGGCATATCTGGAGCATTTTCCAAATAATAAGATTGGAGCTTTTCCCATTTTTCACGGGTGATGAAAGGGATTTTAGAATAAATTCCATCTGGCACCCCTTCATCTTCAGGTAGGGAAGTACCAAAATCCTCCTCCAAGTACAATCCCATGCGCTTGCGCATATCTGGAAGAACTTTTTCCCAGGTGGTTCTATCTAAAACTTCGGGCTCAGGCATCACATGGCACGAAGCACAATAACCCCTCGCCAATTGCTCGCCCGAAAGGTCAAGATCGGATTGAGAAAGCTGATACAAACTTGGTGGAGGCTGCTTTCGCTCTGCAATCTGACCGCAGGCGCTTACCATCAGCATTCCAACCCAAAAACCCCACAATCTTTTCATCTGTATTTACAACACGGTTTTAAATCCTTGTACCAATACAGGATCAATCCCAAAATGTTTGGAATAATCTAAAGGTGCAGAAGAAAATGAAAGATCAGGATTGATAAATTGATTTTTAGAAACCTTGGTCAATTTACAGGAAGCGTGGACTTCCTTCAATAAACCTGTCGCTCTTAGGATAGGCACATGTTCAGCCTTTGTTCCTCCTCCCGGCATGATGACGATCCTATCTTTGGCTTTTGCCAAAAGTTGGGTCACCATGTCCAATCCTTCTGTTAGGGAGTTTTTTCCACCCGAAGTCAAAATCCGATCGAATCCCAAGTCAATGATTTTTTCCAATGAGTCAGACAAATCAGCCGATGCATCAAATGCTCGGTGAAACGTGCAAGGTTTGGCCCCTGTAGCTCTTTTCAGAAATTCATTTGCCTTCTGATCCACATTTCCTTTTTCATCCAATACTCCAAATACAAAACCATCCGCACCCATTTCTCCCAAAATCTGAATGTCCTGTTTCATGACCAACAGCTCTTTTTGGGAATAAACAAAATCTCCTCCTCTTGGACGGATCATCACAAAAACAGGGATATCGACTTCGCTTTTCAAAAAACGAAGCATCCCTGCACTTGGAGTCTCTCCACCTTCAGGAAAATTGGCACAAAGTTCCAATCGATCAATCCCTTGTTCTGCCGCCTCCAAGGCTCCTTGTAGGTTGAAAACCGGCGCTTCCAGTAAAATCTTACTCATGGTTTGAAGTGACTGTTTGCGTCGATGAGGATATTTCCTGATTCAGTGGCTTTGGCAAAGTTAAATCCCGGATGAACGGCGTAGGCACCTACCTCTCCGTATTTGTTGATCGCCAAAAATCCAGCTTGAATGTCTTTTACGTTTTTTGTCTTTGAAACCAATCGCTTGACAGCTTCTTCGCAGGCCTCCTGTGGCGATCTGCCCTGACGCATCAGTTCCACGATCAGGAAGCTACCACAAATCCGGATAATCGTCTCTCCCAAACCGGTGGCAGTCGCCGCACCGACTTCATCATCCACATACAACCCTGCTCCGATGATGGGGCTGTCCCCTACCCTTCCGTGCATTTTATAAGCCAATCCACTGGTAGTACAGCTGCCCGCCAATTTACCATTGGCATCAATACCGATCATACCGATCGTATCGTGATTCTCAATATTGATAATGGGCTTGTATTGACTGGTGACTTTCCATTTGTCGTATTCGATTTGGGCTTTTGGACTGAGCACCTCCTCCTCCAACGGGAAACCCTGAGCAATCGCAAATTGTCTGGCACCCTCTCCCACCAACATGACGTGGGGTGTTTTTTCCATCACCGCCCTTGCCAAAGATATGGGATGCTTAATTTGCCGGACAAAAGCAACCGATCCACAGGAACCATCTCCCGTCATGATGGAAGCGTCAAGTGTGGTAATTCCCTCACGGTCGGGAAGACCCTGAAGACCCACAGAGAGGTTATCCATATCCAATTCGGTATTTCTTACTCCCGCCTCCACTGCATCCAGGATACTGCCCGTTTCCTTCAGCTTGGCCCAAGCGTCTGCATTGGCAGGTACCCCATGATTCCAAGTTGATAGGATTAAAGGCTTCTCTCCGTTCGGTGATTTTTGATCACTTGTCTGAGCGCAGGAAGCTGCCACTCCGGGTAAAAATAAAGCAGATCCGAGGAGTGATTGCTTGATAAACTTTCTTCTTTGAGACATGAAACGTATTTTAGAATCGAGGAGTCAAATTATCAATTTTGGCTAATATAACCCTTCCCGCACGTCCAAATCTCCGAATAAATCCATGAGACCCTATATCCTGAAAGAAGCCAATTGGAAAGATCTGAAAACGTTCCGCTATGAACTCGCCATCTTGCCTTGGGGTGCCACTGAAGCACACAATTACCACATGCCTTACGGTACGGACGTGTTTGAAGCTGATGCAATCGCTGCCGAAGGTGCCAGAAAAGCATGGGAAAAAGGCAGTAAAGTCGTGGTTCTTCCTACCATTCCTTTTGGGGTAAATACAGGACAGTCTGACATCTACTTGGATATGAACATCTACCCAAGCACCCAACTCATCATTCTGAAGGACATCATAGAAGTGTTGAATCGTCAGGGACTGAAAAAACTCTTGATCTTGAATAGCCATGGTGGGAACAACTTCCAACCCATGCTGCGCGAACTAGGTCTAAACTATCCTGACATGATGCTTTTTACCTGCAATTGGTACCAAGCCTTGGACAAGAGTCTTTACTTTGAAGAAGCCGGAGATCATGCCGATGAGATGGAGACTGCCCTGATTCAATACCTGCATCCTGAATTAATCCTACCGGTAGCAGAGGCTGGTGACGGAGAGGAGAAAAAGTCAGTGATCCGAGGTATTCGTGAAAAATGGGCTTGGGCGGAACGAAAATGGTCTCAAGTCACGGAAGACACCGGAATTGGCAATCCGAAAAAAGCAACGCCTGAGAAAGGAAAACGATACTTTGAAGATGTCACTGACAAGGTAGCTGACCTCATCAGTGACATTTGTGATGCTAAACCGGGAGAACTTTACAAGTAATTATTCCATGCTAAATATGGTGAGTGGAATCATCTCTCCCTTGTAAGTAATCATCAAGGCTGATTTTACCCCTTCTGGCAAATGAATGGATCGGCTGGATTGCGAACCAAAACCTGCCCCAAAGGTCGCATCCACGCGTTGCATTCGTCCATCACTCAGTTCCAATAGAATGGCCATCGCCTCAGTAGGAGGTGTGATGGACTTAAGCTTTGTTCTTTGAGGCTGAAACGCCAAGAGTTTGCCGCGATTTTGGGAAGCCAAATAAATCGCCGAACCATCAAAGGCCGTCACTTTGACCAATGCTTTTGCATCACCAGGCACCATGAAGCCGCTTTCTCGAGTGCTTATGGGTTTAAAATTACCTTTTCCATCCCCCAAGAGCATCCAACCAATCGCTGCATCCAATCGGCCAATGAAGATCTCATTGCCGTAATCATTGCCAACCATCATCACATCCGTGAATCCATCCCCATTAAAATCGTCAGCTACCATGCCATTCATCGGTGCTATCTGAGCGATGGTGGGAAGCTCGTGAACTTTAAATTTGGCATCCCCAAGATTCTCTACCCAAACCGAACGGTCAAAATTTCCGGTCAGGATTTGTGCACCTTGTTTTTCCTCTTCGGTGAAAAAAGTAGCCTCTGTACTTTGTGCGAAGTATTTATAGCGATCAAATTTCCTTCTGAACATCGGACTTTGTCCGGTAAGGTCATCCCAAAAATGACTTGGAAAAGACTGGTAATTACCTCCGATTTTCTCCTTGTAGTAGGCAAAAGTTACCGGATCAATGGAGCCATTGGCATCAAAATCCTTGGCATAAATTTTCAAAGGACGATCAAAAGACGGATGGTGAGGGTTATTTGCCCCCATATTTCCTACCACCCAATCTGTATCTCCATCCTGATCGAAGTCTGCAGTCACTATTGAGTTCCACCAACCCAGGTAATTTTCCAAACCGGTGTTCTGAGCTTTTTCAAAGCGATCTCCCCTATTCAGAAAAACAGTCACCGGCATCAATTCACCAACTACCACCAAGTCGACCTTTCCGTCGGTATTGACATCAGACCACACCGCGTCGGTAATCATTCCCAGATTTTCAATTTCAGGAAGCCATTGCTTGGTACCATCGGCCAAGTTTCCCTGATTATTTTTCAGGAAAAAGCTTTTCTCAGGAAGAGGGAATTTTCCTACCGGTGTACGACCACCTACAAAAAGATCCATAAATCCATCTCCGTCCACATCCGCCCCTCGCACCACACTTCCATTGGCTTGAACCAAAGAGAAATTCTTATCCAAGGTGAAATTGCCTTTTCCATCATTTAGGTAAATTCTATCCTGATATTCAGGAGCATCAGGCGCAAACTCGGCACTTCCACTCACCAGATATAGGTCCAAATCCCCGTCATTTTCAAGATCAAAAGACAGAATGCCCACTTCCTCAAAGGCTGAATTTTCTCCTGGCAACAACTCTTTTTGGGTAAACGAGCCATCTTGATTTTGAGAAAACCAAACTGGGGAAAACCCAGCTGCAGAACCGATGATTACATCTTCCCTTCCATCCCCGTTAATATCTCCAACTGAGAGTACTGGGCCATATTGGGAGAGTTTGTGAGGTAAGGTTCGCTGGATATTGTAGTCAATTTTGTCCGTTTCTTGATGAATGTATTGAATACCCAAAGAGTCGGACACCTCGGCAAATAAAGGAGCAATTACATCCTGATTCCAGACAGCCAAATTACCGGCACCTACTTTTGCATCTTGGTAGGCAACCTCTAGCACTTGGTTCACGGCTACTTTGGACAACTTTTGCTCTTTCCCATCCGGCCAAATAACATGAAGCTCTTCCACGGCACTCAGGGAATCCAAACCAAAATGAATGATGGATTCGGTGGAAGACATGTACCCCCTCACCACCTGCATTTCTTGAAACAGAAACTCACCAGTTGGAGTCTTAGCCCAGACTTTAGCGCCTAAGCCCTCCGGATTTAGCTTGGGACCTTTAAGTTTGATCCTTAAAAATGCGGGAGCTTTTTTATTTTCATTCAACTTATTTTCAAAGACAAAAGCCGGATCATTGATATTATTGACCACATAATCCAAATCCCCATCTAAGTCCAAATCAGCCAATACTGCACCGTTGGAAAAAGAAGGTTGATTTAATCCCCAGGCATCCCCGGAGTCTTCAAACTTCAAATCACCTAGATTTCGGTAAGAGTAATTGGGAATTTTCACAATCGGAATAGAATCCAAAAGCTGCCTTACCGAAGCGATACTTCCTACATCTGCCCGGTAATTAGCAAAATCTTTATCGGTGATATCACGTGGAAAACCATTGGTAATCAACAGGTCCCTTTTCCCATCATTATCCACATCGGCAAATAAGGGAGCCCAACTCCAGTCTGTCTGATAAACTCCAGCCACCATACCTACTTCACTAAAAGGAACACCTGATCCATTGTTGAGATGGACCATGTTTCTCACATGCTGATACTCGTATCCAAACTGCTCATTGTTGATATACGTCTGATAGACATTTTTACCGATTGTGGTCTTTTTCCGATAACTATCTTCTCCAAGCATGTCAATGGTAATCAGATCCGGCATTCCATCATTGTTGAAATCTGCCAAATCAGATCCCATAGAAAACTGGCTTTGGTGCTTTAGGAATTCCTTGGTCTTATTCGAAAAAGTACCGTTTTGATTATTGATGTAGAGGATATCATTGGTGATGTAATCATTGCTCACATGGATATCAGGCCAGCCGTCATTGTTTACATCACCGATGGCAAGACCAAGTCCGAATCCTTCGTAGGTAATGCCTGCCTCCAGGGTCACATTGGTAAAGGTGCCGTCCCCATTGTTTCTGTAGAACGCATCATTATTCACCGCAGAACCATCCGTGATTTTTGTTCGGAAATTGGTAGGCTTAGCGATGACTTGCTCATTATTCAAGACATATAAATCCAAGTCTCCGTCCAAGTCATAATCCAAAAAGGCAGCCCCCATAGAATTTCCCGGATCTGCGATGCCATATTGATCAGCCATTTCTTGGAAAGTCACATTGCCATCAGCATCCTTCCCCTGATTTACAAAAAGAAGATTATTGCGCTCCCCAGGGCCCTTTTTCATAGCAGTGGCCACATAAATATCAGGAAGTCCATCCAAATTGATATCCACAATCACGCTTCCTGTACACCATTTATCAGGAGCCATTACACCAGCTACTTCAGAGGCATCCTTAAATTTAAATTCTCCCTGATTAAGATAAAGACGATTGGGAACTTGGTTACCTGTGAAGAAAAGGTCCTGAAAGCCATTTTGGTCAAAATCAGCAACTGCTACTCCGCCACCAGTAAAAATGTATTCATCTGTAAGGATGTTGAAACTATCAGACTCTGTAATCAAATTATTAAAATCTATTCCTGTATCCTCAGGTGATTTTAATTCAAAAAGAGTATCACTTTTTTGGCAACTAATCAACACTAAAAGAGATACAATAATCAGGAAATTAAATGGGGTCTTCATAGGAAAATGAATGGATTTTGGGTGAAGAAAATTAGCACTTTCCACCATCCAAATGAAAGAAAACATGGAATAAAAAGCCCCAAAACAAAAAAGAGAAGGTCTTTCGACCTTCTCTTAATAATTAATTCGGTTTGGATTAGAAACCTGGGTTTTGGATCAAAATATCCTTACCCACTAGGTCAATCTGATCCTGAGGAATTGGAACCCACTTATACTTTTCTGTGTACTTAGCACCACCAAGAGCAGAAGCCAATTTCACACCATCATAAGCGAAATAGTAATCCAATTCAGCCTGAGCCGTACCCCAACGCTGAAGATCGTAGAATCTGTGACCTTCCATACCCAACTCAAGAAGACGTTCCATACGTACAGCTGCCTGTGCAGTAGCTTTTACAGTCCATGGAGCATCATACGTCTTGATGTTGTAGTTTGCTGCGTTAGATCCGTCACCTCTCTTTACTGGAGAATTGATTGCTCTAGTTCTGATTCTGTTCACATATTCTCTAGCTTTTTCCAAGCTACCTACTTCGATTTCAGCTTCAGCAGCCAACAATAAGATGTCTGCAAAACGGATAATCATGAAATTGATACCGGTATAGCCAGGAGTCCAGGAAGAGTTATCTTGGAAAGTTCCTGCTTCTGATTTAGCATACACATACTTCTTAGGAGAGTAAGGACCTGCATTAGGCTGGTTACGGATCCAAGCTTGACCTGGGTGATCCATCCAATCCAAATAAGGGATACCTCTACGACCTACAGTGTGATCCAAACGAGGATCAAGTGGACCTGCATCCGGTGTGAAAGCCGCACCTGAAGCAATTCCCATATCATTCTTCACTTCATTAGCAGCACTGTTGTAAGTTCTGTCAAGTAGTGGAAGACCGTCTTTTGTACGGAAGGCATTTACGAATGTGAAGCTTGGCTGGAAGAATCCGCAACAGTTACCAGGACCAGCAGGACCGGTATTGTATGGGAAGTTCAAGTCAAACTCAGGGTTTGCGTTTAGTACAGAACCTGTATTTGCAGCAGCCTGATAAGCCCAAACAGATTCCTGATGATTATCATTCTTACCACGGAACATGTCGTCATAGTAAGGAACCAAACCATACTTCAAACCATTGGAAGTAACACCATTTGCAATTACGTCATCAAACAAGGCTTTTGCTTTAGCAAACTCTTTGGTGTACATGTACACCTTGCCTAAGTAAGCTTTAGCAGCCCAAGCGTTAACACGGCCTACCTGTGGCTGTGTAGCAGGAAGATTTTTGACAGCATAGTCAAGGTCAGCAATGATAAAAGGCCATAGGTCTTTGTCATTCTTCACTGCCTCTAATCCACTACCATAATCCACTGTCTCGTCCACATAAGGAGTTCTGTTATAATCACGAGCCAACTCAAAGTAGAAATGCGCTCTTAGGAATCTTGCTTGAGAAGTTAGTCTGATCTTGTCAGCCGGCGTAACATCTGCACCAGCCTTTGTTAAAAGCCTCAAGACATTGTTTGCTCTTGCAATACCTTCGTAACAAACGTTATACTTGGAACCCATTTCACCACCAGCAGCATCATTTTCGAATCGCTGGATAGGGTTAATGGTCGTGAAGTCACCGGGGTCAGTACCTTTATTTGCCTCTCCCCCTCTGATGCTCCCCCAAACCCAGTTGGAAGGAGACCCTAATCTGTTACCGCGACCGTTTACCTGAGAATACGCTGCGATCAAAGAGGCATCAATACCAGCCAAAGAAGAAAGCTGATTTTCTGACAACTGACCAACCGGCGGAATTTCCAAGAATTCATCGCTACAACTCACTGCTACCATCATCGCTGTGGATGCTAGTAGGGCACCGATTTTTAATTTAAAATTGTTCATTTGTTTAATCTATTATAGTGTCTATAACTCGATTCAAATTATGTTGTTTGGCTTAGAAGCTCAAATTTAGACCGAAAGTCCAACCTCTAGTAACCGGATAGTTACCTACGTCGATACCGAAAGTCAAGTCGGCATCACCACCTACCGCAGGATCTAGACCTTCATACTTGGTCAATGTAAACAGGTTGTTTACAGATGCAAATACTCTGGCTCTCTCCATTTTCAACTTCTGAAGAACACTTGCAGGAGCAGAATAGCCTAAAGTCAAGTTCTGAAGTCTCAAATAAGAACCATCTTCCACATAGAAAGAGTTTGCTACGTTAGAAGTTGAGAAGTTGGAAACTCTTTCAACAACTGGGATTTTAGCATCCAAATTTTGAGGAGTCCAAGCATCATATAGTCTTCTTGAGATTGCAGCACCTTCAAAGGTCTGGAAGAAATCAGTAAACCAACGAGACTGGTTCCAGATTTCGTTACCGATAGAAGTGTACAAATAAGCTGACAAATCAAAGCCTTTGTAACCCAAAGTGAAGTTCATACCTCCGGTAAAATCAGGAACTGGATTACCCAAGAACACACGGTCATCTGGAGTAATTCTTCCATCACCATTTACATCTTCAAACTTGAAACGGCCAGGAGCTGCTCCGTCTTGAACTGCATGAGATCTTACATCTTCTGCACTGCTAAATAGACCCAAGGTCTTAAAGCCGAAGAATGAAGAAAGAGGTTGACCTACTGCATTTCGGATAGGCTGGATACCACGGTAAGATGGGTTAACGGAAGTAATAAAGCTCAAACCAGGAGAAAGGGCTACAATTTCATTCTTCAAAGTAGAACCTGTTACGGTCAACTCATAAGTCAAATCGCTAGTAAAATTACCTCTTGTAGTTACCAAAAGGTCCAAACCTCTATTCAACATTTCACCAATGTTTACTGCAGGAGCAGCAGCATTAGAACCAGCTGTCAAAGGAATTGGAACGGTGAACAACAAGTCTTTGGTGTCTTTTCTCCACCAGTCAAAGATCACATCCAAGCGACCATTAAAGAAAGTACCGTCAAATCCTACGTTTTGGGTTACAGCAGTTTCCCAACGGGCGTTAGGGTTACCGATACGTGATCTTCTGAAACCAATTACAGCACCAGAGTTAGAACCGGTGATGTCGTAAGATGAAGCACCGATGTTACCTGCAAATAGAGAGTACTGGTTCAATGGATCAACGTTGTTTGAGTTACCCATTTCACCGTAACCACCTCGAATTTTCAAATCGTCAATCCAAGTCTGGCTCTGCAAGAATGATTCAGATGAAATTCTCCAAGCTGCAGAGAACGCAGGGAATACACCATATCTTGAGTTTTCACCAAATCGAGAAGAACCGTCACGACGAACTACAGCACTTACGATGTACTTGTCATTGAACGTATACTTCAATTGACCAAAGTAAGAGTTGAAGTTAACCCCTTTGAATAAAGAGGAGTTTACTTGACGAGTACTTACTGGAAGGTTTGTGATTGTAATGAAATCAGGGTCTCTTGAGAATGGATTTTGACCAACTGCGTTGATATTTCTACCCACACCTGAGTTCAAAGCTTCCTGACCACCCAAGAAGTTGAAATCATGCTTACCGATTTTCTTCTTGTAATTGACAGTATTGGTAAATGTCCAACCGAAGCTAAATCCAGCACCTTCACCGTAACCAAACGCTGAATTGTTTTCAGAGTTTTCGTACTGCAATCTTGAATAATCCCAGAAATAGAAGTTGTTGTATTGTCCACCAATTGAGGTTCTAAAGGTCAAATCATCAATGATGTCCCACTCACCATATACGTTACCAAACGCGTTAGCATTAAAGTTTCTGTTGTTCAATTGACCCTCACGGCTCGCTACAGGGTTTCTTGGGTTGTTGAAACCTCTAGATGCTGTACCTGCATAGCCACCAAACTCGTCATATACTGGAATGATGGATGGCATACGGAATGCCTGAAGGATGTCGTTTTCGTCATCAGATACACCTCTACCTCCTGTACCACCTTGCTGACCCAATACTTGTCTATAGGTAGCCTGGAAGTTTTGACCGATTCTGATTCTTTTGGTTACATCAAATTCAGAGTTAGCTCTTAATGAATATCTTCTGAATTGGTTACCAATCATAATACCTGCTTGCTCTTGCATACCAAGACCGATGTAGAATCTTGAAGTTTCAGAACCACCGTTGAATCCGATTGAATGTCTGTGCAATGGAGCTGTTCTAGTCAAGGCAGCATACCAATCCGTACCTTCTCCGGTCATTGCTCTGGTCAACTGACGTACTGTACCTCTTGTAGGGTCAACATTGTACCATTCTCTTTGCTGATCGATCTGAGCCTGAGTCAAAGGCCCTGGCTGACCTGAAGCCACACCAAAAGCACCTGTCTGTGGATTTCTGGTGATCAAGCTTAGGTAATAAGGCATCACAGGAGTTGCACCAGTTCCGAATTGTGGGTGACCATAGGATGGAGCGCGGTTTTGAAGGGCAGCTGTATTTTTCTCAGCCAACCAAGTCAAGTCAGCATACTCCTGAGGATTGGTCATATCCAAACCTGTTCCAGGATCTGTAAAACCATACATACCGTTGTAATCCACTCTCATCTTCTTGTCACGTGCACCACGCTTGGTTGTATAAACGATTACACCGTTAGCTGCACGAGCACCGTAGATAGAAGCAGCAGCCGCATCTTTCAATACAGTGGTAGACTCGATATCATCCGGGTTCAAGAAGTCGGTCGAAGCAGTTGGCAAACCGTCCACGATGTACAAAGGTTCGTTACCGCCGAAGGCACCGAAACCACGAACACGAATAATGGAAGATGTACCTGGCTGACCGTTGGTAATTACAGTAACACCAGAAACACGACCCTGAAGGGTTTGCTCTACGTTACCGGTAGGAATTACAGTCAAATCTTTAGGGTTTACTGTGGCGATCGCACCGGTAGTTTCTCTTCTAGAGTCGATAGAGTAACCGGTTACAACCAATTCAGTAAGGGTTCTTTCATCCGGCTTCATGGAAACGTTGATCACGCTTCTAGGACCTACTACTTGTTCAACAGCAGCATAGCCAATGAAAGAGAAGACCAAAGTAGCTTGGTCATTTGGGACACTGAGGGAATACTTTCCATCAATATCGGTGGCAGTACCGGTAGTGGTTCCCTTCACAAGGATAGACACACCCGGAAGGCCCAAACCGAACTCATCCAGAACCGTACCTGTTACCGTTTTCTGCGCATAGGCAGACGAAACAGATAGGACTAAGAGCGTAAGGCACACACTTAGAATTTTGTAAACATTTTTCATATACATAGATAGATTGGGTAACAAGATTAATCTCAAAAACTTGTTTGTTAATTGATTATGCAATCGTTTGCGATTATTCTTAAAATAATTGCAATAGGGAAGAGCTTCAATTTTACACTTTCTATTGCGACTATACCTGGTCAGACTGACCTGCGAACTAAATAACCTGTAGGCTTGAGTGCATCGGATGATGCTAGGAGAGAGTAGGAATTGACTTAGTCAAGTTTAATCATAGGCTAGAATTTTGGGTTTAATTGTCGTTTCTCAACCGTCAATGTTAAATAATCTAAAAGAAAAATCAAATTTTCTCCGATAAATAAAATTTTGAGATCGGCACCTTTCTGCAAAATAAATGTCCAGAAATACCTCAAAAAGGCTTAATAATTAAGGTTTCATGGTTTTTCTTGGAATTTTAATGAATTGATCCTCTGCGAAAAATTGAATTTTTTTAGCGTTTTTTTAATAATTCTCTAATAGAAATCTAATTTGATTTCAATTCATTGAAAAAGCTTGGATCCTTCATCAATTCATCAAAAATTGGATCATTTACTAGTTTTTCAAGCAGGGAGGAATTGTAAGAAATGGCTTTTTTCAGCTGTATAACCGCTATTTCTGCTTGTCCAGATTGGACTGCGATCATTGCCAATCCATAATACCCAAATCCAAATTCTCTTCCTTGAATAACTGATTCTTCAAAAAATTGTGTGGCTTTTATGTAATCATTTAGCATATAATAAGCTAAGCCTTTATTGAATAAGTCTTTTGGATCTTTGGTAGGAAAATCAAATCTCAAAGTTGCCAGTTTATAATCTCCGCGCTGCACGTCCAAAGCTCCTCTCAGCATTTCATTTGAATGGATAAAATCCGGATTTTTAGAGAGCGCAGAAGCTTCGGACAATTTCTTGTAGGCTTCCCAATACTCACCTTTCAATGCCAAAATCTGCCCTAAATTATGGAGTGAATAGGCATTGGGCTCTATTCGGTAGGCTTGATTCAAAAGTCGCTCTGCTTCTTCCCAAAGTATTTCCTTGGATCCAATATCCAATGTACGCTGTGCTTGCCGCATCCTAACCACCGCCATATTATTATAAGGTATAGCAGATCTGTAAAACTCTGTCATTTTAGAATAGATCAATGCTTTTTCCTCCAGACTTTGACTTGATTCCGCTGCCAAAGCCCACTCTGCAAATGTCAGTCTATTCACACCAGAATTTCCTGACATTGCTTCCCTTAACCGATTTGTTTGTTCTAGGTTGAGACCTTGAGCCGGTTTAGCAGTTATCTCTACCTTTGCTGCACGTAATTTTGGAAACAGGTCGCCGGCAAGTTGATTGTATCCTGGAAGTTTTTTTATCCTATCTCCCTTTTCCAAGAAAGACTCGTTATTGAGCAAAATCTCATATAACTCATCTTTCCTCTGCGTGGATATTCCTTGATATTCTTTCAGCAAAAGCCTCAAGTCAAACCAGTCATTCCATCTCGATTCTATTTTCATCACACTGGAAGGAATCTCAGGAAATCTTTGGAGCAAATTCTTTTGAGCTACTTGAGCTCTCATGTTTCCCAGCTGACTATTTCTTCCTTCCGCTTGTTCGGGTGATTGAATTCCGGTGATTTTTACTTGAAGGATAGTGGGATTCTTCTGGATAAAATCTCCGATCCGTTTAAAAGTATCGAGATTTTCTGCACCCGCCTTCAATACAGAAGTACCTGGATTAAAAATCAATTCGAATTCCTGTCTATTTTCAAGCTCACGGTCTATCCCACCTGTCAGTTGGTATAATCCTACTTGAGGAATGGGTTCATTGGGATAAACTTCTCCGAATTTGACCATCAACTGAGGTGAAATGATTCCCTTTCCTAAAATTTTTGATTCAGTAGGAGTAGTTGTTCCTTTTTTTCCCTGGAAAAATTCAAGCTCTAAGAATGCACCTTGCATCCAAGATTCATATTTCACCGAAAATTTCTTCTCGTAAGTAAAATTGGCAACCTGTTTGACAATGGGTAATTCTCCAAACTCAATAGCACCTCCACTTGAATATAGCGTAAGTGTCAATCTTGGGTTTCTAGGTATCAAAACAGATTCTACCGGAATAGAGCCTTTGATGGTGAATCGAATTGAATCACCTTCCAACTTGAGTTTTGTTGGAATCATGTTAGCATCGGATAAAAATCGATTGGTAGAGCCAGTTCGATTTTCCTGACCGTAACCAGCTAGGGATAGCATTAGAAAGAATGATATCCCGTAAAACATTCTGAGGATCAAAGCGATTATAGAATTCAAACTCTTTTTTTTATAATTTCGAAACGACTTAATCACCACAAATCATGGAAAAACTTAAACTATTCTTCGAAGAAAGAGCATTCGGTGTTTGTTCCCGACTTGGAGAAAAGCTCAATTTCCCGATTGACAGCATTAGACTATTCTTTATATATACTTCATTTATCACCATGGGATCACCTATCGTACTCTATGTATCCATGGCAATGATGATGAAAATCCGAAAGTATTTCAGAAAGATGAATAATCCTGTGCTTTTTGATTAAAGGTCAGAGAATTTCCTTTTTCCCAAGACCTTGACGTTAAAAAATAGAAGATTGCAAGGTCCTGATCCAATAGGAACTTGAACTTCAAGACTTTTTTGAGCATACCTCAACCCTATCGACTTAAAAAAATCAAAGTACCCTTTCCAAACAGCGGCAGCAAAGTCATACTTCCCTGACAATAAGTATCCCACGCTCGCCAATGATTCCAAAAAAAGCTTTACGAGGAAAACCCATAAAAATCTAGCTAGACTAGTATTTTTGAAAATCATGCTTAAGCTGTTTCGAATATTCAGGTAGAGTTTTTTCCCACTTCCTCTATCCAGAGTAGCTCCCCCCTGATGATACACGGTGACCTCACCGAGGTACCCAATCTTTCTTCTTGCTCTCCTCAGCCTCCAGCATAAATCGATCTCCTCCATGTGAGCAAAAAAATGCCCGTCAAATCCCTCTTGATCAAAAAAGTCATTTGCATCTATTGCCATACATGCGCCCGAAGCCCAGTCTACAGGAATAGAATCATTATATTGACCTTGATCTCTTTCAAGAATATCCCACATTCTTCCTCTACAATAAGGATAGGCGAATGCGTCTAAAAATCCTCCTCCCGCACCTGCATAATCAAACAAGCTTTTGTCTTTCCATGATAAAATCTTGGGCTGAACAGCAGCATAATCGGTGTTTTTATTCAAAAAACCGATCAGTTTCGAATCCCATCCTTGAGTCACCTCCACATCGGAATTTAATAGGATAAAATACGAATATTTGCCCCTCAGCTCCTCCAATCCCCAATTGTAACCTCCGGTAAATCCAAAGTTTGCCTTCAATTTGATTAGCGAAACTTGAGGATAATTAACCTCCAAAAATTCCAATGAAGAATCTGTACTGGCATTGTCAATAACCCAAATGTCATACACACTGAATGCTATGACCGATGGCAAAAAGGTAGATAAAACCTTTTCGCCATTATAATTAAGTATGACAATGGCACAGGATTTCATAGATAATGGATCTCAATTTTGGATTTGGCAAGTCAACACAAGTATTCTAGCTGCATTGACTATTTTCAAATCATAGGATTACCCGAAAAGATTGCCTAAATCCATGCCAGGAATCGAAGGAATCATACCTTCAGTAGCTGCCTTCATTTCTGTTTTGATCTTTTGCTCAATAGCCTCCATAGCCTTGTTGGTAGCAGCTGCAATCAAGTCTGTCAACATCTCTTTATCCTGAGGATTGAGTAAGGAATCATCCATCTGAATCTTTAGGATCTTTCGTTCTCCATTGACAAACACTTTTACCAAGCCTGCACCGGACTCGCCCTCAGCTGTCAGGTGAACTAGCTTGGCTTGCGCTTCTTTTATTTTTGCTTGGGCCTCTTTGACTTTACCCATCATTCCCATGAAATCAAACATACCTTTCGATTTTTATTACTGACAAATATATCACGATAAATAGAGTCTGTAGGAGGTTATAAACAATACTTTATTTTCCTATTGAAAAATTTTCAACCAAAAATTTCAAAAAATTCACCCTAATAGTTTTCATAGAAATATTTTAGGCAACTCTCAGAATACTTATTCTGTATAAAAGATTAATAAACCTAATTGCCATGAAAACTATCACACAGCTTGAAAAGGAACAAATTGCTCAGTTGACCTTTGGGAAAAGGGAGGTTTTGGAAAATCCGGATGAAAGAAAAGCAAGAATGGCTGACCTACACCGAGCTCAAACTTTAGGGAATTTACTTCAAACCAAAGTAAAGCTGATTTTTGAAACAGCCGATAGACAAGTATTCCAAGTTGAGACTACAGTTTGGGCGGTAGGTCAAGAGTTCGTGTCCCTCAAAGGAGGAATTTACCTTCCGATCCAATCCATTCTTCAAGTTGATTAACCCAAAAGCGCCAAAGCTTCTTCAATAGTCAAAGTCTCTTGAGTTCCAGTCGCTAGGTTTTTGACAGAAAGCGTTCCCGTACTGATTTCATTATCACCGCAAATCCCCACAAAGGGGATTTCTTTTTTAGAAGCAAATTCAAGTTGCTTTTTGATTTTGGCCACTTCAGGATAGACTTCTGATTTGATGCCGGTCTTTCGAAAACTGTTTAGGACCGAAAGGGCATAATCGAGGCCCTTTTGATCGAAATGAGCCAATAGCAATTTTGTCCCGTTGACCCTGTCGCCAGGAAAAAGATTCAACTCGTCCATCACATCATACAATCGATCTACTCCAAAAGAAAATCCAACACCCGATACTCCAGGTAATCCAAAAACACCTGTAAGATTATCATATCGACCTCCACCGCTCACCGAACCAATAGAGACTCCGTAAACTTTGACTTCAAAAATGGCTCCGGTATAATATGATAGCCCTCTTGCCAGCATGATATCGAACTCTACATGTGCAAGGTCTTCACCCATTTTTTCCAATAGTGAAAAAACTTCCTCCAACTCCTCTACTCCCTTCAAACCTGTCGGAGAATCTTTGAGAAATACCTTTAGAAATTCAATTTTTCCCTTAAGGTCTGTTTCCAGATTGACCAGTGGAGACAGGTTCTGAATGGAAGCCGCCTCGAAACCCCTTTGGATCAGTTCTTCTTGCACTTTTTCCCATCCAACCTTATCGAGCTTGTCAATTGCTACACAGAGTGGGCCTTCTTTGCCGGGTTCGCCGATTGCTTCAGCTATCCCGGTAAGAATCTTTCGATTATTGATTTTAATGCCATAGGAAGTCAAACCCAATTTGGAAAATACCCTACGGATCATCAGGATAATCTCTGACTCACACACGAGACTATCCGTCCCAACCACATCTGCGTCGCATTGATAAAATTCTCGGTACCTGCCTTTTTGAGGTCGATCAGCTCTCCACACCGGCTGTATTTGGTAGCGCTTAAAAGGAAAGGTGAGTTCGTTTCGGTTCATCACCACGTATCGTGCAAATGGTACCGTAAGGTCATAGCGCAAGCCTTTTTCTGACACTTTGGATAAAACCCCTGATGGGCCTTTTTCCAAATCGCCAGGGGTTACATCCTTTGTAAATTCACCGCTATTGAGGATTTTGAACAATAGCTGATCTCCTTCTTCCCCGTATTTACCAGTCAATGTGCTTAGATTTTCCATTGCAGGAGTCTCCAATTGCTGGTATCCAAAAAGTTGAAAGGTATCTTTGATTGTATCGAGAATGTAATTCCTTCGGGACATCTGAACCGGTCCAAAATCACGGGTACCTTTGGGAAGACTAGGCTTTTGCATGGGGCTTTGAATAAATGGATGGCCAAATTTATCCAAAAATCCCAGAACCACGGGTCTCAACTCGCATTACCCTCAGAATAAAGTCTCAAGATTAGTAGGCAGAAAAGAAATGTTTACTTACTTTTGCGACTCGTTTCGAATTTAAAAATTTAAACATATAAGGCCATGGGCGTAACTACTCTTAAAAGAAAGCTGAAAAGAAAAAGACAAGGTCAAACTGAGCGCGTGATCAAAATCAAGCAGTTGAGCGCTAAGCCTGTGATCAAAAATATAGATGTGGAAGCTATCAAAGCTTCTTTCTCTAAATAATCCAGATTAAGAAAACCAATGGATAGCGGCCCAAAGCCGCTATTTTTTTTGAATTATCCTAAGTAAGAAATAAACTCTTTTTGATTAAGCGCCGATTGCCCCTCTTTTGCCCAACTCCACTACCCTGAGATTAGTGACTTTACCCTCACTCAAATCAAAAAGTAACAGGGTACGAATCGGGTGAAAGCCCTGCTGTCCTACAGCTCCTGGATTCATGTAAAGACAATGAAGCTCCCGATCTAATTCTACCTTGCAGATGTGCGAATGGCCGCATACAAATACCTGAGCCTTGCTGCTTTTGATACGCTCTTTGACTCCCTTGGCATACCGGGGTGGTTTTCCTCCGATGTGGGTCATGAGTATTTTAACCCCTTCTACTTCAAATTCAAGCCACTCCGGCAGAATCTCCTGCACCGCAGCATCATCAATATTTCCATAAACCCCCCGCAACATTTTACCCTTCGGTAAAAGATCCAAAATTGAAACGTCCCCAACATCACCCGCATGCCATACTTCATCCACTTCTTTGAGGTGCTCTATCGTTTTGTGATCTAAGTAACTGTGTGAATCCGAAATCAATCCGATTTTTAGAGGCATTTTGAGTTGAAAGCTTGTAAATTTTGGACTCAATTAGACGTTAGTTTATCCAAAAACCAAATACTTCATGAAAATCAAGATTTCTCTTTTCCTCGCCATGGTATTGATCAGCTTGGGCAGCTTTGCTCAAACCGTAGAGAAGGACTCCATTCAAGTACTGACCATCCAACAGTTTGAAAAAATGTCAGGCAAGAAGAAAACCATGGTGGTCGATGTACGCACCCCTGAGGAAGTCGCTGAGGGGCACCTTGCAGGGGCATTAAACATCAATTTCCTAGGGGAAAATTTCGCTAAAGAGATCCAAAACCTCGATAAGAAAAAAACCTATCTACTCTATTGCCGTTCGGGCAGCAGAACAAGAAGAGCTGCTGACTTGATGCAAAAGTCGGGTTTCAAGAATGTGTACATGCTCGAAGGAGGCATAACTGCTTGGAAAGAAGCCGGAAAACCCACTGAAAAATGAGTACAATCCAATCCATCAATCCTTGGACTGGAGAACTTTTAAAAGAATTGTCGCCCACCAGCCCTAAGGAACTTGAACAGAAGCTGAATACGGCCCAAAAGACATTTGAAGACTGGAAGTGGGTATCACTAGCTGAAAAAGCGGCATTGATGCATGTCGCAGCTAGGATTTTGCGTGAAAAAAAAGAAGATTTTTCCCGAATCATTTCCCTAGAAATGGGAAAAGTGATCAAAGAATCAAGAGCGGAAGTAGAAAAGTGCGCTTGGGTATGCGACTTCTATGCTGAAAAATCCGCTGAATTTTTAATCCCAGAAGAGCTAAATCTACCGGATGGAAAAAAGGCAAAAGTCATTTACCAGCCACTTGGGGCAATTTTAGCCGTCATGCCTTGGAATTTTCCTTTTTGGCAGGTGTTCAGATTTGCAGCACCTACCCTGATGGCTGGCAATGTTGGGCTACTTAAGCACGCTTCCAATGTCCCCCAATGCGCATTAGCCATTGAATCGGTATTTGAAGAAGCAGGTTTTCCAATAGGAACCTTTCAGAGTTTACTGATTGATTCACCTACTACGCTTGAACTCTTAAAGGATGATCGGGTGAAAGCTGTTTCACTGACTGGCAGCGAAAAAGCAGGTGCTGCTGTGGCATCAGTAGCAGGAGCTCAGATCAAAAAATCCCTGTTGGAATTGGGAGGAAGCGACCCATTTATTGTCCTGCGTGATGCAGATGTGCCTACTGCGGCAGAAACTGCTGCCAAAGCGAGGATGATCAATTTTGGCCAAAGCTGCATAGCTGCCAAGCGATTTATCGTGGAAGAGCATGTCTACGAGGAGTTTTTGGAGATTTTTACCCAAAAAATCATGGGAATGAAACAAGGGAACCCTTTGGACGAATCCTCGGATTATGCCTGTATGGCACGACCCGATCTGGCTCAAGAGCTTTATAATCAAGTAGAAAAGTCTAAATTGATGGGAGCCAAGGTGATTTTGGGTGGAATGAAGCCAAATTCCGAATCAGCTCTATTTTCACCAACGATTTTGACGGACATCCCGGCCTCAGCCCCAGCATTTTCTGAGGAAACATTCGGACCTGTTGCATCTATCTTCAAAGTCAAAAATGAAGAGGAAGCACTATCTCTTGCCAATGCTACCGAATTTGGGCTTGGAGCCTCACTCTGGACAAGTGATCTCGAAAAGGGAGAGAAATTGGCTTCACGCATCGAAAGTGGCGCTGTATTTCTCAATGCCATGGTGGCATCGCACCCAGCTCTTCCCTTTGGAGGGATCAAAAAATCAGGGTTTGGGAGGGAATTGAGCCGTCAAGGAATCTTGGAGTTTGTCAACCACAAAACCGTTTACTTGGGATAAACACCTTCTGGGACAAAGAACACGGTAATCTTTGCAAATGCCCGATTCCTTTCTATTTTTACGAGCCAAAATTTTGTCTTAAAGCAATGAGAGAAATACAATTCCGGGAAGCCTTGAGAGAGGCCATGTCCGAGGAAATGAGACGCGATAAAAACGTCTTTTTGATGGGTGAAGAAGTGGCCGAATACAATGGCGCCTACAAAGTATCCCAAGGAATGCTGGATGAGTTCGGACCTGAAAGAGTGTACGACACCCCAATTGCCGAATTAGGTTTTGCTGGATTGGGAGTGGGTGCCGCGATGAACGGGCTCAAGCCAATCATTGAATTCATGACCTTCAATTTCTCTCTGGTTGCGATCGATCAGATCATTAACTCAGCAGCCAAAATGTATGCGATGTCGGGCGGAGCTTATTCTGTGCCGATCGTTTTCCGTGGACCCACTGGAAATGCTGGTCAATTGGGAGCCACCCACTCTTCCAACTTTGAAAACTGGTTTGCAAACACTCCAGGACTAAAAGTAATCGTTCCATCAAACCCTTACGACGCAAAAGGCCTGCTTAAATCAGCTATCCGTGACCCAGATCCTGTTATTTTCATGGAGTCTGAATTGATGTATTCTGACAAAGGCCCAGTACCGGAAGGTGAATATTTATTACCTATAGGCGTAGCCGATATCAAGCGAAAAGGAACTGACGTGACCGTGATCTCCTTCGGAAAAATGATGAAAGTAGCTCTCGAAGCTGCCGAAGAAATGGCTAAGCAAGGAGTATCCTGCGAAGTCATTGACTTGAGAACGGTAAGACCTATTGACTATGCCACCTGCGTGGAATCCTTGAAAAAAACCAATCGAGTGGTAGTGGTTGAAGAAGCAAACCCAATCGCGGGCATTTCTTCAGAACTTGCCTACCACTTCCAAAGGCATGCATTTGACTACCTCGATGCACCTGTCATCCGTGTAAACTCCATGGATATCCCATTGAGCTATGCTCCTTCCTACATAGATGTGACTATCCCAAATGTCAGCAGGACAGTAGATGCAATTAAAAAAGTAATGTATAAGTCTTAATTGACGGACCAAAAAAAAGCCTGGCCACAAGCCAGGCTTTTTTTATGGTAACCCCTAATCTATTTGCAGCTTTGACTTTTTCATGGACATTAGGTTTAAAGCGGTAAGCTTTTTTTTTACGTTTTAATACAAAAAACCCGAACTCATTAAGTCCGGGTTTTTCGTCACCCAATCTATCTAATTAATATTTCTTTCAAGTATTGGAAGAAGTAGGCTTTTCAAAAATTATCTGTTTCGGACAGGCCCACCACCCTGTTGGTTTTCACCTTGTCCGCCGTTTTCACCTTCCTTCAAATCATCGTTATTGATTGATTTTCTTCTCCTTGGGGCTTGATCCAAACTCATTTTTCCAATTCTATAGGTAAAGTTTATTTTGAAATTCATGTTTTGGATTCTATTGGTACTATTCTGCATGATAGTCGGAGTGACGATTTCATTTCTGATCACAAATTCTTTCATCAAGAAGTTTTCAGCACCAAAACCCAATGATCCTCTTTTCTCTTTCAGCTGCTTGTTGAAGTTCAACCCATACGCTGCAAAGCCGCCGGAAGTTCCCTGAAGCTGAACCTGTCTACCTCTTGCAAAAGAGAAGACCTGAATTTGCCAATCTTTGGGAAGCGTGTAATTACCGAACATTCTTCCACTGACTACCCAACCTTCATTTTGTGCAGCAAATTGAGGGTTAGTCAATCCATTGTCCAACATAGAGTAGTATAAATCCATTCCTCCATTAAGAGAAAGCTTGTTGTTGATGTTTACGTTGAAAAACAGGTTGGTACCCAATGCCTGCTCTCGGCCGATGTTTTCGAAACTGGTAAAAATGATCCCATCATTTCTTACATCTCGGATTGCCTGGATGGAACCTGTGGTGTTCCTGTAGAATCCGGTGAAATTCAAGGTCGTTCCTTTGATAAAGGTGCTGTAACCCAATTCATAATTGTCTGTCAACTCAGGATCCAAAGTCGGATTACCTTGAGAAAGCTGCTGTGGATTGGATGCCTCAATGTTGGGATTCAAGAATCTCAAAGAAGGTCTTTGAATCCTTCTGTTATAAGCAGCTTTGATCATGTTGCCGTTTTTGAGCTTTCTACTGGCATTCAAACTTGGCACCAAGGTTCCATAAGAAGGGATTTCAGCTTCAAACTCAGTTTTGAAATCCGCATTGATCGTGGTGTATTCGTATCTCAATCCCGGCTTCAAGGTATAGTTTTTCAAAAACTGAAGGGTGTATGACAAATATCCCGCAGTCACATTTTGATCGTAGCTAAACTCATTGCTCAAGGTAGGATCTTCCAATTCTACAAAAGCACCATTTGCACCTTGCGCTTGGAAATAGGCAAAATCAGAGTAGGCTTTTCTAAGGATATTTTTCGCACCATATTCGATGATTTGAGTTCCCTTTTGATCTACTGGAGTCACATAATCCACCTGAACCGTAAATTCTTCGTTCTTGCTTGGGTTAATGTTTTTCAATCTGGAGAGAATATCCTCCATGTCATCTTCAAACAAGGTATTGGTAAATGAATTCTCTCTGTTATTTAGGGAGTAAAGGGTAAGGAAGCTCAATTCTTTTCCTCGCTTTTCAAAGGTCTTGGTGTAGTTCAAGCTTACATCTACCGAATTGGAATTATCAAGTGTATTGATTTCACGATTCTGCTGAGCTCTTAATACATCGTTAAGGAAACTTTGAGTCATGAAGTTCTCCTGCCAGTTTTGGGAGTTACGGATACCAAAGTTTACCGCACCGGTGATGAAATTGTACTTGTCAATCTCGTAATCTACGCCGAAGTTGTATCGACCGAAGATCTCTTGACGCTTGGTATCTGCCGATTGCACGGTTCGTGTAATAGTACCATTAGCACCATTGGTGATCTGCTGGTTTTCAAAACTTCCAAGAATATTGTATCCGGATCTGCCGAATCCTCCCAAAGAAAAGCCCATTTTGCCTTTTCTGGCACTTCCCTGCAAGCCAAGATTAGAACCTCTCAAACCAGCCCCTGAGTTGATATTCAAGGTCATGCCCTGGAGATTGTTTTTCTTTGTCACGATATTGATCACACCAGAAGTACCCTCCGCATCAAATCGTGCAGATGGAGAAGTAATCACTTCCACTGCTTTGATTTCATCAGCAGGAATCTGCCTTAAAGCATCTGCAATCGAAGATGCTGCAATTGCAGACGGTCTGTTGTCGATGAGCACCAGGATATTGGCACTCCCTCTCATGGACACATTTCCATCCAGATCCACCGATAGCATTGGCACCCTTCTCAAGACATCCGTGGCGTCACCACCGGCAGTGGTTTTATCATTTTCTGCTTTGTAGATGGTACGGTCCACACGTTCTTCGATGAGTTCACGCTGTCCCTGTACCGTCACTTCCTGCAACGCAACCCCTTCATCTGACATAGCGATCTCCCCAAGATTGATATCAGACTCTACAGAATTCACATTTACCGTTCTTTTTACAGTTTCATAGCCAAGAAAGGAAAGTTGTAATTCGTATGTCCCAGTGGTAAATCCAGTGATATAAAACACTCCTTCACCATCTGCCACGGCTCCTGCTGTGGAAACATCTGAACCCGCCTTATAGAGTGCTGCTGTAGCATATCCTACCGGTTGACCGGTTTTGAGATCTTTGGCCACCCCGATGATACGGGTGGGTTCTTTTTTCTCTGGAGTTTGTTGAGCTTGGGAAACACCAAAGCTAAAAAAGCTGAAGAGCGTTACTAGATAAATTAATTTTTTCATGGTTTAGTTTTCAAATGAGGGCACTTGCCTATTCGATACCCCAAAGTTGACCGCATTGTTGCGCCATAAAAAATGTAATAGACCAGTAAGGTGCATTCATCGACAAATACCCCAAATGCAGGGGTCAAGAAGTCTATTCTTCTAATTATCTGCCTTTATAGGCCAAATCATCCTTTTCATGGATGGGATCAGATTATTGGTAGATTTGATTTGAGGCGAAAAAGTAAATTCGCTTAGTTTGGTCATTGTAAATCAAGCGCATGCCCTCACTCACCCCCAAAAAGAACCTTTCTATATTGGTACACATCCTTGGCTGGATCATGCTTTGCGTGGTGTTACTGATCCTTTCTCCCCTTTCCTGGCGAATGGGAGAGGTTGCCCTGCCGGTGCAATTTTGGTGGAAGCAAATTTTCTTGATCTCACTTCTGATCACCATTTTTTACACCAATTCTGGAGTAATTGTCCCTCGTATTCTGCTAAAAGGAAAAAACTACCTATACATCTTAGTCATTCTGGCCGGTGCAGTACTGTTCTATTTGATGATCGTGTACTTCGAACAGTTTTCACTCTATTCGGAAAAAATGCATCAGGTATTTAATCCCGATCGGCCTTTCAACCCAAACAAGCGATGGGTTCCAGGAGATGTATTTCAGCTGTTGCTTTACCTGATTTCGATCGGTCTCAGTACTTCCGTTTCCTTGGTTGAAAAATGGCAAAAAGATGAAGCTATCCGTCGCGAGCTGGACCGTCAGCGGATCGATACCGAACTTTCGTACCTCAAAGCCCAAATCAATCCACACTTTTTCTTTAACACCCTGAATAACATCTACGCACTCACCAATCTGGATGTAAGCAAAGCCCAGGAAGCCTTGCTCAAACTCTCCCGGATGATGCGCTATGTACTCTATGAAAACCAGAAAAATGAAACACTTCTGAGCAAAGAGGTGAAGTTTATTGAGGATTACATGGAGCTGATGAAAATGCGACTTTCGCACAAAGTCAAACTCAACATCCAGATCGATGAACCCAAAGACGATTTGGTTATTGCTCCGATGCTGTTTTTACCATTTTTGGAAAACTGCTTCAAGCATGGTATTAGCTCTCAGCAGGAAAGCGAAATCCTGATCAAAATGGAAATCATGGGGGAAACAGTGTTTTTTGAAACCAAGAACCACATCTTCCCCATCAATCCGGACAGCCCCGAAGCCAAAGAAAACGGGATCGGACTGGTCAACACCAAACGAAGACTCAGTCTCCTCTACCCTGAAAAACACCGGCTAAAATTTGGTAAAGACGAATCCACTAACCAGTATTGGGTAAATCTTACCATCAATCTGGCATGAAAATCAAATGTGTCGCCATCGATGATGAGCCTCTCGCGCTCGAGCTGCTGACCAAATTTATCCAGCAAACCGCCTTCCTTGAGTTGGTAGGTAAATTCTCCAATGCCATCGAAGCCCTTGGATTTATCAACCAAAACGAGGTTCAGCTGGTCTTCATGGATATCCAAATGCCTGATCTCTCGGGGATGGAACTGGCAAGAATCCTAGACGGAAAAAAGAACTCGGACAAGACCCGTATCATCTTTTGTACCGCCTACCATCAGTTTGCGATCGAAGGATACAAAGTGGATGCCTTGGATTACCTGCTCAAACCCTACAGCTACGAGGATTTTCTCAATGCTGCCACGAAGGCTTACCAGTATTTTGACCGGATCCTCAATCAAGAAAGCGCCAAACCAGCCCTCGAATCCACTACGCAGCCTGAATATATTTTTCTAAAAGTCGAATACCAATTGGTCAAAGTGATGCTGCGGGACATTACCCATGTGGAAGCCTACAAGGATTACGTGAAAGTGCACCTCAAATCAAAGCCCAACCCACTATTGTCCTTGACGAGTATGAAAAACATGGAGGAATTGCTTCCATCAGACAAATTCATGCGCGTGCATCGCTCCTTTATCGTGGCGCTCGACCATATTGACTCCGTATCCAAAAACGTGATCCAAATCGGCAACCATCAGATCGCCGTCGGTGACAATTACAAAGATCCTTTCTTGGAGTTTTTGAGTAGGTGGATAAGTTGAGTCAGTAGGAAGTTGGAAGTGGTCAGTCTCAGTGGGGAGGTCGTTAAAAGTATGAACGCTGAATTGAGAAGGCTAAAAAACAGATCTACTCCGAATTTTAATTCCCAACCTTTTAGCTTTCAGAATTTAATGTGAAGTGCAAAAGATCGCTTCATCTCAGGTGTGCCCTCCAAAAAAAACTTTGGCTTTGAGTTTTGCTCCTCTCGATGAGGATAGATTCGACCACTGTGACTGATCACTGCTTACTTTTTCGGCTTTCTCACTTTATCTTTCTGACTTCCAATGCTGCCCACTGCGACTGAACACTGAACACTTTCTACTGATCACTATCTTTATCCTATGACCAATTCCCAAAAAACCTTTATGCGCCAAGCCATCGAATTGGCAAAAAACGGGATGCTCGCCGGCAATGGTGGCCCTTTTGGCTGTGTGATCGTCAAAGACGGAGCGATCATCGGTCATGGCTCCAACATGGTCCTAAGAACAAACGATCCCACCGCCCACGCTGAAGTAGTCGCCATTCGGGAGGCCTGCAAAAATCTGAACCACTTCCAACTCGAAGGCTGCGAAGTCTATACTTCTTGTGAACCCTGCCCGATGTGTTTGGGTGCGATTTTTTGGGCAAGACCTGCCAGAGTCTTCTACGCCTGCACCAAAGAGGACGCTGCCGATGCGGGATTTGACGATGAGTTTATCTATCAGGAAATTGAAATCACTCCTGAAAAGCGGCAGATCCCAATGATTGCTATGATGCGGGAGGAAAGCTTAAAAGCTTTTGAGCTTTGGAAAGAAAAGGGGGATAAGACGCTGTATTAGGGCAGGGAAGTTGGGGAGTTAGGAAGTTGAGAAAAGTAAGTTTTTCTTGAAAGGCAGAAAGCTAAAGTCCCATAGGGGCTGATATAATCGTAACTATCTATTTGCCTCGATAAAATTTGAATATAAAAACCCGACCATTTCTGATCGGGTAAAATGGGGTTATTCCCATATCAATCTCGTAAATCGTAAATCCAAAATCGAAAATCGACTTACCTTCTTCCCATTCCCGGAGGCACCATACGGCCCAAAGCCTGCTTGGCGCCACCCATCTTGTTCATCTGCTTCATTAGCTTGCGCATGTCGTCAAACTGCTTCATGAGGTTGTTGACTTCGGTGATCGTCCTGCCCGAACCGTCAGCAATGCGCTTTCTTCGACGTCCATCGATGATGTCCGGATTCTGACGCTCCTTTGGAGTCATACTGCGGATGATCGCTTCGATTGGCTTGAACGAGTCATCATCAATATCCAAGCCTTTCATCGCCTTTCCCATTCCAGGAATCATTCCGATCAGGTCCTTGATGTTACCCATCTTTTTCACCTGCTCGAGCTGAGAAAGGAAATCGTCAAAGTTGAAGTTGTTCTGACGGATTTTGGCGTTGATTCGCTTCGCTTCGTCCTCATCAAAAGACTGCTGGGCTCGCTCCACGAGGGAGATCACATCACCCATGCCGAGGATTCGCTGCGCCATACGGTCAGGATGGAAGACGTCGAGGTTTTCCATCTTTTCACCTGTGGAGATGAATTTGATCGGCTTGTTGACAACGTGACGGATAGAAATCGCCGCACCACCACGCGTATCACCGTCTAATTTGGTCAGGACTACCCCATCAAAATCCAAACGCTCGTCGAAAGTCTTGGCCGTATTCACCGCATCCTGACCCGTCATCGAGTCTACGACAAAAAGTGTCTCGGAGGGATTAAGTGCTTTTTTCAGCTCCTCAATCTCCTTCATCATTTGCTCGTCCACCGCCAAACGACCCGCAGTATCGACTACAACAGTCTTTTTGCCGGTCTTCTTCGCATAGGCTATCGCATTGTTGGCGATCTGAAGCGCATTTTTATTTTCAGGTTCGGCATAGACCTCTACACCGATCTGCTCCCCGAGCACTTTCAGCTGATCAATCGCCGCAGGACGGTAGATATCACAGGCCACCAATAGCACCTGTCTGCCCTGTCTCTTCAAAAAGCTACCGAGCTTTCCGGTGAACGTCGTCTTACCCGAACCCTGCAAACCCGAGATCAGGATCACAGCAGGATCTCCACTGAGTTTGATGTCCACTTTGGAACCTCCCATGAGTTTGGTCAGCTCCTCTTGGGTGATTTTTACCAAGAGTTGACCCGGAGAAACGGAGATCAAAACGTCCCGGCCCATGGCCTCGTCTTTGATCTTGTCGGTGACTTCCTTGGCTACTTTATAGTTGACGTCGGCATCGATCAGGGCTCTTCTGATCTCCTTTACGGTAGATGCGACGTTGATTTCGGTGATTTTTCCGGTTCCTTTCAGGGTTTTGAAAGCCCGGTCCAGCTTCAAACTTAAATTATCAAACATGCTGCTTTTCGGCTATTTGGTGCAAAAGTAATCAATTTGGGCGTTTGGGAAGGAAAATATGTGGGAAATAAGCGGGAAGA
>JAGXQZ010000071.1 GCA_018336015.1 Algoriphagus sp. | reverse complement strand
CAAAGTCTTTTGGAGCAAAGCTGAACTTTTGGTTTCGAGGTAACCGAGCTCTGGATTCGACCATATCTGTCTCGCCAGATCACCGTAGAAATCGGCTTTGGCATCCAGCTTTTTCAATACCTCCTGCTCTTGTGCAACTGCTGAAAAGAGAGGCAAAAAGAAAAGAAGTAGAAATATTTTCTTCATAGGGGATTAGTTGATTGTGTGTCGTGAAAATAGAAAGAGTTTCGACGCAGATAAAGAATTTTATTCGGAAGGTTTCATTTCAAAAAGAACATACAATTAAAAAACTCCCACAGCTTCAAACATTGATCAATGAGGTTTTTTCAAAAATCAATCTCCGGCTCGCTCAAAAACAACATTTCATTAACAAAAAAATGTTTTTTATATTGATCCAAATAACCAAAAGCACTATGAAGAAGATTTTTAAAGTATTCGCCTATCTCTTGGGGGCAATTGTTTTACTATTGGTATGTGCGCTGGCTTTTTTACAGCTAGGCTTTCCAAAAGTGGATGCTCCCGAAGAAATCACGATCGAGTATTCGCCTGACCGCATTGAGCGCGGAGCCTATCTCGCCAACCACGTCACCGTCTGCATGGACTGTCACTCCAAGCGAGATTTTTCAGAGTTCTCTGGACCTCCTACCCCAGGCACACTTGGTGCCGGTGGAGATCGATTTGATCACTCCATGGGTTTGCCCGGGGTATTTTATGCCAGAAACATCACTCCTTTTGGGATTTCGGATTACACTGACGGGGAGCTATTCAGACTGATTACCACGGGTGTGACCAAAGACGGAAGACCCATGTTTCCTTTGATGCCCTATCCTTATTATGGAAAAATGGATCGCGAAGACATTCATGACATCATCGCTTACATCCGATCCATTCCCCCGATCGAAACGGAAATCCCTGAATCGAAAGCTGACTTTCCTGTCAACCTGATTCTTAGGACTATGCCTCAAAATGCCCAGTTGGTCCAAAAACCAGACCCATCCGATCAGGTTGCCTATGGAGGCTATCTGGTGAACGCCTCAGGTTGTATTGAATGTCATACTCAATTGACCCCTCAAGGTGTGATCAATGCTGAACTGGCCTTTTCAGGAGGCAGAAGTTTTCCTTTTCCTGATGGCTCGGTAGTCACGAGCTCCAACATTACCCCTGACGCTGAAACAGGAATTGGTAATTGGTCCGAAGAAATGTTTGTGCAGCGATTCAAACAGTACGCGGATTCAGCCTATGTCAATCCAAAAATTGCCCCGGGGGAATTCAATTCTATCATGCCCTGGATGATGTATTCTGGAATGAAAGAGAATGACCTCAAAGCGATCTACGCTTACCTGATGAGCCTGCCTGCCAAGAAAAATGAAGTGGTAAAATTCACAGCCTCAAAGTAATAGAAACCCGGCTTATTGAAGTATTCTAAAGAGCTTCCTTTCGGGAAGCTTTTTGTTTTTGTGACACCTGTCACCGTTTTCTGGAAGTTCAAATTTCTATTTTCGGCAATCTTGGGGTGTTATTTCTTTTTCCCAACCCAAAAAAATCAATCAATAAGCCCAGAATACATGAAGTCATCCAGAAGAAAATTCATCGCCCAACTTGGAGCACTAGGTGCCAGTACCGGACTTGCCTCAGTTGCAAATGCTGCGACAGATACCAATGCCTCACAGATAGAAAATCCTTCCTCTTTTACGCTCAACATACTTCAGACCACGGATGTGCACTGTCAGATCCACGCACATGATGAGTTGTTTTGGGAAAATGGAAAATCCGTTTTCCGGAAAACCGGCGGATATGCCCATCTGAAAACCTTTTTGGATCAGCATAGGAAAAAGATGAAGCACAGTTTCTTGATCGATACGGGAGATATGTTTCAAGGATCGGAGCTTTCGGTGAAAACCACGGGCGAAGCGATGGTCCCCATCCTAAATGCACTGAATTACGATCTGTATCTTCCAGGAAACTGGGAGGTGATTTATTACAAAAAATCCATGCAGCACCTCATGGGCTCTCTGACAGCCCCTAAAGTCTGTGCAAACATGTACCATGATCTTGGAGAAGGAAAGAAGGGCGAATTGATCTTCCCTCCTTACCACATCTGGACGGTCAATGGTGTCAAGATCGGCTTCTTGGGCTATACCGATCACTTGGTGCCTATCCGTCAATCTCCCAACTACAGCAAAGGAATCATCTACACCAAGCCTGAGGACAACCTTGCCCACTATGTGGATGTCCTTAGAAATCAGGAAAAATGTGCCTTTATAGCTATCGTGGCACACTTGGGGCTTTCTCAGCAGATCCATTTGGCCAATTTGCCATCCTGCGAGGGAGTGGATTACATTTTGGGAGGAGATACCCACGAGCGAGTAAGGAAGCCCATTCAGGCAAAATATGCCAAGGTGGTAGAGCCTGGAGCTTTCGGATCCTTTGTCGGCAACTTGGAACTGAAAATCGAAAACGGAAAGGTGATCGGCGACCGCTATGAACTTATTGAAGTAGAATCCAAAAAATATCCTGAATCCAAGGAGATGAATCAGATCATCGCCAAGTACGAAGGCCCCTACTTGGAAGATATCCAAAAAGTAGTCGGCTACAGTACCATTCCGCTATACCGCTATTTTGTAATCGAGAATACGATCGATACCATGATTTTAGATGCCATCAGTTGGCAATTGGGAGACGTAGATATAGTGCTTTCAAATGGATTCAGATTTTGTCCTCCCAGATCTACTCCAGACCACTCCGGCCAAATTCCAATTACCAATGGCTACCTCTACGACATGTTGCCTGTGGATAGTCAAATTAGGACTGGAAAAGTCAAGGGAATACAAATCAGCGAGTGGATAGAAAAGGAATTAAATAATGTCTTTGCAAAAGATGCATCGAAGCGTTTCGGAGGTTGGGTCGTGAAGTTTAAAGGAATGGAAGTCAAATTCAATGCTTTTGGTGAAGAGGGAAAAAGAGTGGAATCTATTACGGTAAAAGGCACCCCACTTGACCACCAAAAGATTTATAAAATATCTGCATGCGAAAGGGATGGGGATCCGGATGATATGATTTGCAGAATAAAAGGCGTCACAGAAACAGAGAAAACGAAGTATACACTCCACCAAGCTTTAAGAAATTACTTGGCAAAAAACTCCCCCGTCACCCCAACGCCCCCACAGTCAGCTATAGCGCTCGATGCTCCAGCTACTTTACTGACTCAGGTAAGTGGTGTGGATTATGAGTTCAAATAATCAATAAAAAATTGAGTAAAAAAGGATAGAGAAAAGTGTTTGTTCACCCCCAAAAGCCGGCCAATTGGTTGGCTTTTTTGTTATTCTTGAGTTTCCATTTCCGCCCAAAATTCATGAAGCTCAGAATCCTTACTTTCCTCTTCTTATTTATTTTCTCCATCGGTTGCCAGCGGGTCCTTAAACCCACCAATTGGGACACCACACAGGTGAAAATCGCCCGAGATGAATTTGGCGTGCCTCATATTTTCGGAAAAAGTGATGCCGATGTAGCCTATGGGCTGGCATGGGCTCATGCGGAGGATGATTTTGAGACGATCCAAAAGACAGTTTTGGCAGGAAAAGCCCTGACCGGAAGGGTATTTGGAGAGCAGGGTGCGGGAATTGATTTTTTTGTTCACCTGTTGGAAACTCGAGAAATCGCCAAAGAAAAATACGATTCCAGCTTTTCTCCCGAATTCAAAAAAGTCCTGGAAGGGTATGCCGCAGGACTCAATGACTACGCCTACCATCATCCGGAGGAAGTCCTGTATGGCCCTGCCTTCCCGATCAATCCCAAAGAAATCATCTCCGCTTACATCCTTTCACTAGCCCAAATGTCAGGTGCAGATCGGGCAGTGCAGGCCATCGTGGGAGGAAATGTGGACTTGATTCCCGAGGATACCTTACCCAAAGGCTCCAATGCCATCGCCATTCACCCAACACGAACGGATTCCGAAGAAGCCTTTCTAGCCATCAACTCTCACCAGCCGCTCGAAGGCCCCGTGGCTTGGTACGAAGCCCATCTCAATTCAGAAGAGGGCTGGAATGCTTTGGGAGGACTTTTCCCAGGTGGAGCGATGATTTTCCATGGCGTAAATGAACACTTGGGCTGGGCGCATACGGTGAATTCACCTGACTTTTTGGATCTATACCAGCTGGAACTCAATCCGGAAGACGAGGAGGAATACCTCGTGGATGGAGAATGGCTCGAACTTGAATCCAAGATCGTCTGGCTGAAAGTCCGGCTGTGGGACTGGATTACGGTGCCCGTTCCTAAGAAAGTCTGGAAATCGATCTATGGCCCAACTTTGGTCACCGAGCAAGGTGCCTTTGCGATTCGATTTGGAGCTTTGGACCGAGTCGGAGCCCCTGAGCAGTGGTGGAAAATGAACAAGGCGAAGAATTTCTCCGAATGGAAAGCCGCCATGTCCAGCATGCAACTGACCAATTTCAATACCGTCTATGCTGACAAATACGACACGATCTTCTTTGTCAGCAATGGGCTTTTGCCCCAGCGAACTCCTGGTTTTGACTACAGCGGAACTGTTCCTGGAAATACCAAAAGGACCCTTTGGACAGCATATCACTCCTTTTCTGACCTTCCTCAGCAAATCAATCCCAAATCCGGCTACCTCTACAACACCAACCATTCGCCATTCAAAGCGAGCGCCTTTGAAGACAATCTAGCATCGGAAAATTACCCTATAGAAATGGGCTTTGACCTCCGGGATAACAATCGTTCGCTCAGATTCCGGGAACTGATGACGGATACAGGAAGAATTTCCTGGGAACAATTTGAGCGGATCAAATTCGATCAGACCTTGCCTCAGAACCTGGCTTTCCGCACCGACTTGAATTCGCTTTTTTCTTTATCTCCTGAAAAGTATCCAGAGGTAGCACAGCAGATCAAGGCCTTGAGAAACTGGAACAAGGAAGCTTCCGCCGACAGTGAAGGAGCCGCCCTTTTTGCCTTTGTCTATTACTATTGGTGGGAGGAGTTTGCCAAGTCGGGAAGAAGTTTTGAGACTGTCCTCACCGAAGAAGAAGCGGTAAAGGGGCTCCAGGAAGCAAAAAAGCATTTTGAAACTCATTTTGGAAAAGAACTCATTACACTCGGAGAATACCAGCGGCTCGTGCGAGGGGAAAAGTCGCTGCCACTTTGGGGCCTGGATGATGTGCTCGCGGCGATCCGATCTACTCCTTGGGAAAACGGACGTAGAAAAGCTGTGCAGGGGGAATCTTACATTTTGATGGCCCGCTTCGGGGAAGGCCTCCCGGTCTTGGAATCGATCAATGTCTATGGTGCCAGCAACCGACCCGATTCACCTCATTATGCGGATCAGATGGAGCGCTTTGTCAAGCGTGAACTGAAACCCATGACGTTGGATAAAGAACAAGTATTGAAAAAGGCAGCACGAGTCTATCATCCCGGAAAAAAGTAATCACCTGTCAGCCCCCTATCCGATCCGATCATCCCAGCCCAGTTTGCATCTGAGTCTCCTTTTTGTATCTTGAAATTCGTCACTCTTTAACCCAAAAACCTATGAATCAACTCAATCGGAGAGATTTTATCAAAAGCTCCAGCGCCATGATGACTTTGGCCAGTTTTGGCCTGTTTGGCATGGACTTCAAAGATGCAGAAGGTCCGCTCAAAGTCGCCCTAATCGGTACCGGTTGGTATGGCAAATCCGACCTTTTTCGACTGATCCAAGTAGCCGATGTAGAAGTAGTCGCGCTCTGCGACGTCGATAAAAATCTACTCAAGGCCGCAGGAGAGCTTGTCTCTCAGCGCCAAAAATCCAAAAAAGTCCCTGAGCTGTTTGGAGACTATCGCGAACTCCTCAAGAAACACAAATGCGACCTCGTGCTGATCGGTTCGCCGGATCACTGGCATGCCCTGCAAGCAATCGAGGCCATGAAATCAGGAGCCCATGTCTATTTGCAAAAACCAATTTCGGTCGACGTGATCGAGGGGGAAGCTATCCTCGCTGCAGCCCGAAAATACAAGCGAGTGTGCCAGATCGGCACCCAACGCAAAAGCACACCTCACCTCATCGATGCCAAAAAACAAATCATCGATACCGGAAAACTGGGCAAAATCAGTCATGTCGAAGTTTGTTGCTATTTCCACATGAGGGCCAATGGAAATCCTCCGGTCGAGCCCGTTCCTGACTTTTTTGATTATGAAATGTGGACAGGTCCTGCGCCCATGAGACCTTACGATGGACTCCCACATATCCGCTGGTGGAGAACCTTCATGGAATATGGCAACGGCATCACCGGTGACATGTGTGTGCACATGCTGGATACGGTTCGCTGGATGCTGAAGCTTGGCTGGCCAACCCAGATTACCTCCACGGGCGGAATTCTGGTACAAAAAGAAGGCAAGTCCAACATCTCCGATACTCAGACTGCCATTTTTGAATTTCCAGAGCTACAAGTGGTCTGGCAACATCGCACTTGGGGCAATGCCCCAGATCCAGAGTATCCCTGGTCATTCAAAATCTACGGAGAAAAAGGAATGCTGGCAGGAAGTACCATGCAGGCAGATTTTTTCCCTGTTGATACCAAAGCCGAAAAAATCCATTTTGACTGCTTATTTGAGCGGGAGCAATACCCTGAGGACTTAACTGAAGATCGAATCGAACTCAATGCCGCACCGGCCACTCGTCTGCACATGAAAAACTGGTTGGAGTCCATCGATAAAAACACCTTGCCGGTAGCTGATGTGGAAGACGGGCATATTTCCACTGCCTCCTGTATTCTTGCTAATATCTCCATGGAGCTCGGAGGCCGACCGCTTCGCTATGACCCCAAAACCATGACCGTACTCAACGACCCTGAAGCGACTGCCAAGCTTCGTAGACCTTACCGTGGGCCTTGGGTGCATCCGGAGCCGAGTAAGGTTTGATGCTTCGACAAGCTCAGCACGAGGATTAAGTGAAAAAGAAATCAAGTCCCGGACAGGAAAGTGTTCGGGATTTTTTTGGGTAGTCCAGACCTGACAGGTTTTGAAAACCTGTCAGGTCTTCCTATTGAATTCCAAATACTTACAAAAAATTTATCCCTGCAATTCTAAAATTGAATTTTAGAATTGCAGGGATGATTGTCTTTCATAAGGTGCATAAATATCAAATCTGCGCCTTCAACAACTCCAAAAACTTCCGATCGAGCTTTTCTCCATACCAATCCTCGTAAACCACGTCCTTTCGGCCGGAATTGAGCACCCCAAAAGCCCCGGAAAACTCCCAGATTCCAAAGCCTACTTCCATTTCTTTCAACACCTGCAGGACATCTCCAAACCACGCCAAAAACACCTCGTGGGGCGTCTGATTGAAGCAGCCGCATTCCCCACAGTGGACTCCAACTCCCTGGTCAATCAAGGCTTTCCACGGGGCATAGTAGTTTCGGATGTTATCAATATCAAGCGAATTCTCCCCTTGCTGCAAAGGCCAATCCACCGGTGGCACAGATTCCGGATCTTTATAGACCCAGCTGGCTTTGTAGTGGGAAATCGGAAAAGGATGATACCCCCGGCAGCTCTGCGACAAGTCCAAATCGGCCAATTCCGGCACGGCAATTCCCCCGCCCCCATTGCCATCGGCAATGACCAACCGGGATTTTTTGACTGATTTAATGGTTTCCAAAGCCGCTTTGGCCACCCGATGATAGTCCACCACATCTACCGGCCCACCGGGGCTGTGCTGATCGTTGGGATTTTCCCGCTGAAACGGTTCATTCACCAGATCAAAGCTGAGTCTTTTGGAGGAAATTCCCCTATAGCGCTTGGCCCACATTTCCCAATGCGCACAAAAGGCTTCCAAAGCCTCCTGATCTTTCCAGAGGTTATACGGCTCCTCAAATCCCGCATTGATGCAGAATCCCGGAGCACGATGTAAGTTTAAACTTACATGCAGACCATGCTTGATGGCCCGCTCCACCAATGCATCTACTTTTTCCAATCGGCTTTCATCAAAATTCAATACCTCATCCGGCCGAATCGGTCTGCTGCGATCGATGTTCAAATAGGAGGGATATGAAATCGGAACCCGGACAAAATCAAAGCCCCAATCGGCGATCCACTGGATGTAGGCAGGTTTTGTTGGCCTTCCCTGATCTGGGTTATGGGAGAAAAAGTCCAGCAAATTGAAGCCTTTCCAAGCGGGAAGTTTGTTTTTACTTTTAACTTCCGAAAAAGAAGAATACGGCAACAAACTTGCTCCTGCGGTAGCCAAAGCCGCTTTTTTCATAAAATCCCGACGAGAATCAGAAAGGTTCATAGACAAAATAGGTTGAGTTTGAAAAAGGAAAATACCTTTTTATAGGGAAAAACCGATCCTGTCTTAATCTGAAATTCTTTATTCTACAGATCGTGCTTTCAGCACTCTGGAAAATAAAAATCACATTTCAGCCCAGAATTGAATTCTGGCCTGCCTGCGGAAGGCAGGGCTTTTACAGGTTGTGCCGCCGGCACAAGGATGTGCATCAAAGTTTCTCCGTAAGTATCAACTGATTTGAGGGCAAAACAACATTGGTAATTGACTTAGCTTGATCGTTGCGCTGAAGGCGCAAATTATAACAGCCCCAAATTGAATTTGGGGCATGAATTGCATAAAGTAATTAGAGCCCTGAAAGGGCGATCTGTTACCAAGCACATCATTTTAAAGGATTGCCAATTTTTGATCAACAACCCTGATTATTTAGGTTCAAAAAATTCAAACCTTCCTCCACATCATCAACGGTAATATCCAAAACACCCCCACCATACTGAACACCAAGCCCCCAATCGTTCCTACGGCTAGGGAAAACCAAAAAACCTCTGTCTGCCCGTCCATGATAAATGGAACCAAGCCAAAGCAGGTAGATAACACGGTCAGCAAAATCGGAATCGCTTTCCCCGCCACGGATTTGAGAATGTTCCGGTTGAACCTACCCTTTGGGCGATTGTTGAAATCATTCACGATAAATATCCCTGCATTCACCGCCAAGCCTCCGAGCATCACAAATGCCGCAAACCCTCCCCGATCAAAATTGAACCCTCCTACGGAAAAGATCAAAAACAGCCCGATGAAACTGATCGGAATCAAAAACATAATAAAAAACGGCTGTCGGAAATTCTCAAACAGAATGGTGCAGATAAAGAAAATCGCTACGATCAACAGCCCCAACAATCCATACTGCCGCTTGGCTTGCTCCGTATTCCAGCCCCATTCTTGCTTTTTGGCTTCGTAACCGATGGGCATTTGGGCTTTCATTTCTTTCAACACCTCGTCCAGGTACTCATTGCCAAACTTGGCCGAACCCATGTATTCAAAGGACACCACTCGAATGTATTGCCGGTCTTCTTTGTGCAGGGCATTGGTGGTATTTTCCAGATTGAGCGTGCCAAAATCTGCCACTTTCAGGATTTTATCTTCTCCGCTGATCAGTCCTTTTTTCTCCAGATCAAACTTGCTGAAGTCACCCGAAGTCCGTTCTTTCAGGATCAAACCATAGTTTTTATCCGCCATCGTCAGGTAGCCACTTGGCCCTTGAGGCTTGGAGAGGTCCTGAAGGGTATTTAGGATTTCGTATTGACTTGAGCCTCCCAAGGCAATCTGATTTTGATCCAGGCGCAGGACATATTCCTGGGTTTTCTGCTCATCGTAGCTCAGTCGCTCATTGGTATTGACCGTCTGAATCCGCTTGTGCTGCAGGAGTTTTTCGGCCAAAATATCCGATTGACGCTCCAACTCATCGAAGTTGTACCCTTTCATCTGCACCCGGAACGATGGGATCCCCTCTCCTCCACCTCCGGTGTAAAAGCCCTGCCCGACTCCATAGATATTCCATTGTGCCCCGCTCCAGTCAGTGGATTTGACGGACAGTTTTCCTTTGAGTTGGTAAGGCAAAGCCCCTTTTTCGTAGGCTTCCTTGAAGGTGATGATGATCTGTGCACTTTGCCCCGAGCGAACGAAAGTCACAAACTGATCGATGCCCTCCACGCCTTTGAGATACTCCTCAAATTCCCGCATGATAAAATCCATCTGCTCCAGAGTATTCCCAAAAGGAAGTCTGGCTGAGACATACAGTCGGGTTTTCTCGGGTTCCCGATACACACTTTTCTCATAGACTCCCCGCACAAACATCCGCAGGGTCCCACCCAAGGCCTTATCCACCCAAGGACGGATTTCTTCCTGATAAAAGGTATTGCCGATGGTCTTGTTGTACCATTCTTTTTCTTCCCACTTGGCAGGCAAAAAGAAAATCGGCGTTCCAAAAAGTAACAAAATCAATAACAAAAATGTCTTGCGGTAACGGGCCGTCCAAGCAATGCCTGTTTCGTAGCGCTGTAGCCAGCCAACCCGCTTTTTCAGCTGAGGAAGCTTAAGCTTTCGGCCCTGCTGCACGGATTCTTTGAAAAGCAAGCCATAAAAGGCCGGAGTAAAAACCAAGGCAACCAGCAAACTCACCCCAAGCATCACCGATACCACAATGGAAAACTCGGTAAGATTCTTCCGATCCTCCTCCGGCAAAAGCAGCACCAGCAGCAGTGCCGCCACAGTAGTCAGGGAGGCCGCAAGCAAAGCCATAAACACATGACGGTTGCGGTACTTGTGCAAGTGATCCACCATCACGATGGCATTGTCCACCACGAGCCCAAAGCTGATCGTCAATCCCGCAATGGTGTACAAATGAATGTCCACCTGAAGAAAATACAGGATCATTGCCGTCAAGCTCACATTGATCACGATGCCCAAAAAGAGAATGCTGAGGTATTTCCAGTTGCGGTTGATCAGAAAAATGAAAGCGATCAAGATCAAAATTGACAAGCCCGATCGCTTGTAGATTTTGTTGAGTTCCTTCTCGAGAAACTCCGTATCATCGTTTTCCAGTCGGATTTCAAAACCCGGGGGCAGGTTGATTTTGGCTGATTCGATGGAGTTTTTGAGGTTTTTTGCCAAAAGCACCTTATTCACCCCGTCGCGATTGTACACCGAGAGCGTCACGGAATTGTTGCCATTGATGCGGTAAAAGCTCATCGGCTCGGCCTCCTCCAAGGTGACCGAGGCGATATCTTTCAGCCTTACCTCCATCCTTTTATCCGTCTGAATGATCAGATTCCCGAGTTGATCGATCTGATTGAGCTTGCGGTCCACGGTTACAAAAAGCGTCTCGCCTTTAGAATTGTAGACAGTACCAGGATACAGCTGCCCAAAGGCCTGATTGATCTGCTGATTGAGAAAGGATCTGCTGATACAAAACGACTGCATTTTCTGAGCATCGAAGGTCACAAAAAGCTGCAGCTCATTGGCTCCACGGATCTGCACTTCCTCCACTTCCGCAAATCGGGTGAGGGCAGGCTTGATCACATCCTCGGTGATTTTCCGGATTTCAAAGGAGGCAAAAGGCCCATTCACGCTGTAGGTCAAAATCGGCGTCTTGAAATCACTCCGATACTCCGCGCTTTGGGTCACATTGGGATAGGAAAGCCGCTCGTCCAGCTTGGGGTAGACCTGCCGAATCAGGGCTAAAACCTCAAACTTTTTGAGTTCCATATCCGCCTTTTTGTCAAAGCGAAGTATGATATTGCCCCGATCGTAGTTGGAGACTGAGGTGATCTGCTTGAGTTCGGTGAGTTGGGAAAAAGCACCTTCCAGAGGCGAAGTAGCCAATTTCTCGATAAGTTCGGGCGAAGAGCGGGGAATCCCATAGCTGACCGTGAGTACAGGTTCGCGCTCCCGGGGATTGAGATCCACCGACAGCAAGGGGACCGTGGCAAAGCCCAAAATCCCCAGCACGACAAAGGCGATCAGTACCCGAAAATTCGTCATCGCACACCGGTTTTATGGGACAACGAATCAAAAAACCAATACATCAAGGGTACAAAGTACAAGGCTGTGCCAGTGCCGACCGTCAGTCCGCCGATCACCGCATAGACCAAAGGCCGCTGCAAATCTGCACCCAAACCTGCACTGAAAATAATCGGAATCAAGGCTAGGATCGTGGTAATCGAGGTCATCAGGATCGGCTTTAATCTGATTTTCCCTGCCTGATGCAACGCGATGTGCAGAATTTCGGAACTGGTTAAAGTTGAATTTTCTCCCATCTCCTGTTTCAGACGGTTGATCGTGTCGATCTTCAAAATGGCATCATTGACCATAATTCCCAGCATGACGACCAAACCAATGGCTGACATGACATTCAGGGATGAGCCAGTTAAAAGCAAAACCAAAAACGCGCCGGCGATCCCCAAGGGCAAGGTCAGCACCACAATCATTGGCTGAATGAAACTCTCAAACTGGGCGGCAAGAATAAAATACAACAGCAACACGGAAATGATCAGAATCCCGATCAACTGGCGAAGGGTCTCCTGATCCCGGAAAAACTGACCCTTCAGCTCCACCGCCAGGTTTTTGGCGACTCCCCAGGAAATGTATTCCTTCGCTTTGGCATCAGGGTCCGCTTCTGCCACCTGCACACTTTGATAGATTCCTCCACGGTCAGCCGTCACGTATTTGTACTGATCGGCGTAGCGGTAATCCACAAATTCACTCAACAAATACGAAGTGCTGTCTGAAGCATAGATTCGAGTAGTACGAAGCAGGTCCTCAAACCGATCCTGACTTTCTTGTAAGCGGATGGGCGTGACCTCGCCAAATCTGCGGATATCCGTGATGGTAAACACCCCAAACAATCTCGATAGCTGCTCCTGCACGCGCTCCACCGGGATTTGGTACAGTGCTAGCTTTTCTGCCAAAAGAGAAAATACCACAGAACTCTCCTCCTGCAATCCCGGACCGGGAGTCCATTGATCGGTAGGGAAGGTCTCCAGCCAAGGTTTCATCTTGTCGGCGGCAATCGGTTTTTTGGCATTCAGGTCTTTCCATCGCACCTCGTAGTAGGCTTGATTGGAGCTGAAGAGCTGATCAAAGGCATTGGGGGCGTCACCGAGTACGTAGCTTGCCATCGGATAGTCCTTTTCCAATCGCTCCCGGAGTCTGGCGATTTGCTCTTCTTTTTTGGTTTGGGAGGGGAAAAGCAAGTACAACAAGGATTTCTGAATCGAATTATCCCCGTCAAACAGCAAAAACTGGCGGACTCCGATCTCGGCTTCCGCTTGGGTGTAGCCTTCGATATCCCGGATCAATGTTAGCAATCGGTCTCGGTTTTGGCCTGCGGAAATGGGCTCATTCCAGTCGATTTCCAAGGTCGCATCCGGCTTTTCGATGGGGGGAAGTCCTTCATTTTTCAGTAATAACCCCAAGCCCAAACCCAAAGGAATCAGCATCAAAAAGAAAGCGAGGGCGACTTTTTTTCTTACGAAAATCCAATCAAAGCCCTTCTCATAAATGCCCAAAACCCAAAGAAAAGCTTTGGGCTCCCCCTTAAGCTCTTGTCTTTTTCCTACCCGATAAATCATCCAATACAGCAGCGGCAATAGGATAAACGCCACCATCAGCGACACGGACAGAATCGCTGCCACCGCCACCGCTTGATCATAAAATAAAGCACCGGCTATTCCACTCAGAAAAACCAGCGGTACAAATACCGCCAACGTCGTAAGCACCGAGCTGATCAAAGCGCCCATCACTTCGTTGGCCCCTTGCACACAGGCCTCTAATAGGGGCAAACCGGATTCTCGCTTGCGAGTGATATTGTCCAGCACGATGATCGCATTGTCAATCAGCATCCCAATCCCTAAGGCCAGGCCGGAGAGGGAAATGATATTGATCGAAATGTTGAAAAAGTAGAAAACCAGAAAACTGATCAGCAGGGAAGTCGGCAAACTGATCCCCATAATCAGCGGAATGCGAAAGTCTTTGATAAAGAGAAACAAAACCCCAAAGGCAAACAGTCCACCGAAAAGCAAGCTGGTTTGGAGGTTGGAAATCGCGGCATTGAGCAGGTTGCTTTGGTCTTGGGTGAGTTCGAAGTCCACCTGAGGATAGTCGGCCAGGAAGAGGTCCAAGGATTTTCGCAACTCCGGAATCAGCTCGTTCATCTTGGCGGCAGCCTGCTTGTGCACCGTGATGACCATGCCTTCATTCATTCCAAACAGGTGGTAACCCAGCATTTCCTGGGTTTCGTATTGGGCTTTGGCGACTCGACCCAAAGGAACAATCACACCTTTCTTGGAGCGAACAGGCAGGGATTCGATGTCTTTGGGCGTATCCACCCGGGTAGCCAGTCGGAGAAAATAACGAAACTGTCCATCCTTGACACTGATGCCGGGGAGCTCGGCATTGCCCGCCTTGACGGCATCGATCAACTCCTGCTGCGTCATGCCCAAGGCAGCCAACGCTTGCTCATCGGGCTGAACGGAAATAATTCGCTCCCGCTTACCATTGATATCCACAAGCGAGACACCCGGCAGCTGCTCGATACGCTTTTTCAGGACATTTTCTGACAGCAAGCTCACCTCCACAGGGTCCGTGCCCGCTTTGGGTACCACCTGAACCCTGGCCACAGGAATGTCTGAAGTATTGATCCGGATCACTTCAGGGCGGGGAAGGTCCTTGGGCAGGGCATTGGTCAGTCGGTCGATTTTTTCATTGACATCGATGTAGGCCAGCTCCATCTTGACCCCATAGTCAAAGGTCAGCCGCACCGTGCCGATCTCCGAACCCGCCTTGCTTTCCATTTGTTCCAGTCCATTGAGCGTGATGAGGCCTTCGCGGATTTGGCGGAGGACATTTTGCTCGATGGATTCGGGAGAGGCATTGGGATAGGTGACCTTGACCACGATCTGTGGCACGTCGATGGGAGGCAGGAGCGAAATCGGCAACAAACGAAAGGCGATCGCTGCAAAGACCATTAAGGCCAAAAATGACATGGTGACGGCAATGGGCCGGTTCAGCAAAAATCTCACCATGGCTTATGGATTTACGATTTTGACGGGAGCCTGATGGGCGAGCTGGAGGTTGTTGCTGGTGATGACGGTGCTGTTTTCCGGGATACCGTCGAGCACTTCGATCTCCCGGCCGTTGTCCTTACCTACTTCCACATAGTTCCATTTGGATTCCTTTCCATTTTCGATGGTAAAGACCACCGCCCTACCTGAGCGGAAAACGACCGCATCCTTGGGTACCACGAGACTTTTGCTCTGGGGGGCACGGATGATCGCACGGGCATTCATGCCGGGAAGGAGATTTTTGGAAGTAGTGAGTGTGAGGGATACTTGCACGAGGCCGTTTTCATCCACCTTGGGATTGATCGCGGTGACCCGCCCTTCCAAGGCATTTTGGGGATCAGAGATGGGATAGACTTCGGCTTTTTGACTGGATGAAATCAGCGGAATATCCGACTCGAGCACTTTGACCCGAAGGAGCAGCTGATCGGTGGAAAGGATCTCGGCAAATTCGGCATTTTTGGTCACCAAGCTGCCTTCTTTGAATTTGATATTGGCGATGCGGCCGGATACCGGGGCGCGCACCTCGCAGCGGGCAAGGTTAAGTTCGGCTTCCTTGAGCTCGACTTCGGCAAGGGAAAGCCCCGAGTTCACGCGAATACGATCTTGAACGGTTTGGGCCACTTTGGGATCTTTGGACTCCAAGGCGAGCTGAAACTGAGCCTTGAGTACTTCCAGCTCCGATTGGGCTTTGATCAGATTGATGCGGGCTTTCTCCAAGGCGAATTCCGCCTCCCGACGATCCAAGGTGGCGATGACTTGCCCTTTCTGGACAAACTGCCCCTCAAGAATCTGAACCTTCTCGAGGTAGCCTTCCCGTTCCACGAGTGCCTTGACTTCAGAAAGTGCCTCCAGCTTGCCGGTGGCATTGATCAGGTAGTCAAAGCTTTTCCGTTCCGCGATGGCGGTCCGGACTTCCGTAGCAGCCACTTCGTTTCGGAAGGACTCAGAGGGGATTTCTTGAGAACCCTCTTTGGCTTCGGAACAGGCGAACATCGCCCCCGAAATCAGCAAAACAATCGAATTAAAAACGCGCATGTGGTACGAGTTGGAAGTTTTCAAACTAAGATATAAAATTATCTCCTTTAAAAGGATTAACTTGAATTTAATTACAAAAAACTAAGTTTTCAGATAAATAGAACAATAAAACTGCACAGAAGATAAAGTAACTACTCATATTCCATACAAGTCAAACATAAGAAACCACTATAAAATTGAAGGAGTTAAAATCAATTACCTATTATCTTTTTTATCTCAGGAAGTTTAAAAACAGTAGTTCCAGAATTTTCAGAAGAAATGACATCATAAATCCAAAGTCTTCCATCTGAAACACCATAATACTGGAACTCATCAAAATTTAATGCAAAGGTTCTAATTTCCTTATTTTTGAGATTAACTATAGCCAAGAAACTATGCGAAGAAAAGGGAGCTTCCGCAGGGTTTTTGTAAATTAGGTCTTTCGATGGTTGATAAGAAACAAGGACATATTCACCAAAAGAATCTAGAACACTCAATTCAAAGTTATACTCCAATGAACTATTAGCTTTTTCAGAACTTATTTCATTTTCAATAAAATAATCAATAGGCAATTCGTTATTTTTCAAATCCAGATCCCAATATTCTTCCAATTGCAATTCTAATGTTTTTTCATCCAGACTATATATAAAAAGATAGGATAATGGATTCAACATAGCATAAAATCTCTTGTCAGTATCATTATAAGTTATCACTAACCTTGATCTTTCATAAAGGTTTTTCAATTTTAAATCTGGCAATTTCAAAGTATAAATCGGCTTCTCTCTTTTGGACGAGACAATTCTTAAGAAAAACTTTTCATTAAAACTTTTAAGTGTTACAGATTGGGACAATGTTACAAGGTCGTAACATGGATACCCATTTTGAGAAATTAACACATCTTCTTCTCCAATTTTTTTATAAAATATCTCTTGAAAAGTATCATTAAAGGACACACAATGAGGAAAATTATCCATTGGAATATTGTTGTACTTTTCCTCCAATAAATTATAGACTGCAATTTCCGTATTTGATCCAATCAATAAACTATCATAAGATTCTTGAAAAAAACCTAGCCCTTTAAAATACTCCCCCTCTAGCCTGTTAGGACCCTCTTGAATAGGATTAAAACTCCTTTGAAATCCATTTAAATTAAATTGCTTTAAAGCCCCATCAGCAAAATCATAAATAACAAGGTTGGTATTCTTTGATAATACCGGAATTGGAATAACTAAAGGTATCGAATACACAACACTATCAGCATCCCTTAATAATGATGCATCTAGAGTGACAATACTATCTGAACCAGAAATCATAAGCTTGGACTTACTTTCATTTTCAGCACAACCAAAAGCGACCAAAACAAATATTTGAAAACCGATAAGTTTTAGATAATTTTTCATACCAAATAATTTTGCGGCTTATCAGAAAAATTGAAAAGCCGCATTCAATAAATTTATTTTATGGATATTTACACCGATCTACCAAGGCAAAGCATTCTCTGGCGGAATTATTCAAAACACAAATATATGCCCCGCTAGGGACAAAATGTTTGTAACCAGTTTCTTTTTTCCTGCAACCTCCCTCTCCCTCTGCTTTTAAATCAATTGAAGCCACAAGAAATAACAAAAACAACATAGTCAATTTAAATAAATTTGCTTTTTTCATGATTTACAATTTAATGAATAGATTTTGAAATAATGTTTCATACTAATTTATTGAATTGGACAAGGATCAATGATAACAGCACATTCCCTACCAGCATCATTTGTAACACATACCTTATGTCTATTTACCTTTAATACATTGCCAAAGGCAAGTATACCACAATCTTCACCAAGAGATATTTCTGGCACAAATACTGAAATTAAAAAGGAAATAACCATTAATTTAGATTTTAGCTTACTCATATTATTGATTGTTATAGTTTATACTTCCCAGAACCAACCCTTGGTTCTGCAAAAAATCCAGACTTCGGCGCCGACCTTGATCTTTCGTTGGCTAATTTACCCCCCCGTTCAATTAAATTAATAATAGTTTATTGAACTTTTTTATAGGTATCATACCTGGCTGATTTTCAGAGATATAATTTTTTGTTAGCAATACTAACAGCCAATAAATCAGGCTACTAGCCTATTCCTCCAAAGAAATCACATCGCCTATGACCACTTCCTTTCCCATCAGTTCTGCCGCATAAGGCATCCAAAGCCCTTGTGAAAAGACAAAGGCATGGGTGGGATCGTACTTTCCTTTTTCCAAGGCAAACTCCGCCTCCCGACGATCCAAGGTGGCGATGACTTACCCTTTTGGGACAAACTGCCCCTCCAGAATCTGAACCTTCTCGAGGTAGCCTTCCCGCTCCACGAGTGCCTTGACTTCAGAAAGTGCTTCCAGCTTGCCGGTGGCATTGATCAGGTAGTCGAAACTCTACCGCTCTGCAGTAGCTGTCCGGACTTCGGTCGCGGAGACCTCATTTCGAAAGGATTCGGAGGGGATTTCTTGAGAACCCTCTTTGGCTTCGGAACAGGCGAACATCGCTCCTGAAATCAGCAAAACAATCGGATTAAAAATACGCATGGAATACGAGTTAAGAGTAATCGAACTAAGATATAAAAATAAATTTATTTAGCCTTAAATTTCAATCCAAACTATGGCAATCCTCAAGGCTCAACTTATTGAAACAAATTAAGGAACCCAATGACCCTATCCATTTCTACTCCTTTACCAAAAATTTTAATTTCCACCAGAAAATTTCAACAAAACTACTTGATATCAAAATTATACAATACTAATTCATCCTCATTTTTCTGAGTTAATGAAGGAATCCAAACCTTTCCTAGAATTGGTAGGACTCGACTACCTAAACTTTCATTTTCTTTTGAAAGACATTTCTCATAAATTTTTTCAAATTGTCTATTAAACAATTCAATAAAAACCTCACCCTTTTCACCCTCTTTTTGCCCTCTTACAATTCTAAATAAAGTTTGCTCATTCAATATCCCCATTGATCCAAAAGAAACTTCATCTTGCCAAATTTTAATGGCATCAATTGTTTTACCTTGAGCATTATCCATTTTGGGTATTGACTTTTGATTAGGAAAAAGACTTGATAAAACATTAAATCTTTTCTCCTTTCCAGTATTTAAATCAAAAACTTGAAAATCAGATTTATATGTATAAGAGATAATTAGGTTATTTTCAAAAAAAATCAAATCAGGAAAGTTAATAGCTTCTAGACCATTTGGTAGAATAATGGTATTTTTGTTTAACTCATCATTATTAATATCAACCGGTAATATATCTAATTTATTTGAGAGAAAATTATACTGAACAATCTTAGTTTGCTTGCCCATCATACCTTTCACAGAAAGAAAAAGATTTCCCGTTTCACAATCAAATGCAGTATAATTAAAATGATAACCATTTCCTTTAGATATAGCGATATATTCATCAGAGTTAAATATATCAAACATTGAAAATGGAATTTCTTTTGCCTCCTTCAGATTCAAATCCCACTTTATAAAAGAATTCGCTGTTAAAAATAAAACTAAATTTTCTCCACAAGTCCAAAAATATGAAAAATCAGAAATTGCTTGTGGACCATCAATAGGAACTTCTATTCCTCTTTTTATTTCAATTTTAGCTTTCTTGTAATAAATGGTGTCAATCGTGCGTGTAAACTGATTAAAAATCAATGCTTCTTCATTAGAAATTGTAGAAAATTTAAAAGGCACCTCAGAAGATAATCCTGAGGTACCTAGTTTAACGACTTCTTCTTTGCCAAAGATCAAACCGTATTCTTCAAAATTCCCTCTTTTAGGAGAACATGAAAAAATAATCCATAGAAAGAAAAAGTACCTTTTCATAAATTCACCCTCCACAACTTGAATTTGGACCATTATCAGGAACAACCATCAGAAATGCTCTTCCTTCGCAAATATCATGAATTACAATTGCAGATCCTGCACAACAATTATCCAATGCATCACTACCTAGAGCAATAACATCATCTGAACCACATGCATTCCAAACGCCTCCACAAGGGAATGCCGAGAATGAGCCAAATAGGCAAATGACAAAGAGACCAATTTTTAAAACAAGTTTTTTCATTTTTTAAGAATTAATTGGTTAAAAACTCCCCAGAGCCAACCCTTGGCTCTGCAAAAAATCCAGACTCCGGCGCCGACCTTGATCTTTCGTTGACTAATCTACCCCCCCCCCCTCTTAAAAATGCAAGTCTAGTTTGAAAGTATTTTTTCATTTTTAGTTAACCGATTGATTTTCAGGGATAAATTTTTTAGTTAGTAATGCTAACTAGCTTACTTTCATTAAAATAGCTAACTACTCCATGCTTTTCAAGTACCACGGAAATCATATCATGGTGACAATAGGAGGATAGGAAAATTAAGAAATCATATTGAAACAGATTTTTTAATTCATTCAGTTGCCAATACTTTGAATTTTGAAAGTCTATATAACAGTTAGAATATTTTTTTGATGGAAAGTCCCGAAAACTAGATTAAAAATGGTCAAATCTAGTTTTCTTGCAATGGGTCAAAGGTAACGGTAAACCTATGGTCTCCCTTCAAAGGATAGTTTTGAAACAAAGAGGTCAAATTCCCCATATCACTCAAATGTATCGGATTTGCATCCTTGGATTCTTTACTTTTCATCTGCAAAAGGTTAAGTCTGGATTGTTCCAAAAATTCACTTTGGATTTTGCCGAATGATTTGACTTGGGTCATACGGATATGCGTAGCCTGAGAGATAATTTGTCGGTCTTCTATTTTCACCAAATCAAACTCAACCCAATCTTTAATCAGGTGAAAACTTTTTCCTGAAACCGGAGACATTTTTAAGTTTACTCCTTTGAAATAGCCTTTTTTGCCTTTTTCGTTTTTTTCAAGAATCAATTTATCGATCAAAAACCCCTCCCTTTCAATCCATAAAATTCCATCCTCATGTAATCGATTGGACAATGATTTGGCAGAAACTATGTAATGAAGGGCTGTTTCCTCGATAATTTCATATTCATAGTTGTCCATAAGGTTAGAATCCAAGAAGTCAGGAATAGTACTCCCCTCATAAAAAAACCGATTTATCAATCGGAGTCCAATGGGCCCTATTTCAAATTTACTTTCTTCGAGATTCCCACTTTCCCCATCTTGTCCATCTATCAGAAAAAACTCAGGTGACTTTCTGATATGAGCTAATTGACGATCCACCAAAAGAAATCGTTTCCCAGTCGAAATAACCTCCTCAGTTTGGACTTGAATCAGATTGCCAAATTCATAGGTCGTCCTTGATGGAACTACATGGTAGGAGAAAAACAACTTACCCCTTGCTTTCTCTACAATATCTCTGGGATTCAGTGCAAGAATTTCTATCTCTGGAAGTTCAAAAATAATGGGATGAAGAGTAAACTCATCTTTTCCTTTCATCTCGTTGATGTTAAATTCTTGAATACCATAGCCCATAGCTTGGAAAACAAGAATCCTTTGAGAATCCAACACTATGGTAAACTGACCTTGAGAGTTGGTAACAGTATATTGATCTCCGGACTTTACCAATACAGAAGGGATGGGATTCCCTTCCGTATCAATCACTCTTCCATTTATGTAGTCAGAGTAGTCCAAAAAAAGAAAAAGTGACAGAAGAAAATTAATCATTGAACTTCACTTTAAGTATTGCAAAGATTGCTTCAGATTCCAAAACTTCTCTTAAGTAATCCGGTATCACCAATTCGGTTTCTCTTAAAATAGGTCTAAGGTAGTCTAGATCAATAATTGATAAATATCCTGAATCTGTTTCTTCCACATACCCCATCATAGATACCTGATACAAAAGCCCCTCTGGACTAGACTCAAAAACAAGCTCAAAGGGCTTTCTATTGATTAAATCTATAGCACGAAACTGGGGTTTGTCTCCTAAATCAAAACGAAAAAATAATCTGTCTGGCGCGTAGACTAGACCATCAATTCCGGTGGTCATGGGTTTTTCAACAATTCCCTCAGAAGAGTTGAATTGATCCACTGAAAAAATCCGATCTTCGAAATCAAGAAGAATAGATTCGTTTACCTGGCCGTTTCCTGATAAAACCAAGATTTCTTTATTAAATGGTAAGCTGAAAAAAAGCCCATTTCCATTCCAAGCATAATTTTTCACCCTTTCTATACCTACAGAAGGTTCTTTTTCAAAAGGAAGATAAGTCTCAATCAAAGAAAAGTCATCCATACTGAAGGAGACTAAATTAAAATTTCCTTTCCCGGAAATTTCTGAAAAACCTGTATATGCAAACAGGTTCCCGTTTTCTTCAAAAAGCAGTTCCGCCAAGGTCCCCAGATTTTTACCTGTATTTAGTAATTCCCCTTCCGGTGAAAATCGTTCAAAATTCTTCCCAAGAGTATACAAGATCAAATCACCAGAGCTTTTGTCAATCACAAAATCCCAAATAGTAGTTTCCTGAAAGCTTTTATACCTCTTTATAAATTTTCCATTCAGATCAAAAGCCTGAATACTCTTAGAAAATGTGGGATCAAGCAAAAATATTTTACCATCAAAAACCAACACTTTTTCCACTTCTCCAAAGCCAAATTCCTCCGAAAATTCCAAGGGAATTAATTCAATGGAACTCACCAATTCATGGAATTGAAGCTTTTCTTCAGGCTGGAGCACATGAATTGGAGTATCTCCCGATCTCTTAGTACAACAAACAAAACTCGAGATCAACAAAATAAAAAATGAAACTTTTCCGGAAACTCTTCTCATAGGAAAGAAAGAAGAGGCTGTCTCTTCAGTACATTGGACTATCTTTTCAAATTCTCAGTAGCAAAACTATTGATGGATCGAAAAAATCAACAAGTCCGGTACAGAGACAGCCAATTTAGTTTTTACTTACAACTTGTGGATTGACATGAACCATTACCATCTTTGCAGGTGTCACGATGCCCCGACTTTACATTGAATGTAACATTTCCTCCACTATAGTCCATTTCAATTTTGAGACAGGCTTTATCGACTACTTTATATTGGCAATCGTTGCAACTTTCCCCTAAACTAGCATCTTGAGAAAAGCTTAACCCAAAAGGAACAAATAGGCAAATTGCTCCAATTCCAAATAATTTAATTGCTTTTTTCATTTATTGATTGTTATAGTTTGTACTCCCCAGAACCAACCCTTGGTTCTGCAAAAAATCCAGACTCTGGCGCCGACCTTGATCTTTCGTTGGCTAATTTCCCCCCCCCCGTTCAAATAAATCAATAATAGTTTATTAAACTTTTTTATAGGTATCATACCTTGCTGATTTTCAGGGATAAATTTTTTAGTTAGTAATACTAACAAGCAATAAATCAGGAATTTAGCCTATTCCTCCAAAGAAATCACATCTCCCGAGACCGCTTCCTTTTCCATCAGTTCGGGAGCCTAGGGTATCCAAAGTCCTTGTAAAAAGACAAAGGCATGGGAAGGATCGTACTTTCCTTTTTCCAACGAATAATTTCCCAAAACCTCCAGCTTTTCATTCAGGACAGTCAGGTAAAGCTGCCTGTTCCTGAGCAAGAAGGTGTAGTGATCCTCTCCTACAGGCGCCTCTTTCCCCAGAGCCTCTTGGGAGATCCGATAATAGACCTGTCGATAGGGATCGTAGAGGAGCTTGAGGTAATTGGGCGAAGTCAGCACCCAATTTTGAAAATAGGCTTGATCCCAAGAATCCCGCATAGTCTGAGGCTCGGCAGATTGCTTCCCTTCAAAAGAAGAAATGGGGACTTCCTGCTGTTCTCCGGAGTTAAAGTCATATGTCGAGACAGTGGGTGAAATGGAGTAAACAAACGCAAAACCACTTTGCTCGACAGCCACAGAGGGAAAGGTGGTGTAATCAAGCGTAACGCCATCAAACTCAGCAGGATGATAGACTGCTAAGGAAGTCCAGGTTTTTGCCTCCAAAGAATAGCTTGCAAAAATCCGCTTCTTGGCCGCATCGGCTTTGGCAAAATAGAACAACACACTTTTCTGATCAGGAAGATATACTAGGCTATTGGCAATTCGCTCATAAGGATATTCTGCATAGACCGCTCCCTCGAGCTCAGCTAGTCCTTCAAAAAGGGGAAATACTTGTTGGTCGGCACCTGCGTCCAGATAAAGTAAGAGTCTAGCCCCATCGTAAAACAGGATGGAATCAGCGGAAATGTAATGCATCTTGGATGGCCTAAAATCCCCGACAAGCTTCAGTTCCACTTGGGAAAGACTTTGGTCCATCAAAGAAAACTTGGATAGCATTCCTCCGGTCTAATCTAAAAAAATCAGGGTATCCTCCTTAACGTGCGAAATGCGGGTGGAAAATGGGTCTAGGCTGGGGAAAGAAATGGTTTGAACCTGTAACGAACCAGCTAGCCTGGCTTTATCCACCTTGGGATTACAGGATATCAGTGTAAAAAGCAGCAAGAAAGTCAGAATACTTCGCATGCTTCTAATAAACTAATTTCTATTTGTAAAAGTCAAACTGTGGCTCCGGTTTAATCATTTTTAACGCTAAATTAAGTTCACGACGAGGCAAGGCGACTAGCCGCGCATACGGCCTTAGCCTCAGTCCCCATTTTTCCCTTCCCTCATAATGGGCAATCAAACGATCTAATTCATCCAAATTCAAAGCTTCAATCCTTACCTGCGCAAATCCCGGCCCGATCAATCCAAGCAGTTCGCCTGCTTTTCTGGACACATCGATCACGTGGCTGGAGCTCTTAGGTAGCCGATCATTGATCTTGACGAGTACTGATTTATCCTGGCCTGTTCTTGTCACCTTTACCCAAGTCCCAAAAGGCAGATTCTTATGCGCTGCCGTCATGCTATCCAGGTGAAAAATCTCCCCGCTGGAAGTTCGCCTACCCTGAAACTTTTTCCCATAATAACTCGCCGTCCCCTCTTGAATCAGCAAAGAATCGGCCTGAGCATAGCCTTTCAGCGACAGTAGAAACAAGAAAAAGAAAAGGGCAAGTCGGGTGAGCACGTTCGAAGCTAACATTTGCACCCCAATTTTCAATAAAAGTGCCAATTCCTGTCTGAGCTTATCTTCGGGTTGGAGAACCTAGCCTCTTAACCTATCTTAGTACCTATTCTTTAGTCAGAAAAAGGAAACAGAATCTGACCTCAAGGCCAACTTTTCTAAAAGATCTGAAAACTGTGACTGAAACCTGAACACTAGCATGTTGAAAATCCTCCATACCGCCGACTGGCACCTGGGCAAGCGCCTGCAGGAATACTCCCGACTTGAGGAGCAAACCCTCGTCCTGGACGAAATCTGCCAAATCGCTGATCAGGAAAATGTGGACCTCGTCCTGCTCGCAGGAGACATTTTTGACACCTTCAATCCTGCTCATGAGGCGGTCGAACTGCTCTACAAAACCCTCCGACGCCTGTCCAAAAACGGCGCCCGGCCCATCCTCGCCATCTCCGGCAATCACGACAGCACCCAATTTGTAGAAGCGCCCGATCCATTGGCCCGCGAGCTTGGCATTTTCTTTTACAGCAGATATGACTCTGTCATTCCCTGTGGAAAGCTGGACTCCGGGATAGAAATTCTGAAGTCCGAAAGCGGATTTGTAGAGTTGAAGCTCCCACAGGTGGATTGCCCAGTTAGGGTAATTTTGGCTCCCTACGCCAATGAGGTCATCCTACGCACTTACCTCGGCGAAGAAAATCGGGAAGAAGAATTTCGGAAATTGCTTTCTGCGAAGTGGCAAGACTTGGCCGATCGACATTGTGATGAAAAGGGACTGAACCTCTTTTTGGGCCATTTCTTTTTTATGAAAGAAGGTGAAAAAGCAGAAGCCGAACCCGAATCCGAGCGACCCATCCTGCACGTGGGCGGAACACAGGCCCTTTTTACTCAAAATATCCCTTCCCAAATCCAGTACGCTGCACTCGGTCACCTCCACCGCTACCATGCCGTGAGACATGAATCGATCCCGGTCGTGTATTCGAGTTCACCGCTGGCCTATTCTTTTTCCGAGGCCGATCAGGAGAAAAAAGTGGTGCTGATCGAGGCCCAGGCAGGTCAGGCAGTCAGCTATCAGCCCATCGGACTCAAGCAGGGCCGACCGCTGTTTCGTGTCAAGTTTGACAACCTGGCCGATACGCTCAGCTGGCTGGAAGCCCATCCCTATTGCTTTGTGGAAATCACCTTTGTAGCTGACGAATCCATAGATGCCACGACACGCAAAGCCATCCTAAAAGCACACGACGGCATCGTCAGCCTCATCCCCCAACTCAAAAACACAGGAGGACAGGAATCTTTTGCCTTGCATGTGGATGACTTGGGCAAAGACATGGAGACGCTGTTCCGCATGTATTACCAAAGCGAAAAAGGGCAGGAACCCAACGCCCAACTGCTCGGACTTTTCAAAGAAATCATCAGCCAAATCGATCCCACATGATCCCTGTACGACTGGAAATCGAAGGACTCTACTCCTACCGCGAGCGGCAAACCGTGGAGTTTGAAACGCTTACTGCTGCCGGACTTTTTGGAATCTTCGGAGCGGTAGGCAGTGGCAAATCCTCCATCCTCGAGGGCATTCTCCTCGCCCTCTATGGCAGCACCGAACGGCTCTCAGCCACAGGCGAGCGCTCCAGCATGGTCAACCTGCAGAGCGATCAGCTCTCGGTCAACTTTACCTTCCGTGCCGGAAAAAACAATGCCCAAACCTACCTTGCGCGCTATTCTGCCAAGCGGAATAAAAAGGATTTTGAAAAAATCGAAACCGCAGATCATGTCTTTTACCAGCTAAACCAAGGCAGTTGGGAGGCGATTCCGGACAAAGCCGAAACCGTGCTCGGCATGAGCAAGGAGCACTTCAAGCAGACCATCATCATCCCTCAGGGCAAATTCCGGGAATTCATCGACCAAAAACCGCTCGAGCGGGCGGAGATGATGCAGCAGTTGTTTGGCTTGGAGCGATTTGATCTCGCAGCAAAAACATCGACACTCCGAAAAGAAGCCGAACTGGAAAAGACCCGATTGAAAGCTCTTTTGGATAATCTGGAAGGCATTTCGATCGAAAATTTCCGCGAAAAAAGGCAAGAAACTGCCGAAATAGAGGCTGAAACTCAACAGGCCTCCAAAGCATTGGCAGATGCAGATCAGGAATTGCGAAAACTGGAACTCACGCGAAAGTCCTTTCTTCAGCTTCAGGAGTTAAAAACTCAGTTGAGCACCTTGGAGCAAAAACTTCTTGAAGTGGAAGAAAAGCGACAGCTGCATAAGGAATTTATCACCGCCAAAACTTACCTCAGACCGATTTGGGATCAGCTACAGGACCGAAAAAAGGATCTGGAAAAGTATCGGGTAAGTGTAACAGACTGCGAACGGTTTAAGGAAGGTTTCGAGGAGGAAATCGCCCGACTCGAAACCGAAGAGCTAGAGCTGCGCAAAAAGAATGAAGAGCGTCCTGCTCGGGAAGCAAAAATCCGTGACCTAGTCAAAGTCATCGAAATTCAGGAATTGAATGGCAAACTGGATACTGCCCAAAAGCAGGTGGAAACCCTTCTGCCCGAGTTGGAAGCCAAAAAAGCCATCTTGAAGAAATTGGAGGCTGAAATCCAAACCTTGGAAAGCCAAGCTGAAAACCTTCCAGCAGCTGATCCCGGTCTTCTCAGTGATCTGAAAACCATCCAACATCAGCTCAAAGCCAATCGGGAGCGTTTGGTGGATTTGCAGCGCATCAAGGGGAATTTCGAGCAGGAAACCGACAAAATCAAAACCTCCTTGGAGGACATTACTCATCGGATTCCTGCACAGGAAAAGAGCCTTCAAACCTGGACTGAAACCCAAAAATCCATCATCCGAAGCATCGAAGCCGAACGCGAAAAGCTCCTGCGAAAACAAGGCTTGAATGCCCACGCACACCTCTTGGTAAACGGTGAACCCTGCCCACTATGCGGATCCATGGATCATCCTCAACCTCTTCTAGGGGAATCCGACGAACCAAAGATCAAAGCCAAAGAACTCCAAATCTTCCGGGAAAAGGATGAATTGGAAAAAATCCTGGCACTGATCCAGAAGGAAAAAGTGGAGCAAAACAATCTGGAAAACCTAGGCCGAAATCTGCAGGAAAAACTCAAGGAAATCAGCAAACTGGAACTCCAGCAGGAGGAATTTTGGAAAAAACTCAAGTCAATGAATATCCACACTGACGAGGAAGTAACCACAAAAATCAATCAGCATTCAGAAACTATTTCCCAAAAAGAAAACCTCCTACAGCAAATCCAAACTAAGCGCAAACTATCATCAGCTGAACGCACAGAAGTAGAAAAATCAGAAAAACAGCTCAATTTGGCTCAGTTGACTTCTCAGGATTTGAACTCAAGAATTCAATCCAAGCAGGAAGAAATTAAGGATCCGACCTTCTGTAAGCCCTTTTTGCTGAAAGAATCGCAGGTTATCCAATCAGCAATCACCAAAGTGGAACGAGACATTGCCGAGGCAATCGAACTTCTCCAGGGTAAACAAAGGCATCTTCAAGAACGAAAAAATGCCCAGACCAAAAACCTGGCGGACATTGAAAACTACAAAAAACTAGTTCAGGAAAATACCGAAAAGATTGACTCCCTGTCCAAAGAATTTGAAGGGTTGAAAATCCAATATGGTTTTCAGGATGAGGAGGAATTAGTCCAACTTTTTCACCACTCACTTGATGCCGAAAAAACAGCGCTGGAAATCCAGCAATTCGACCAAAAGCTGGCCATCACACGCTCCCGAATGGCAGAAATCCAGTCCGAAGCCGGAATCGGGACCTTTTCCGAAGAAAGCTACCAAGCCAAACACGCAGCACTCGAGCAACTCCAACTTCAATCCAAAACCCTTCAAAACCAACTTGCCATCCTGCAGGAATCCCTGAAAGATATGCTTCAAAAACTGGAGGAAAAGGAAAAACTGATTCAATCCTTCCAGCAGATCGAAAATCGGGAAAGCGGGCTTCGGGAATTGGAAAGACTATTCCAAGGCAAAGGCTTTGTCAAGTACGTAAGTTCGATCTACCTCCGCGAGCTCTGCAACACGGCCAATCTGCGCTTCATGAAGCTGACCAAAAACAGCCTAAGTCTCGAGACCGATGAGGACAATACCTTTTGGGTGGTGGACTACCTCAATGGAGGCAAGAAACGCCTGCTGAAAACCCTTTCGGGTGGACAGACTTTCCAGGCTTCCCTTTGTTTGGCTTTGGCCTTGGCCGAAAAAGTCAAAGCCCTCAATCAGGCCGATCAAAGCTTTTTCTTTCTGGATGAAGGGTTTGGGGCCTTGGACCGAAACTCCCTTCGGGTGGTATTTGAGACACTCAAGGCCCTTCGGCACGAAAACCGCGTGGTCGGCATCATCAGCCACGTCGAGGAACTGCAGCAGGAGATCGGAGTCTTTGCGCAGATTGAGCTTGATGCAGAGCGCGGTTCTCAGATCCGGTATTCGTATTAGTTTTAGCCACAAAGTTCTCAAAGATAAAATAGAGAGCATAAGGGGTTTCTAGTAATAGAGGGCCTATTTGGAAACCAAATCTGTGAAAACCTACCTACCGTTGGCAGGTCTGTGTCTTTTTCTGCGAAAACTTGGCTGCTGCAAGCAGGTCTGCGGGAAACATTTTCCAAAAAATCTCCTTTCGTGCCTTGGTGACTTTGTGGCTAAAGTAATCTATTGAGTAATTTTACTCAGTATATTGAGTAAAATATTAAAAAATAAACCTACTAACTGATATCCAGTAATTTACAAAATAATTTTAAGCAAAAAAGACAGCCAAATGACTGTCTTTTAACCCAAATTATGCATTAGGATCCGTAGTGAGAGTTCAAAATGCAAGAAAATCAAGCATTTTACGAATGAGCCATAGCACCGCTCTGGTGAATGAGTTAAATGCAGCAAAGCGATTGATTTTGAGGCATTTTGAGCTCGGAATAGGAAGTCTAATGCATATTGTGGGTTTAAGCAAATAAATCCAATACATCCATCCGTAGGAAGTCTTCCCAAGGAATCCCATCGGTACCGATGACCAAGGCTTTTTCGGGGCGAAAAGCTTTGGCAAAGGCATTCAACCCCGCCAGTCCTCCCACCTTGGAGGTCTTCACTTCCAAAGCTATGATCCGCTTTTGGTACTCAACTACAAAATCTACCTCGTCATTTCCTTCTCGCCAGTAATAGATATTCAGCTTTTTGATCTTGAAGGACTGATTGATTAGGTGAGCACCTACTGCAGACTCGACCCAGCGGCCCCAGGCCCGATGGTCGGCTTTGAGGGCATCAAAGGTCTCATTGGAAATCCCCGACATGATCGCTGTATTGTGCACCTGGAATTTGGGACTGGAAGAGCGCTTTCTCACCAGATTGGGGCTGTATTTTTCCAATCCTCCCAGCAACCCTGCCTCATTGAGCAGCACTAGGTAATTGGCAAGCGTCGTGGTATTGCCCGCATCAGCCAGTTGACCCATGACTTGGGTGAAGCTGAGCACCTGACCGGAATAGGAAGAACCGATCTCGAACAAGCGCTTCATCAGCGCAGGCTTATCTACCCGAGTCAGCATCAGAATATCACGAGAAATGCTAGTCTCCAATAATGAGTCTCTGACATAAGCTTTCCAACGGTCTTCGTCATCTTTGAGCGTGACCGCACCGGGATACCCTCCAAACCAGATGTATTCCTCAGGAGTAAGCCCAAAAGCGGCCTTCATCTCCCGATAGGACCAATGCCCCAAATAGGTGGATTCAAATCTCCCCGCCAGCGACTCGGTCAATCCCTGCTGTAGCATCAGTCTAGAAGATCCAAGGAGAATGACACGAATATCCCGCCCTTCCATGGTATCCTTATCCCATTCGGCTTTGACCTGTTCGCTCCAGTTGTCGATTTTCTGGACCTCATCGATCACGAGCAGATAGGGGTTTTGAGGTGAAATCTGCAGCTTGGAGCGGGCATTTTCCCATTGCTGCGCGATCCAAACCTGATCCGTCGCAGCTATTGCATCTGCGGCTACCAACGAGTAGGGATAATTCAAATCCCGGATCACTTGACGAACCAAGGTCGTCTTACCCACTTGCCTAGGCCCATAGATGACCTGAATGAACCTTCTGGGTTCATCTTGAAATCTTCGTTGAATAGCCTCTTTTTCAACACGTTGGTAGCTCATATCCAAAATTACTCATTTTACTGAGTAATTTTACTCATCATATTGAGTAATTTTAAAAAAACAGATATTAATACCTGTATATCAATATTTTACAAGATAATTTTTAGCTGATTTTTTACTAAAAAAAAGACAAAAAAATACCCCCAACAACTTGCCGGGGGATTTTCAAACTAGATAAACCTTACAAGAAAATCTGTTCGTTGACCCATTCGAGCTCTTCTCTTCGGATAGTGTGCTCAGGATCATTGAATAACTTAAGAGTGACATTTGCACCCATATTTTTCATCACCTCTTCGCTCTCCTGCATTCGTTTGGCAGGTACATGAAAGTCTATTTTGCTTCCTCCAATAAATACAGGAGTCTGGTCAAAATCACCAGAATATTTAGTGGCATCCAGTGTCTCGCCGATGAGTCCTCCCGTAAATGCAACCACGCCACCGTATCGCTTGGCATGTCGGGCTGCAAACTCCAAGCTCAGACAGGCCCCTTGAGAAAACCCCAAGAAATAAATATTCTCCGATGTAATACCTGCCTCGGTCACTTCCTTGACCGCTTCTTCGATTTGCTTTAGAGACGATTCCAGCGCAACAAAGTTGCCTTTATCTGAAGCCATAAACCCATACGGATACCAAGTGTTTGAGTTGGCCTGAGGCGCCAGTATTGCATAGTCGGCAATATTCAGGTAAGAACTGAGTGATAAAATGCTGTCAGCGGTCGCCCCCCGACCATGGATCATGATCACGGCTTTCTTGGCTTGGTCAAGTGAAAGGCCTTTCTTCTTGATTTCAGGCATAGTTTTCAGGATTTAAAGAGACTGGGACCAAAGCAGCTTCAATTCGTTTACGACTTGGCTCTGCCCACTCGGGAAGTTTGAGCAATTGTCCCAAGTGCGCTTCATCCTCATCGATGGCAAAACCCGGTTCATCAGTTGCAATTTCAAACAGTACTCCTCCCGGTTCCCGGAAATAGATCGATTTGAAGTAGTTTCGATCACGAACTTCGGTCACTTGGTATCCATTCCTCATGAGAATTTCCTGAATTGCCAATTGACTTTGTGTATCGGCAGTACGAAATGCGATATGATGAACAGTTCCGGCGCTTTGCACACCCCGAATTCCAGATTTATCAATCACTATATCAACGATGTCACCAGGTTTTCCTTCCGTTCCATAACGATATCGCTCACCTTCCTGACCTATAAACCTATAATCCATGTGACGGGTAAGAAGCTGCTCGGTCAGTTCTTTTGCCCGAAGATTTAGCGTCGCTCCATAAAATCCTTTGATGGAATACTCCAAAGGAATTTGACCATACGTCCAACCCGGACGATCATCCCTATCATTCGCTATGAGCTCGATTCCCATCCCATCGTGGTCTTCAAATCGGATCAATGAATCCCCGAAACGAGTCAGGACATCAGACACAGTGAACCCGAATTTTTTCAATCGATGTTTCCAGAAATCCAAAGAGGAAATACCTACTGAAAAAGCAGTGTAAGTCACTTCACCTGTTCCTTTGGTTCCCTTTCTTGCTCCAGTGAAAGGGAAAGTAGTGAAGACTGTCCCCGGACGCCCAAGTTCATCCCCGAAGTAGAAGTGATAGACATCAGGCGCATCAAAATTGATGGTTTTTTTCACCAGCCTCAGCCCCAAAATACCGGTATAGAAGTCAATATTTTGCTGTGCATTGCCTGCGATGGCGGTGATGTGATGGATTCCTGTGATGTAGGGTCGCATGATTGCTGTGGAAATGTGTAGGGTATGAATAATGAGACAAAATAAAACCCCGAAGGTTTGGAAACCTCCGAGGCTTTATTTGTTCCTCAAAGGTTTTATTTAAGCTTGCTTCACCAGCTGGATGCTGAGTACAAGACGTACTTGATCCGAAACTACAACGCTTCCAGCCTCTGTAATGGCAGACCAAGATAGACCAAAGTCCTTTCGGTTGACTTTGCCTTCGATTTCAAAACCGGCTTTAGTTTGTCCGTAAGGATCAGCTACGATACCTCCAAAGGTCACGTCTAGCTCTACTGCTTTGGTTGTACCTCTCATAGTCAAGTTGCCCACCAAGCTGTAATCGCCACCGTTGTTTGCGATTTTACCTTCGAAAGCCAATTTTGGGTGATTTGCTGCATCAAAGAAATCGGCCGATTTCAAGTGTCCATCCCTGTCCGCTTGGTTGGTGTCGATGCTGTCGATGTCAGCGGTGAAGGCTACAGTTGCTCCATTGAAATCTTCGGAAGCAACTTCAGCGGCTCCTTCAAACTTGCGGAAATAACCTGTAACGGTAGAAATTACCAAGTGCTTTACTTTGAAAGACACTTCAGAGTGTGTAGGGTCGATGATCCATTTTGTGGTGTTCATAAGTTGTTTGTTTGAGATTAGTGTATTGTTTTTAAGTATTTACATTGAATGTATAGACATGATTTAGATTAAATTTTTTTACCCTCTAAGCTTATCTAATAAGTCATTGAGTAGGTTTACTTCTTCTTCATTGAGATGGAGAAAGTTTTTATGGGATTCGTCAACTTGCTTTTCCAGAATCTCCAGCAACTGTAGTCCTTTATCAGTGATCAGAATGTCCACTTGGCGCCGGTCTGAGGGACATTCCTCACGCTTCACCAAATCCTTAGACTTCAATTTTTCCACCAGTCTAGAGGCATTGGACATTTTGTTGAGCATGCGATCTTGAATCGATGAAACTGTGGTCGGTACTCCATTTTGGCCTCTGAGAATTCGCAAGACATTGTATTGCTCAGGAGAAAGATCGTGCGGTTTAAGCAGTCCATTTTGCGCAGTCACCAAATAGCTGTGGGTGTAAAGCAAGTTTACAACAGCCTTGGTGAAAGGATTTTTAAATTCCTTTTGCTGAATGGCATCTTCAATTTTTCCCATGATTCCTACAAATGAATTTAATGTATATACACACAAATGTAAAAAAAGGTTTTTATCTAGCGAAAAAAAACTGATTTTTTTTACATTAATTTGATTTACAGGTAGTTAATTTCTCAAAAACCAGGTCAAAACCTTAACAAAAAGTCACTGAGGTTGTCCTGGCGCGACAATCCTAACTTTTTTCTCACTCTATACCTTCCAATTTCCACACCACGGACAGATATCCCCAACAGATTAGCTATTTCTTTGGTATTCAAATTCATTCGGATGTAAGCACTGAACTTAATTTCCTGAGGAGTGAGTTCGGGAAATTTTTCCTTAAGCCGTGTGATAAACTTCCCATGTACCTGGTCAAAACTCTCTGCAAATGCAGACCAGTCTTCGACGCCCTCCAAGTCTTTGTCTATGGATCTTACCAGTCTGTTGAGCTGGGTATTCAACTCCTGACTGCCATTTTCTTCCATCAGGCTTTTCAAAGAACTTTTGATCGTATTCAACAGCTTGTTTTTTTGAATCAAATTCATGGCTGAGGAGGTCAGTTCCTGATTTTTGAATTCAATCTGAGATTGGAGTTGATCATTTTTAAGTTTCATGATCTCCTGCTCGGATTGAAGCGTGATGGTCTCAATGACATCATCTTTTTGCTTCAACTCTAATTCCTTCTCCTGTGCCAACTTGAGTGTTTGGGTTTTATGTCTCTTATCCAGCCATTTAAATCCGCTAAATAAAAAGGCTATAAGCGAAAAACCGTAGAGAATGTAGGCAAAAACGGATCGGTAAATAGGCGGCTTTACCGTAAAACGAAACTCGACAGGCCTACTGACCTGGTCAAAAATGGTCTTTGCCCTTACTTTGAACACATAGTCGCCTTCCCTGAGATTGGTGTATTCTTTCTTTTCCTCAATCGTCCAAGCAGACCAGTCCTGATCGTAGTTTTCCAAAAAATACTGGTATTGTACTTCATTCCCACTTGGAAAATGTGCTGCGCCAAATTCAAAGGAGAAAGAGTTTTGAGAATAAGAAAAAGGCGACTCATTCGCATCCACCACAGATCCATCACCAGCCCCATGCCCAGAAAAAATCAATTTAGAGTCTATTCCCTGGTTTCTGATTTTCCTAAAAAACACCTTGGGCTCATCCGTCCTTGGCAAATCCAAAGAAGGCTGGTAATGAACAAAGCCTTGTTTGCCCCCAATCAGGATATTTTGATTATCCAAAACAATCATGTTGGCCAAATCATCATTCCAAAGCCTCTTGACCTTATTGAATGAGGATGAATTTAGGACCATCTGATGATTATTTTGCGGCTTGATCACACCGAGACGAGCCTGCTCAATGAAATATAGATTACCCAATTCATCCGGCTCCAGATCTGCCATCACCGTGCCATATCCAAATAGATCATTGAACTCTGCAAGAGGTATAAACCGATCCTTCCCAGATTCATACCCATAAAATCCCCCATTGGCTGTAAAAATCAATCGATTACTGAATCTATAGACATTGATCAAGTCATCATTAGGGAAGCCTTGAGCCCTATTATACAGCTTGTTTTCAAGTATTTCGCCCAAGTCCTCGCTGAGTTTAAGCTTAAACACACCTTTGTATCCATGGGCCACCCAAAGAGTATTGCCATCAAACTCCATGACGCGAGACGACTCCTCCAATCCCTTGATTTTCTTGACATAGGCCAGAGTCCCATTTTTCCATTGAAAGAGGCTCAGCCCTGTATAATTTCCCTGAATAAAAAAATCAGTCTGGGTCGGATGCTGCTTCAGAATCCAGGCGCCTTGAACATCGGAAATCTGGACAGCTTTTCTGTCTTTAATCAGGAAAGTCCCATTATGATGATTCAGGACTACTTGACCTCGAATATCCTGAATGGAATACACCTGTCCTTCGGTACCTTTGATGAAAGAGATTCGACCGTTTTCCCAGACAAAGAGTCCATTGTTCGTCCCCAGGTAAATATTTCCATCCAATTTCAGTGCGGCATAACCAGCTCCACTGAGTCCCAACCTGTCATCAATAACCGAAAAAGGAGATGAAAGCTCCACTCGGGCAATTCCATTATTCAGTGCCAGCCAAAGTCCTCCTTGGTTATCCTCATAAATAAAATTGATGGTCAAATCCTGAAGACCAGAGCTTTTATCCAAATGAATCAAAACATTTCCATCTTTATCGAGGATAAACAGACCGGCATTTTGGGTAGCAAGAGCGATGTTCCCGTTTCGCAGCCTTGCGCTGTAATTGATCAAAAATCGGTTTTCCCAATTTCCACTTTTGATCAGAAAAGGCTTTATCTCACCATCATAGAGGAAAATCCCATGAGAGAATGTGGTGATTAGCCACCTCCCTCGGTCAAAGAGAAGCACATTTGAAATTCGTTTATCCTTAAAAAAATCACCATTCCGAATGAGCTCAAACTTATCGGTGTTCACTTTAAACAAGCCCTCACCCTGAATTTGGGAGTAAAGCTGGTTTTCTACTTGAAAGGAAATGTCAAGTCTTTTTTTAGGATCAATGGCATGGACAACTTTTCCGTCGTAGGTGTATATCCTCGTAAACGTGCAAAAGTATATGAGATCCCCTGATCCAAAAACTCTCCAAGTCTCATCAAAATCCTTCAGGTTGTCGGGCAAGCTATCTGCCAGTGAGGTATAAATTAAATCACCGGATTCATTATTATCCAGATAGCCAAAGTCAGCCTGACTACCCACATAGATTCGTTTATCTGCCCCCAAAAAAGCAGATCTTACCTTAGTATAATTGAGCCCGTATCTTGACCAAGTTTTGCCGTCAAACTCCAATAAGCCAAGATTATTAGCGACAAATATTCTCCCTAAGTCATCCTGAATGATGTCAAAATTTTGAATCCCTGCTTGGTAAGAAAGCGCTTCATAATTGGTAACAAAAGGTAATCCTTGAAAGCTTGGCTGATTTTGAGCAAAAACAAGTGAGGAGATTCCAGACAAAAAATACCACGAAACAAGCATCAAACCGATTGCCTTAGTTTTCATTAAAGTCTGATTTTTACCTGTTCCCACATTTTCCATGCAATAAATAAAAAACCGAAAAGCCTCCAAATGTAAGAAATTGAGCCATTTTTTAATGATTGATGAATTTTTGATGTATTCCAAAAATCTAACTGATGAATACATGTAGGAGTTGCCTTTTTGGGACACAGTGGGATTAGGAAGAACTTGGTCAAAAAAATAAACCCATGAAAAAATCAATTCTAAAAATCGCAGCAGTCAGCTTGCTCTCCGCAATGGTATGGGCATGTGACAATGGATTCACGGATGTGCCAGTGGTGGACACTCCGCCGATAATTGCCTTAGGACCTATCACCAGTGGGCTAGTAGAAAAGCAAGATTTCAAATTGGAAGTGACCCTCTCGGATGGAATTGACAATGGTAAGATTACCACTCTTTCCAGCTTTATTTACACTATTAAGAAAGGAGCCACTACCGTAAAAACTGAAACCATACCACTCTCAGGTGACAGCCAAAAAGTAACTATTGAAGTGAAAGGCGGCTTTGACCCGGGTGATTACAACTTGGATATCAAAGTGACTGATTCCAACGGAAATGAATCCACAGAAAACATTTCTTTCCGAGTAGCATCCATCAGACCCGCATTCGACATTTCGGGTGTTTGGACGATGGAGCCTGTAGCCGGGGCAATGAAAGTTGGACCAACTCCAGGAAGCAGCGAATGGTGGCAAAACTCTACCGGTGATGTTTCTGCAAGAGCTTGTTTTTTTGATGACAAGTACACCTTTGGTAACGATGGAAGCTTCAAAATCGATATGGGCAGTACCACTTGGCTGGAAACTTGGCAAGGTGTAGCCGCAGACGGCTGCGGAGCACCAAAGGCTCCATTTGACGGTTCCAAAGCTTACACTTACACTTATACCAGTACCACCCTTACCCTCATTGGACAAGGTGCACATGTCGGTTTGGCGAAAGTCAACAATGCTGGAGAAATCTCCAATGGTGCAGCTGTAGCTAATCAAATCGCCTACACCATTGTAGACCAAACCAAGACAGGGGATACAAGAAGAATGACACTCAGAGTACAGGCCGGATCTGGCGTATGGTGGGATTTCAAACTCATTTCAGGACCTCCAGCCAGTGCGGCAATCGTAGGGAAGTGGAAAATGGAGCCAGTAGAAGGTGCTTTGTCGGTAGGTCCTACCGCAGGAAGCAGAGAGTGGTGGTTTAATACCGTCGCAGACGTGACCACCAGAGCTTGTTTCTTTGACGACACTTATACCTTCGCAGAAAATGGCTCTTTCACCATGGATATGGGAACTCAGACGTGGTTGGAAACTTGGCAGGGAATTGCCGCAGATGGATGTGGAGCTCCAAAAGCGCCACATGATGGCAAAGGTACTTTCACCTACATTTATGATGGAGGCACGCTAAGACTGATCGGCCAAGGAGCTCATGTAGGTCTTCCTAAAGCTGTAAATGCAGGCGAATTGCCTAATGTCACAGCACCCGGAGAAGTAACCTATCAAGTGGTCAGCTTGACCGAAACAGCGGGGGTAAAAAGAATGACCGTTCAGATCCAAGCCGGAACAGGTGTTTGGTGGACATTCAAATTAATTTCAGCCTGATTTAGGTATCCCCGGTGGTTGATCCACCGGGGATTTAATATAGAAGGTTATGAAAAATCTCTTTTTACTTTCCATCATGGCTTTTTTTGGCCTATCTGCCTGTGTATCCAATGAGGACCCCAAGAAAGGCAGCGGTGATTTGGTAACCATTCCGACTCAGGGATTGACCTCGCCAACCACCTACCCCGGCATGACTTTGCTTTGGTCTGACGAATTTGACGGAGCTACGTTGAATCAGGCCAATTGGAGCCACGAAACGGGAAATGGACAAAATGGATGGGGAAATAACGAGCTCCAATTCTACAGACCACAAAATACCAGCATTCAAAATGGTCATTTGGTCATTACAGCTAAAAAGGAAGCTTTTGGAGGAAGAGAATACACCTCTTCCAGAATTATCACCAAGGGCAAACAGCAATTCAGGTATGGCAGAGTAGATATCCGTGCCTCTCTACCAAAAGGACAGGGAATTTGGCCTGCTCTATGGATGCTCGGATCCAACTTTGACACGGTCAGTTGGCCTGCCTGCGGAGAGATTGATATCATGGAAATGATTGGAGGAAATGGCAGAGAAAATACCGTCCATGGTACTGTCCATTGGGAACATGACGGCAAACATGCTGAATTTGGAGGCAAATACACCTTAGGTAGTGGTACGCTTTCCGATAAATTTCATGTGTATTCCATCATTTGGGATGACAAATCCATCCGTTGGTTGATTGACAACAAGCAATACCATGTGATCGATACCACCCCTGCACAATTGGATGAATTCAGAAGAAGCTTCTTCTTTATCTTCAATATCGCTGTGGGAGGAAATTGGCCAGGATCTCCTGATGCTACGTCCACTTTTCCACAGCATATGATTGTGGATTATGTGAGAGTATTCCAAAACAATTAAAAAAAAGCCCTTAGGGGCTTTTTTTTTTAGCTTTTGGCTTGAAGCCAGTCTTTTAATAATTGATTTACGTTCTCGGGTTTTTCAATACAGCTGCTATGACCTGCACCCGGGATCACGTGAAGCCTAGCCCCCAAGATACCCATTTGTATAAATTTTGCTTTTTCAGGTTTGGTAGCCACATCTTCATCCCCCACGATCACCAGCGTAGGACAAGAAATCCTACTTAATTCGTCCTCGACTCCCTTTCGATAAATTACTCCTTCTACAGGACCTGTAATACTTTTTCTATTGCTCATCAATTCCTTTTTCCAACGCTTGATAGAAGGCTGATTTGCTTCATCAGCCAGCCAAGATTCTGCAAACATGATGTGCATAACTTTATTAGCTACCGGTGGAATGATCCCCACCCATTTGACAATGCCATTAAGCGTCTTGTATTTAGGCAGATTTTCTACCGGTTCGGCATTCGCAGAAGTCTCTAGCAGGATTAGACTTTTCAGCAAGTCCGGTCTTCGAGCGGCTAATCTCATACCTACAAAACCTCCCATGGAAAGGCCTGCAAAATGAACCTTGCCAAGTTGAAGGGACTCTATCAAGGCTATGGCATCATCTGCCACGGTATCCATGTCAAATGGCGCTTTGACCTCACTCTTACCTTGTCCCCGATGATCATAAGCAATCACCCGATAATCTTTGGAAAGTGCCGAAATCTGTGCTTCAAACATCTTGTGACTCCATAGAAGTCCATGCGAAAAAACGATGATATCTTCACCGGCACCGTATTCTTCGTAATAAAGTTGGACGCCGTTGGCTAAAATAGAGGGCATAGCTGTAGGTTTTTGGGTAATGACGGAAGGTAAAAAAAAATGAGGACGGAGACTAATTGCTCCGTCCTCAATTAGGACTATTGTAATCAGATTTGATTACCAATCCAGTCCAGGCTGGGTAATTCTGGCATTCTCTCTTGCCTTATGCTGGTCTACGATGGTTTTTACATCCTGAAGCATCTTTTTGGCATCATAAACGATTCCGTCTTTTACAGTGTATTTCACTCCACCCACACGGACGGGTTCATTTTTATCATTGATCCGAATAGCACCGGTACCATAAAGCACTTTTAGATTTTGAAGTGGATTCTCTTCCAAAATCACAAAATCAGCCAACTTGCCCACTTCCACTGTTCCAATTTCCTTATCCATACCCAAAGCTTCTGCTCCATACATAGTGGCCGAGCGAATGACTTCCAAAGGATGAAAACCTGCTTCTCTGAGCATTTCCAGTTCTCTGATATACGCAAAGCCATAGAGCTGGTAGATAAATCCAGAATCGGAACCCGCAGTCACCCGTCCTCCACGATTCTTATACTCATTGACAAAAGTCATCCAAAGACGGTAATTCTCTCTCCATTGCACTTCTTGTTCGGTGGTCCAATCAAACCAATACGATCCATGGGACTGTCTGTTTGGGGCGTAAAATCTCCATAGCGAAGGAAGCGTGTAGACATCATGCCATTCCTGGGTACGTGCCCTCATCAAGTCTCTGTTGGCCTCGTAGATATTCAACGTTGGATCTAGGGTAAAATCCAATTCAAGCAATTCATTCATGACCTTATTCCAATGCTCTGAATACGGTGCTGCTGCTTGCTTCCAGAGGTTTCCTGCTTCAGAAAAACGATGCTGCTCATTCTGATAGTTGTAATCCAATCTGAAATCCTGGATGGTGCGATCTGTAAAAAGCGCTTCCGGAAGTCCATACCAGTGCTCCATGGAGGTCAATCCAGCTCGAGCAGAGTGAAGCACATTCCAACGGGCCACATCCATCTGCTGATGGTGCATCGCTGAGCCCAAGCCGATTCGCTTGTTTTCAGAAATGGCGGCTTGCATCACTTCAGGCTTTGCTCCGAAAAACTTGATTCCATCGGCCCCTTTGGCTTTGTTTTCATTTACCCAAGCTTTTGCTTGCTCTGCATTGGTGATGGGAGAAGTGGCTCCTTGACCAAATGCTGTATAAGCAAGGATTCTTGGCGCTGTAATCTGATTGGCTGCGGACTTCTTTTTATGATCCAACACCCAATTCAAACCGTTTCCTGCAGAAGGATCTCTCACGGTGGTGATCCCATGAGCCATCCACAGTTTGAAGACGTACTCTGCGGGTGTACCTTGACCATTTCCCCCGATATGCCCGTGCATGTCCACAAATCCGGGAAGCAAGTAGTGGCCTTCCAGATCCATCACTTTGGTTTTATCATCCGCCTTTGGACGGCGATTTTCATTGATATCCAATCCTGGATAACCCACGATTTGTACTTGGGTGATTCGGTTTTTCTCGACCACAATATCCACTGGTCCTATCGGTGGTGCACCAGTACCATCAATTAATGTGACACCGCGAATAATCAGCCGATCATAGGGACCGTCACCCTCTGCCCGATTGGGAGAAGGCATAATTTGAGAAACAGCCACCACTGCAAATGAAAATACAGCGAGGCCGAGTAAGGTGATTTTTTTCAACATAAAGTATGGTGGATTCTTTGGATGGATAAGTTAGGCGAAAATCGGAAATCAAAAAATCTATTTTGGACAGCTGGAAAATGAAAAAGCCCCGAATCACTTCGAGGCTTTCAGATAATTCTGCGTTTGTTACAAATCTTTGAATTTCTCCATGATTTCTTCTGAAATCCCGGTGAAGGAATATCCACCATCGTGGAAAAGGTTTTGCATCGTCACCATTCGGGTCAAATCAGAGAATAAGGTCACGATGTAGTCTGCGCAAGCATCTGCGGAAGCATTGCCTAGTGGAGAGAGCGCTTCTGCAAAATTGAAAAAGGAATCAAATCCTCCGATTCCTGTACCTGCTGTGGTCTTGGTCGGTGACTGGGAAATGGTGTTTACTCGCACTTTCTTAGCCTTGCCAAATCGATAGCCGTACCCCCTAGCAATACTTTCCAAAAGAGCTTTAGCGTCAGCCATATCTGTGTAGAATGGGTACACTCGCTGCGCTGCGATGTAAGAAAGGCCAATAATCGACCCCCATTCTTTCATAATGTCCATCTTTTCAGCTACGTGCATCATCTTGTGAAAGGAAATGGCTGACACATCGTAGGATTTCATCGCCCACTCATAATTAAGGTCACCGTAGGATCTTCCTTTTCTGATATTTGGAGACATCCCGATCGAGTGCAGGAGAAAGTCAAAATCAGCACCCAAAAACTCCTTGGCTTCCGCATAAAGCTTTTCGATATCCTCCACGACGGTGGCATCGGCAGGTACGACGATGGTGTTGCATTCTTCAGCAAGTTCTTTGATGGCTCCCATTCGCATGGCAATCGGTGCGTTGGTCAGAACGAATCTTCCACCCTGCTCCTTTACTTTGAGTGCAGTCTTCCAAGCAATGGAGTTTTCATCAAGGGCACCTGTAATGATTCCCACTTTTCCTTTTAGCAAATTTTCTGGCATATAGCTATTTGATTGATTTCAAAAATTCGGGTAAAAATAGACAAAATTTAGGAGTTCAACCCTCAATTCTGCAACAGCTCTCTGGCACTGGCCAAAGCTGAAACCGATGGATTGGTCCCTGCGATCATTTTTGCCAGTTCTTGTACCCTTTCCTCTGACTGTAGAAGTTTGATTTTGGAGATGGTTTTATCCGAGGAATTATCCTTGTAAACAAAGTAATGAGACTCGCCTTTGGCGGCCACTTGAGGTAAATGAGTGATGCAGATGACTTGATGATTCTGTGAGATATCCTTCATCATACGCACCATCTGAAGGGCCACTTCTCCGGAGATCCCTGTATCGATTTCATCAAAAATCAAAGTCGGAAGCGCCATTTTATCCGCCATGAGGTATTTGATGGCAAAGAGTAAGCGTGAAAATTCCCCGCCTGAAGCCACTTTTTTCAGGGGCTGAAGGGCGCCGCCTTTGTTGGCTGAAAAGAGAATTTCCACCTCATCCAATCCTGACAGAGATGGGGAGATGGCTTGAAGATCCAATTTGATCTTGGCATTCTCCATCCCCAAACCGAAGAGTAATTGCTGCAGGTCGCTTTCAAAAGACGAGAAACAGGACTTCCTTTTTTCACTGAGTAGTTTACCGGTTTCCAGCATGGAACTTTCCGAATTTTGGAAAATTTTCTCAGCATCAGCCAGACTTTCGTCCAGATTTTGAAACTGAAAAACCTTGTCAGCCAATTGACTTTCGATGGTCATCAATTCCTCTACCGTCTGTACTCCATGTTTTTTCTGGAGCTGGTAAATCTTACTTAGCCTTTCTCGGATTTGATCCAATTTCCCAAAGTCCACCTCTACTCTGGCTTCCTCATCAGAGAGACTTTCAACAATATCCTTCAACTCGATGAATACCGTATGAAATCGCTCACGATAACTTCCGAGTTTGTGAGCAAGTCGCTCTAAAACCTGCAATCCATGCTGGATTTGGCCTAAACCCTGGATGACTCCAAATTGCTCATCCTGAAAAATGGAGAGCAGTTCGTTAATCTTGAGTTTGATTTCTTCAGCATTTTCGAGGATTTCCTGAGCGGATTCAAGCTCAGCCTGTTCTCCTGCTTGAAGTGACAGCGCACTCAGTTCGTCCAATTGAAACTGGTTAAAGTCAGCCTCTTTTTTGAGCTCAAACGCTTTCTGCTTAAGGTCTTCGAAATTTTTACGGGCCTTTTTAAAAGCCTTAAATGCAAGTTGGTAAGTCGCTAACTCTTGCTGAGCCTGCGCAAAGGCATCCACAAGACTCAATTGGTATGCCCCCTCGCCTAGCAGCAGGGTATCGTGCTGTGAATGCACATCCATTAATTTCGACCCAAGGACCTTTAAGGTGTCCAACAATACCGGTGTGTCGTTGATAAAGGATCGTGACTTTCCTCCTGCGCTGATTTCTCTTCGAATGATGCAAGTCTCCTCGTAATCCAACTCCAACTCTTCAAAATAGGCCTTCAATCCGTATTGATGGATCTCAAAGACGCCTTCTACCACACATTTTTTGTCCTCGTGGAGAAGTACTTTAGTATCTGCACGATTGCCAAGCAAAAGCCCCACTGCACCTAGCATGATAGACTTTCCGGCACCTGTCTCGCCAGTAATCATACTCAGCTTGGGACTGGGCTGCATGAGCAGCTGATCAATCAAGGCATAATTTGAGATACTGAGTGACTTAAGCATGGACTAGTTTGGCTTTGTGGCAAAGCTAAAAAAACTGAGCTTAGCTTCTGAGAAGCTCATTGTACTTTCTGGCATTATTTGGATCTACTTCCAGCAGTAGCTTGACTGCCTCCTCCCGGATTTCAAAAGGAGCATTTTTGAGGATTTGAGAAATTTCATCCCCCTTTGCATCTACAAAACTGATGGTGAAGATTCCGTTTGGCTGTAATTTATTGGCTTCAGAGACCAACCGTATAGCTGCTAAAATATTCTTGTAAGCTTCATCAGGGTTGCTCTGGATCACATCTAAGCCCAGTCTGTGATAGAGGTAATACGCTTCACGAATGGAAGAATATACCGTAGAAACGTAGATATCATTGATCAGCCAATACCTACTTCTCCGATCACTCGGGTTTTGCACCCATCCAGGACGGCCTGACTGTTGAGCGTTGTTCACAATATCATTGGCCACTTCAAAGTAGGGATTTCCCCCTTTGCTCGAGAACGAGTCATAATCTATCCCCAAAGCGATATGGGCATAAAACGCGAGTAGCGAACTGATGTTGTTTAGAAAAGTGAAGCGGTTGAACTCTAAGGGTTGAGATTCGATGTATTCAAAAGACCAGTTGCGATCGGCAAAATTGAAAATCAGGGACTCGTAGTTCGTGCCATAGACAGGTCGAACTACCTGGACTTGAACCGTGGCACTGTAGACACCTACTTGAGGCACCTCATTGATGGTAATCAGCATATTGCCTTTGATCCGCTCCTCTGGTCTGAATTCATCACTGGTCCACGAACGGCCATTGAGGAACTGTTCGAAACTCGCCTTCATCTGATTGAAGACGTCAGTGTTTTGGAATCGGGATCGATCACTGTTGATAATGACAGTAAAGTTTAGCTCCTGAGCCACCAAACCGGATGCGCAAAAGAAAAGTAAGATTGCAAGTAAGCCTCTCTTCATGTAGCTAAACATAACAAAAATCTTTGGGTCAAACCCAAACGGGAAGGTTTTTGACTTCATCTAGAATCAGATCTGCGATTTTTGATTTAGGCAATAGATCGGACTGCACTGCCTTTCCATCCTTGTGAAAAATCTTCACCTTGTTGGTGTCATGCTGAAACCCGGCACCTTCCTCTTTTGCGGAATTCAATACGATCAGGTCAAAGTTCTTCCTTTCCAATTTTGCTTTAGCATGTAGCTCTTCTTTTTCGGTTTCTAAAGCAAAACCCACATGAATTTGATTGGATCTTTTTGACTTGCCAAGCTCTAAGGCTATGTCTACATTTTTCTTGAGTAAAATCGAAAGTTCTTCCCCTTGCTTTTTGATTTTCTCAGAAGCGATCACTTTAGGAGAATAATCAGCCACCGCTGCTGCAAAAACGCAAATATCCATTTGATCATGAATGGATTTTGCTGCTTTGTACATTTCATCTGCCGAATGAACAGAATACAAATGAAAGCCCTCAGAACCGAGATCTAAACTAACAGGTCCCGAAACCACAAAAACCTCAGCACCTTGTTTCTGAAATGCTTTGGCTATGGCCAAACCCATTTTACCGCTGGAGTGATTACTAATAAAACGGACTGGATCAATCGCCTCTTGAGTTGGCCCCATCGTGACCATTACTTTTTTCCCTTTGAAATCAAGTAAGGAACTGAAAAATCGATTTACTTCTTGCAAAATGTGCTCAGGCTCCATCATTCTTCCCTGTCCTGAAAGCCCGCTTGCCAATTCGCCTGATTCTGCATCCAAGATGATATTGCCAAAAGAGGCTACTTTTTGGAGATTAGCCCTAACTGATGGATGTTGATACATATCCAAATCCATGGCTGGGGCTAGCATCACAGGACACCTGGCAGAAAGATAAGTGGCGGTCAAAAGGTTGTCGCAAATTCCATTGGCAAACTTACCAAGTGTATTTGCACTTAGTGGAGCAACAATAAAAAGATCTGCCCAAAGACCAAGTTCTACGTGATTATGCCATTGTCCAGATTTTTTATCAGAAAAATCCGAAAAAACAGGTCGCTTAGAAAGCGTGGCTAAGGTCAATGGGGTAATAAAATCAAGAGCAGAGGCGCTCATGATGAGTTGCACCTCTGCTCCGGATTTGATGAGTAAGCGTGTAAGCAAGGCAGACTTATAAGCAGCAATACTGCCTGTCACACCCAGAAGGATTCGCTTCCCCTTTAGATTCATGAAAGTTACTCAGCTCCTTCCTGATCAGGATATCTGTGGTAAACTTTACCTTCTATAAATTCTTCCATGCCAAGAGTAGATGGCTTAGGCATTCTTTCATAAAACTTGGAGATTTCAATTTGCTCCTTGTTTTCAAATACTTCCTCCAGATTGTCCACAGTTGAGGCAAACTCAGAAAGTTTGTTGTTCAATTCCTCTTTCAAGTTGGTGGAAATCTGTTTAGCTCGCTGTCCAACAATGTGGATAGACTCATAGATATTACCTGTTTGCTCAGCGATTTTATCCAGATCTCTAGTAATGATGGATGGATTGACTGCCATATGATTTTATTGATTTGATTCTAGTTTTGATTTACTTTTTGAGTTGAGTCTGCCGCAGCGGTCTGGGCTGCCAATCGATCGGCGTATTCCTTTTTAGCCTTGGCATGTGCCACAATCTCCTCCTTGGTCTGCTCTTCAAATTTTTTCACTTCTGCGGTAAATCCACTGCTGGGATATTTTCGGTAGAAGTTTGCCGCATATTTTACTGCGTCATTAAGTCTTTCTTCCTTTTTGTCAAAGGCACTGTTTTTACCATAAGCGTAGGCCACTTCTACCAGCTTGTAGGCAAGCTCTTCATTGTGCTTACTTTCCGGATAATCTTTTGCGAAATTTTGAAAATTGATAATACAAGCTCTGTAAAAGTCTCCAGGAAACAACCCGTCTTTCAGCCTATAGTACATCTCTGCCTCACTGTAAGCCTTTTTCTCAAATCGGTCCTCCAAATCCTTGAGCATCTCAATAGCTCGCTCATAGCTGGCTGATGCTGGAAACCTGCCAACAAACTGCTGAATGGCTGACACTGCTTCTTTACTGCTTTGCTGATCTAGATTGAAGTCTGGAGCATCCAAATACAGGGAGTAAGCATGCATAAACAACGCTTCCTCCGCCAACGGGCTTCTATTGTAGGTTCTGTAAAATGTATTGAAATAACCTGCTGCCTCTATGTATCGCTTTGTTTTGAAATGACAATTCGCATAGTTGTATTCGGCCATTTCTGCTTTTTCCGAACCTTTAATTACAGGCAGTACCTTATCATAAAGGATGATAGCCTTATTGTATTCACCTTCCTGATAGTACTTGTTGGCTCCATTGTAAAGTTCTTCCCAATTGGTACTTTTTTCCAACTTGGAAAAAGGACCACAAGCGGCAATAACGATAGAGAGAATGAAAATTAATCTGGAAAGGACTCGCATGTGCATTTTAAGGAGCGCAAATATAGGGGATAATTATTCGGATTCAAATGGATGACGAAAGAGGTAACTTCCTCATTTCTTTACCTGTAGTTTCTTAGTGACTACATTCTTGTTGTCTACAAAGAGCGTATAGAAATAAACTCCAGGCTGAAAATCTGAAACATTGATTAACAAAGAATTTCTCTCCGGATCCAACTCATACTCAGCTATAGGATTGCCAATGAAACTGTTGATGGTGATTTTTGCTTTGGCTTTTGGATTGACCAGCTCATAGTCGAGTTGCGCAATTCTACTACTTGGATTGGGGTACACATCACTGAGCTTTATGTCTTTATGGGAAAACTCCACTTTGGCAGTACCTGAAACTGAGTACCTAGCCTCAACCACGAAGTTTTCGCGAAGATTGTCCGCATTGACAAAATATAAATCAAACGTACCCTTGGTCTCTGCAATACCCATTTCAAATTCCATGTAAAAATCTGTGTAAATCTCTCCCGGAGCTAGCTTGATGCTGACTTTGGCTAATTCTTTTTTCGGATCAAAACACTGATCACCAAAACACACCTTTACCTTTTGAGAAGAACCAATACCTCCGCGCACATTCTTCAATAAATATGTTTTTTGCTGGTTTGACTCGTTATGCAAGATGATAGTCTTTCGCTGAGAGGAGCCAATGTCACCCGAAAAATCAACCACTTCACTCAACACACGAACTTGCTGTGCACCTGCAAGTGCAGGTAGCAATAGCATCAGCCATGTGGAAATGAGTAGGAAGGATTTCATGTAGAAGTAAAATCAATAAGCGGAACCAGTTTGTAACGAGTATTTAATATACGGACAAAAATATCCAAACGGATACCCAAACTTTAAAAAAGGCGGTTAATTGTTGTTAACCTTCGAAAAAAAATCAAAACCTCCCTGATCTTATGAACGATCACGGAAGGTTTGGGAGTCTTTCCATCCTTTTTCCGGGATAAAGGGCCTTTTGGATTTGTTCATCCGTAGGCATTTCCAAGCGGACATCCGGATCATTAAAGAACGTTTTCAGGTCTGGATCGATTTCGATGACCTTTCTCCATTCATCAATATCTTTCCTATTAGGCCTATCTCCAATCCTCCATTTAAATCCTTCCAGTTGGCCATTTTTCTCATCAATTTTTTGGACAGGAATAAATTTGCCGTCAGGGCGAATTCCAAAGTTTGATTTTTTGATGTATCCATCTTCAAAGCCAAGTTCGATGGTGGCACTTAAAATTCGATTGACCCCTTGGGTCAGCGTATCTGCCTCCAACGCATAGTAAAGAGACTCTCCGTTTCCTTCGATAAATAGTTTTTGAATCTGACCTTCCTGAAAATAGCCGGTCATTTTCCTTCCTTTCATCTGATTGAAATTCAAGAGCGTGTCCGTCATGATTGCAAAAGCTTTGTCTTTCATGTAAACACGGTCAAGCTTTTCATTTGCTATAAAAAACACCATACTATCGGCTGAAATCTGGCTTTTCTGATTCCACATAACAGGATCTTTAAACAACTGAATGGAAGAATCTGAATAGTTGTAAAAAAGAGAATCTGCTTTTCCTGATAAGTCAGACTTGACCAACCTTACACCATGGTAGGCCAGCAAGTATTTCACAGAATCTTGCTCATTGTCATGAGAAATCAAGGTATCCGCTACCATAAAAAGCGTATCCTTTTCAAAATACCTTCTAACTAGGGCATTGCCGAAAACCTCGCTGTATTTCCGTTTTTCCCAATATTTACCCACATCACCAAAGACTTCAACTTTCCGCTCTTTATTGAATACCCGTACATCTTTCTTTCCTTCATAATAGGCCTCCAACTCGTCATAAAACAATTCGTCTGCTTTGACCCGGCTTTCGTCGGTCTCGACTAGCCCATCAAAAAACCGGAATTGTTTCTTTTGAGTATCGTAAAAGCTTCCATTTTGAGCATCCAGGTTGTAGCCTTCTTTGGAGACAATATTGGTCAGGCCTTGTGTCTGAGCTGTTTTTGGAACAGTCAAATAGATCAAATCATTGGTTTTCAGCGTGTAGTCGGGATTGACCAAAACCACATCTTGCTGAAAGCTGATTCGCTCGTAATTGATCTCGTAGATGCCAGTTTCGCTGGTAAGTACATTGACCGAGTCCACCACTTTGCCTTTATCAAAATAATTGGCAACGTTAGTTTCCCGATTGTAATCCAAAAATTCCGTGTAGAGCGTGGTCTTTTGATTGGTGAAAACCACATTTTTTCTCAGTTTGGCGATTTTGGTATTTCCATCGTACTCGGCATAAGAGCTTTTGGTAGTGATCGGGTCTTTCTCGTCTTCTATCCTAACCCTACCAAAGAGCTGGGCTCTATTTTCGCCTCGATAAAAATGCGCAGAGTCACAATAAATCAACGAGTTCTGATGCTTCATTTTGACTGCGCCAAGTAGCCTTTCAAAACCGCTAGCCCCTTGAAGCAAATCCGCACTGATAATCTCCAAAGTCGAAGACCGCTGTGCCCAACTTGTGCCTGATGGAGTCAGGAAAATCAGCAGCAATAGAAAGTAAGGAGAAAAACGAATGTTCATAAATCGTTGGATGTCGGCAAAATTAGCAGAAAAAGCTATTTTTGATTAATGCGCGAAGTCTTTATCTCCCACATTCAGTCCCGTCAGCTTTTATTACCTCAGCATCGATACCTTTTGGCCTGCAGTGGCGGAATGGACAGCATGGCTTTGGCAAACTTACTCCTGCAAGCAGGCATTCCCTTTGATATAGCTCATGTCAATTTCAAATTGAGAGAAGAGGAGAGCGATGGAGATCAATCTTTCGTGGAAAACTGGGCCCAAAAGCACCAAATCAATTTTCACCTGAAAATTGCTGATACGAAGTATTTATCACTTTCTCAGGGAATCTCCATTCAAATGGCTGCACGGGAAATCCGATATGCCTTTTTCGAAGAAATCCGAGCCAAATTCAACCTAAACGGAATCCTACTGGCTCATCATGAAGATGATCAGTTGGAAACGATCTTCCTCAACCTCCTCCGAGGAACAGGGATCGAGGGTGTCTACGGAATGAGTGAGCGAAAGGGTTGGCTGATTCGACCGTTGCTTCCATTTTCTAGAGCAGAATTAACTGATTTTATGAAATCGGGCGGGTTGGAATGGAGGGAAGACAGCTCAAACGAGAAATCAGACTACAAGCGTAACAAGCTGCGGCACCACGGACTCCCCGCCATCCTTAGCTTGGAAGCTGATGCCCGAAAAAACCTTCTGACCAGCTTTGAACGGTTGAAGGATACAGGGAGGGCCTTTTCAGGTTTGTTTGACTATTGGAAAGCAACAAGCATTGTGGAAAAGGATGGAATCCAACTTCTCAAGTACTCGGACATTGCCCATCTGCCTGGTGGAGCATCGCTTTTGTACTTTTGGCTGAGGTCATTTGGGTTCAATTCGGACCAAACCCAACAGATTTGGGAAAGCCTTGCTGAAATAAAGCCGGGAACCGTGTTCATCGGAAAAGACTTTCAGCTATGGCTTGACCGAAAGGAGATGATGCTCTGTCCCAAACCCTTTCCCTTTGAAACCCTCCTCATTCAAAAAAATGACCCTGAGCTAAACCTGCCTGAGGGAACCTATGATCTCTCTCGATCTTCGGAGCCTCAAGCTATCGATCTCCGACTTCAAAATGCGCTTTTGGATTTAGATCGCTTGGAATTCCCACTAGAGATTCGCCTTTGGAAAGAAGGTGATCGATTTTTTCCGCTTGGTATGCAATCGGAAAAGAAAATTTCGGATTTTCTCATCGATCTCAAGGTGCCTTTGCCCAAAAAGCAGGAAGTAAAGGTGCTTGTTTCAGGAAATAAAATTGCCTGGGTAATTGGGATGAGGATTGCCGACTGGGCAAAAATCACCCCTGCTACCCGCCAAACCATTCACTTCAAAAAACGCTAAACCATGCGAAATCCTTTTTCAAAAACCTATGAACCTAAGGAACTGCAAATGTTTGACTTCATGCAGGGGATCAGATTTTTTGAGCGATTGAGACAGAAAGAGCTTGCCCGATTTCTGCCTGCCATGCACGAGCGTAAGTATGTAAAGGATGAAGTGGTTTTTTTCACCAAAGACCCGAGCCAAGCTCTTTATCTGATCCGAAGAGGACAAATAGATCTCACCATCGATGTCAGGGACAACTTTGAAACGATCCTGCAAATGAAGCGAGGCGAAGCCTTTGGAGAGAATTCTTTGCTCGAAAATGCCAAAAGAACCTACACCGCCTTGGTAACATCAGACGAGGCCGAGCTGATTGTGATTCCTCACTTTGCCATACAGGAGATTTTTGACAGCAACCCGAAAATCAAAGCCAAGATGATGACTTCCTTGGCAGAATACTACAATACCAATAATCAGCGGTTATTCAGATCCTACAGGGAATCATTTGGATTTTTCAGCCTCCGACAAATGTTTGAATAAACAGCTCATCTGTCAGACGTTTCATTCATCAAAAATCGGTTAAAAGGCAACAAACTAATCTCTGGCAGGTTTCTCTACGTAAGCATTGCTTATTAACTTAGCGGCGCTTTATAAGGCAGTTCACATAAAAAAAATCTATAAGAAACATGAGCAAAGTAACCGTAGTTGGTGCAGGTAACGTAGGTGCCACCTGTGCCGATGTTTTAGCTTATCGCGAGGTAGCAGAAGAAATCGTATTGGTAGACATCAAGGAAGGCATCGCCGAAGGCAAGGCACTTGATATCTGGCAAAAAGCACCAATCAACCAGTACGATAGCCGCACTGTGGGTTCTACCAACGATTACAGCAAAACTGCCAATTCTGACGTGGTAGTGATCACTTCAGGTCTTCCGAGAAAACCAGGCATGACCAGAGATGATTTGATCGAGACCAACGCTGGAATCGTGAAAATGGTGACTGAAAATGTGATCAAATATTCTCCAAACGCCATCATTATCGTAGTTTCCAATCCTCTCGACGTCATGACCTATCAGGCACACTTGACTTCAGGCTTGCCAAGAACAAAAGTGATGGGTATGGCAGGTATCTTGGACACTGCCAGATACAGAGCGTTTTTGGCTGAGGAACTCAACGTTTCCGGTAAGGAAATCCAGGCGATCCTTATGGGAGGTCATGGAGATACCATGGTACCACTTCCAAGATATACGACTGTAGCAGGTATCCCTGTGACAGAATTAGTGGAAAAAGAAAAACTGGATGCAATCATCGAAAGAACCAAATTCGGTGGCGGTGAGCTGGTAAAACTCATGGGAACCTCTGCATGGTATGCGCCGGGCTCAGCAGCTGCTCAAATGGTAGAAGCTATCCTTAAAAATCAAAGAAGAGTATTCCCGGTATGTATCAAGCTTGACGGTGAGTATGGAATCGATGATTGCTACTTAGGTGTGCCTGTAATTTTGGGTAAAAACGGTATCGAAAAAGTAATCGAACTGGACCTTAATGCAGAAGAGAAAGCGCTTTTGGAAACATCAAGAGGCCACGTGAAAGAAGTAATGAATGTATTGGACCGCTTGGGTAAATAATCCAAACACCTGATCCATCTGGACCTAAGATTCTTCCGATGATTCCGGAGTTTCTTAGGTCTTTTTTTGTATACTCAATGTTTAATCACCCCCTATCCCTGTGAAAATCTGGAAAAGTCTATTGGTCATCCTGATTCTCAGCCTTCTGGTTTGGGGAGGCTATGTGCTGTATGAGAAATATATTTTTTCACGAAAAATCAATAGCCTAGAACTGATTTCAGGGGATGCAATTTTCATTTTTGAATCCACTCAAGCAGATCAAACTTGGAACGAACTGGTCAATCAACCTGTCTGGAATCCGTTATCCAGATTCCCTGCATTCCAGTCGATCGCTTCGCAACTAGGCACTCTTGACAGCCTTCTGGGTGGCAACGGATCACTTTCCAAAATTCTGCGAAAAAAGCAAGTTACCGTCAGTTACCATGCCACGGGAGTAGATAATTTCAGCTTACTTTTTACTGTCAATTTTGGGAATACCCCTCCGACAGAATTATTGGAAGATCTTAGGTCTAAAATCCCTTCCAAAGCTCGCTTCCAAACCCGAAACTACAGTGATCTGGAGATTCTGGAGTATTTGGATCCCTCCAACTCCAGGAAATGGTCAATTACGACACTCAATAATGTACTCTTGATATCCTCTTCTTCTTTCGTGATTGAGGAGGCAATTCGCTTTTACCTAAGCGATACACCCAATCAACTTTCGGATAAACTAGGGGATCAACTGGAAGCCAATTCTGGATTGGGCAGGCTGATTCTGACTTCTCAGGGGCTGAGCAGGTTACTGAGCGGAATCAGTTCCACCCGGGAAAGCAATATGATCAAAGAATTGAGTCTTTCGGACTACGTGGTCGCCTTGGATTTGGCATTTGAAGAGAATCAATTGGTCTTTAAAGGACCTGTTAAATTGGGGAATGAAATCAATTTTCTCCCTTCCGTTCAGGCCCAGTTTCCCGATTTTGAGAAGTTGATCTCTACAAAAACTCAAGCGATCACTCAAATCAATCTGGACGGTATTCTTGAAACCCAAAAACTTCAAAATCCTGCTTTCACGCCGATATCCACACTTAGCGGGGAAATCCAAACCAAATTGATTGAGCGGGGATTTTTAGACGACTTTACAGGAGAAATGTACTTGCTTCAACTCGAACCAATCGGCAATCAGACCGACATTCAGGCTCTACTCGTCAAAACCAATCAACCGGAACAAATTTGGGCCTATCTCAAGGAGTTCAGAAGCAACTCTGAGTTTGAGTCGGGTGACTTTTACAGAGAGAATGAAATCCTGTTTTTCCCTGAAGAAGAATTCCCTGCACACCTGTTTAACGGGAAATTTTCAGGATTTGACCAGACTCATATCAGTTTCTTGGAAGACATCCTGGTGATGACCAATTCAGCACAGGGAATGAAATTGTTGATGGACGATTACTACCAGGGGAATACTTGGGCCAGATCTACGAAAGACTCTTTTTCAAAAGCCATTTCACCGTCTTCGGGCTACAGCAAAACCTTCTTTTTAACTAAAATCTGGAATCATTGGGTGCAGACAAGCAATCCTACATGGAGTACATTTCTGCAAAAATATGAAGCCGAATTCCAGGCTTTCCCGATCCTGAGTTTCAAAATCAATCACTACCCCTCAGGCCCTGAGGGGAGTTTAACCCTTTATTTTTCTCAGAATACGCCAGCTGAAACTACTACCAAAAAATCATTTGAGCTGGTATCAGGAAAACAAATCAGTCTTGGCCAACAGATCACCTATGGCCCAAAAGTGATCAAAAACTTTAATGACAACACCCAAGATCTCGTCATTCAGGATCAAGATCACGTCCTTTACCTTCTCAATTCTGATGGTGAGCAGGTTTATACTATTCCCCTTTCAGGACCAGTGATTTCAGACGCGTTCCAGATCGACTTTTTCAAAAATGGGAAACTGCAATTACTCTTCGCCACAGAGGAACAAATCTATGCGATCGATCGATTGGGAAATTTTCTCCCTGGTTTTCCACTATCTATTCCAGAAGACAAGCTCACCAACCTGAATTTGGTGGACTATGAACAGACTCGGGAATACCGGTATTTTGCCGCTACAGAAAAAGGGAACCTTTGGCTGTTTGACAAAACCGGTAAGGCCTTGGAAGGCTGGAGCCCACTCCAACTCGGGGAAACGGTCGTTGGAGCTCCGTTTCATTTTAGGGTTCCCGGAAAAGGGGATTTTATGATCGCGCAAGGCAAGTCGGGCAAAGTTCATTTTTTCAATAGGAGAGGAGAAAAACAGCCTGGCTCTCCCCTGGATTTGGGAAAAGAGATCAGTTCCACAGCAAAATTGATTTCAGGAAACTCTCCAGTTCTTTCGGCCATCACCCAAGGAGGGGAATTGGTGAGAGGATCATTTTCAGGGGAAATTCAGTATCGAAACCAACTCGAAAAGTCTAATCGAGATGATCGCTTTGAGTTAATTACAGACCAAAAAGGTAACTCAAGTCTTATTTTGATGAAGCAATTCAACAAGACAGTCATACTCAATGACAAGGAGGAATCGTTGATGACCTTACCCATTTCGGGCGAACATGCATGGTTTGGCTTCTTTGATTTTGGATCAAACCGAAAAATCCTCGCGGTAACCGACTTGGAACAAGGGTTTGGATACTTATATGACCTTTCGGGAAACATGCTCACCAATGCTCCGCTCGAAAGCGAAGGTGAAATCCAAATCACTCACCAACCTCAATTGGGTCAACTGCTCATTCGTACCCGATCCGGAAAAAACCTCTTTGAATACGTCATACCTGACTAATCAGGTCACGAATCGTTAACAATTCCCAAAGTTGCTAAAGCCTAGTCCTATCGCTCATGATTAAGAAATTACTCCTCATATGCTCTTTCAGCCTCCTGTTAGTAAGTCAAGGATTTGGACAGCTCCTCGTTGACGAACAAGATTCCAAACCTTTACCTGAGGGAGTAAATCTCAGCTCTCCCTACCACACTACCCTAAGTTTCTTTTTCAACCTGGATCCCAAAAACTTTAAACCCAACCGAGCAGCTAGGACCTTAGATCGACGAGGCGTAATTGGCGATCCAGAAGAACTTGCTGTAAAGCTCCAGCAAGTGCTAGAGGGAAAGGGGATCATCATCCGCACGAGCGAAATTCCAAATGAGCCAAACTATGTGGATTCTGCCTCAAACGCGGAGCACAAATACTATTTTGATAAAAAAAGACTTCCCGCCATCTACTTGGAGAAGCAAGGTAGTCAATGGAAATTCTCTTCTTTTTCAGTAAGCCAAATCGCTCAGCTACATTCAGAAACCTATCCTTTGGGAACAGATAAGCTTCTCAATCTGCTGCCCAAAATGGGCACTGAGCAATACTTAGGACTTCAGCTCTGGCAGATCCTGGGTATTCTGATCCTGATTCTGATGACCTTTTTGGCACATTTGGTTTTTACTTTTTTGGTAGACCGAGTCCTCCTGTATCTAATGAGCAGATTGGGTTACGGGGATATCGGAAAAAATTACCTCCTCCCAATCGCCAAAATTACCAGCTTTTACCTGATCGTGCTGCTACTATCGCTATTGATCAGAGTATTGCATCTTCCGGTTGAGATTTGGGCCTGGATAGTAGTGGTCTTCAATACGCTGAAGCCTTTCTTGATCATGGTGATTTTTTACAAAATAGTAGATGTCATTGCCGCCTATTTTGCCAGTCTCGCCGCCAAAACTGCCTCCACGCTGGATGATCAACTTGTTCCGCTGCTTCGCAAAACACTCAAGGCACTCGTCATCATCGTGGGCACACTTTTCATTCTGAGAGATGGACTCGATTTGGATATCATTCCTTTCTTGACCGGATTATCGATCGGCGGTGTGGCCATCGCACTTGCTGCCCAGGACACCATCAAAAATTTCTTCGGCTCGATCATGATCTTTATCGATAAGCCTTTCCAGGTAGGGGATTGGGTGACTTCGGGAGAAATCGACGGGACTGTCGAAGAAGTCGGCTTTAGGTCCACGCGAATCAGAACTTTCAGGAACTCCCTGATGTACGTCCCAAACGGAAAAATCGCAGATGCCGTCGTCGACAACCACGGGCTGAGACAATACAGAAGATTTACCACTACGCTGACCATCACCTACGACACGCCTCCGGCATTGATAGAACAGTTTGTCATAGGCTTGCGTGAAATTATCAAAAGCCATCCCAAGACCAGAAAAGACCTTTATCATGTCTACTTCAACAACCTTTCGAGCTATAGTCAGGATGTGATGTTTTACATTTTCTTTGAGGTCCCAAACATTCAGGAAGAACTCCAGTCCAGGCACGAAATCTTAATTCAGATCGTCAAACTGGCGCATACGCTTGGGGTACGATTTGCCTTTCCTACCCAAACCTTGCACATGGAGACATTTCCCGAGAAAAAGGGGTTAGGACAAGAGCAACTCGATAGCCAGGTTTATGAAAACCTACTCCAAAAGTTTTTCAAAATGGAATTGGGTAAAAAGGTAGAGTAATCTTCAATTTTTGACTTGGAAATAGGTTCGCTTCACCGAAGGAACCCCATTTTGAATTTCTCGCTCCCAGAAGACAAATATTCCAGCTAAGTCAGGAGCTTGTACGCTGATTTTATTCTCATTTTCTCCCCAAAACAAGACGGTTCTCCAATCCGGAAACCGGTCATTGGCAGCTGACGAAGAAAACTGCTTCTTGTCCAATTCGATAAATGGCTGAAGTCCATGGTAATCAAAAAAGCGCGCAGAGGGCGCCAGCGGAAACAGTCCGAAATTATTGGTGTAACTGGAAAAACTCAATACTCCGGGATAGGTTCGATCATTGAGGTAAAACTCCCGATTAAGTACTTCCAATCGTTGCAGCAATTTTGGATTAAAGGAAGCCAACAAATCCGAATCAAAGACAGGCATGGCATCCACTACGATCAAGGGATTAGCTTCAAAAGCTGTTTTGTTAGCCTCATTGAGCAATCGAAACTCCTTCTTTTTCTCTCTGGTGCGAACGGCTACACTTGGTACGTATTCCCTTAACACTGTCTCTACATTTTCAAAACGGGTATAATCATCCAGGTTATAAGTATAATCTGCCACGAATCCAGTCACCACTTCCAAGGAGTCGTTTTCGAAGCGCTCCAAAAAATAAGTTTGCATCATGGAAGCCTTCAGCAGCCGGCTGAGTTCTTCCAATTGGGATTCCTGGATGGTCAGCTCAGGGAAGTCAAACTCCTTTCGAAAGGTGGTTTTAATTACAGGGGAAATGACCTCCAATCCAGGCATTTCCTGACCATTTTCGAGCTGCACGATCAATCGATCCCAATGTCGTAAGCCACCTATGTCAAAAACCAAATTTCCGTTTCGATCGGGATGGTCTGTAAATAGCGCACTTTGGACACCATGTACCGAAAGAAAATAGGTTAAGGTGGTATCTGCGGTGGGGACTTTTACTTTGACCACATGACCAAATAGCTCGGGCAAGAGATTTTCTTTTACTAAATCGGTATAAACTTCATCTGATTTCCATTGATGCTGCTCCTCAGGAAGAAAAGGGTTGGCAATTGAAATCCCCGAAGCGTTCGCCATAGCAACTCCACCTACTGAAGCAGGGAATTCAACTGTAGCGCCTTTAGCGACTTGCTGACTTGCTTGAATAACTGCTTTTTGAGAATTATTGGATGACTTGGGTGGTATTCTTGGATTGATCACGGTCACAAACTGCTGAGAAATACCAGCATTGATATCCAAATAAGGACTGATGCGGGTGTAAACTCTCAGTAAATAATGATCCGATGGGGTCTGTTCCGGAATTTTGAGGTAATTGACGGCCTCGCCTTTTTGTAAAGGGACTTTGGCGTGAATGATGGAAACAGCATTTCGGTCAACCAACTCGGCATAAACGACTTGAGAGGCCGAGGGCTCCGTTCCTATGGTGACTTTGGCATCAAACCAGATTTTCTCCCCTGAGAAGTAAAGGGTTTTGGGGGTTTGAAAACTGACCTGTTCCACTGGATTGGTCATTGATTGACCAAAGACCGATTGATTGCCCAGCCAGATGGTCAGGATGACAAGCCAATAGCTGGAAATTTTGAGGAAATGAGTATCTGAAGTTTTTAACAGCATAGAGAAATCAATTGTCTTCCCAAAAATCCGGTCGAATGGGAGATGCATATAGGGTACAATCCGTACATCGGCGAGAGGAAGGATAATAACCAATGATGGTAGTTCCCTGCATTAATTCTCGAGCGGGCACAGTAGCACCATTACCAAAAGTCTCAGGGTATGCAGCTCTCAGTACCGCCACCTCTCCGATTACACAATCATTAAACTGAGGATCTATGTAGTTCCAAGGGCTTACCTCAGCTCGATTGACATAGATTCGTTTTTGTCGGATTACGCCTAGACTCACTTGACCGATCACCGGGCTGGAGGCGTTGTCCAAGCTTTTGATATTTCCTCCAATCAGGGAAGGCAAAGGGCTAAAAATAGACCCAATATCTTCCGTGTTTTTCTTTAAAATCTCCCAAAACTGAACATCCTTGGAGGCAATTCCCTTTTGGGAGATCAGAATACTGTAACGCTCCATGATCCGCTCATCTCCTTCGGGAATTTCAGTCACAGTTTTTTCAAAAACTACCTGATCCTGAAACCTCGAGCTGGTCTCAATAACGATATCAGGGCTGGGTTCGGTCTTGAAGCAAAGAGAGTTTTGCTCAGCCTCAGTTCTTTGCCTCACATCTCTCAATCGGGAGTCGTAGATATAGGGAGTTCTGATTCTAGGCCTGTAAATCCAAGTTTCTTCAAAAGTCCAAAGGAAATCATCTGCCTCTGCATTCCCCTGAGTAGATACAAAAATTTCCACACCATCTTGGTCCCTCTTGAAGCCTCCATCGATGATCTCCGGAGTGTTGATAGGCTTGAGTACTTCAGAAGCATACCGCTCACCTGACTTCAGTACTATTTCGAGTGTGTAAGTTTGTTTTTCGTCTATGTTTCTCTCGAAGAGGTAAATACCCTTTCCTTTTTCAGAAAGGGAAAACTGTTGACCATTTTGACTTCGGAGGAGTACTGTTGCGCCAATTTCGGGAAGCATGGAGGCTGAAGAGGAAAGTGGCACGGTCCTGCTAAGCTTAAGTTCGCTTTTCCTACCCTCCGTATCCAAATAGCCTTCCACTACCAAAATTCGAAGTTCAGTATCGGGAACCTCTGGATCAAAAGGAGTCCGGCAACTACTCAAGATCCCAATCAAAACACAAAACAATAACCAACTTCTATTCATCAGAATCTGAAATTATAAGTGATAAAAGGAATAGGTTCAGCAAAAATCGCCAGCTGATAGCCTTGAAGCTTTCCTCCCTCCGGCACATAATAGACCGAATAGGCATTGTCTCTTCCCAGAATATTATAAACACCAAAAGACCAAGATGCATGAGCAAGCTTTTTGACTTTATGATTTCCCTCCAAGTTGATGGAAAAGTCCATTCGGAAATAATCCGGTACGCGGAAGGAATTTCGGTCAGAGAAATATACTCGCTCAGCTCCACCATATTCAAACTTAGCGATCGGTAATGTGACCGGTCTTCCCGTGCTGTATTTACCCGCCATGGTCATGTTTAGCCTACGGCTGAGTTCATAATTGATGACCACATTCGCATTGTGTGGCTGATCAAAGTTGCTGGGATACCATTCGGAGCGATTGATCTGCTCCTTTCTCTCTGTAGGATCAGTTTGAAGTAGCGATCGGCTGTAAGTATAAGCAATCGAACCGTTCAGCTTACCCTGGAGTTTTCTCAGGTAAAATTCTGCCCCATAAGCTTTGCCTTGAGTTACCAATACGTCCTGTTCGATTCGATCATTCAGCACGATCTGCGCTCCTGACTTGTAATCCAGGAGATTTTGCATGGTTCGGTAATAGACTTCTGTCGAAAGCTCATACATCCCCTGCTTCATGTTTCTGAAAAAGCCCAAAGCATACTGGATCCCACGCTGAGGCTTCAGGAATGGATCACTAAGCTTCCAAGTGTCTGTAGGAGTAATCACGGAAGAATTGCTCAGTAAGTGGATATTTTGCCTCATGGAGTTGACTCCTGCTTTGATAGAGGACCAATTGGAAAGTGCGTATCTAGCCGAGAACCGAAACTCCGGACCATGGTAAGTTTGGACATTTTCCCCATTTCCGAAGACGGTTTCTCCCGTAATATTTTCCGAAAGGAAAGGCTCTCCGGCAGCATATACTGGCAAAGTCTGTGGCCCAAGGAACCGGTAAAAATTATACCTGAGTCCTCCACTCATCGTCAGTTGCTCATTCACTTCAAATTCATCTCCGATAAATAGCGACCAATCCATGGCTTTTTCCGAAGCTACCTGGTCTGGAATGACAATGCTTTGGGTACCAAATGGATTGATTTTTCCTGGATTTAACTGGTAGTAAATCCCATGGACACCATAAGTCAATATATGCCTGTCTCCTTTTTCCTGTCTAAACTGTGCCTTCAAAAACTGTTGCTTGATATCGAAGCGATACTGATAGGAATTGAGAGGATTGTCTTCTCCTTCCACCAAAAAATCGTAACCATCCTGACCTGCTGAAAAAGTCGCCTCCAACTCATCATTGAAATAGTGTGTCCATGACACCGCAAAATTCTGATTGGAATAGCTGTAAACCGTATCCGGATCAAACTGGAATTCATCCCTGCTAAAGTATCCGGAAACTCGAATCGCATCCTTTTCACTGAATCGGTGCTCTACCGATCCATTGAAATCCGCGAAAAATGCACGGCTTGCACCTAAGTCAATCCTGTCCTGCAAAGCATCCAACAACCAATCTGAATAAGTCAGTCGAGTCCCTAAGATAAAGGTCGTATTAGCTCCTATCGGCCCATCGATACTCAATCTACTGGTCATGGGACCAATACCACCCGAGCCCCCGATTTTGTCAGTCCTGCCTTTTTTTGGAGTCACTTGTAAAACAGAGGAAAGTCTTCCACCTAAGCTAGCCGGAACTCCCGCTTTGTACAACTCCACGCCCTGTACCATATCAGAATTGACTGCAGAGAAAAAGCCGAATAAGTGAGAGGGATTAAATAGGGTATTTTGATCCAAAAGAATCAAGTTTTGATCTGCAGCACCGCCTCGCACATTGAAGCCCACACTTGCCTCGCCTGCCGTATTCACACCAGGCATGGTCAGGATACCTTTGATGATGTCCACTTCTCCCATGACCGCAGGAAGTTTACGCATCTGCTGGACAGAAAGAGACTGAACGCCCATTTCAGGCCGGGATACATTGGTCAACGCTCCTGATCTAACCACTACTTCATTCAGAGCAAACACTCCTTCACCGATATTCAGGTCAAGCGTACCATTTCCCTGAACATCCAAAAGTCGCTGCTCGGTATATCCTCCGATATTCTGGACGAGGAGTGTTTTGTATCCTTTGGGAATAGTGATTTCATATTTTCCCTCCTTATCCGTGATGGTTTGTTGCATCGATTCTTTTTCATAGACGATGGCTCCTTCTATGGGCTGATTATTTTCCAGACTTTTAACCACCCCAACGAGTTTGGCTTCATTTCCTGCACCTGGAATCCCGATTACATAACGTCTATTGCGCACAAATTCATCTTGAGCCCCTGAGGAGGAAAAACTTGAAGTTGGAGCCTGAAAATAATTTGGCAGAAAATCGACCTGGAGTTTTTCACCTTTGGAAACAAAGACCTCTTTTTGGGCGGAAATGGAAAATTTCAAATCCGTCTTCAGAAAAATCACTGCAAGCACATCTTCCAATTTGTCCTTATTCGCTTGGAGATTGACTGTCAGTCCTGCCACATCGCTTTCCTTGAAAAAAAATCGATAAGAAGTCTCTTTTTCCACCAATTCAGCGAATCGATCAAAGGTAACCCCCGGAAAGAATCCTGTAATCCTGTTTTCCTCTTGGGAAAAGGCCAATTGGCTTAAGAAAAAAGAAGCCATCAGCAATACCAAACTTTTATAAAATCCCTTCATCTGTATCAATCCACGCTGGGGTGAGAAACTAGAAAACTCAAAAATCCCTCTGGATTTGGTTTGAATTGAAGACCTTTAGCTTTCAGTTCTTTCTTTAGGACTTTTGGCTCCAAGCCCAAAGCCAAGTAAGCATCTGAAGCCTTTTTCACTACTGTAAATACTCCATCATTTAGGATAAAGAAATCTACTTTTTCGAGATATTCTTCGTCAAATCGGGACATTTCTCTGAGCGCCTTCGTGGTCTTATAGCGCTTTGCCAGTGCAATTGCTTTCCCCTCTCCGACTACTTGATAGATCCCATTTCCGTGTCGGGAATAGGATTCATTACCAGAAAAGTGTCTGAATAAGTCTCCATTGGAAAGAGAGAAGCCATCGATTTTCTCCGGCTTGATCAAGATCTTCTGATTGAAAATGGGATGGAAAGTAACCAACTGATCTCGGAAGCAATCATAAACAAGGGGCACAGCGGGATAGGTAATTCCGTTGATCCTTAGTGTGCCTGACTCAAACTGACGGGTACCATAGTAGGGTTCGCCCTTGATCAGAGAAGATGGTTCTGCAAATTGCCCGCCAGTGATCAGTTCCTGGAAATAGGGAATTTGCTCCCGATAGGCTGGGATATAGGGCAAATTTTCGCCCGCTACTTGTGCAGAAATTCCGTTACTCAGAAAAAAGAAAACTGGACTCAGGAAAAACACTATTTTAAGCATCTTGAAAAATACGATTGAAAATTCTTATTGAAACCATTTATTCAAAATATGTTTAAACGGATTCAAGATGTTTTCAGCGGATAAAAACAAAGCTCCTATGACATCCAGAAGACAACTCCTAAAAACACTAGCCCTCGCACCACTCGCTGCGACAGCCACTTCTGTGCAGGCTGCCACTACTTCCAAGGAATCGACACAGTTTAAATTTTCTCTCAACACCAGCACGATACGAGGTCAAAAACTGAGCCTCCCCCAGATCATCGAATTGGCAGCTCGTTCTGGTTATGATGGATTTGAACCTTGGATGATGGAAATCGAAGCCTATGTAAAAGAAGGTAAGACCATTGCATCCCTAAAGAAGCTGGCTTCGGATGCTGGGCTTGAGTTTTTCGACTGCATCGGTTTTCCGACGTGGATGGCCCAAGACGAAGAGAAAAGCAAGGCTGGTTTTGCTCAAATGGAAAAGGAAATGGGAATCCTTGCCGAATTGGGATGTGCGCGAGTAGCTGCACCGGCTATCGGAACCGAGGCCCCACTAGACTTGCTAAAGGCAGGTGAACGCTATAAAAAACTCCTTGAGTTGGGCAGAAAAACTGGGGTTATGCCTCAATTGGAATTTTGGGGGGCCTTTCCTTCTTTCTTCCATCTCGGGCAAGCCATGGCAGTGGCAGCAGCCGCAGATGACAAGGATGCCAAAATCCTCGCAGATGTCTATCACTTATTCCGAGGAGGTTCCGGTTTTGAAGGAATGAAAATGCTGGATGGGCATGCGATAGATATCTTTCACATGAATGATTTCCCTGCCAGCATCCCCAGAACAGAACAACAAGATAAAGATAGAGTGATGCCTGGTGACGGGGGTGCTCCGATGAAAGAATTGGCAGAGACATTAAAGTCGAAAGGTGGACAAATTATCCTCTCTCTGGAGCTTTTCAATCCCACTTACTATGCCATGGACGCAAGTATGGTGGTGAAAGAGGGATTGGAGAAGATGAAACGGTTTTTCTAAACTGTCCTGATTAAAGATTAAAAAGAGTGGCCCACGAGTTAACTCGTGGGCCACATCATTTTTTCACCCAAACAAATCCGAGCTCAGGTATCGATCTCCCCTGTCGCAGGTGATGCAGACGATGAGACCTTCATCGAGTTCTTTGGAAAGCTCTATAGCTGCATGAAGTGCTCCCCCACTGCTCATTCCGGCGAGGATTCCTTCTTCTTTTGCCATCCGTCGAGTCATTTCAGTCGCTTGTTGTTGACTGACATCTATCACCCGATCTACTCTTTCTCTTTCAAATATCTCCGGCAAAAATTCCGGGGACCAACGTCGAATTCCAGGTATACTTGACCCGTCTGTAGGTTGAGTACCAACAATCTGAATCGAAGGATTTATTTCCTTTAAGTACCGAGATACTCCCATGATCGTACCCGTAGTACCCATGGCAGAAACGAAATGGGTGACTTTTCCTTCCGTATCTCTCCAGATCTCCGGCCCTGTGGTCTTGTAGTGTGCGAGGTAATTGTCCGGGTTGCCAAACTGATTGAGCATGAAGTAACCTTCCTCATCGCGCATTTGCTCAGCCAATACTCGGGAATATTCAATAGTCTTTGCCGCAGGAGTAAGAATTACTTTGGCACCGTAAGCTTCCATGGAGAGTACGCGCTCTTTTGTGGAATTGTCAGGCATAATCAAGGTCATTTCCAGACCCAGCACTTTAGCTACCATAGCCAAAGCAATTCCAGTATTTCCACTGGTTGCTTCTACAAGCTTATCTCCTTTTGTGATATCACCTCGATCCAAGGCAGATCGCAACATATTGTAAGCTGCACGATCCTTGACACTTCCTCCGGGATTTTGACCTTCCATCTTGCAGAAGATTTTTACCTTGGGATGGGTAGGAATATGCTCAAGCTCCACGAGGGGAGTATTTCCAATCAGTTCAAAGAGTCGCATCGAAATCATTTTTGAATACATATCGATCTGTCACCAATCCATCTTCATGGTGAATTTGGGTTTGGTAATAGACTTTGGAATTAGCCGGCACTGATTTGGTCAACCAGACATTTCCTCCAATCACGGAATCTTTACCAATAACCGTCTTTCCTCCCAAAATCGTCGCTCCTGCGTAAATGATTACATTGTCTTCGATTGTTGGGTGCCGTTTTACATCCGCATCAGCTTTGTCCACACTGAGTGCACCTAGTGTAACACCCTGATAGATTTTCACATGGTTGCCAATCACGGTAGTTTCACCAATCACCACTCCTGTACCGTGATCTATGCAAAAAAATTGACCAATTGTAGCTCCAGGGTGAATATCCACACCGGTACGACTATGAGCGATTTCGGTGATCATCCTTGGGATCAATTTAATCCCCAACTGATGAAGAAGATTGGCAATTCGATAGGCCGAAATAGCATAAAACCCGGGATAGCTTCTCAAAATCTCTGTTTTGGACTTGGCTGCAGGATCACCTGCATACATGGCATCCACATCCTGATGAACCCAATCAAAAACTAGCTCAAGCCGATCAAAAAAATCCTTCGCCAATATTGAACCTATCCCTGAATGCAAATGGTGGTTTCTTGATAAAATCGAAGCCAATTGTTCGCGCAAAAGAATCAGCCTAGCAGCCACTTCTTCTTGACTTTTGGCCTTCTGCACCGCATATTCGGGAAATAACAAACCCAGCAATTCTTCAAAAAACTGCTGAATCACTTTCGGCGAAGGGCAATCCGAGCACTCTTGATGAGTGCGAAATATTTTTGATACCAGAGAGTTCATGGAGGAAAAGAGGAGCAATTACATCACAAAACCAACCCGTATTACATAAGGTTCATTGTAATAGGAATTGCGGTTGTCATGCATCAGATTATAGAGAAAAGTAAAATTCGCGCCACCTCTTGGCCCAAAAGGCGCAAAATAGCCCGCTCCTAAAAAGAAGGCATCCGTCCAAGTACGCTGAAATCTATCATTGAAAAAGTTGTAGGCATTCCAGTTGATCGACTCAAATTCGGAATAGGCAAAGATGTTAGGCAGGACATTGTAGCGGGTAAAAACCCTTCCACCGTAGGATGATCCGGCTGATCCTTGAAATCGGTTGTCATCATAATACTGATAAGTGGCACCGATGCCAGATGAAAACTTCGGGGTAATCATTACTCCAGCTAGAGGGGAAACATCAATGAGTGTAACCGTACCAAATTGCAACCCCAAATTTCCTCCAAAATACATCCTGTCTTTGAAAGATGGATTCTCATCGGGGTCAATTTCTCGTTGTCCAAAAGCTATGGACTGGAAAAGGACCCATACAAAAGTCAAAGAGATCCAGAATTTATTTCTCCACAACGACATAAAGATCTTCGGTTGGTTTCTTCATCAGGTAACGTTCACGAGCAAACTTTTCCAAAAGTTCAGCATTACTCATCAATTCTTCCCTTTCGGCTTTGATCTGCTGTTTTTTCTCCTGGTAATATTCCTTTTGATTTTCTAGATCCCAAAGTTTCTTGGTAAGTCTGAGATGGATTATCACACTGTTAGAATCGATAAATATCATCCAGAAGAGAAAAAACACAATGGAAAGGAAGTAAAAATTGCCTGCGTACTTGAAGATTTTCTTCATAAGAATAGATCAGATTCGGTCTGAAGGTACAAAAATGATGCAAAAAAAAGACAGCCCCAATTAGGAGGCTGTCTTGGAATGAACATTCGGTGTGAGAATTATTTCAATCTACCTTTGAAAACTGCTGATTCTCCCAACTGCTCCTCAATTCTGAGCAACTGATTGTACTTAGCCATACGGTCTGAACGAGAAGCAGAACCAGTCTTGATCTGTCCACAGTTTACGGCCACAGCCAAATCAGCAATTGTAGAATCTTCTGTCTCTCCTGATCTGTGAGACATTACTGCTGTAAATCCAGCTTTATGAGCCATGCTGATGGCATTCAAAGTTTCGGTAAGTGTACCGATCTGATTTACTTTTACCAAGATGGAGTTTGCAGACTTTTCTTCAATGCCTCTCTTCAAGAATTTGACATTGGTTACAAAAAGGTCATCACCAACTAGCTGAACTTTATCGCCGATTTTTGCGGTAAGCATTGCCCAACCGGCCCAATCTTCCTCGGCACAACCATCTTCGATCGAATCGATAGGGTACTTTTCGGTCAATTCGGCCAAATAGGCCACTTGCTCTTCACGCGATCTGACCTTACCTGTTGGTCCTTCAAACTTAGAGTAGTCGTATTTCCCTTCTTTATAGAACTCAGAAGAAGCACAATCCAAAGCGATGGTCACATCATCTCCTGGCTTGTAGCCAGCCTTTGCAATTGCGTCAAGGATACAAGCCAAAGCTTCTTCTGTACCTCCTGAGAAATTTGGAGCAAAACCACCTTCATCACCCACAGCAGTGCTAAGGTTTTTGTCATGAAGGATTTTTTTCAAGTTGTGGAAAATTTCAGCACCCATACGGATGGCTTCAGAGAAGCTGGAAGCTCCAACCGGACGAACCATAAATTCCTGGAAAGCAATTGGTGCATCGGAATGAGAACCGCCATTGATGATATTCAACATCGGTACAGGCAAGGTATTAGCATTCACACCACCGATATAGCGATACAAAGGCTGGCCTGCTTCCATGGCCGCAGCTTTGGCCACTGCAAGAGAAACCCCAAGAATTGCATTCGCTCCCAGCTTGCTCTTGGTAGGGGTACCGTCTAGGTCGATCATAATCTGATCAATGGTATTTTGCTCAAATACATCCATGCCTACCAGTTCTGGGGCGATGATATCATTGACATTAGCTACCGCTTTCAATACACCCTTTCCGAGATATTTGCTTTTGTCTCCGTCTCTGAGTTCTACTGCTTCATTGACACCTGTAGAAGCACCACTAGGTACCGCTGCACGTCCAAATGCGCCATTTTCAGTTACTACATCAACTTCTACGGTAGGGTTTCCTCTTGAATCGAGGATTTGTCTTGCATGAATTGATTGAATCAACGTCATAGTTTTAAAAGGTTTATTAGAATTAATTTTGGTTTATAAGGGTAATAAAATCATCAAACAGATACCTTGAGTCATGAGGTCCTGGTGAAGATTCGGGGTGATATTGAACCGAGAAAGCAGGCTTATTTTTAAGTCTAATTCCTGCTACAGTATTGTCATTTAGGTGAACGTGAGTGATTTCCACTTGAGGATTACTTTCTGCATCTTCTCTTACCACGTTGAATCCATGGTTTTGAGAAGTGATTTCGCTTTTCCCAGTCAAAAGATTCTTGATCGGATGATTTAATCCACGATGCCCGTGATGCATTTTATAGGTTTTGATTCCTACTGCTTCAGCCAAAAGTTGATGTCCAAGACAAATTCCAAATACAGGTTTTCCAGTTTCAAGAATGTCCTTTACTGTGTCAACCGCATATTCCATTACGGCAGGATCACCTGGACCATTGGAAAGGAAATACGCTTGGGGTCCCCACTCTTCCATTTCATTCAATTTGGTTTTGGCAGGATAGACTTTACAGTAGACACCTCTGGAAGCCAGATTTCTTAATATATTTTTCTTGATCCCAAAATCAAGGCAGGCCACTTTAATTGGAGCATTTTGATCACCGAAGAAAAAAGGTTCCTGAGTACAAACAGAAGAAGATAATTCTAGTCCATTCATATCCGGAACTTTAGAAAGCTCAGCTTTGAGTCCCTCTAAATTACCTTCAAACTCTGAACTAATGATCGCATTCATCGCTCCTTTTGATCGAAGGTGTCTCACTAGTTTTCGGGTGTCAATATCAGCTATACCAGTAATTCCATAATTCACAAGGTAATCTTGCAAAGAACCAGACGCATCAAGTCTTGAGAACACTTCAGAAAAACTGTTAACCACGATTCCTGCAACGCATGGATGGTCAGATTCAATTTCTTCGGCGTGAACCCCATAGTTACCAATATGAGAAGTCGTGGTAACTACAATTTGACCGGTGTAAGAGGGATCAGTGTAAATCTCCTGATATCCTGTCATTCCAGTATTGAAACATATTTCACCGCCATTGGTGCCGGCTTTACCGATCAGGGAACCGTAGAATACTGTCCCATCAGCTAGAAGTAGGGTAGCTTTTTGTTTAATCATTTCATTGAAGATTGCCCAAAGTTAATAATTCTTGGGGAGGGGAAATTAGGCTCGGGTATAAAAAAAAGGATTGAACGGGCGTCCAATCCTTTTGATATTTGAAGGTAAACTTTCAATTTACTGTTCTCCATTGTCGGTTTCAGTAGCTGTTGCAGCAGGAGCATCAGCAGCCTTTCCAGTGGATCTTCTGGATCTTCTGGTGGTTTTCTTAGCTGGTTTAGCATCCTTCAACATCAACTCATTGAAATCTACCAATTCGATGATACACATTTCAGCATTATCGCCTAGACGAAAACCAGTCTTAATAATTCTGGTGTATCCTCCTGGACGAGTACCTACTTTTTCAATTACCTCGCCAAAAAGAGCTTTGATAGCCTCTTTGCTTTTTAGGTAGGAGAAAGCAATACGTCTATTATGTGTAGAATCTTCTTTCGCTCTGGTCACCAGAGGCTCAACAAACTTCTTCAATTCTTTAGCCTTGGCAAGCGTCGTTGAAATACGCTTGTGAAGAATCAGGGAAGCTGCCATGTTGGAAAGCATTGCCTTCCTGTGAGAGGCAGTTCTACCAAGGTGGTTAATTTTCTTACCGTGTCTCATTTTTAATTATTCTTCGTCAAGTTTGTACTTAGAGATGTCCATACCGAAGGTCAGACCTTTCTCCTGAATGAGCTGCTCTAATTCTGCTAGAGACTTTTTACCGAAATTTCTGAATTTCATCATATCTGAAATTTCAAGTCTTGCGAGGTCACCAAGAGTCCTCACATCAGCAGCTTTAAGACAGTTGAAAGCGCGAACTGAAAGATCAAGATCGCTTAAGGAAGTCTTCAAAAGTTTACGCATATGAAGGAATTCCTCATCGATTGGTTCAGGCTCGGCAACTCCTGTAGAATCTAGAACCATAGTCTGGTCTGAGAACAACATAAAGTGCTGAATCAAAATTTTAGCAGATTCCTGAAGCGCTTTTTCTGGGTGGATCGAACCATCCGTCGTCACTTCAAGGATCAATTTTTCAAAGTCAGTCTTTTGCTCAACTCGAGTATTTTCTACGCTGTATTTTACATTCTTAATAGGAGTGAAAATAGCATCAATAGAAATCTGACCGAAAACCTGCTCCTTTGGTTTGGATTCTTCAGCTGGCAAATACCCTCTTCCTTTTTCGATGGTAATCTCGATTTCAAAGTTTTTAGTCTCATCAATATGACAAATGACCAACTCTGGATTCAAGACTTCGAAAGAAGAAGTGAACTTCGCAATGTCCCCTGCGGTAAACACGGATTGATTTTTGATCTCGACAGTTATCTTTCCATCAAATGCATCATGCACTTTTTTGAATCTAACCTGCTTAAGGTTCAAAATAATATCAGTCACGTCTTCTACTACGCCCTCAATGGTAGAGAATTCGTGAACCACTCCTGGGATTTTGATAGAAGTGATGGCGTATCCCTCCAAAGAAGAAAGCAAAATTCTTCTGAGAGCGTTACCGATGGTAACTCCATAGCCTTTTTCTAGCGGTTTGAAGGTGAACAAGCCATGAAAGTCGTCGGCTTTCTCCATCACCACTTTTTCGGGCATTTGAAATGCTAGTATGGACATATATCTCGTTCTGTTTTTTAGCTGAAAATAGTAAAATATTACTTAGAGTAAAGTTCGACAATGAGTTGCTCCTTGATATTCTCTGGAATATCATCTCTGCCTGGAACACTGACGAATTTCCCTGTCAAAGAAGCATTATCCCACTCTAACCAAGGATATCTATTTGCTGCTTTTCCAGCTAGGCTATTTGTGATCGCTTCAAGAGACTTGGAACGCTCTCTTACCGAAACCACATCACCTGGCTTGAGGGTGTATGAAGGAATATTAACCACTTCACCGTTTACTAAGATATGCTTGTGACCCACAAGCTGTCTAGCGCCACGACGAGTAGGAGAAATTCCCAATCTATAAACGGTGTTATCTAAACGCGCTTCAAGCAATTGAAGAAGGATTTCACCGGTAATACCTGATTTTCTAGAAGCAATGTCAAACATCTTGGCGAATTGTCTTTCCAAAACTCCGTAGATGTATTTTGCTTTTTGCTTTTCAGAAAGCTGAACTGCATATTCAGACTGCTTCTTTCTTCTACCACGACCATGCATTCCTGGAGGGTAGTTTTTCTTCTGAAGCGCTTTGCTATGACCTTCGATAGCTTCTCCAAATCTTCTGGAGATTTTCGCTTTAGGACCTGTATATCTTGCCATTCTGTAACTTTTTTAAAATTAAACTCTTCTACGCTTAGGAGGACGACAACCGTTGTGCGGCATCGGAGTAACATCAATGATGGTAGTTACATCCAAACCAACATTTTGCAAAGTTCTGATCGCTGATTCACGACCTGCACCCGGACCTTTTACAAATACCTCGATTTTTCTCAAACCTAGGTCGAAAGCTACTTGACCGCAGTTTTGAGCGGCCATTTGAGCAGCGTATGGAGTATTTTTCTTAGAGCCTCTGAATCCCATTTTACCGGCAGAAGCCCACGAGATTACCTGACCTGCATTATTGGTAATAGATATAATGATATTGTTGAAGGAAGCCTTAATATGAGCTTGACCTACAGCTTCTACCTTTACAACTCTTTTTTTACCTTTTGCTTTATCGTTTCTTTTCTGAGCCATGATCTAAATCAGATTTTATTTAGTTGCTTTTTTCTTGTTAGCAACAGTCTTTCTCTTTCCTTTTCTTGTTCTGGCATTGTTTTTTGTGCCTTGACCACGAACCGGAAGTCCTTTTCTGTGTCTCAAACCTCTATAACATCCAATATCCATCAAACGCTTAATGTTCAATTGGATTTCTGACTTAAGCACACCCTCTGTTCTATATTCCTCAGCGATGATATTACGGATAGCGGTCGATTCTTCATCATTCCACTCTCCTGCTTTTTTGTCAAAAGAGATACCGGCCTTGCTCAGGATCGCTTTGGCGGCGCTTCTACCGATACCGAAAATATAGGTAAGTCCAATTTCGCCGCGCTTATTGTCTGGTATGTCTACACCTGCAATTCTAGCCATGATTAACCTTGTCTTTGTTTATACTTAGGATTTTTCTTATTGATGACGTAAAGTTTTCCCTTTCTTCTGATCACCTTACAGTCAGCACTTCTTTTTTTAATAGATGCCTTTACTTTCATATGATTATTATTTTACTTTTCGGCCATATGTTACTGGCATAATCTTATCGTAAGCTTCACCTCGAGTAAACTCAAGATTACTTGTACCGATAAACAATTCTGCCTTTTGATAAATCATAGGGAGACAATTCTAATTTAACCTTATCTCCGGGTAGGATTTTGATATAATTCATCCTCATTTTACCAGAAATGTGCGCAATCAACTGATGCCCATTTTCCAGTTCCACTTTAAACATAGCATTTGACAATGCTTCAGTAATGGTACCGTCCTGCTCGATTGATGTCTGTTTGGCCATCTTAGAATTTAACTATCTCTTCTATGTATTTATGGGTCGTTAAGACCTCTGTTCTATCTTCAAATATCGCGATTGTATGCTCAAAGTGAGCTGAAGGTTTTCGATCTGCAGTTCGAATAGTCCAACCATCTCTCTCTTGAACAATATTTCTAGATCCAAGATTGATCATGGGCTCAATCGCAATCACCATCCCTTGTTTCAACAAGGGGCCACTTCCTTTTTTGCCATAATTAGGAACCTCAGGAGCTTCATGAAGCTTTTTACCGAGTCCATGACCTACTAACTCACGAACCACGGTATAGCCTTTCGCCTCGACAAACTTTTGAATCGCATGACCAATATCACCAATACGATTACCAAATATTGCCTGATCAATTCCTAAATAGAGTGAATCTCTGGTGGTACGAAGTAATGCAAGAACAGAAGGAGAAACCTCACCGACGGGGTATGTATAAGCGGAATCGCTATGAAAACCTTGGTGAAAGACTCCACAATCTACCGAGATTATATCGCCATCTTTCAATTCATAATCACTAGGAAATCCATGAACGACAACTTCATTCACAGAAATACAAAGTGAAGAGGGAAAACCGTTATACCCTTTAAAGGAAGGTACAGCACCGTGATCCCTAATAAACTCTTCAGCAATTTTATCTAACAAAGAGGTCTTTACCCCTTCTTTAACATACTTGGCAACCTCTCCATGAGCCCTACCAAGTATATCAGCACTATTTTTAATTTTTAAAACTTCTTCCGAAGTCTTGTAATAAATCATTTTTAAGCAACCTGATAATTAGAAGGATTGTTCTTCACATTACCACTCTTCATCATCCCTTCGTAGTGTCTCATAAGCAAATAACTTTCAATCTGTCTCAGAGTGTCCATTATGACGCCTACCATGATAAGTAAAGATGTACCACCATAAAACTGGGCAAATTCACTACCAACACCAGCAATAATTGCCAAAGCAGGCAGAATTGCTACAGCAGCCAACAAGACTGAACCTGGAAGGGTAATTTTAGAAATGATGCTATCGATGAAATCCGAAGTAGGTGCACCAGGCTTTATACCAGGCACAAAACCTCCGTTACGTTTCATATCTTCTGCAATTTGCTCTGGATTAACAGTAATAGCCGTGTAGAAGAAAGTGAAAATAATGATCAAGGAAGCGAACAACAAATTGTATTGCCAGGAAGTGAAATCCGAAAAAGTAGTACCAATATAATTGGCAATATCACTTTCGGTAGCCCAAATCTGAGCAATCAAAGCAGGAACAAACATTAAAGATTGAGCAAATATGATTGGCATTACACCTGAAGCATTCACCTTTATAGGAATGTATTGACGTTGCCCCCCATATACTTTTCCTCCAACAACTTGTTTTGCATATTGAACAGGTATCCTTCTAGTAGCTTCGGTCAATGCAATCACTCCAACTACTACAAAGAATAAAACGACTGCTTCAATAATCAACAAAAGCAAACCAGACGAACCTTTTTCCAATCCTTCAGCAATAATGGCACCCGGGAATCTTGATATGATGCCTATCATAATCAACATTGAAATACCATTACCAATACCTTTCTCGGTAATTTTTTCTCCTAACCACATACAAAACATTGTACCCGCAGATAGAAGGACCAAAGAACTAAACATAAAAAGAGAGGTACTAACCATTACGGCACCTGTAGGTAAGATGGTAGCTGTAACATAACCAATTCCCTGAGCAATAGTAATCAGAATGGTTAGTACACGAGTGATCTGATTAATCCGCTTGCGCCCAGATTCACCCTCCTTTTGCATTTTTTGAAAATATGGAACTCCAACAGTAAGTAACTGCAAAACGATAGATGCAGAAATGTATGGCATTATTCCAAGACCGAAGATGGACGCATTGCTAAATGCTCCTCCCAAAAAGGTATCAATTAAACCGAAAATACCTTCGGGTGCACCTCCAAGTTTTGAAGGATCTACACCAGGTAAAACGATGAATGAACCTAATCTAAAGATGATAAGAAAGCCAATTGTATTAACAATTCTGACTCTCAAATCTTCGATCGAGAAAATATTCTTTACTGTTGAAATAAACTTTTTCATTTATTTAAATCTTGTTTACCGTACCACCAAGACCTTCAATTGCTGCTACTGCAGAAGCTGAAAATCCGTGTGCACTTACTTCCAATTTGGCTTTTAGTTCCCCACCACCAAGCACCTTTATTTTATCGTTCTTGGAAGCTAATCCATGAGATACTAAAGCTTCTAAGTTGATAGCTGAAAGGTTATATTGCTCAGCAAGGGCCTGCAAGGTATCCAAATTTACCGGTTTGAACTCAACCTTATTCAAAGATTTAAAGCCAAACTTCGGAACTCTTCTCTGAAGTGGCATTTGACCACCTTCAAAACCGATTTTTGACTTATAACCTGACCTAGATTTAGCTCCCTTATGACCTCTTGTGGACGTACCGCCTCTACCAGAACCAGTACCACGACCAATTCTTTTTCGGTTCTTTGTTGAACCGTCGGCTGGAGTTAATGTATATAATTTCATAATTAAGCTTCCTCCACTTTTACAAGGTGATTCACTTTATTTACCATACCAGCAATCTGTGGGGTATTTTCGACAATCACAGACTTACTAATTCTACCTAGGCCTAAAGCTACAATTGTAGCTTTTTGATCCTTCGGTCTATCGATTATACTTTTCGTTTGAGTAATCTTTATCTTCGCCATGATGATTATCCGTTAAAGACTTTAGACATTTTCACTCCTCTTTGCTGAGAGACAGAAATAGCATCTCGCAGTTGGACCAAAGCATCAATAGTTGCTTTAACCACGTTGTGAGGATTTGAAGAACCTTTCGATTTTGCCAAAACGTCTGTAACGCCAGCAGATTCCAATACTGCACGCATAGCACCACCGGCAATTACACCAGTACCTGCAGCTGCAGGTTTGATTAGAACAAGACCACCACCGAATTTACCAATTTGGTCATGAGGAATTGTACCTTTCAAAACCGGAACTTTAACTAGATTCTTTTTAGCATCTTCGATACCTTTTGTGATTGCATCAGTTACCTCATTGGCTTTACCCAATCCATAACCTACAATACCTTGGCCATCTCCAACAACAACAATAGCAGAGAAAGAGAATCTTCTACCACCCTTTACCACTTTGGCAACTCGGTTGATAGCAACTACTTTTTCTTTTAATTCTGTATCTGTAGCCCTAATGGGTTTTCTTCTTACTTGAGACATAATGATTAGAATTTAAGGCCTCCTTCTCTGGCACCATCGGCCAAAGCTTTTACGTTACCATGATATAAGTAGCCATTACGGTCAAATACTACTTCAGATACACCGTTAGCAACCGCTCTCTCTGCTAGCTTTTTACCAACTTCCTTAGAAACAGAAACGTTGGTATTTGCTTTAGATCCAAGCTCCTTAGAGGAAGCTTGAGCTACCGTGATACCCTTAAGGTCATCGACCAGCTGTGCATAAATGCCAGTATTACTTTTGAAAACTGACAAACGAGGTCTGGAATCAGTACCAGAAATTTTTCTTCTGATGCCCTGCTTGATTCTAAGTCTTCTGGAATTCTTATTAAATGCCATAACCTATTATTTTTTACCGGCAGTTTTACCAGCCTTACGTCTAACAACTTCACCAGTGAAGCGCACTCCTTTGCCTTTATAAGGTTCAACCTTACGCAGAGAACGGATTTTTGCAGCAACTTGACCGATCAATTCTTTATCAATTCCTTCCAGAGTAATCACTGGATTTTTACCTTTCGGAGTATCTGTTTTTAGAGATATTTCGTTAGGCAATGCCATAAAAATACTGTGAGAATAGCCTAAACTAAGCTCAAGTACTTGACCTTGATTGGAAGCCTTATAACCTACACCAACAAGTTCTAAGTCTTTTTTATAACCTTCAGAGACACCAGTGACCATGTTATTGATCAGGGCTCTATAAAGTCCATGTAAAGATTTATGACGCTTAGAGTCAGTAGGTCTAGTAAGAACGATCTCTTTTCCCTCCACTTTTACCTGAATATCCGGATTCACATCCTGAGTCAGAGTACCCTTTGGACCTTTAACAGTGACAGTTCCATGAGCTGACACGTCTACAGTAACACCGCTGGGTATATTTATTGGTTTTTTACCTATTCTAGACATGATAGTAAATTAGTATACGTAGCAAAGTACTTCGCCTCCTATACCTTCGGTACGGGCTTCTTTGTCTGTCATCACACCTTTCGAGGTGGATACGATTGCTATACCAAGTCCATTGATGACTCTTGGGAGTTCGTCATGCTTGGCATATTTTCTTAAACCTGGTGTACTAACTCGCTCCAGACTCACAATTGCATTTTGCTTGGTAGTAGGATTGTACTTCAAGGCTATTTTTATAACACCTTGAGGACCATTATCTTCAAACTTATAGTTCTGGATATATCCCTTATCATGCAATACTTTTGTGATCTCCTTCTTGATGTTAGAAGCAGGTATCTCAACTATTCGATGAGATGCTTTAATGGCATTTCTCAAACGAGTTAGATAATCAGCTATTGGATCAGTCATATTAATATAGTCTAGCAGCACCCAAATTGGGCGTGCAAAGTTACGAATTGATTTTTAGAATAAAAACTACTGTCGTTATTTTACCAGCTAGACTTAGTCAGACCCGGGATCTTTCCTGCAGATGCCATTTCTCTGAAGGTTACCCTGTTGATACCAAACTTTCTCATGTATCCTTTAGGGCGACCAGTCAACTTACATCTATTGTGAAGTCTCACTGGAGAGGCATTTTTTGGTAATTTGTCAAGAGCTTCGTAATCACCTGCAGCTTTCAGCTCAGATCTTTTCTTGGCATACTTGGCTACCAGTCTTTCTCTTTTTCTCTCACGAGCTTTGATGGACTCTTTTGCCATGGTTATTCTTGATTATTTTTGTTGACGAAAGGCATACCGAAAGCTTTAAGCAGAGCAAAAGCCTCCTCATCTGTACCGGCTGTAGTCACAAACGTGATATCCATGCCAGAGATTCTATTTACTTTCTCGATTGAGATTTCAGGGAAGATAATCTGCTCAGTAACACCCAGCGTATAATTACCTCTTCCATCAAAACCTTTATCGGAAATTCCTTTGAAGTCACGAACACGAGGCAAAGCAACAGTCATCAAACGGTCAAGGAATTCATACATTTTTTCGCCTCTAAGTGTAACTTTAGCACCAATTGGCATGCCTTCTCTTAATTTAAAGTTAGAGACTGCAATCTTAGCTTTAGTTGCTACAGCTTTTTGACCAGTGATCAAAGAAAGTTCTTCTACCCCTTGATCTACCAATTTCTTGTCGGCTACCGCTGCTCCGATACCTTTGTTAAGGACGATCTTTGTCAACTTAGGCACTTGCATTACAGAGGAGTACTGAAACTTCTCCTTTAAAGCAGGAACGATATCGTTCAAATACTTTTCTTTAATTCTTGGATTAGCCATTGATCACCTCCCCAGTTTTCTTTGAAAATCTTACAAGTTTACCATTTTCACCTACTTTACGGCCAGTACGAGTCGCTTCACCTGTCTTAGGATCAACAAGCATAAGATTGCTGATGTGAAGTGAAGCTTCTTTTTTCTCAATACCTCCCTGTGGCTTAGCTGCAGTTGGCTTCACATGTTTTGTGATCATGTTTAATCCCTCTACGATGGCCTTTCTATTTTCAGTATCAACTGAAACAACCTTCCCGGTTTTTCCTTTTTCATCACCGGAGATTACCTTGACGGTATCACCAGTTTTTATATGCAGCTTGGGCTGCTTATTGAATTTTCTTTCCATGATTAAAGTACTTCAGGGGCCAAGGAAATGATTTTCATAAACTGCTTTTCTCTAAGCTCTCTAGCTACTGGACCGAAAATACGGGTACCTCTAGGCTCATCGTTGTTATTAAGCAACACGGCAGCATTGTCTTCGAATCTGATATAAGAACCATCTTTTCTACGAATTTCTTTCTTGGTTCTTACAATTACCGCTTTAGAGACGGTACCCTTTTTCATATTGCTGGAAGATAGGGCTGACTTTACAGTCACGACTACTTTATCACCGATTGAAGCATAACGCTTACCAGTTCCTCCCAACACGCGGATTACCAATACCTCTTTGGCACCGGAATTATCTGCAACGCTTAGTCTGGATTCTTGCTGTATCATGATTACTTAGCCCTTTCAATAATTTCAACTAATCTCCAACGCTTATTTTTGCTCAGCGGACGAGTTTCGCTGATTTTAACCAAGTCACCTGGGTTACACTCATTCTTCTCGTCATGAACCATAAATTTGGTTGTCTTTGCAACAAACTTACCGTAGATAGGGTGCTTTACCTTACGTTCTACAGCTACAGTTATGGACTTGTCCATTTTGTTGCTTACGACTTTCCCAATTCTTTCTTTGCGAAGATTTCTCTCAATCGTAGCCATTTTCTTTTCTGTTAGCTAGTTATTTGGAGTGCAAAGCTGTCTTCAATCTTGCGACAAGACGCTTCGACTCTCTGATTCTGTTAGGATTCTCAATTGGAGAAATCGAATGAGCAAATTTCAATTTGCCTAGATTCTCCTGCTCAGCGACAAGGCGCTCGGCGATTTCACTTGCAGAAAGTGATCTGATTTCAGTGTTTTTCATAGTTCCTGATTATTCAGCGTAGTCTCTTCTTACAACAAATCTTGTACTTACGGGTAGCTTCTGCTGCGCAAGTCTCAACGCCTCTTGAGCGGTCTCCAGGCTCACGCCTGTAGCTTCGAAAAGGATAGTACCTGGTTTGATAACAGCCACCCAATATTCTGGAGCTCCTTTACCTTTACCCATACGTACCTCTGCGGGCTTTTTAGTGATCGGCTTGTCAGGGAAAATTCTGATCCAAACCTGTCCTTCTCTCTTCATCGCTCTTGTCATGGCAATACGAGCTGCCTCGATCTGGCGAGAAGTAATCCATCCTGGCTCAAGGGATTTGATGCCAAAGTTACCAAAAGAGAGCTCTGCGCCTCTTGTAGCAAGACCTTTGACACGGCCCTTGTGCATCTTCCTATATTTAGTTCTTTTCGGCTGTAACATGATTTCTCACTTAGAAAGGTGAAAATTAGTTATTTCTTTTTCTGCGTCTTGGACCGTCTTTTTCTCTGCCTTTAGGGGCTGCAGGACGCTGACCTTTCGGCTCATTAGCTGCTCCTTGGTTCGGAGAAAGGTCTCTCTTTCCATAAACTTCACCCTTGAAGATCCATACTTTGATACCGATGATTCCGTACACAGTAAGTGCTTCAGAGATCGCATAATCGATATCGGCTCTAAGGGTATGAAGAGGAATACGTCCCTCTTTGTACATTTCAGAACGGGCCATTTCGGCTCCACCTAGACGACCAGAAAGTTTAACTTTAATTCCTTCAGCACCCACTCTCATGGTTGCAGCAATCGCCTGCTTCATGGCACGACGGAAGGAAATTCTAGCTTGAAGCTGCTGTGCGATAGATTCACCGACCAATTTAGCATCCAATTCAGGACGCTTAATTTCAAAGATATTAATCTGGATATCCTTGTTGGTGATCTTCTTGAGTTCTTCTTTAAGCTTGTCTACTTCGGCTCCACCTTTACCAATAACAACACCTGGTCTGGCTGTATGGATTGTCAGTGTGATTCTTTTAAGCGTACGCTCAATAATCACTTTGGCAATACCGCCTTTTGGTATTCTGGCAAGGACGTACTTACGGATTTGTTGATCTTCGTATAACTTTTCGGCAAAGTCTTTTCCACCATACCAGTTGGAATCCCAGCCTTTGATTACACCAAGTCTAAATCCTATTGGGTTAATCTTTTGTCCCATAGTCTTTTCTTAATTTGCCTTTTCGTTTGATTCTACTACCTCAGCGGTAACATCACCGGAATTGAATGCATCAATTACGAGAGTTACATGATTGGATCTTTTGCGGATTCTATGACCTCTTCCTTGTGGAGCAGGTCTAAGTCTCTTGAGTGAACGACCTTCATCAACCATAATGGTTTTAACAAATAGATCGGCGTCCTCAAGTTTGGCATCCGGATTTTTTGCTTGCCAGTTGGCCACAGCGGAGAGCAGAAGCTTCTCCAATTTGATAGCTCCATGATTTGGAGTGAATTTCAAAATGCTAAGGGCCAATCCTACTCTCTTACCTCTCACGAGGTCAGCCACCAAACGCATTTTGCGAGGGGAAGTAGGAACGTTACGTAATCTTGCTATTGCTTCCATGATTATCTCTTTCCTTTATCTTTTTTAGCAATGTGGCCACGGAAGTTTCTGGTTGGTGCAAATTCACCCAATTTGTGACCTACCATGTTGTCAGTTACAAATACTGGAATAAACTTGTTTCCGTTATGCACTGCGAAGGTATGTCCCACGAAATCCGGAGATATCATGGATCTTCTTGACCAAGTCTTGATGACAGATTTCTTGCCTGACTCGTTCATGGCATCTACTTTCTTCACCAGGTGGTGTTCGATATAAGGACCTTTTTTTAATGAACGTGCCATAATTACTTAGATCTTTTGCTGATGATGAATTTGTTTGAATACTTCTTAGGTGTTCTGGTTTTCTTACCTTTAGCAAGAAGACCTTTACGTGATCTTGGATGACCACCTGAAGAACGACCTTCACCACCACCCATTGGGTGATCTACTGGGTTCATCGCTACACCTCGTGTACGAGGTCTGATACCAAGCCATCTTTTACGACCAGCTTTACCCAGGACAACGTTCATATGGTCTGCATTAGATACAGTACCTACTGTAGCCATACATGCCCCAAGGATAAGTCTCATTTCACCAGAAGGAAGTTTAACCGTCACATATCTAGAATCTCTAGCTACGATCTGGGCATATCCACCCGCACTTCTAGCCAATGCACCACCTTTACCTGGCTTCAATTCCACATTGTGTACAATCGTACCCATTGGGATATTAGCCATAGGCATGGCGTTGCCCACTTCTGGAGCAACTTGCTCACCGGAAATCACTGTTTGTCCTACTTGCAAACCTTCCGGAGCGATAATGTAGGCCTTAGCACCATCTGCATAGTAAAGTAGGGCAAGACGGGCTGTTCTGTTTGGATCGTACTCGATAGCCTTTACGGTAGCTGGTACACCAAACTTGTTTCTTTGGAAGTCTACAATTCTGAGTCTTCTCTTATGACCACCGCCGATATAGCGAGCAGTCATTTTGCCTTCATTATTTCTACCGCCTGATTTCTTCGCAGGAGCGAGGAGTGACTTTTCTGGCTTTGACTTGGTAATCTCGTCAAATGCAGGAGCTACTCTGAATCGTGTTCCCGGAGTTACAGGCTTTAACTTTTTAATTGCCATGATATTGATTCAATTAAATTTCTCCGTAAAAATCAATTACTTCACCATCAGCTACTTGTACGATTGCTTTTTTATAAGCATTGGTAAAGCCTGATACTATTTTATTCTTGGTGTATCGGGTCTTTTGTTTCGCAGCATATCTCATGGTACGAACTGACACTACTTTTACACCATATTTTTTCTCCACAGTGGATTTGATCTGCTCCTTATCGGCAGTCTTTTCGACAATAAAGCCGTAAACTCCCTTTTCATTAAGTGCAGAGATCTTTTCTGTGATCAAAGGCTGCTTCAGAATATCCATTGTCTTATTTCGATAAAATGGTTTCTAACTTACTTACAGATCCTTCGCACAGTACCAAATGGTCAGCATTGAGGAGTTGGTAAGTATTCACATCATTTACAGTAACTACTTTTGCCTTTGGCAAATTTCTGCTTGATAAGAATACGTTCTTGTTTTCTTCGGAAAGTACCAACAAGGTTTTCTTATCAGCTAAAGAAAGGCCATTCAGCAATGCGATGTAGTTTTTGGTTTTTGGAGCGTCGAAAGACACATCTTCCAATACCAATAAGCTGTTTTCTTTTGCTTTATATGAAAGAGCAGATTTACGAGCAAGCTGCTTTACTTTCTTATTCAACTTGAAGGAATAGTCTCTTGGCTTAGGGCCAAACACTCTACCTCCTCCACGGAAGTTAGGAGCCTTCAAAGATCCTGCACGGGCACCGCCGGTACCTTTTTGCTTTTTGATCTTTTTAGTAGAACCTGCTACTTCGTTTCTTTCTTTTGATTTGTGAGTTCCCTGTCTTTGATTAGCCAGGTACTGCTTTACATCCAAGTAGATTGCGTTATCGTTCGGCTCGATCGCGAAGATATCGTCAGAAAGAGTCACTTTTCTACCTGTTTCTTGTCCTTTATGATTGATTACTGCTAATTCCATGGCTTATTTCTCAAGAATTACAAAAGAATTTTTAGGACCAGGTACTGAACCAGAAACCAAAAGAAGGTTTTGCTCAGGATAAACTCTCAACACTTTTAGGTTGATCACTTTTACTCTGTCACCACCAGTTCTACCGGCCATTCTCATGCCTTTGAATACTCTGGATGGCCAAGAACAAGCACCAATGGAACCTGGGTGTCTCTGTCTGTTGTGCTGACCGTGAGTTTGTCCACCCACACCACCAAAACCATGACGCTTCACAACACCTTGGAAGCCTTTACCTTTTGAAGTACCGATAGCATCTACGAAGTCACCTTCTACGAAAACTTCTCCAGCACTTACTGTTTTTCCGAGCTCCACTTGGCCTTCAAATTCGACCCTGAAGTCACGGAACTCAACAACTTTCTGCTTTGGCGTGGTGCCGGCCTTCTTAAAATGACCGATCAATGGCTTGGGAGTGTTTTTCTCCTTTCGCTCACCGAATGCCAACTGCACTGCGTTGTACCCGTCTGTTTCAACGTTTTTTACTTGCGTCACTACGCAAGGACCAGCTTCTATTAGCGTGCATGCGACGTTACGTCCATCGGCACTGAAGATGCTAGTCATACCTACTTTTTTACCTATAATACCAGACATCTTAAATAAGATAATTTGATAATCCACAAGAGTTTATACACTTGGGCCCTTTTTAAGGACTGCAAAGTTACTGAAATAATATTTGGCAGCAAATCCCAACTCTAATATTTTCAAACAATTAGGAAAAAAGTATTTGAGAAAGCATCCAGTATGAAACTGGCCAAATCCTAATTACCCTGTAAATGAAAAAGACCTGCAATCCATGCAGGTCTTCTTTCATTAAGATTTATGGTCCGGTCAGACTTTGATCTCAACATCCACTCCACTTGGAAGCTCAATTTTCATCAAGGCATCCACAGTTTTAGAAGAATTAGAGTAGATATCAACCAATCTTTTGTAAGTGCAAAGCTGGTACTGATCTCTTGCCTTCTTGTTTACGTGTGGGGATTTCAACACCGTAAACTTTTCCTTCTTTGTTGGCAACGGAATAGGACCAACTACCACAGCGCCAGTCGCTTTTACCGCCTTCACGATCTTCTCTGATGACTTATCCACCAGGCTGTGATCGTATGATTTCAATTTTATTCTGATTTTCTGGTTCATGTTCTTTTCAATTAGGCTTTGTCACCTTTTACTTTCGCGATCACTGCTTCAGCAATGTTACTTGGAACTGGCTCATAATGAGAGAATGTCAACGAAGCTGTTGCACGACCTGAAGTGATGGTTCTCAAATCAGTTACATAGCCAAACAGTTCTGACAATGGAACAGAAGCTTTCACAACTGTGGAAGTACCTTTTGTATCCATTCCTTTCATCAATCCTCGTCTTCTATTCAAGTCACCTGTAATAGGACCAGTATATTCATCTGGAGTTACCACGTCTACAGCCATAATAGGCTCAAGCAATTGAGGTTTACACTTTTTAGCTGCCTCTTTGAAACCAATTCTAGCTGCCAATTCGAAAGAAAGAGCGTCAGAGTCAACATCATGGTAAGAACCATGGAACAATCTAACTTTCATGGCTTCGATTGGATAGCCGGCCAAAGGACCATTTTTCATTGCCTCTTGGAAACCTTTCTGAACAGGTTGGATAAATTCTTTTGGAATAACACCACCCACGATACCATTTACGAAGTCAAGCCCTGGTTTTATTTCGCCAGTCTCGGGATCTGGATCCTTTGGACCCAATTCGAATACGATATCAGCAAATTTACCTTTACCACCAGTCTGCTTCTTATAAACTTCTTTATGTTCTACTGAACCAAACAAAGCTTCTTTGTAAGCCACCTGAGGAGCACCTTGGTTAATTTCAACCTTGAATTCTCTCTTCAAGCGGTCGATGATAATTTCCAAGTGGAGTTCTCCCATACCTCTCAGAATCGTCTGACCAGTTTCGTGATCAGTGTTCACTTGAAGTGTCGGATCTTCTTCAACCAACTTGGCGATTGCCATACCTAACTTATCAACGTCAGCCTGTGTTTTTGGCTCAATAGCATAGCCAATAACTGGCTCTGGGAAAACCATGGATTCTAAAACCACCTTGCGTTTCTCATCACAAAGTGTATCACCTGTTTTGATGTCTTTGAATCCTACTACAGCACCAATATCGCCTGCAACCAATCTTTCAATTTGGTTTTGCTTGTTAGCGTGCATTTGGAATACTCTAGAAATACGCTCCTTATTTCCAGAACGGCTATTGAATACGTAAGAACCAGACTCCAAAACGCCAGAGTAAGCTCTTACGAAGCAGAGACGACCAACAAAAGGATCTGTAGCAATTTTAAATGCAAGACCGGTAAACGGCTCAGCTTCACTTGGAGAGATTCTAACCTCTTCATCCTCATTATCCAAAGAGTGACCAATAATATCATCTTTATCTAGTGGTGAAGGAAGCAATTCCATTACCAAGTCTAGCATGGTTTGAACACCCTTGTTTTTGAAAGAAGAACCGCATACCATTGGAACAATTTTCATGTCAATTGTAGCTGCTCTTAATGCCTTCAAAATCTCAGCCTCAGTGATTGAATTTGGATCATCAAAGAATTTCTCCATCAATGATTCATCGTATTCAGCAACTGCCTCCAGAAGGTGCTCTCTGTATTGAGCTACTTCCTCTTCCATATCTTCTGGAATAGGAACTACTTCATAGGTCATACCCATATCGTGCTCATTCCAGATCATTGCGCGATTGTTGATCAAGTCAACTACACCACGAAATTTATCTTCAGCACCGATTGGAAGCTGCAAAGGAACTGCATACGAACCGAGCATTTCTTTTACTTGCTTGCATACTGCCAAAAAGTTTGCACCAGCACGGTCCATTTTGTTAACAAAACCGATACGGGCAACTTTATAATTATCAGCTAATCGCCAGTTGGTCTCAGACTGTGGTTCAACACCATCCACAGCACTGAACAGGAAAACAAGACCATCAAGAATTCTCAAGGATCTGTTTACTTCTACGGTGAAGTCAACGTGCCCAGGAGTATCAATGATGTTGATTTGATATTGATTGCTTCTGTAATTCCAGAAAACGGTAGTGGCTGCTGAAGTAATTGTAATACCTCTTTCTTGCTCTTGAGCCATCCAGTCCATTGTAGCGGCACCTTCGTGTACTTCTCCAATTTTATGGGACTTTCCAGAGTAGAATAGGATACGCTCGGTAGTGGTAGTTTTACCCGCATCAATGTGAGCCGCAATACCAATATTTCTGGTAAATTTTAAATCTCTTGCCATCCTAATTAAAATCTAAAGTGTGAGAACGCTTTGTTAGCTTCTGCCATTCTGTGCGTATCATCTTTTTTCTTCACTGCGGCACCTTCGCCTTTTGCAGCTGCGATGATTTCACCAGCAAGTCTGTCCATCATGGTCTTCTCACCTCTCTTACGAGCATAGGTGATCATCCACTTGATTCCAAGGGACATCTTTCTTTCAGGTCTTACTTCCATAGGAACCTGGAATGTAGCACCACCAACTCTACGACTCTTCACCTCTACGGATGGAGCAATATTGTTAAGCGCTTTTTTCCAAACCTCAAGACCATTCTCACCTACTTTGGATTCTACCTTTGCCACTGCATCGTAGAAAATGTTGTAAGCAATACTCTTCTTCCCGTCGATCATCAGACAGTTTACAAACTTGGTTACCAAAGTATCATTGAACTTTGGGTCAGGAAGAATATATCTCTTCTTTGGTTTCGCTTTTCTCATTTCTTCTTAAAGTATTTTGTTATTTCTTCTTGCCTGGAGCTGCAGCAGGTGCACCCTTGCCAGCTTTAGGTCTTTTAGCACCGTACTTGGAGCGACCTTGCTTACGGTCTTTTACTCCTGCAGTATCCAATGCACCTCGGATGATGTGGTATCTTACACCTGGAAGGTCCTTTACACGACCACCTCTGATCAATACGATAGAGTGCTCCTGAAGATTGTGACCTTCACCTGGAATGTAAGCATTCACTTCTTTTCCATTAGTCAATCTTACCCTTGCCACCTTTCTCATCGCAGAGTTAGGCTTTTTAGGGGTCGTAGTATATACTCTGGTACAAACACCTCTACGCTGAGGACATGCGTCCAATGCACGAGATTTTGATTTGATTTCCAGTGTATTTCTACCTTTTCTTACTAGCTGTTGAATAGTAGGCATTAACTGATAAAATTTAGTTTTCCTGTAAACTGTTAAATTTTGGACTGCAAAGGTATAGAAAGTAATAAGAGTAACAAAATTAAGCAGTTATATTTTTGTCAGGCCTCACCTGGAGTTCCAAACGAAATAGGGAATGTCGGAGCACCTCCTCCTTGGTTGATTTTGCCAAATGCAGCTTCATATTTTTCAATATTATCCTTGAGGGCGGAAAGCAATCTTTTTGCATGATCAGGAGTAACAATGATTCTTGATTTAACTTTTGCTTTTGGTACACCTGGCATAAGTCTGATGAAATCAATTACAAACTCAGAGTTGGAGTGAGCAATCATCGCAAGATTGGAATAAACACCTTCAGCGATTTCTTCTGAAAGCTCAACATTAATTTGCTGATCGTTTCTATTTTGATCTTCCATGGAATATTCGGATTAAAAAAAGGCCTGTACATGACATACAGGCCTTTCATTTTATTATGAAATTGATTTATAGAATAGCTTCACTTGATCTTTTGGAAGTTGTTCTTTCCATATTTTCAGAGAGCTTTTCGTACTCCTCCTTAGATCCAACGATCATATTTTGGAATCTTCTCTGTCCAGTACCTGCTGGAATCAAGTGGCCTACAATTACGTTTTCCTTCAATCCCAAAAGCTCGTCTCTCTTACCTCTGATCGCTGCCTCTGAAAGAACTTTTGTTGTCTCTTGGAAAGACGCGGCAGAAATAAAGCTTTCAGTACCCAAAGAAGCCGCCGTGATACCTTGAAGAGTAGGAGCGGAAACGGCGGTCTCTGCATCTCTTACTTGTACAAGTTTCAAATCTTTTCGCTTCAAGCTGGAATTTTCATCTCTTAATCTTCTTGAAGAAATGATCATGCCTGGCTTGAGGGTAGAAGAATCTCCGGCATCCATCACTACTTTCTTATCAAGAATGTTATCGTTTTCCTCACGGAAAGCCCACTTGTCAACAACTTGACCTTGCAAGAAATTAGTATCACCCGCATCGAGGATTTCAACTTTTTGCATCATCTGAGATACTATTACCTCGATGTGCTTATCGTTGATTTTCACACCCTGAAGTCGGTAAACTTCCTGAATTTCATTTACAAGATATTCTTGAACAGCTGTTGGTCCTTTGATCGCCAGAATATCGCTTGGCGTAATAGCACCATCTGACAAGGGTTCACCTGCACGGATAAAGTCATTTTCTTGAACAAGAATGTGCTTGGACAAAGAAACCATGTATTTCTTGATCACACCGTCTTTTGATTCGATGATGATCTCACGGTTACCTCTCTTGATACCACCATAAGTAACCACACCGTCAATTTCAGAAACGACTGCAGGATTGGATGGATTTCGAGCTTCGAACAATTCTGTAACTCGAGGAAGACCACCTGTGATATCTCGCGTTTTACCCACAGATCTTGGGATTTTAACCAAAATCTGTCCAGCTTTCACTTTCTCACCAGCTTCAACTGCTAAGTGTGCTCCTACCGGAATGTTGTAACCTTTAGAATCTTCTCCATGATTGATTACAATCGCAGGGTTCTTGGTTCTATCTTTTGTTTCAATGATAACTTTTTCACGGAAACCAGTCTGATCATCAGCAACTTCTTTGTAAGTGATACCCTCTACGATCGCTTCAAACTCTACAGAACCGTCAAATTCTGAAAGAATAACAGCGTTATATGGATCCCAAGTGCAAAGTGATTCGCCTTTTGAAATTTTCTGACCATCCTTGACATTCAAGATCGCTCCATAAGGAACGTGGTTAGAAACTAGAGTTTTGCCTGTCTTAGCTTCGTTGATCTTGATTTCACCTGATCTACCCATTACCACAGTTACTGGTTCCCCGTCTCTGTTGGTTGTTTCTAGGTATCTTAGTTCTTCATCAAATTCAACTACACCATCAAACTTAGCATTAATGCTGGCGTCTACAGCCATGTTAGAAGCTGTACCACCTACGTGGAAGGTTCTCAAAGTAAGCTGAGTACCAGGTTCACCAATGGATTGTGCTGCAATAACCCCAACAGACTCACCTGCCTGAACCATCTTGCCTGTTGCAAGATTTCGTCCATAACATTTAGAGCAAACGCCTCTTCTTGTTTCGCAGGTCAATACCGATCTGATTTCTACCTCTTCAATTGAGGATTCATCTACTCGCTTGGCAATTTCATCTGTGATTTCAACTCCTGCGGGAATGATCAATTCATCAGTTGCAAGATCGTAAACATCATGAACGGAAACTCTGCCCAAGATTCTTTCAGAAAGTGGTTCAACGATTTCATCGTTGTCTTTCAAAGGTTGAACTACAAGACCTCTCAATGTACCACAGTCTTCCTCAGTAATGATCATATCCTGAGCAACATCTACTAGTCGACGAGTCAAATAGCCCGCATCGGCTGTTTTCAATGCTGTATCAGCAAGACCTTTACGAGCACCGTGAGTAGAAATAAAGTATTCCAATACATCCAAACCTTCTTTGAAGTTGGAAAGGATTGGGTTTTCAATGATTTCACCTACCGAACCTTGAAGATTTTTTTGAGGCTTAGCCATTAGACCTCTCATACCACCCAACTGCCTGATTTGCTCTCTAGAACCTCTAGCTCCTGAGTGCATCATCATATAGATAGCATTAAATCCTTGCTTGTCCTCCTCCATCTTCTTCATCAGATTATTAGTCAAATGAGAATTGGTACGAGTCCAAATATCAATTACTTGGTTGTAACGTTCGTTGTCTGTGATCAGACCCATAAGGTAATTATTCCAAACTTGGTCTACTTCCTCTTTGGCCTTGGCGATCATCGGTTCTTTCTCTTCAGGAATGATTACGTCATTCAATCCCATAGAAAGCCCCCCTTGGTATGCCATCTGGAAACCTAGGTGCTTGATGTCATCAAGGAACTGAGCTGTTCTGGCAATGCCACAAACTTTCACAACTTCAGCGATGATTTGCTGTAGCTTTTTCTTAGTCAATAGCTCATTAACATAACCAACTTCCTCAGGAACAAACTGATTGAAAATCAATCGACCAGCAACTGTCTCAATAATTTGTTCTTTTATCTCGCCTTCAGAAGTTCTTACTTTGACTTTACACTTGATGTTGGCATGCTTAGAAATCTTACCTTCATTCAGTGCAATAATCACTTCTTCAGTGCTGTAGAAAGTCATTCCTTCACCAGCTACTGGTTCTTCAGGAGTAGACTTCTTGCCTTTGGTCACATAATAAAGACCCAAAACCATGTCCTGCGAAGGCACCGTAATTGGAGCTCCATTGGCAGGGTTTAGGATATTGTGAGCAGAAAGCATTAATGTCGAAGCTTCCAAAATTGCTTCATGACCTAGTGGTACGTGTACCGCCATTTGGTCACCGTCAAAGTCGGCGTTGAACGCTGTACACACCAACGGGTGAAGCTGAATCGCTTTTCCTTCGATCAATTTAGGCTGGAAAGCTTGGATACCCAATCTGTGAAGAGTTGGGGCACGGTTGAGGAGCACTGGGTGTCCTTTCAACACATTTTCCAAAATATCCCATACCACAGGATCTTTGCGATCTACAATTTTCTTGGCAGATTTTACCGTCTTTACAATGCCTCTTTCAATCAGTTTTCTGATGATAAATGGCTTGAAAAGCTCAGCAGCCATATTTTTAGGAAGGCCACACTCGTGAAGCTTCAATTCTGGACCTACGACGATTACAGATCGACCGGAGTAATCCACACGCTTACCGAGCAAGTTTTGACGGAAACGGCCCTGCTTACCTTTCAGCATGTCAGAAAGGGACTTCAAAGCACGGTTACCATCGGATCTTACCGCATTTACTTTTCTGGAGTTATCAAAAAGTGAATCCACAGCTTCCTGCAACATTCGCTTCTCGTTTCTCAAAATCACCTCAGGAGCCTTGATATCGATCAATCTCTTGAGACGGTTATTTCTGATGATTACTCTTCTGTAAAGATCATTCAAATCGGAAGTTGCAAAACGACCTCCGTCCAAAGGAACCAATGGACGCAATTCCGGTGGAATAACAGGAACCATGCGGACTACCATCCACTCAGGACGGTTTTCGATACGGGTTCTAGCATCACGGAATGCTTCTACTACTTTCAGACGCTTCAAGGCTTCTGCCTTACGCTGCTGAGAAGTATCGGTAGCTGCCTGGTGACGTAGAGAGTAGGAAAGATCATCCAAATCCAATCTTGCCAACAACATTTCCAAAGCTTCAGCGCCCATTTTGGCGATGAATTTGTTTGGATCGTCATCATCAAGCATATGATTTTCCTTTGGAAGCTTGTCCATGATGTCCAGATATTCATCTTCAGTCAAGAAGTCAAGGTATTGAACCCCTTCCTCAGCTTTGATGCCAGCCTGAACTACCACGTAACGCTCATAATATACAATCTGATCCAGCTTCTTAGTTGGTAGACCTAGGAGGTAACCAATTTTGTTAGGAAGAGATTTGAAGTACCAGATGTGTGCTACAGGCACCACCAATTCGATGTGGCCCATACGCTCACGACGTACTTTCTTCTCAGTCACTTCCACACCGCAACGGTCGCAGATGATGCCTTTATATCTGATTCGCTTGTATTTACCACAATGACATTCCCAATCCTTCACCGGACCGAAGATTCGCTCACAGAACAGACCACCCATTTCAGGCTTATACGTTCTATAGTTGATAGTCTCTGGCTGGGTTACTTCACCGTTTGAGCTATCCAGAATAGATTCCGGAGAGGCCAAGCTGATGGTAACTCGGGAGAAATCGTTGTTGAGTTTTTTATTTTTTCTAAACGACATAATTTTTTGAGATATGTTCAGGGCGGTTACCCGCCCTTTGAGCCAAATTAATCAAGGGTAATTTCAAGAGCCAAGCCTCTCAATTCATGAACCAATACATTGAATGATTCAGGGATATTTGGCTTAGGAAGGTTTTCACCTTTCACGATCGCTTCATAAGCTTTCGCTCTACCGATTACGTCATCAGACTTCACTGTCAAGATTTCCTGAAGGACATGAGATGCACCGAATGCTTCCAGTGCCCAAACTTCCATTTCTCCGAATCTTTGACCTCCAAATTGAGCTTTACCACCAAGCGGCTGCTGAGTAATAAGAGAGTATGGACCGATAGAACGGGCGTGCATCTTATCATCCACCAAGTGACCTAGCTTCAACATGTAAGCCACACCCACTGTAACTGGCTGATCAAATCTGTTTCCACTCAAGCCATCATAGAGGTATGTTCTTCCATATGCAGGTACTCCAGCTGCTTCCAGTTCTGCAGATACCTCTTCCAAAGAAGCCCCATCGAAAATAGGAGTAGCATACTTTTTACCCATTTTTTGGCCGGCCCAAGCAAGGACAGTTTCGAAAATCTGTCCAATGTTCATTCGAGAAGGTACACCTAGTGGGTTAAGAACAATATCCATTGGAGTTCCATCTTCCAAGAAAGGCATGTCCTCGTCTCTTACAATTCGCGCAACAATACCTTTGTTACCGTGACGACCCGCCATTTTATCACCTACCTTGAGCTTACGCTTCTTGGCGATGTAAACCTTAGCAAGTTGAACTATACCTGCTGGCAATTCATCACCAACTTCTAGAGTAAATCGATCACGCTTGAATCTACCGGAGATCTCATTTCTTGAATTGGTATAATTCTTAACCAATTTCACAATCAGACCATTGGTATGTGCGTCTTCAGTCCAGTCATCCAAAATGATGTCCGAAATCAAGTTTGCCTCTTCAGGTACGTTGTAGTTAGACTCGTCTCTGTAAGGATTCTTAGCAGGGAAAAGGTTATTTTCAATATTCTTCAAATTGAACTTAACACCCTTGCTAATGATCTCATCGCCAAACTTGTGCTTAACTCCCTGAGAAGTTTTACCATCAAGCAACGTCACAAGCTTGCTGATCATTCGGGCACGGATACCAAGTAAGTCCTTGGAATATTTCGCCTTCAGTTTTTCAACTTCAGCCTTAGATTTAGCTCTGTTGTCTTTGTCTTTCTTAGGTCTAGAGAAAAGCTTGGTTTCAATAACCACACCGTTCAATGATGGTGAAGCCTTCAAAGATGCATCCTTAACGTCTCCGGCTTTATCGCCAAAAATTGCTCTAAGGAGCTTTTCTTCTGGAGTTGGATCAGTTTCTCCTTTAGGAGTGATTTTACCAATGATAATATCACCTTCTTTCACTTCGGCACCAACACGGATGATACCATTCTCATCAAGATGCTTCACCGCTTCTTCCGAAACGTTTGGAATTTCAGATGTCAGTTCTTCTTCTCCACGTTTGGTATCACGAACCTCTAATTGGAATTCTTCAACGTGAATAGAAGTGAAGATATCTTCACGAACTACTCGCTCTGATATTACAATTGCATCTTCGAAGTTGTAACCTTGCCATGGCATGTATGCCACTTTAAGATTTTTACCTAGAGCAAGCTCTCCTTTATTTGTAGAATAACCTTCTACCAGCACTTGGCCTTTTTTAACCTTCTCACCTTTTAGTACCAAAGGAGTAAGGTTAATGGTGGTATCTTGGTTAGTTCTTCTAAACTTGATCAAATCATATGATCTATACTCATCTGAGAAATTGACAAGCAATTCATCTGAGGTTAAATCATACTTAACTCTGATTTTTTTCGCATCTACATAATCTACTACACCATCAGCTTCAGCTATAATCAAAGCTCTAGAATCAATTGCAGCTTTAGCTTCAAGCCCCGTACCAACAATAGGTGCTTCTGGCTTCAAAAGTGGCACTGCCTGACGCTGCATGTTTGATCCCATCAATGCTCTGTTTGCATCATCGTGCTCCAAGAAAGGAATCAAAGAAGCTGCAACAGATACAATTTGATTAGGAGCAACATCCATGTATGAGATCTCACTAGGATCTAGGACTGGGAAATCGCCTTCAAATCTCGCTTTTACTTTCTCATTTACGAATGTACCGTCAGCCTCTAATCTCGCATTAGCCTGGGCAATGTTGTTATTATCTTCTTCCTCTGCAGTCAAGAAAACAATATCCTCAGCATTCATGGCAACCTTCCCATTTTCCACCTTTCTGTAAGGAGTTTCTAGGAAACCCATAGAATTGACTTTAGCGTGAACGCAAAGTGAAGAAATCAAACCAATGTTAGGACCTTCTGGAGTTTCAATCGTACAAAGTCGTCCATAGTGTGTGTAGTGAACGTCTCGAACTTCGAAACCTGCTCTTTCTCGGGAAAGACCACCTGGACCCAATGCAGAAAGTCTACGCTTGTGGGTTAACTCAGCAAGTGGATTGGTTTGATCCATAAACTGAGAAAGCTGGTTAGTTCCAAAGAAGGAATTGATAACAGAAGAAAGGGTTCTTGCATTGATCAAATCAACCGGTTTGAAATCTTCATTATCACGAACGTTCATACGCTCCCTGATAGTACGAGCCATTCGAGCAAGGCCAACACCAAATTGGCTGTATAATTGTTCTCCAACTGTTCTAACTCTTCTATTGGAAAGGTGATCAATATCATCGACTACCGCCTTAGAATTGATCAATCCAATCAAATATTTAACGATGGAAATAATGTCTTCCTTCGTCAATACAATCTTATCAGGTTCTATTTCGAGACCTAATTTTTTATTAATTCTATATCTTCCAACCTCACCGAGATCATAACGCTTGTCAGAGAAGAACAAGCTTTGGATTACCTCGCGAGCAGTAGCCTCATCAGGAGCTTCGGTATTACGAAGCTGGCGATAGATTACCTCAACCGCTTCCTTCTCTGAGTTAGAATTATCTTTTTGTAGTGTATTGTAGATGATTGAGAAATCCGCCACGTTCACATCTTCTCTATGGAGAATGATGGACTTTGAACCGGAATCCAAAATCATTTCTATGTCTTCATCTGTCAATACCGTATCACGCTCAAGCAATACTTCATTTCTGTCAATAGAAACTACCTCACCGGTATCTTCATCCACGAAATCTTCTACCCAGCTTCTAAGAACTCTCGCCGCCAACTTTCTTCCAGCTGCTTTTTTAAGTGCAGATTTAGTAGCAGGTACTTCTTCAGACAAACCGAACAAATCAAGAATGTCTTTATCGGAACCATAACCAATAGCTCTAAGAAGTGTGGTTACAGGAAACTTTTTCTTACGATCAATGTAAGCATACATCACATTATTAATGTCTGTTGCAAACTCGATCCAAGAACCTTTAAAAGGAATGATTCTCGCTGAATAAAGCTTAGTTCCATTGGTATGTTTGCTTTGGGCAAAGAATACACCAGGAGATCTATGCAATTGAGAAACGATTACTCTTTCTGCTCCATTGATCACAAAAGAGCCCTTTTCGGTCATGTAAGGAAGATTTCCTAAGAACACTTCTTGTTCAATAGTTTCAAAATCTTCATTATCCTCATCATGACAAAGCAATCTCAATTTAGCCTTTAACGGAACAGAATAGGTGAGACCACGATCAATGCATTCCTCAACGCTATATTTTGGAGGATCTACTGCATAGTCAATAAATTCTAGAGTAAAATTTTCTCTGGAATCACTGATGGGGAAATTTTCAGCAAAAACCTTAAATAACCCATCTGCCCTGCGTTTCTCTGCCGGAGTATCCAATTGGAAAAAGTCCTTGAAAGACTGCAATTGAATATCGAGAAAATCAGGATAGTCTTTGACCACCTTAATGGAGGAGAAGCTTTTCCTTTCGGTTTGATTCTTGATAGCCAAGGTAGTGTATAGTTTATAGTTAAATTAAATATTAGAAAGCGACAATTGTCGCTTGAAATAATGCAATTTTTATCCCGCGCATAAACAGGAAAAGACCTGACTAAAAAAGTCAGGTCTTCGGCTTAATCCCTAACCTAAAGGGTTAAGGATCAGCAAATTATTTAATCTCTACTTCAGCGCCAGCTTCTTCCAAAGACTTCTTCAAAGCCTCAGCTTCATCCTTAGCTACACCTTCTTTCAAAGGCTTTGGAGCAGCATCAACAAGATCTTTAGCTTCTTTCAAGCCAAGACCAGTCAATTCTTTTACCAATTTCACTACAGCTAGCTTCTGAGCGCCTGCTGCTTTCAAGATTACATCGAATGAAGTTTTTTCCTCTTCTGCAGGAGCATCACCAGCACCACCAGCAGCAGCAACTACTACAGCACCAGCTGCAGCAGGCTCAATGCCGTACTGATCCTTAAGGATATCTGTCAATTCTTTTACTTCTTTTACAGTCAAGTTTACCAACTGTTCTGCAAGTTGCGTAAGATCTGCCATTGTATTAATTATTTAATTGTTTTTTGAATGATTTGATAAGATTATTTTGAATCTCTTTCTGCCAAAGTTTTAAGAACACCTGTAATGTTGTTCTGTCCAGACTGCAAAGCAGATACGAGATTTTTAGCAGGAGACTGTAGCAATCCGATAAGATCACCCAACAATTCTTGCTTAGATTTGAGATTAGAGAGCATCTCAAGGTTGTTTTCACCCAGAATTACATCTGAATCAATACCAGCCCCTTTAAATACCGGTCTAGTCTCTTTTTTGCCCATTTTCTTCCGGAAATCCAGAAGAACTTTAGCAGGCAAATTGCTTGTCTCTTTTGAGAAAATAATACCTGAGAACCCTTTCAATGCACCACCTACCAGTTTAGAATAGTCCGCATCCAGATTCTCAAGAGCTTTAGCGATCAAAGTGTTTTTGTAAACTTTGTACTCAACACCTCTTTCAAAACAAGTTCTTCTGAATGCGTTAACTTCTGCAACTGTAAATCCGCCTGCATCTGTGATATAGAAGAAAGGGCTTTCTTTCAATTTCTCAGTCAGACTGTCGATAATTATTTTTTTCTCGTCTCTAGTCATGATTAAATACCTTGAATGCTACCCTTGTCTACCGAGATACCAGGAGACATTGTGCTGGAAATGTGAATGCTTCTAAAATAAGTACCCTTTGAAGACGAAGGCTTCAATTTTGAGATAGTCATGATTAGTTCCTTCACATTGTCCTGAATTTGTTCAGGGGTGAAAGAAACTTTACCAATACCGGCGTGAATAATTCCGAACTTATCAACTTTAAAGTCGATTTTACCAGCTTTCACTTCTTTAACTGCCTTACCCACCTCAAGGGTTACTGTTCCAGATTTAGGATTTGGCATTAAGCCCCTAGGACCTAATACTCTACCCAACCTACCTACTTTTGCCATGACGTTTGGCATGGTGATGATCACATCAACATCAGTCCAACCGCCTTCAATCTTGGCAATATAATCGTCCAAACCTACGTAGTCTGCACCCGCTTCGGTTGCTTCCGCCACTTTATCAGGAGTACAAAGCACCAATACCTTGATGTCTTTGCCTGTACCATGAGGAAGGGCAACAACCCCTCTTACCATTTGATCTGCCTTTCGAGGATCAACGCCCAAACGAACGTCTACATCCACAGAAGCGTCAAATTTGGTCATGGTAATTTCCTTAACCAGTGAAGAAGCAGCCTCAAGGGAGTACATCTGGCTTGGGTCGTACTTAGAAAGAGCTTCTTTTTGCTTTTTTGTTAACTTAGCCATTTTATTTTATTTATACTTCCCAAGGGGCTTTACCAGATACTGTGATACCCATGCTTCGCGCCGTACCAGCTACCATTTTCATGGCAGATTCTACTTTGAAAGCATTAAGGTCAGGCATTTTAGTCTCAGCAATCACTCTTACCTGATCCCAGGTAACAGATCCTACTTTTTTTCTGTTAGGTTCCGCAGAACCACTTTTAACTTTTGCAGCTTCCAACAGCATATTAGCTGCAGGAGGAGTTTTTACTACAAAGTCAAAAGATTTGTCAGAATACACCGTAATCAGAACAGGCAAAACTGTACCCATTTTATCTTGAGTACGCGCATTGAACTGTTTACAGAACTCCATAATATTCAAACCCTTGGAACCAAGAGCTGGACCTACTGGAGGAGACGGGTTAGCCTGGCCACCTTTCACCTGTAGTTTTACATAACCAGTGATTTCCTTAGCCATTGCTTAGTCTTGTTTTTCTACTTGTATAAAGTTTAATTCAACAGGAGTATTTCGGCCGAAGATCTTAACCATAACATTAAGCTTTTTCTTTTCCTCAAATATCTCCTCAATAGTCCCGGTAAACCCACTAAAAGGACCGTCCATTACTTTAACGGCCTCTCCGACTATAAATGGTGTATCCTGCTTCTCGGCAAACTCATCAATCTCCTCAACCTTACCTAAAATACGGTTGACTTCTGATTGTCGTAATGGCTCAGGGGTTTTGGAAGCTCCCCCCTGGTTTGATCCAAGAAAACCGATTACTCCCGGAATGCTAGTTATTACGTGATTGGCTTCACCATTGGAAAGATCCGCATTGACCAAAACATAACCAGGAAAGAAATTTCTTTCTCTGACTCGCTTTTTTCCATTACGCATCTCGTATACCTTCTCAGACGGAATCAGCACTTCAGGAATAAATTCGTCCAACTTCTGTCTGAAGATTTCATTCTCCAGGTAGGTTTTAGTCTTTTTCTCCTGACCTGCAACTACTCTGAGTACGTACCACTTATGTTCAGCCATTCTGTAATTTCAATTAGAATAAATCATAAAACCATGTCATAATGTTCTCGAACCCTAAATCGACCACACCGATAAACAATGCAAAGATCAGGGAAGCAACCAACACCAATACGGCACTATTTTGAAGAAAAGAAAACTTAGGCCAAGTGACCTTATTTTTCATTTCGTCATAAGACTCGAGGACAAAGTTTTTGAGATTCATAGTCTATCTTCTTACTGCACGGGCAGAGAGATTCGAACTCCCATCAACGGTTTTGGAGACCGCTATTCTGCCATTGAACTATGCCCGTGTAAAATGTACGCCCGAAAACGGAACGCAAAATTAGAAATAATGTCTTTAGAAACAAATGCGATCCCAAAATATTCTTCGGGATCGCATTTAATTATATGATTAAGATTGATTAGTCGAGAATTTCAGTAACCTGACCGGCACCTACTGTACGACCACCTTCACGGATAGCGAATCTCAAACCTTTCTCTAGAGCTACTGCTGACAACAAAGTAACCTCGATAGTTACGTTATCACCTGGCATAACCATTTCAACGTTAGCTGGAAGTTTAATTTCTCCAGTTACGTCTGTTGTTCTCAGGTAGAACTGAGGTCTGTATTTGTTGAAGAAAGGAGTGTGACGTCCACCTTCTTCTTTTGAAAGCACATAAACTTCAGCCTTGAAGTGAGCATGTGGCTTCACTGAACCTGGCTTACAGATAATCATACCACGCTTGATTTGAGATTTTTCGATACCTCTCAACAACAAACCTACGTTATCACCAGCTTCACCTCTGTCAAGGATCTTACGGAACATTTCAACACCAGTAACTGTAGACTTAAGTCCTTCAGCACCCATACCGATGATTTCAACTGGATCACCAGAGTTGATAACACCTCTTTCAATACGGCCTGTAGCAACTGTACCACGACCAGTGATTGAAAACACGTCTTCAACTGGCATCAAGAAGTCTTTGTCGATCAATCGCTCAGGAAGAGGAATGTAAGTATCAACTGCGTTCATCAACTGCATTACAGTCTCAACCCACTTTTCTTCACCATTCAAAGCTCCAAGAGCAGAACCAGCAATCACAGGAATGTTATCACCGTCAAATTCATAGAAAGAAAGAAGCTCTCTAACTTCCATTTCAACAAGTTCCAACAATTCTGGATCGTCAACCATGTCGACTTTGTTCAAGAAAACTACAAGCTGAGGTACACCTACCTGACGAGCCAAAAGGATGTGCTCGCGAGTCTGTGGCATTGGACCGTCAGTAGCAGCTACAACAAGGATAGCACCGTCCATTTGAGCAGCACCAGTAACCATGTTTTTAACGTAGTCAGCGTGACCTGGACAGTCTACGTGAGCGTAGTGTCTGTTTTCAGTCTGATATTCTACGTGAGAAGTATTGATAGTAATACCTCTTTCTTTCTCTTCAGGAGCGTTGTCAATAGAAGAGAAATCTCTCAATTCAGAAAGACCTTTTTTAGCCAAAACGGTAGTGATGGCGGCAGTCAGGGTAGTTTTGCCATGGTCTACGTGTCCAATCGTACCGATGTTAACGTGCGGCTTGGAACGGTCGAAGGTTGCTTTTGCCATGCGTGAAAATCCTCAGTTTAAGTTTAAAGATATGTTTAGATAATAATTTCTGTGTTGAGCCAACGACGGGAATTGAACCCGTGACCCCTTCCTTACCAAGGAAGTACTCTACCCCTGAGCTACGTCGGCTTGCACTACGCAGTGTACTTATAAAAGCACAGAGCGGGAGACGAGGCTCGAACCCGCGACCTGCAGCTTGGAAGGCTGCCGCTCTACCAACTGAGCTACTCCCGCTTATTTCCGGTAACCCGGATATTTTGGCCCTGCAAAACTAGAAAAAAATTTTGCAATTAGGCAACTGGGTGGGGGAAACAGGATTCGAACCTGTGAAGACATAAGTCAACGGATTTACAGTCCGTCCCAGTTGGCCGCTTTGGTATTCCCCCAACTGAGTTAACATTTCATTGATCTGATACCCTTGTAACGTTAACGGATGGCAAAATTATAGCCTTTTGACAAAGTATCAAAGGGTGACTTCGAAAATTGGAAACTTTTTACTGAATAAACTTTCAATCTTTTCAAAATCAACCAATTAATTTTATTCCTTGAGCATTTCCAGAAAATAATTAAAGTAATTGCGCAATTCTGTGGAGGTCTCTTTCTCTGCAGCTTTTTCAAGCAACTTTATGGTTTCAGGGTCTTCCGCAAACCCAAGTAAGGCTTGGAATGCGCCCATACGCAAGTAATCCTTGGAATTATTCTGTAGAATCGCCATTAGATTAGTTATCGCTTGGGTCTTTCCTTCCGCAGGAAGCCTCACGAAATATTCTGAATAATACCCCAAAAAATAATAGAGGCCTTCTCCAGTCAAATGGGTAAGATTTTCATTAAACCATCCACCTTTGCCTGATACATGTTCTTTTAAGTAATATTCAGCTACAGGGATGACTATCCTGAAATTCCTAATGCTTGCCAAGCTATTTATCAAATCGGAATCGACTGAAACCTCTTCTGCCTGAATCATCGCCATCAGCGCAGACCCTGCAATCAAGTAAGAAGGATTATTTGTTAACCTCTTGAACGTCAAAAAGTATTTATCCGATGCCCATTGTCCCAACAAATCTATTGCAGCAGATCTGACCGAGTTCTTTGGATCGTTTTCCACTAAATCATAAACCAACTCTTCAATACCTTGAATCTTCTCTTTCCATTCAGGATCGGATTGCAAATAACCGAGAGCAGTTTCTCTTATAGGCCAAAATGGGTCCTTAAGAGCAAGTGGCAAAACTTCCGATAATTCTCCCTTTGCTTCCCTTGATGCAAGACTGTCTAAAGCTTCATAACGAGCCACACCCAATTGGGATTCTTTGAATTGCTTTAAAAATTGTGAGTTGGATAAATTTTGAGTTCTTCTAGCCAAAAGGTTTTTTCCTTCATCAACATAGACCAAATCCACAGGAGTACCATTTTCGATGGCAAAAGACTGTTGCCCTTCTTTGACTATAAACTGCTTGGTTCTGCGATCTTTTCCTTCATACCAACTTATTTCAATAGGAAATTGAAAAAGAGGATAATCGGTTAAATCTTGAAGTTGATTAATCGTTATCAGGATGTTTTCTGGCTCCGAATAATCTATCTCTATAGCAATTTCCGGATGACCTTTAGATAGAAACCATTGATTGAAAAACCAATTCAAATCTTCTCCACTAACCCTTTCAAAAGCTTGGCGGAGATCGTGGACTTCCACGGATTGAAACGCATGCTTCTTTAAATATTCATGAAGTGACCTGAAAAACACCTCATCACCTAGGTATTTTCTAAGCATATGAAGAACGACCCCGCCCTTATTGTAGCTATGGGCGTCAAACATGTCTTCGGAATCATTATAGTCAAAACGAATAAGGTTTACTTTCTTTTCTTCCGACTCGGCAAAATAGCCTTCCATCTCTGCCACGAGCTTCAACGCTGCTTGGTCAGAGCTGTAATAATGCTCATTCCATAAGTATTCACTGTAATTCGCAAAAGCTTCATTGAGGGTAAGATTCGCCCAAGATTCAGTTGTAACAAGATCACCAAACCATTGATGAAAGAGCTCGTGGGCGATGATGTAATCCCATTCGGAATCTAAAGCTTCTCTTTCATCCAACCTCAACTCCTCCATAAAAATAGAAGCAGTGGTATTTTCCATAGCTCCTGAAACAAAATCACGAACTACAATTTGATCGTATTTCTGCCAGGGGAAAGGGACTCCGAGCTTTTTCTCAAAAAAAGACATCATCTTAGGCGTGTTCTCAAAAACCTTTGACGCACCTTTTTCAAAGCCTTTTTCCACATAGTATCCCAATGGAACATCCCCATGAGTTGCCTCTACCTTACCAAAATCACCAATAGCTATTGCTACCAAATACGGTGCATGGGGCAAATTCATCTCCCAATAATCCTTCCTTGATCCATTCCCCAGGTTCTCCTGTTTGACTAGTTTTCCATTGCTGACAGAAACCATGGAGTCCGGCACAGTGAGCCTTATCGAGTGCGTAAATCTTTCATTTGGCTTATCAATGGTCGGAAACCACTTGCTATTATGCTCTGTCTCACCTTGTGTCCAAATCATAGTAGGCTTACTGGGTATAGTATCCAATGGATCGATAAAGTAAAGCCCTTTTGTATCTGTAATCGCATCACTTCCACGACCAGAGTTTCGCTCTGGAAACGCTTTGTAGTTGATTTCTATCTCAAAAGTATCCTTGGAAGTAAACTCACGGGGTAAAAAAACACTGATTTGTTTTTCATCATACCGGTAGGAGAGTTTTTGAATGGAATCTGCTGCTACTAAAGAAATTGCCCCCAACTCAAAATCTTTAGCGTCCAATACCAATATTTTTTCCGGTGAAAAATGAGGTTTTGCTTGAATCCTGGCTTTCCCCAAGACAGACTGGTTTTTCCAGTCAAATTCCAGGTCTAGATCGGTATGCAAGATGTCAAAATCTCGTCTCGCGCTGGGCTGATAGGATTTGATCTCTTTCTCCTTCTGAAGCCTTAGTATAGATTGATCTACAGCTAGGCTTACTTCTGCAGCTCCTTTACTTATGCCTGGGATATCAGAGGCATCTGTAGCAGACTTCGGAGTTTTGCATGCATATGCTACCATGAAAATCCCTGTAAGTAGAAATAATCTAAGAAGGAACATCAAATTTCGCTTTGGACTGGTTGGGTTTTGACTCATATTTGGGATAATCTAACGGACCTTACCGGTAATAATTAAAGAAGTAAATCCAAATTAGCAGGAATGTTTTCAGTAAACCTTCAAAATAGCACTTACACGGTCGAAAAATCACATCATGATATTTTGGTCAACCATCAACCATTGACTTGGGATATCAAATGGATTGATGACCGACGGATTCATCTAATTAAAGGAAATGAGTCAATTGAGGCTGAACTGATTTCTATCGATCACGATACAAAAAGTCTCCAAGTACGACTTGGCTACCAAACGGCAACGCTCGAATTGAAGGATAGATTTGATCTTTTGCTTGAGAAAATGGGGATGACCAATTCAGGCACTGGTAGTCTAAAGGAGATCAAAGCACCTATGCCGGGTTTGATTTTGGACCTGAAAGTAATCGCTGGAGATGTGGTAAAAAAAGGTGATGTGGTGTTGATTTTGGAAGCTATGAAAATGGAAAATATCATCAAATCCCCTGGCGACGGAGTGGTAAAGGAGGTCAAAGTCAATCTCAAACAGAGTGTAGAAAAAAACCAGGTATTGATCCAGTTTTGAAAAAGTGGCCTTGGTCACTTTTTTTTAATTGAGTGCCTATGGTAAAGTATGAAAGTGAATTTTAACCAAGCATTTTCCGAATCGATTCTGGCATTCTGAATTGAAGAATTTATATTTGCCGGATTGTTTTGGCTTGAGGAGAGTCTTTCCAATCCAGGTTTGAAATTATAGCACCCCAAATTTTCTCCCGTAGGGAGAATAAACTTTAGAAACTATTCGCCAACCGATGAAATACAAAAGAATTCTGCTCAAACTCAGTGGAGAATCCCTCATGGGAGAAAAGAAATACGGCATTGACCCTGCCATTCTTCAGCAATACGCCGATGAAATCAAAAAAGTGAAAGGAATGGGTGTGGAAATAGCCATAGTCATCGGTGGCGGAAATATTTTTAGGGGAGTTCAGGCTGAAAAATCAGGAATTGACAGAGTGCAAGGAGACTACATGGGAATGCTGGCCACACTGATCAACGCGATGGCATTACAAAGTGCACTTGAGCAAAACGGCATGTATACCCGATTGATGTCAGGGATCAAAATAGAAAGTGTTTGCGAGCCATTTATCCGTCGAAGAGCTATTCGACATCTTGAAAAAGGCAGAATCGTGATTTTCGGTGCAGGTATTGGAAACCCTTATTTCACCACCGATTCTACTGCTGCGCTTCGTGCTATCGAGATTGAGTCGGATGTGGTATTAAAAGGAACCAGAGTGGATGGCGTTTACACAGCCGATCCAGAAAAAGATGCCACTGCTACCAAATATCAAAACATTTCTTTTGACGAGGTATATAAGAAAAACCTCAACGTCATGGATATGACCGCCTTCACACTTTGCCAAGAGAACAACCTTCCTATCATTGTATTTGACATGAATAAAGAAGATAACCTGTTCAAATTGGTACAAGGGGAAACTATCGGAACATTGATCACCGCATAACCAAGAATATACTCATGGAAGAAATCGAATTATTCTTAGACGAAGCCAAAGAATTAATGCAGAAAGCAGTGGATCACACTGCGGCAGAGTTAGTAAAAATCAGAGCGGGCAAAGCAATGCCAAACCTCCTGGATGGCATTTTTGTTGAATATTACGGATCCCCTACACCCTTAAATCAGGTTTCATCGGTAACTACTCCAGACGCAAGGACTCTTGCGATTAAGCCATTTGAGCGAAATCTGATTTCCCAAATCGAAAAAGCAATTATCAATTCTGACCTTGGACTTGCTCCTCAAAACAATGGGGAAATCATCATTCTCACTATTCCAGCTTTGACTGAAGAGCGAAGAGTTCAACTCGTAAAGCAGGCAAAATCTGAATGTGAAACCGGTAAAATTTCTATCCGATCCGTCAGAAAAGAAACTAACGAATCCCTGAGAAAACTTCAAAAAGAAGGCGCTTCTGAAGACGCGATCAAGCGTGCCGAAGAGCAAGTTCAAAAATTCACGGACAACTACTCCGCAAAAATCGACGAGCTTCTGATCAAAAAAGAAGCTGATATCATGAAAGTCTGATACCACAAGCTCTGGAGAAATTCAGAGCTTTTTTTATTGAAAATAGGTCAGGGGACCAACCATTGACCTTCCCAGTCTTTTTCTTTTTCAAATTGGATTCGAAGGTGACCTTCTTTGCTCAATTGAAGGGCCTCGATTCGTTGAGGACTGATTTTAAGAACTGTGAAAAAGGATTTTTCGCTCCACTCCCAGCCAAAGTCAGGATTTGATATGGGAGTTCCAGGAGCTAAGCTTCCAGTATATTCAGACTTCCTACCATCAGGTATCTTTTTCCAATACTGCTCAGAAAGCTCATTTTGAAAATGAATTTCTCCCTTTGCCTCCACTCGGATCTGAAGCATTTTTTTGGGATGATAAAAATGAATTGCGATCATCGGTGAGCTTTGGATTTCTCTCACTTTTTCAGATCTATAATCAGTGAATACCAAGAAATCTAATTCCTGGGTAACTTCTCGCAAAACCACCGTCCGAACCTTTGGAAAACCTTTTCCAATGGTTCCCAAATTCACATAACGAAACGGATGCTTGGGATCCAACGCACCGCGATGCAATTCATGCTTGATGGACTGCCAAATTCCGGATGGAGAGTCTGAATGGGAAAAGAGCATGATGAATAGTTTATCCGATAACTCAAACTTGAAAATCAAGTTCAAGCAAAATAAAAACCGGAGGAATTAAAAACTGATTAAATCAATCAGAAAATCATCCATTCTCAAAAAACTTTAAATAAAATAACCCTCGAAATCTGAGATCTCGAGGGATTTAAATTATTCTACACGAAGATTAAACCTCCACTACCGCATCAATATTCTTGAAATAAACCTGCTTATCTGCATCCAAGTCAACCAAAACAGCTGAATCATTTTTAATATAGCCTGCTAAGATCTGCTTGGAAAGTTCATTCAAGATCAATCGCTGCATGGTACGCTTGAGTGGTCGAGCACCAAAATTTGGATCAAATCCCACTTCTCCCAAGTAATCTAAGACTTCTGTGGTTGCTTCGATCTCAATGTTGGAATCAGCTAGTCGCTTCTGAATTTCTCTCCACTGAATATCTACGATCTTGCGAATCACCTGCTTATTCAGAGGCTCAAACATGATTGTTTCGTCGATACGGTTCAGGAATTCTGGTCTTACAGATTTTTTCAGCATCTCATAGACCTCGACTTTGGTCTTTTCCAAGATCTCTTCCTTATTCCACTCTTCCATCTCGGCAAATCGCTCCTGAATCAGGTGCGAACCAATATTGGTAGTGAGAATGATGATGGTATTCTTGAAATTGGCGATTCGGCCTTTATTGTCGGTCAAACGACCATCATCCAAGACCTGAAGCAAGATGTTGAAGACATCCGGGTGAGCCTTTTCAATTTCATCCAAAAGGATCACTGAGTATGGCTTCCTACGAACTGCTTCAGTTAATTGACCGCCTTCATCGTAACCCACGTAGCCCGGAGGTGCTCCCACCAATCGGCTGACGGAGTGTCGCTCTTGGTACTCGGACATATCGATCCGCACCATGGCGTTATCGTCATTGAAGAGGTATTCGGCGAGGGCCTTGGCCAATTCGGTTTTACCCACACCGGTAGTACCCATGAAGATAAAGCTCCCGATTGGACGCTTAGGGTCCTGCAATCCGGCACGACTTCTTCTTACCGCATCCGAAAGTGCGGCAATCGCTTCCCGTTGACCCGCTACTCTTCGGCCCAACTCGTCTTCGAGATGCAGCAATTTTTCCCTCTCGGATTGGATCATCTTGATGACTGGAATTCCTGTCCACTTGGAGACTACCGCTGCGATGTCTTCATTGTCCACTTCCTCTTTGAGCAACGGCGAACCAGCCTGCATTTCCGCCAACTGGGATTTGAAGGATTCCAGCTTCTTCTCCGATTCGCCGATTTTTCCATATCGGATCTCAGCTACTTTCCCAAAGTCGCCGGCACGTTCTGCCTGTTCAGCTTCAAGTTTCAGCTTTTCGATAGCTTCTTTTTCCCGCTGAATCCCCATGATCACCGCTTTTTCGCTTTCCCATTTGGCTTTGACGGACTGTCTTTTTTCACCCAATTCTGCAATCTCTTTGCTCAGAATCGCTTCCTTGTCTTTGTTGTTTTCTCTTCGAATCGCTTCCCGCTCAATCTCAAGCTGCATGATTCGCCTGTTCAGCTCATCCAATTCCTGTGGAAGGGAGTCGATCTCCATTCTCAGTTTGGCAGCTGCCTCATCCATCAAGTCGATGGCTTTATCCGGCAAGAAACGGTCAGAAATGTACCGCTGCGAAAGCTCGACCGCTGCAATGACCGCATCGTCTTTGATTCGCACCCCATGGTGAAGCTCGTACTTGTCTTTGATTCCTCGAAGGATGGAAATCGCATCCGCCGCATCGGGTTCGTCCACGATGACCGCTTGGAATCGACGCTCCAATGCCTTGTCCTTCTCGATGTACTTTTGATATTCCTTCAGCGTCGTCGCACCGATAGCATGGAGTTCCCCACGTGCCAAGGCTGGTTTGAGCAAGTTGGCAGCATCCATTGCTCCTTCTCCTCCACCTCCGGCTCCGATCAGTGTATGGATTTCATCGATAAAGAGAATAATTTCTCCATCTGAGTCCGTCACTTCTTTGATTACGGCTTTAAGTCTCTCCTCAAACTCTCCTTTGTACTTGGCGCCTGCCACGAGCAAGCCCATATCCAGGGAAATCAAAGTTTTTGACTTTAGGTTTTCCGGCACGTCACCGGAGACGATTCGCTGAGCCAAACCTTCGACAATGGCAGTTTTACCCACACCAGGCTCACCGAGCAAAATGGGGTTGTTTTTGGTACGCCTCGCGAGGATTTGAAGTACTCGTCTGATTTCTTCATCACGGCCGATTACTGGGTCGATTTTACCCTTTTTGGCCAATTCGTTCAGGTTTTTGGAATACTTTTCCAAAGCCCTGTACTTGCTTTCTGCGTTGGGATCAGTCACTTTATTTCCTTTTCTTAATTCCTTGATAGCTTCGATCAGGGGCTTTTCAGCCAAACGCTGATCTTTTAAGAGCTGGGCGACTGCATCACTTCCAGCTAAAATCCCCAAAAGCAAATGCTCGATGGCGACGTATTCATCCCCAAAAGTCTTGAGGTAATCTTTCGCCTTTGTCAAGGCTTGATTGGTCGCTCCAGAGAGATAGGGCTGCTGATTGGCTCCGCTTACTTTGGGAAACTTGGCGAGTTGCTCGTCCAGCTTTTGCTCGATCAATTGCTTATTTGCTCCAAGTTTCTTGAAGAGAAAATCGGTAACGTTTTCGTCTTCAGCGAAAATCCCCTTCAGCAAATGGGCAGTCTCGATATTTGGCTGACCTGCACTCGTCGCAAGCTCGGCAGCCTTTTGTATCGCTTCCTGAGATTTGATGGTAAATTGCTTGAAATCCATAGTGGTTGATAGTGGTTAGTTAGTTTCTTTCTTCCCATTGGATCAAATGCTCAGCCAAGGCGATTTCCAAGTCAGAATGGCTTAAAAAACGACTTTTTGAAAGGATTTTCTGAAAATTTGACAGAAAAAAGTAAGTATTTATTACTCAAGTACGCCCTTAAGTCAGCCTTTGCCTTTCAAGCCCAAAAAACAAAAGCTCCCGGTCTTTAGAAATGCCGGGAGCTTTTCAAGCTAGAATTAGACCTTACTTCTGACTAGCCGCATAGTCCTCCACGGCCTTCCAGACCCGGAATACATTTTTATAACAAATCTTCTCGATGTCTTCTCGAGAATAACCTCGCTTGAGCAATTCGGCAATCAAGTTGGGAAACATGGAAACATCCTTCAGCCCAGTAGGAAGGGAATCTCCTACGCCATCGAAGTCTGAGCCCAAGCCCACATAATCAATCCCTACCAAGTTGACCACATGGTCAAAATGATCCGCCACTCTCTGAACGGTGGGAAAAGGATTATTCTTTTCTGAATAATCCTGGATATAAGCCTGTGCTGCGGAATCACTTCTGGAAAGATTGTTTTCAGCAAGCCAGTTTACAATATGCTCACGCACTTTGGCTGAGCCTGCCGCATACGCTGAATCAATAAAAGAACCGCCGAAATTGATCATCATGACTCCACCGTTTTTGGCCATAGCCTGAATCAGTTCATCGCTCATATTTCGCTCAAAGCCCGGTGTGAATTTTCGGACAGAAGAATGTGAAGCTATCACGGGAACTTTGGTTATCGCCAAAGCATCACGAAAGGTATTGTCAGAAACGTGACTCAAATCGACCATTATTCCCACCCGATTCATTTCTGCCACTACCTTTTCTCCAAAGTCACTTAAACCACCATGTGTACCTGTGGTATCATAGCTTGCATCCCCAATGAGATTATCCTTTCCATGGGTAAGGGTAATGTATCGAATACCTCTTTTGTAAAAGTATTCCACATTCGATAAATCATCCTCTATCCCAGCGCCATTTTCCATTCCCATAGGGAGGGAAATCAGCCCTTTGGCAAAATTGGCTTCAATATCTGCCGGGCTGTATGCCATGGCAAACTTGTCCGGAAACGTGCTTGCCAATCGCTCAGTCATCAAAATCAAGGAATCCGCCAAGGCTTTTGAAGCGCCTGGGATTGCCTGATTGCCTGCAGGAATATAAATTGACATAAAAGGCGCATCGAGTCCCCCTTCTTTGGATCTAGGATAGTCAAAATTTCCGTCAGGAGTCCTGACAGAAACATCCAGTATTTCACGCTGAAGGGTAAATCCTCCGACTTTCATCCGATAGGGAAGGTCCACGTGACCATCTACCATGATGGTGGATTGGGCTATTTCTATTGCAGCCTTTAGCCGTTCTTCATCCGACATTTTGGTATAATCGGGAGCATTCACTTTTTGACTGCATGAAGCAGTAAGTGCTAGGAGAGCCGCGAGAATAAAATTTCTATTCATAGTCGTGTAAAATAATCTAGTGGGAATATAGCGTGTTCCGAAAAATGATTCTAGAAAAATCCACTGATGGCAAATTTTCACAACTCACAAAACCTAATTTTAATCGGCAAGACTTGCCCTTCAGACTAATTTTTGAAACATTCAAAAAACATAATGGAATCCTTCAGGATTTTATTCTGAAATTCATCTTAAATATCAGACCAACAACATTACCAATCGCAATGCTCATGAAAACAAACATTCAATTTTCTCTCGTCGCATTCTTATCTGCTGCAATCCTAACCGTGGGATGCGGCCCTCAAAAGCCAGAAGTTGTAGAAATCGTGGAAGAGGTAAAAACTCCTACACTCACTTTACTTTGGGAGTCGGCGGATTCGCTCATGACCAATGAATCCGTGTTGTTTGATGCCGAATCCGGAAATCTCTATGTATCCAATATTGAAGGACAAGATCCCCTGCAAAAAGATGGCAAAGGGTCGATTGCTATTCTTTCGAAAGCGGGCAAAATCCTCAATCCAGCTTGGGTCACGGGACTGAATGCCCCCAAGGGAATGGCTATTTCCAATGGCAAACTGTATGTGACGGATATCGATGAATTGGTGGAAATCGACATCGCTACGGCTAAGATTTCAAACAAGTGGAAAGTAGATGGAGCTCAATTCCTGAATGATGTCGCTGCTCACAACGGTACCGTGTATTTCACAGATATGAATACCGGCAAAGTTCACTCCTTTGCAAATGGAACTATTTCTACTATTTCCGAAGGAAATAAATCAATCAATGGAATAGCTGTTGCTGCTGACGGAACGATTTACGGCTTGGATGCCAGCGGACTGAAAAAGTGGAATGCAGATGGAACAACCACTGTGGTAAATAATCAAGTATCCGATGGAGACGGTTTGGTAATTTTGGAAGATGGAAATTTTGTAGCTTCCAGATGGGTAGGAGAAATTTGGTTTGCCAACGATTCTACCCAAACCATAATGGTTGACACTAAAGCTGCTGAATCCAACACGGCCGACATTGGGTACAACGCTGCTGAAAAAATTGTCTATGTGCCCACATTTTATAAAAATAAAGTCGCCGCGTACAAACTTGATTACTAAGCGACTTCAGCACCAAGCCTCCTTCGGGAGGTTTTTTTATGGGTTAGAAAAAATGCCATTCATGGAATCGAATCCATAAGTCCAAATATTTATAAACTTAATGCGAGGATTTGTCCTTACCTTTCTGGATATTAAAATCAAACTGTCCAAGTATTTCCACTTGGATTAACCAGTACCCGCATGAAATCAGGCGAAATCAATTACGAATTAGAAAAAAACATGGAAGTCATCTCCCAACTAGATCAACTGGTTGGAGATGCGGTGGATAACATTTTGGTCGATCCGGAAAAGTGTTGGCAACCTTCTGATTTTTTACCAGACCTTTCCAATCCTGAAGCATTTGAAGATATTAAACTTCTGCAACAAAGAGCAGAGGGCATTCCCGATACAGTTCTGACTTCATTGATCGGCAATATGATCACAGAGGAAGCACTCCCCTCCTATCAAACTTATTTCAACTTACTTGAAGGGATAAATGAAGAGCGTTCTCTCATTTCTCCTTCGGGTTGGGTAAGATGGTCAAGAACTTGGACAGCGGAAGAAAACAGACACGGAGACTTACTCAACAAGTATCTTTACCTCACAGGAAGAGTTGACATGGGTGCAGTAGAGCGAACCATTCATAGACTCATCGCAAATGGATTTGATGCTAACACCGATGCAGATCCTTACCAGGCTATGATCTACACTTCTTTTCAAGAAAGAGCAACCAAAATCTCCCATGTCAATACTGGGAAACTAGCTGATAAAGCCGGAGATCATGTCCTTTCAAGAATTTGTAAGACGATAGCAGGTGATGAGGCTCGACACGAAAAGGCCTACAAGACTTTTATGTCCAATATCTTCGACATTGACCCTAGCGGTGCGATCAAAGCATTTGAAAAAATGATGAGAAAGCAAATCGTAATGCCCGCGGTCTTGATGGGTGAAGGCGGTCCTAAGCCAGGCATTTACAAGGATTTTTCGGAAATCACTCAAAAAGTAGGAATCTATACGGGTTGGGATTATGCCAGAATCATTGAGCACTTGGTAGAGTTTTGGAAAATAGAAACACTTACCGGTCTAGACGCTGTGGCGGCAAAAGCTCAAGATTACTTGGCAAATCTTGCAGACCGCTACATGAGGCTCGCCGATCGAATGAAAGCCCCTGACGAAGTCCGGCTTGCTTGGCTTAAATAAATACCAAAGTCCTTCTTTACAGAAGGACTTTTTTAATGCATTCTTTAAAAAACAATCATTCATCCCCAATGAAATATTTCCTCCTTGCTACTGCAGTATCCCTTTTCTTAACGGAAAATCTGCTGGCCCAAACTCCAAGGGCTAACCCTGATCGTCTTCATAGTAACTTGATGACGCTCGCCTCTTTTGGCAAAAACGCTCAGGGTGGATCGGATCGAGTGGCTTATTCCACTCATGATGTGGAGGCTAGAAAATTTATCAAAGATTTGATGCAAAAAGCTGGTCTTGAAATCTCGGTAGACTTTGCAGGAAACATTATTGGTAAAAAGTCTGGAAAAAACCCATCAATGAAACCCATTTCATTTGGATCGCATATCGACGAAGTGCCTAATGGAGGAGATTATGATGGCCCTGTTGGTTCTTTGGGGGCCATAGAAGTAATTCATACGCTATCAGAAAACAGAATAGTAACAGACCACCCCTTGGAAGTGATCATCTTTACCAATGAGGAAGGCGGAGTCGTCGGTAGTCGGGCAATCGTAGGCGCATTGAGCGAAGAAGCCCTTCAGGTAAAAAGTAATGCCGGAGTAACGCAGGCTGAAGGAATCAAGCTGCTAGGAGGAGACCCAAGTAGAATCAGCGAAATGAAAAGAAACCCTGGTGATGTAGCAGCCTTTCTGGAATTGCACATCGAACAGGGGGGAAATCTTTACAATGAAAAACTGGACATTGGGGTCGTAGAAGGTATTGTAGCCATTGAGTGGTGGGAGTTTACTTTCAAAGGAAAAGCAAACCACGCGGGTACCACGCCAATGAATATGAGAAAAGACCCCATGCTTCCCGCTGCCAAATTGGTTTTGGCGGTAAATGAAATCGTAACGAGCTACGAAGGCCGTCAAGTGGGCACCGTAGGAAAAATTCAAGCATTTCCCGGTGCTGGAAATGTAATCCCCGGGGAAGTCAAGGTGAATGTGGAAATAAGGGACCTTTCTTCTGAAAAAATCTGGAAAATCTATGAAGATCTAGAGCAGAGAGCCAAAGAACTTGCATCAGAAGGAGGAATCGAATTGGCAATCAAGCACATTGAAGTAGCAAGCAAACCTGCCTTAGCAGATCCTATGATCAGGGAAATAATCAAAAATCAAGCTGAAAAAATGGGACTTTCGACCAAAAGCCTTCCCAGTGGTGCTGGTCATGACGCACAAGAAATGGCAAGAATTGCTCCAATGGGGATGATTTTTATCCCGAGTAAAGACGGCATAAGTCATGCCCCAGAAGAATTTTCGAGCAAAGAAGACATCGCAAATGGAGCAAATGTTTTATTGCAAACCATTTTAGAGTTAGATAAAAGACTGAAGTAAAATCTCATCGAATCCAAACCTTTTTGGCTCATTTTACATTAAATGTCTATACAATCATTTGCCATAACCATGAGACCAATCAAACGAATCCATAAAGCTGAATACCGCCCCATTGCCGATTTGGTGACCTACAGCCCGCTTCCGACACGTTCACTTCAGCAGATTGATCCTTTTATTTTTTTAAATCACCATGGTTTTCAAACGTATCCTGAACGAAACCAAGGCCTTCCGTTTGGACCTCATCCACATAGAGGAATGGAGACGGTCACATTTATTTTGGAAGGCGATATCATGCACAAAGACTCTTCCGGGCATGAATCCGTGATTGGCCCGGGAGGAGTACAGTACATGACTGCAGGACGAGGATTGATCCATGCAGAGGTTTCCAGCAGTGAATTCAAGCGAAAAGGTGGAGACCTCGAGATTCTTCAGCTATGGCTCAATCTGCCCGCAGCCAAAAAGATGGTAAGCCCAAACTACATCGGCTTACAAAAGGATGAAATTCCCGCATTTGAAATGGCTGGCGGCAAAATAAAGGTCCAGCAACTATTTGGGGAATGGAATGGGGTCAATGGTGCATTTGAAGGGACTTTTCCGCTGACGATGAGTACCATATATCTGGAAAAAGGCGGTATGTTCAACAAAAAAATAACTAGTAATGAGAACGTATTTTTCTATATCGTCAGAGGCGAATTGAAAGTCAACGGCGAGGAAATCATGTTCCGCCACTTGGTAGAGTTTGACAATTCAGGAGATACAATCGAAATAGAAGCCTTAGAAGATTCTATTTTGATCTTGGGCCATGCTAAGCCATTCAACGAAACTATGGTTGCCCAAGGCCCATTTGTAATGAATACGCAACAGCAGATTTATGAAGCTTACCAAGATTACCAAGCTGGTAAGTTTGGTACTTGGGAGCACTGATCACAATTGAGATTCTTGACGGACCTTTGCCGCTTGGTTGAGCCCAGACTGGAGCTTTCGTAAGGATTCGAGAGCTCCTTGAGATTTTTGGGCATCGATCTGCAATTCAAGCCCGCAAGAAGGACAAATAACTGGCTCAAGACTGATAAGATGCTGGATACTCACTACAAGTCTGGTAGTGCACTCTGGACAATTGATGCCTGGAGCTCTTGAAATCTCTACTTCTGGCGTTCGCTCTGAAATTGCAGCTGATTTGACAGCTCCAATTTCTTTCTTTTGAAAGAAACCGGATATCCAGTTTTTGATTTTTATCAACCAATTCCACATGATCATTCTTTTTTTGCACCATCCAAAATATTGAGCAGCTGTACCATTCCTAGGGTAGGTTCTGCCTGAGCGAGCTTAATCTTGACTGTCATATTTGCTGTCGTGGAAGTTGCAGGAGCATTTGGAACAGGCTTTTTAGCCAAAATACCTTTTAACTTAAGCTGATTTCTAAGGTCAAAAATCTGGTTGCCTGAGGAGGAGCTTCCTCCGCCATTCGTATGGATATCAGGCTGAGTAAGTGCTAAGTCAAATTCTATTTCAGCCTCAGCAACTCTTAAGGAAGGAATAGGAATGATGGTTAAAAGTGGGACAGTGATACTTGCATTTTGGGAAGTTCCATCCGGATTCACTCGGTTGTAAGTAAAAGAAATATTTCTTACGGTGCCGTAATCTGAAGAAGTAGCATCTCCTCCATTAGAAAACCCAACCTCCTTGATAAAGTCTGCAGTGGCTCTTGCCGCAATAGCTTCCGCCTGAACAACTGCCGCCATTGGGGCACCCAAAAGATCAGAAATAAAACGTGGAGTAATCATAGGAAGTAAGGTTAAAGAATTGATTTTTTACTTTCATCATCCATCATGGTAAAGTCTTGGGCACTGAGAGAAAACTTGATAGTGGCTAAATTTTCCGGCTTCAGTTGCTTCAACTTTTCACTTTCTACCATTACTTGTATAGTGGTAGCTTTATTTTCATTCAAAATTTTAGATATCCCAAACTCCAAATCAGCTAAGCGTTTCTTCATAATTGTTTCAGAAATGACCTTTAATGCATCGTCCTCTTTCAATTCGACACTAGGCTGTGAACTACTGGGTGGAGTGGGAGTTCCTACTGTTGGAATCCTACCACTCAACCAAGAAGGTGCGATACGTATGGGTGTATTCAGAGCTGTACTTTTTTCAGAGAATGATCTTTCAAAAAAGGCTTTGGGCTGAACTGCCCCTACCTTTTGGCTATCCATTTCTATCATGAACTCCTGATTTCCGGTTTTGATCCTGGCCAGATCCACTTTTGCTACTGTATCTTTCCTAGTTTCAACGATTTCAAGCTTCTTTGTTGAAATCGAAGTATTCAGGATTTTTGCATCGATCAATGCTTCTTTTTCTGAAGTATATAATTTGGATACTGTAAATTCCGGAGTACCATCCTTCGCCAATCCCACTAGTTGATATTCACCAGAAACCTTTGGTATGGCCGCGAGAGATTCTGATTTATAAGCAACCGGAAGAAACTGAGGCAAAACTTTACCGAATGATTCAAAAGAAGTTTTGATCGCTTTTTGTAAATCACCCGAAGCCCTTGAAATCCCCATAAATCCATCCTCTATTGACTGGGAAAGGCTTTTTTCCCATGCTTCTGGAGGATAAGCAGTACCAAGGCTCTTGTACAATTCATTTTCTTGAATAGCTTTTCTTATGCCAGCTCGGATTTCTTTTGCTGTATCATTCGAAAAAGTTTGAATAAAGGCAGTCAGCCTTTGTTGAGACTGACTGCTTTGTACAGGTTTTTCTTCGACTGATTCTATGGCATACTTGATTTCCACTTCAAGATTTTGAATCCCGATTTTTGGCACTGGGAAATACCTCAAAATTTCATCTGCTGCATATAGCTGCGCGAGATTTCTTGACGACTCATCTGCTTTTGATTTAGCCTCATTAATATCACTAAGCAATGAAGCAATGATCTGATTCATTTGACTCATAGAAATAGTACGTTTAAAAAATCAGGAAGCAGGAGGAGTGGAAGAAGCAGGACGCTCTAGGATTGCTTGCTCCATGATGTGTAGAATTTTGGCCAAACCAGCCGGCATTTCATCCTGAACTGCCTTCACATTGATATCAATGGTAAATTGCGTAGAGTTATTCACCCTGGAGCTAGTATTCACGTTGCTATTGTGTCTTGTAGACACTTTGGCATTCATACTAACTGATACGGGTGATAGGAATGAACCAGCCTTAAAATTGACAGTCGTGTCTGTAGAAACACTATTTGACGTTGATGCAGAGGTTTTGAACTCCTGCTGTTCGGTAATATTCGCTGTAAACTGGATTGTCATCTCGTCAATCCGGATATAAGGAATCGGAACTATGGTCAACAAAGGGACCGTCAGTTCTACCACCTCTTCTCCTGCACCTGATGTAGTACCACTAGCACTGCTTCCATCAGAAGTTTTTCTTTTAAACTTAAAGGTGACATTTCGAATCTCCCCGATATCACCTGCAGCATCTGCTGTTTCGCCAGCAGCCGCGGTTGCGTCTGTTCGTTTGAATCCTACTTCTTTGATGAAGTTTACTGTAGACTGGGCTGCCAGTGCCTGCGCCTGAATGGCTGCTACCATGGGTCCGCTTATAATTCTGCCAAAAGGAAGGGACCGGAGAGTGCGATTTGCATAACTCATAATCAAAATTGTTTATAGTGTGAGAAAAAAGAAATTCAAAAATCAAGCAGTGTCTGCCAACACTGTCCACCGATACATTGATGAATTTAAGTTATAAAAATCCTGAAAGTCAAATTTTTACAAAGGTAAATTTCAGATTATTAGAATTTTACAAAATTTTTCTTCAAAAAAGACAAGCTTGTTTTTTTAGGTAATATTTGAAAATTACAGTCAAGAATCAATGATATCCTGAGAGATCAGGCGATAGATTTCTGCCAGCTGTTCATTATAAGCTAAAAACCGATGATGTTCATCGAGGGTTTCGTAATCTTCTCGAATGGCAGGTCCTGTCTGTGCTTTTTTTGCCCCAATCTGCAGACTTTTAGATAAGGTTTCTATAATCAAAGGTTTTAGCATTTCGAAGTCCAAACCTTGTCTTTGCATGATTTCCTCTGCGATGCGAATCATGTGATTGGTAAAATTACTTCCAAATACAGCCGCTACGTGTACAGCTTTCCGATCCCTGGATCGCACTTGGTAAACCAAAGGAGATATGGTTTTCGCAAGCTTCTTTAGCTTTTGCAATGTACCCTCATCCTCTGACTCTATGAGAAAAGGAACCTCATCCATTTCTACCTTTTTCCCTTTTGTGAAGGATTGTAAAGGATAAAGAATCCCTGTATAACTGGCCGAGCTATAACCCAAAATCTCCAAAGACATGGTGCCTGAAGTATGGACCAAAATACTATCTTCTGGCAAAATCACCTGGTCAGCTAATTCAGAGATCGCCGAATCCTTTACCGTCAGAATAAAGATTTTTGCCCGGCTTTCCGAGAAGTCCAAATCATCTTTTGGCTCCGCAGAATAGACTCTCTCGGTGATTCCAATCGCATTTTGAATATCCCGAGCATAAACTTCCGTAATCTCATGCCCAGCATCTTCCAATGCTGGAGCCAAGTGCCAAGCTACATTTCCAGCTCCCAAGATTGCTATTTTGAACTTCATTCGGGAATTAAGCCATTTTTTTGAGAAAACGAAAAAGCCATCCTCCGCAAAGAGAATGGCCTTTTCAATTATCATTTAAAATTTATACGTGAAGAGCACGATTATCGGTAGCAGCTAAGCAAGCTTCCTTGAATGCTTCTGTATAAGTAGGGTGAGCGTGTGACATTCTGGAAATATCTTCAGCAGAGGCACGGAACTCCATAGCAACAACTGCCTCGGCAATCATATCGGCTGTACGAGGACCTATCATGTGAACACCCAAGATCTCGTCAGTCTCAGCATCAGCCAAAACCTTAACCAATCCGTCTGTATCCATCGAGGCACGTGCACGTCCTGAAGCCAAGAATGGGAATTTGCCCGCCTTATATTTTCTTCCTTGCTCCTTCAGCTGCTCTTCGGTATATCCTACCGCTGCCACTTCTGGCCAAGTATATACTACACCTGGAATAAGTAAGTAATTGATATGAGGCTTTTGTCCAGCAATGGTTTCAGCTACATATACCCCCTCTTCCTCTGCTTTGTGAGCAAGCATGGCTCCTTTCACCACATCACCTATCGCGTAAATGTGTGATACGGAAGTTTGAAGGTGATCATTTACTTCGATCTGACCTCTCTCCGTAACCTTCACACCAGCTGCTTGAGCATTAAGTCCATCAGTGTAAGGCTTTCTTCCAATAGAAACCAAGACATAGTCCCCTTTGATTTCCACTACCTCGCCTTTTCCATTATCAGCCTTCACGACTACTTCGTCACCAAGATTTTCTACTGCAGTGACCTTATGCTTCAGATAAAACTCAAATCCAAGCTTCTTCAAAGACTTTTGGAGTTCTTTACCCATGGTTTTATCCATAGTCGGGATGATAGAATCCATAAATTCAACCACCGACACTTTGGCTCCTAATCGACCATAAACCGATCCCAACTCCATCCCGATCACACCACCACCAATGACGATGAGGTGTTTGGGGATTTCTTTCATCTTGAGTGCTTCGGTAGAGGTAATTACCCTTTGCTTATCCAACTTGATGAAAGGTAAAGAAGCAGGTTTAGAACCAGTAGCGATGATGATGTTTTTCCCCTGAATGTCTGTCGATGTACCGTCTTCTTTGGTCACTTTCACCGTGTGGGCATCCACAAAAGAGCCCAATCCATGATGCACATCGATTTTGTTCTTTTTCATTAAAAACTGAATACCATCTACATTTTGCTTTACCACATCATCCTTGCGGGAAATCATTTGTGGTAAATCCACCTTCAAATCACTCAAGTTGATACCATGAGTTTTGAAAGTATGCGCGGCATTGTGGTAATGCTCGGAAGAATCCAGCAGTGCCTTAGAAGGAATACAGCCCACATTGAGGCATGTTCCCCCCAGGGTGGAATATTTTTCTACGATTGCGGTTTTCATCCCGAGTTGAGCAGCACGAATAGCTGCCACATACCCACCTGGACCAGAACCTATTACTATGACGTCGTACATGATTTTTAGATTTTAGAAGCTAAACGCAAGACAATGGTCTTGGTCTAAATTTGTTAAAAAAGGGACCGGTTTTACCCAGCCCCTCGTAAATCGTAATTCCTAAATCGAACTTAATTACACCCCAAACAACAGTCTGGTAGGATCCTCAAGCAATTGTTTCACACGTACCAAGAAGCTAACGGATTCTCTTCCATCGATGATTCTATGGTCATAAGAAAGGGCAATGTACATCATCGGACGGATTACCACTTGTCCATTTTCAGCAATTGGGCGCTCCACAATATTATGCATTCCTAGAATCGCAGACTGAGGTGCATTGATGATTGGAGTGGACATCATGGATCCAAAAACCCCTCCGTTGGTGATAGTGAATGTACCACCGGTCATCTCTTCGATGGAAAGCTTGTTGTCTCTTGCCTTACCCGCAAGCCTCACAATTTCCTTCTCGATTTGATCAAAAGACATGGACTCTGCATTTCGAATCACAGGGACTACCAGACCTTTTGGGGCTGAAACTGCAACCGAAATATCACAGAAATCATTGAACACAATTTCATTTCCATCGATCATCGCATTTACAGCAGGCCATTCCTTCAAAGCCACGCAAACAGCCTTGGTGAAAAAAGACATAAACCCAAGTCCCACTCCATGCTTTTCTTTGAATTGATCTTTGAATTTAGACCTTAGATCCATGATCGGCTTCATATTCACTTCGTTGAACGTAGTGAGCATGGCCGTTTCGTTTTTCACAGCAACTAGTCGGCGAGAGACAGTCTTTCTCAAAGAAGACATTTTTTCTCTTCTCACATTTCTAGAACCCGGAATGATTGGAGCTGCTACCGATTCTGCGGGTTTAGCTGCCACAGGAGTCGGAGCAGAAACAGTTGCTGGTTTTTGGGCACTCATGGCGTCTTCTTTGGTGATTCTACCGTCTTTTCCTGTTCCGGAAACTTGGGCAGCTTGAATTCCTTTTTCTGCTAAAATCTTAGATGCAGCAGGGGAAGCATGGCCTGAAGCATACGTAGAAGAACTTGATGGAGCAGAAGCAACTGCCGCAACTGGTGTAGAAGCCGGTGCTGATGCTTGGGCAGCACCACCTTCAGTCACTTCAATTCTGCAGATAAGTCCACCTATTTCCAACACATCTCCTTCTTTAGCCACATGTCTTAGAATTCCGGTTGCTTCTGCCGGAAGCTCAAAAGTTGCTTTGTCAGAATCAACCTCAGCAATGATTTCATCAAGCGTCACAAAATCTCCATCTTTTTTGATCCAATTGGCCAAAGTGACTTCCGTGATCGATTCACCTACTGTTGGAACAATCATTTCTTTAACACCTCCGGTAGCTACAGGCTGAGCGGCAGGAGCACTTGGCTGTGCTATTGGTGTGGATGTAGTAGCTCCAGCAGATTCCTCGATTACACAGATCAATCCACCAATTTCTACCGTATCACCAGGTTGTGCCTTAATTCTGAGAATCCCACTGGCCTCAGCAGGGAATTCGAATGTTGCCTTATCTGATTCCAACTCGCAGAGTACCTCGTCTAATTGAACAAGGTCTCCATCTTTTTTAAACCATTGTCCTACAGTCACTTCGGAAATTGACTCCCCTACTGTAGGTACTCTCATTTCTTTGCTCATGGTTATATATTTTTGCCTTCAGGATTTTGTGAGAAGGAGGTTTTACACTGTTTTTTTGAAAGAGCCCCAAGCATTTACCTGGGGCATTATAAGATTAAAGCTTCAACGCTTGAGAAACAATAGTTTTTTGTTCTTCGACGTGTACTTTATTGTATCCGGTAGCGGGAGACGCACTTGGCTTACGAGCGATAACGCTCATTGGAAGATCTTTGTACAAAAGTCTAAGGAGGTAATTCCAATAACCCATATTTTCAGGTTCTTCTTGTACCCAAACTACTTCTGCTCCTTTGTAATGTTTAAGAGCATCGAGAATCTGATTTTTAGGGAGCGGGTGAAGTTGCTCTACACGGACAATGGCTACATTTTTAACCTTATCTCTTTCTCTTGCTTCCTCGAGGTCATAGTATATCTTACCGGTACAAAGAATTACCCTTTTCACCTCTTTTGGATCCACTGTGGTATCTGGTAAAACTTCCCTGAATCTTCCTGAGGTAAACTCGGAGATTGGAGACACTACTTTAGGATGTCTCAATAGTGATTTGGGCGACATGACTACACATGGCTTTCTGAATTCCCAAGTCAATTGTCTTCTCAATAAGTGGAAGAAGTTAGATGGCTCAGTAATATTGGCCACTACCATGTTGTATTCCGCAGAAAGTTGAAGGAAGCGCTCTGGACGGGCATTGGAGTGCTCTGGTCCTTGACCTTCATAGCCATGAGGCAACAACATCACGATACCGTTCATTTTCTGCCATTTGGATTCTCCAGAAGAGATAAACTGGTCAATCATGGTTTGGGCACCGTTGGCGAAGTCACCAAACTGACCTTCCCAGATAGTCAGAGAATTAGGATTTGCCATGGCATAACCATACTCAAAGCCTAACACAGCATATTCAGAAAGCAGGGAGTTGTAGATGTGAAACTGTCCCTTTCTGTCTTGCATTTCCTTAAGGGAATTGAAAGGCTGATTGGTATTGGCATCATGGATCACGGCATGTCGATGAGAGAAAGTACCTCGCTGCACATCCTGACCGGTGATTCTGACTGTCTTTCCTTCCAAAAGCAAAGATCCATAAGCAAGCAACTCAGCAGAAGCCCAGTTTAGCTCTTTGGTCTCAAAGAACATTTCTTTTCGCTGCTTCATCTGCGCTTCGATCTGCTTGATCGGCTTAAATCCTTTTGGAATAAAAGTGATAGCCTCCGCTACTTTTTCGATTTGATTCTGGGAGATAAATGTCTCCGGAGATTGTTCAAAATCTTCAGGCTTAGACCTTCTCAAACTTCCCCATTCCCTTTCAAACTTGGTTGCCTGATAAGGGAGCGGCTTTTCTTTGACCATGTTAAGACGGTCTTGAAGCAATTGTCTAAACTCCTCATCCATTTGGGCAGCGATTTTCGCATCAAAATCTCCCCGTTCGGTCAAGCGCTTAACATAGATTTCTCTAGGATTAGGATGTTTAGAGATGATGTTATAAAGCTCAGGCTGGGTAAATTTCGGCTCGTCAGATTCATTGTGACCATGTCTCCTGTAGCAGACCATGTCCACAAAAATATCCTTACTGAATTTCTGACGGAATTCTGCTGCTAGTTTAGCAGCAAAAACAACTGCCTCTGCATTATCTCCATTCACGTGGATAACTGGGGCATCTATGATTTTTGCTACGTCAGTACAATAAATGGAAGTACGGGCATCGTCGAAATCGGTAGTGAAACCAACTTGGTTATTGATTACAAAGTGGATAGTACCACCTGTGTTGTAACCTTTTAAGCCTGCCATTTGGGTTACTTCATAGACTATCCCCTGACCTGCAACTGCTGCATCACCATGTATTAAGATAGGGAGTGCTTTTTTAGCATCTCCTTTATGTTCGTGATCAATTTTGGCTCTAACAAATCCTTCTACGACAGGATTGACTGCTTCAAGGTGGGAAGGATTAGGGGCCAATTTTAAATGAACCTTTTTGTCATCTGGAGTCACGATATCAGAAGAATACCCCATGTGATACTTCACATCACCATCACCCATCGTCAAATCCGGCTTGGCAGTTCCTTCAAACTCAGAGAAAATTTGTTCGTAAGTTTTCCCCATTACGTTTGCAAGAACATTCAACCTACCTCTATGGGCCATACCAATCATAACTTCCTCTACCCCATGAAGGGCGGATGTATTAATGACTGCATCCAAAAAAGGAATAGTACTTTCACCTCCTTCTAGTGAAAAACGCTTTTGACCAAGGTATTTAGTATGCAAGAAGTTTTCAAAAACAACTGCTTGATTTAATTTGAACAGAATTCGCTTCTTCTCCTCATTGGAAGGATTAAATGCTAAAGCTTCCTTTTCAACTTTAGCTTTAAACCAATCCAACATCTCTGGATCTCGAATGTAGAGGTATTCAAATCCTATCGAGCCCTCATAAATCGTCTTCAGAGCCGAAATGATTTCAGAAAGTTTTGCATTTCCGATACCCAATTCATTCCCTGCCTGAAAAACAGTATTCATATCTTCTTGACCCAATCCGAAATTTTCAGGATCAATCATTGCCCTACGATCCCTTCTTTCCCTTACTGGATTCGTTTTGGATCTAAGGTGAGCGCGGGAACGGTGAGCATGAATCAGGGCTCTGACTTTAATTTCTTTCGGCAAAAACTCCATATCCATGATGGAACCAGGAGCTTTGATAGAATTAGGGACAACACTTTCAGAAGTCTTTTTAGGCAAAGAAGAACTTTCTTCTTGACCATAATTAGCTAGAGCAAAGTCAAAGCCATCAAAAAACTCCTTCCAACTTGGGTCTATTGAAGCTGGATCATTTTTGTACGAAGCATAAAGCTCATCAATGTAAGACACATGAGCATTTGCTATGAAAGAGAATTTATCCATGGTTATTTTTTGAGAACAAACAAAACTAAGGGATAAGACCCGTTTAAAAAAACTGCCTATTTGCTTTTCCAAATATTAATTATTTACCAAGTACTTAAAAAAAAAGCAACGCCTTTCGACGTTGCTTTTTAAAACTTAATTATGGCCTAAATTATCTCAAAGAAGGCCAAGGTTTACCTGCATTTGACTTAACAGCAACAGTACCAAATTCACCATAAGTATTCTTCCATTCAAATGTCAAAACTTGAGGAGTAACACTTTTTACTGTCATAGAGTAGCTATCACCGTATTTATCAGTACCTGTCATGGTTAATCTACCGCAAGCATCATTGATCCTTACGTTACCGTTACCCCAAGGATCAGGATAACAAGCATTCCAAGCACCGAAAGTTCCATCAGATACTGTGTAAGATCCTGGAGATGCAGCCACCGCTGTCCAAACTGTAGAGCCTGAGAAGGTTTTTCCACAGAAGGTCTCGAGTGCATCAAACTGATAAGTACCAGCCAAATCAGAAGGACAAATCACAGAAACTGGATATTGGAATGGAGATGCGTAGAACGGAGCTCCTGCAACGTTTGTTGTTACGTTGTTGGATGAGAAAGATCTTCCAAACTTATCATTCAATACCAGTCTAAATTCAAACACATCGCCACCTTCAATTTGAGCGGCAGTAAGACCTACCGCAGCAATAGCCTGGGCAGCTGTTACCTCAAATGAAGCCCTCAAGAATCTGGAGTCTGCATTTGGCTGGAAATCAGAAGCTTGGAGTGTTTTAACCACCACATCATTCTGTGGAGTATATCGAAGACCAACACCAGGTATCAATCTTCTGTGACGTACACGGATTTCAACCGTTTGAACAGTCTTACCATCTTCAATGTCGACAGCTTCAAGAGTAAGCGCAAACTTAGATCCTGGCAGGTTGAAGAAGTTAAACGTTGTGCTTGTTCTAGCAATGGTTCTCAAATAAGCGCCAGTATCGAAATCTTTGTAAGGCACATTAGGCTCTACAAAATCTCTACAAGAGCTTAGAAAGATGAGCGCACTTGCCAACAAGCCGAAACTATATCTTAGCATTTTCATTTTTTCTAAATTAATTGGTTAATAAATCCAAGGTGAAGCAGGATTCTTATCCCAGAACACTTGTTGCGCAAGATTTTGTTTCTGAACCGCATTTACGTTGGTCACCATGTAGTTAAGAGGATACAAGAATGATCTAACGAACGGACCTGGTCTTTCTTCCAATGCTGGTTGCATTCTTTCAGGCTTACCTGTTCTTCTGTACATGTTGTAAGCTTCCATGCCGTTACCGAACAAAGACAACCAATATTCTCTACCTACCACATTCAACTTCTTGTCTGCGTTTGGCTGAGCATCAAATTGATTTCCAACATAAGCAAGGTAGTTATTAACTCTAGAAGTAAAGGTAGCATTTGGTTCGAATGCTGTGATAACTGATGCCTCTGGACCTGTTAATGCAAAAGCTCTAACGTAGTTCATATGCTTTTGAATTCCAGAAAGCAACAACGCTTTGGCATCACCTGTAGTACCAAGAGTCAATGCAGCTTCAGCCAACATAAAGTCCACATAAGCAGCCAACATGATCGGGTGAATACCTGCTCCTCTCATACCAAGGTTAATATTACTTACCGGTGTAGCTGAATCGTTATCAAAACGACCTCCTGAAGGGAATGGACCATAAGCAGTTCTCTTCAAACCATCTGGTGGAATACCATCTGGATCCAAGTGATCTCTACCCCAAAAACCTCTATTTCCGGCAGGATTACAATAAGGGAAATTACCTACTAGATACTGTGGAGGAGCAATTTGGGAAATACATTCCTGTTCATCTACACTTGTTGTATTTGTCAAAACTTGACGGTACAAGTAATATCTAGTTCTAGGATCATCAAATCCTTTTTCTACTGTCAAATGATGCATGAAATCAGTAGACTGATAATCTCCACCACCGTTAGTATACTGACCGGCAAACTTAGGATGTCTAGAATCCGGATCAGCGTTGGTAGTACCAAACCTGAACACGAAATCATCTCCGTTTGCTAACAGCTGACCACCGGCAATCAAAGCATTGATTCCAGCTCTAGAAGCAGCAGCATCCACCAAACGAGTATTCAAATAGTACTTCAATTTGATGGTGTTCACAAGCTTATTCCAACGAGTATAGTTTCTGTTGTAGAAGTAATCGTTTGGAGTACCTGCAGCATTGGCTACTGTAAAGTGACCATTAGCCTCATTCAAAAGAGCCAAAGCTGCAGCATAAACAGCAGCACCATTGTCTACTTTTGGATTAAAGTTAGAAGGATCAAGGGCCTCAGAGTAAGGCACATCACCATAGGTATCAACCAAGTCCATCAAAACCATTGCCTTGATCGTCTTCGCAATACCCATGTGACGCTGGAGATTAGATTTCTCTGCCAAAGGCAAAAGGAAGTCAATATCTGCCAGGATATTAGCGTAAGCATTTGACCAAGTACCATTGGTGGAGGTAGCAGTATAAGCAGACTCATAAAGCGCAGCACCTTGGTTAATAATACGAGTCAAACGAGCTCCACGGTCTGATACTCCAAACCATAAGCTTTGATAATCCAACTGGATTCTGTTCAACAAGAAATCCGGAGATGCTGTAGTTGCGTTAACAGCATTTGGGTTTTCTAACAGTTCATCCAGTTTATCTGCACATGACGTAGCCAATACCATTCCGGCAGCCATCGTCAAGCCATATATAAATCTTTTCATTGTCATTTCAGTTTGGGGTTAGAAAGCAAGAGTCAACGTTCCACCCAATCTTCTAGAGCTAGGTCCAGTTACGAAATCAAATCCAAGACCGTTACCAACACCGGTACCCAACACGTCCACATCGAAGTTCATGTTTGGTGGGAAGTTAAGGGCCAAGAACCACAAGTTTGTACCGCTCAATGCCAAAGAAGCTCTCTTGAATGGAGTCTTCGAGATCAAAGAGTTTGGTAGAGAATAGGATAGGGAAACCTCTCTCAAACGAATCATAGAACCATCGAATACGTTAGGCTCATCTGTTGCTCCCTGATAACCAGAGAAGAAGTAGTCAGCAGCAGTAATTTGGTAATCGTTTGGAATGTAACGAGGAGTACCGTCCGCATTGGTACCATCTTGTCTTACTCCTGGCATGATGAAAGTCATTTCTCTATCAGCTACTGGGTCTTTGGTCACACCACGAGCCAAAGTCGCCGTTACTGTGTTGGAATATACCACACCTTTGTGTCTGTATTCCATCATAGCACTCAAAGTAAATCCTTTGAAGGTAAAGCTGTTGATGAATGAACCATTCCAAGCTGGATTTGGATCACCTAGGATAACCAATTCATTTGTTGGCTTATGAACACCATTTGACAAAATAATTGGCTGTCCATCAGGAGCGCGGTCAAAACCTACACCTTTAATAATGTTGAATGGTTGACCTGGGATTGCAAAGTTGGCAACGTCATTGGAGAAACCAGCAACAATCACTTCTTCCAATCCACCGCCTAATTCCATAACTATAGATCTATACAGACCCCAGTTAATCGTGGAATTCCATTCAAAACCGGATGCAGTAGAGACTGGAGTTACGGTTGCTTGGAATTCAGCTCCACGAGTTCTGATCTTACCGATGTTTAGAGCAGTTGAAGTAAATCCTGTTGAAGGGTCGATTGGTGACTGGGTGATCAAGTCACGTGTATTTTTCTCATACAAAGAAAGATCAAATCTCAATTTGTTGTTGAACATCACACCTTCTACACCAAACTCCAATTCACCATGAAGTTCTGGTCTCAAATTAGGGTTACCCAAAACGTTGGAAACTGAGTGGGTAGTGGTAACCACACCGTCTCTATCAAAAGCTCTAGCATTTTGAGCCAATACGTTTCGAGTGCTGTAAGGACTCGGATAACCAGCCGAAGTACCATATCCCAATCTCAATTTCAAATCATTTACTGTAGAAGATCTCCAGTCAAATGCTGTCGTTGGAATGAAGGAAACAGAACCTCCTGGATAAAGAATACTTCTGTTTTCTTTTTCAACAGTTGAAGTCCAGTCATTACGTGCAGACAAGTTCAAGAACAAGTAATCAGAATAATCCAACGTAATGTTAGTGTACACACCATATCTTCTTTCATCAACACCATAGTTCATGTTTCCACCTGAATAAGCATCCGTACTTGAAGATTGGGCAAAGTTAGAGTGTCTGAACAATCCGAAAGCCAACTGACCTTGAGATGCGACACCTGACTGAATGTAAGAGTCGTAACGAGAGTTAGCACCCAACAATGCACTCATACCGAACTTGTCAGAAAATTCTTTCTTCCAATTCAAGATCAAATCTTGGTTCCAGATGGTGTTGTTGATGTTAACAGTTCTGTAATAACCATTTCTTGTGGCCAAATCCGAAGTAGCACCGCCTTTGTTATACATGATCTCCTGAAGTTCATTGTACGTATCAAGACCCAAACGATACGTCATGGAGAAGTTATCGTTGAAATCATAATTCAAGGAGGTAGAGTTGAAGAAACGTCTTACATCAGAGGTATTCTTGTAGTATCTAACCAACCAATTAGGGTTCGTAATATCGTTACCACCTCTGAAATATACTGAACTTCTGTCCACAGGGTTCTCAAATGGAAGGTTTTCCAAATCCACTGAACGTGGAGTAAAGAGAACGTGTCCAAATACTGAAGGGATTGCACTACCTGAACCGTAAGAAGCGTTTGCAGGAGGGGAAACTAGGTCAGTGATAGCAAACGTGAAAGATGAATTCACAGAAAGCTTATCGGAAATTGCGGAGTTCAAACCCAATCCGAAGTTATACTTCTGTAGGTTGTTACCAGGAACAAAACCTTCTTCGTCTGTATAACCAAAGCTGGCATTGAATCCTGTTTTATCTGAACCACCTGCAACCTGAACAGACGTATTTGAAATCAAACCTTGTCTGAAGAAGATCTCAGAAGGGTCTTTATATGCTTTGTATTCATATTGAACTGGTGTACCACCTACAACACCATTTACCCAAAACTGAGGGAAGGCATTACGGATAGCAGCAACGGAAGAAACTGCATAAGGGTGGTTGATCGTAAGACCAGTATCCATTCTCGGACCGAAGTTAGAGAAGAAGAAACCTGGAGCTTGCTGGAATCCGTTACCGTAGATTTGACCGTAAGTAGGCAAAGACGCAGCCTCGTTTGTAAATACAGACTGGTTGATAGTCACTTCAGCAGCCTTTCTCTTGGTAGCACCAGACTTAGTTGTAATCAAGATTACACCATTTCGACCTTGGTCACCATAAAGAACGGTAGCAGAAAGACCTTTCAATACAGACATGCTCTCGATGTTGTTTGGATCGATATCCAAGAAACGTGAAGAGGTTGTCGCACCACCTGTGGTAAATCCGTTTTGTGCGTTAGTTGAGGTGTTGAAAGGAACACCGTCTACTACGAACAATGGCTGGTTAGAACCGGTAGCTGAGGAATAACCTCTAATTACCATGTTTGTACCAGAACCAGACATACCGTTAGTAGAGGTAATGTTAACCCCAGGTACCTTGCCCTGCAACACGCGGGCCACGTCTGCTTCTGGACGGTTCTCCAGTTGAGCATTGTCCACCGAAGTTACTGCGTAACCCAGCGCTTTTTTCTCTCTTTCGATACCGATCGCAGTTACTACCACTTCGGATAGTTGTGATGCGTCAGTCGTCAGAGTGACATTGACTACAGTCCGGTTACCGATTGCCTCTTCTGCGGACTTAAGTCCCACAAAAGAGAAAATCAGCACATCGGAACCCGCCGGTACGTTGATAGAGTAATTACCATCCAAATCGGTGGTAGTACCTACTGTCGTACCCTTCACGAGAACCGTTGCACCTGGCAACCCTAGACCGTCTTCCTCGGAAATTACCTTGCCGGTAATTACCCGTTGCTGCGCCGACACCTCATAACTGAGGGCCATGGTGAAAAGCGCAACAACAAAGAGTAAAGCTTTTCTCATAAGGTATTTAGTTTAGTTGATCCGTAAAGAAAATTTATTTGCCTTGAATTTCAAAAGCGGTAAAAAATTCGTTTCAATGGCCCTAAAAGCTAATTATTTGGTTTGATCCATCATTATTAACAAATATTAACCCAAAAGGCTAGATTTTTTAACATTACCAAAACAATATTTCGGAAAATCGTCATTTTTCAACATTTTAAAAAAAATTTTTCTTCTGAAAAAAATATTCAAAACTCAGGGAAATGAGATTTTTTGGTGGTTTTTAAGTATAAAACTTAGGCTTTTTATGTTTTCGCCTAAGATTATTTTAAAAATATTCTATTTGATAAAAATAAAATTTACTAAAAGAGAATTTTCAAAATAATTGATTCAATTTTTTCAATTTTTTAGACTATTTATTGCTAAAAAATGAAAAACCGGTTCATTTTTTAACCGGTTTTCTAAATTCAGAAGGAATATTTCAATGTAAAGGCTGCTTCGTCCCACCAAAGTTTTGTAAAGTCCACAAAATTATATGCTGGCTTCCAATCAAAACTCAAATACACATTGGTATTATAGAAATTATACTCCAAGCCAGCTATAAAATCTACTCCATATGCTCTGTAATCCGTAGTACCTTTATATACCCATGGTGGTTCGGCTTTGGGTTCATTCCATATTCCATAGTGGCCTCCTCCACCTAGATACCACTCCATACCTCGAAACTCCCGCACATCCATGTGATGAACATAGAGCAAGGTATAATTCCATCCCTTCCATCTGTTAAAAGCCATTGCTTCGATGGCATCATGATCGGTAATAAATCTTTTGATTGTACCACCAAATGAAGTTCCCGCCCGAAAACCTATCATGGTATTGTACCCCCGCATTTGGTATTGAGCGAAGGTTTGATTGAGATATGAAAAACTTAGAAGTAAAAAGAAACTAAAAAAGACCTTTTTCATACAAGTTAAAGTTATTTAGAAAAATAGCACTTTTTCAGGAGTGATACACATGGTCAATCGCACATCATGTTCCTCAGGAATGATTTGACTTTCTGGCTCGAAAAAGCTAAGCCCCACTTTTATCACCTCAGGAGACAGTGTGGCCAAAAAAGCATCGTAGTACCCTTTTCCGAAGCCCACCCTATTTCCATTCTGGTCATAGGCCAAAAGTGGAACAAATACTACCTGCAGTTTATTGGGCGACACCATAATGGATTCTTGGGGAACAGGAATTCCCCATTCGTCTAGGAAAAATGCCGCATCCTTGGGAAGCTTAAGCGTCTCCATCCCTAATTCTTCTTTGAGAACTTGCGAGGTGTAGATTGCCTTTTCTTTATTTTCCAATACCTCTTTTATATAAAAGGTGTTGACCTCATTAAATCGGTCAATCGGGAAAAACAGATGAAAGTGATCCAAATTTGGATTCTCAGTTAACCAAGTTTCCACTTGGCGGCATATTTCCTTGGATTTTTGCTTGACCTGTTCCGAGCTGAGCTTTTTCCTAAGCTGTCTGTACGCAGAGCGTAGTTCCTGTTTGGTTTTCATCAGGATTTAAATTATTTCTTTAATGGCCAGATGGCATTTTCTAAAATTGTTTGAATAAACTTCCTGCCGGATTATATCCAGCTGATCACCTTTCTCCAAGTTGATTTCAGGTAATTTCAAAAACTAACATGTGATAATCAAAAGGATCAAAACTTTCCAAGAAAGCTTCCAAAAGACCAGGATATTCAAGATAAAACTGCATCAGGTTTACCACTCGCTCTTGAGGACTACCTCCAGGTGCACAATATTCCAATACGGTTTTTGCTCTTGACAATTCCACCTCTTGCTTCCGTTCTTCTGCTTTTCTCAATTTTGCACCCATCTGATCCAAAATCTTCAAGCTTCTCACTTTTCCTGCTTCAAAGGCATGGACCAAAGTTGCGTCCAAAGATGAAGTTTCTTTTGCCTTTCTTTCAAATAAGTCCTTGATCATATTTCGCTCAACCGTGAGGCTTAAATCCAGATCTGACTTTGTTTTAATGAACTCTTTTTTCCAAGATTCATAATCGACAAATAAATCTTCCACAGCCCACTGGAGCTGGTCCATTTTCTTTACAGCCGTTTGATTCAAAAGCAGTGCGAAATTTCTCGGCATTAACACAGGAAAAGGAATTTGGAATCGGTCAAAAACCCTTTTCAATTGAAGCCAGTAAACCACTTCTGCCGGACCTCCTAGGTAAGCAAGATTAGGCAAAATCATTTCCTGAAAAACAGGCCTCAGAACCACATTTGGACTGAATCGCTCAGGATGATTCTCTACCAATGACCTGATTTCGCTTTCAGTAAATCGAAGGTCTGTATTTACCACACTAAACACTTCTCCTACCCGTTCGATCCGCTCCCTTACGCCTTTTTCCAGATAAAACAGGTTGATTTCTCTAGGAAAAATCTGACTCTTATACCCCAACTTCTCCAACTCTTGGGTCGCTTGATGCGCCTTTTGATAGGGATCGTGATCAAATAAATCAGAGAGGATGACGTCTCGGAATTGACCTTTTAGCGAAGAATCATTCCCATCCACTACCAGCAATCCTTCTTTTCCAAATAATTCATTTACGTACTTTCTGACTGCCTCACTTAAGGTTTTGCTTTCTGAATATGCCTTTTTGAAAAGATCAGGAGCGAAACTCACGCTCTTCATAAACTCTTTGAAAGTAGCATCCAGCTCAAAATCGCCCACAGCACCCGATTGATTCGTTTGCCATTGGTATTTTTTTCCGTCTAATTTGAAATAATTGATCTCATCGAAATCATGATCTTCAGTAGCCATCCAATAGACCGGGACAAAATGATAATCCGGATAAGCTTTTTGAAGGCTTTTAGCAAGGTTGATCGTGGATACGATTTTGTAAATGAAATAAAGTGGTCCGGTAAACAGATTGAGTTGATGTCCGGTAGTTACGGTAAACGTGTTGGGCTTTATTAAGGAGGAGAGGTTTTGCTGTGAAAGTTCAGAGAGCTCTACACCTTGATAGTGCTTTTCTAGCACATCTGCCAAAATTTCTCTTTTTTCCGAGGAGAAAGACTTAGCCCTGATCGCATCTTTAAAGCTTTCAATGTTGGGAGAATGGGAAAAAAAAGGTTTGAGCTCCTCCCTACCTTTAATATAGTCTAAGAAAAAAGAGGAAAACTGTCCTGTTTTACTCAGGTCTACGCGGTGTTTTTTCATCAGATTGGGCGAGAAGTATGTTTGGGAAGTCTAACTTAGCGATCTGAACCAAAGTTCGGTTTTTTTTGTAAAAATCAGGACTTCTTACATCAATGGCAGGAGTAAAGGTTTGTGAAAAAATCTTCTTTCACGAAAATTCAACCCAAACAAAATCCTGCTTCCCTAACTTATTTTCGTACCAATATCACCAATGCTCGACTACCACCGCTTTTACTTGGATAATGGACTGGAAGTAATCGTCCATGAAGACCACAGCTCAAAAATCGCCGTCTTCAACCTGCTGTATAAAGTAGGATCCAGATTTGAAGAAAGAGGGAAAACAGGGCTGGCGCATTTTTTCGAGCACTTGATGTTTGGCAGTTCGGCCAATGTGCCGGTTTTTGACCGAGAACTGGAGCGAGTTGGTGGTTCATGCAATGCCTTCACAAGCCCCGACATCACCAATTACTACATGACGTTGCCTGCCTCAAATATCGAAACGGCCTTTTGGCTCGAATCAGATCGGATGCTACAGCTCACTTTGAGTGAAAAGACCATCGAGACTCAGCGGAAAGTAGTCATGGAGGAGTTTAAGCAACGTTACCTCAATCAGCCTTACGGAGATGTTTGGCATCACATGAGGGGCTTAGCATTTGAAACTCACCCCTACCAGTGGCCTACCATTGGAAAAGATCTTAGTGACATCGAAGGATACACCCGAGAAGATGTTTGGGATTTTTATAAGAAAAACTACCATCCTGGCAATGCCATCCTCGTCGTGGCGGGAGATGTCACAAAAACCCAGATTGAGCTGCTTTCCAACAAATGGTTTGGCCCCATACGAGCTCAAGCCACAAAACATGTTTCTATTCCAAAAGAGCAGCCTCAATTGGCGAAGAAAACCAAAGAAGTAGCTGCCAAAGTGCCAACAGATGCCTTGTATAAAACTTATAAAATGCCTGAAAAAGGCGCTCCGGGTTACTTGGAGGCTGACCTGATCAGTGATTTGATGGGCTTTGGAAAGTCATCCCTTCTGGAGCAGCGATTGGTAAAGAATGGAAAAATCTTTGCCTCCGTAGGTGCTTACATCACCGGTTCGGTAGATCCGGGACTCCTCGTTTTCTCTGGCAAAATGGAGCAGGGTATTTCGGCAAAAGCAGCTGAAAAAGCCTTGGATGAGGTCATTGAAGAATTTCTGTCTCGGGAAATCACCGAACTTTCCCTTCAAAAAATAAAAAACCAAGGTGAGGCGATGAAGACCTATGAGAACGTACAACTCCTCAACCGCGCCATGAATTTGGCATACTATGCACATTTGGGTGACCCGGGTTTATATTGGCAGGAGTTTGAAGACAAATCAAAGCTCACCGCTCAGGAAATCAAAACCTGGGCAAATCAACTTCTCAAAGAAGATCAATCCTCTGTGCTATACTATCAATCAAATTAAACATGACTCCATTTAGAATAGGTTTTGGATATGATGTCCACCAGTTGAAAGAAGGCTATGAATTTTGGCTAGGCGGAATTAAAGTAGATCATGTCAAAGGTGCTGTAGGCCATTCAGATGCCGACGTGCTCATCCATGTGATTTGCGACGCCCTACTTGGAGCAGCCAATATGCGAAATATCGGATACCACTTTTCGGATAAGGACCCAAAATACAAAGGGATTGACAGTAAGCTTCTCCTGAAGGAAGTCATGAAAATGATCCGGGAAGCCGGCTACGAATTAGGTAATCTAGACTCCACCGTCTGTCTCCAAGTACCCAAGCTCAACCCACACATTCCTTCTATGAAAACCTGCCTAGCAGAAGTTATGAATGTGACTGAAGATGCCATTTCTATCAAAGCGACTACTTCTGAATGGCTGGGATTTGTGGGTAGAGAAGAGGGTATTTCTGCTTACTGTACCGCATTGATTTATAAAGTATGAGCACTCCAGTAAAAATCATCACCACCGAGGACGGTTCACACTCACTCTATCATGAGGGCCTTCAGGAGACTTACCACAGCTTTCATGGAGCCTATCGAGAATCCATTCACGTCTTTATGATCTATGGCTTGGATTCATGGCTGGCAAGAAACCCTAGGAAATATCCCATTCGGGTTTTTGAAGTGGGTTTTGGCACTGGTCTCAATGCATGGCTAACTTTAGTCTGGGCAGAACAAAATCAGATTCCAGTTCTTTACCATACTATTGAGCCTTTTCCGCTGGAAAAAGAGATCTACTCCCAACTCAACTACATCGAGCACGACCACAGCATTTGGCATTACCACAAATATTATGAAGCGCTGCACCAATTCCCTTGGGGTGAAGGTGGTCCTGTATCTGAGTACTTTAATATGAAAAAAGACCAGGCCACACTCGAGGAAGTACAGCTTTACCCCTCAGATGTGGTGTTTTTTGACGCATTTGCTCCTAGTAAACAGCCTGAGTTGTGGAAAAAAGAAATCTTAGAAAAAGTGGTGGAGGCCATGCGTCCGGGAGGACTTTTCACAACCTATTGCGCGATGGGCCAACTGAAACGGGACCTGAAAGAACTGGGTCTGGAAGTCCAAACACTTCCGGGACCTCCTGGAAAAAAGGAAATGACAAGAGGGTGGAAGAATAGTGATCGGTAAGAAGTGATCAGTAACTAGTGTTGAAAACTGAGACTGAACACGGATTACTGAAAACTATTTTGGCTTGTATTTTGCAAAAGTCAGCACAAACGATTGGTTATGCTGACTTTTATTTTTACGCTTTTTATCTCTTTAGGGCAGGCAGACAGTATCGAAAGCGCCAAGCTGCAGCGGATGATTGAGGAGCGAGACCTACTCCATACTCAATGGAAGGCTTCTGAAAGTAAGAAAACGGGCATTTTTGGAAACAGAACCAAGAAGGACATGATCGAGACCAACGAATGGCTGCAACGAATCCTGATCAAAGATAATCAGATCATGGAAGAGCTAAGAATGCAGGGTACCATAGAAAAAGTCACCATCACCCAAGAAAAAGAGGACTACAAATCCATTGCAATCAAACTTGAAAAAGAGGGCCAAATCCTGAAAAGAGCTCTGGCTGAAAAAGATGCTGAAATCGAAAAAAAGATCTCCGAAAAAAGACCATTTGAATGGCTCAGTCTAATCTTTTTTGTCGCTTCAATTGGCTTGGGCACTTGGATATACCGCATCAAAAAGGCCTCCTGATAATTCAGAAGGCCTTTATTTTATCGTAATCCCAAGATTGATTCAACTATTTTAATCTGGCAATCGGTGTACGGGCACCTTTGGTCACTTGATCCAGGTGACAAAGGATTTCGGCATCAAGGGGAAGGTAGAGATCTACTCTGGAACCAAACTTAATAAATCCAAACTCTCCACCCTGCTCAAGCGGGGAACCCTCTTTCACATACCATTTGATCCTTCTGGCCAAAGCTCCGGCGATCTGTCTGACCATGATTTTGTTGCCTTTAGTGTCTTTGATTACCATCGAAGTCCGCTCATTTTCTGTACTGGATTTAGGATGCCAAGCTACCAGGTATTTACCGGGATGATATTTGAAGTATTCCACTACACCTTTGACCGGGGAACGGTTCACATGTACATTGATCGGAGACATGAAAATGGATACTTGCTTCCGCTTTTCTTTCAAATACTCATCCTCCACAGCTTCTTCGATCACCACTACCTTGCCATCAGCAGGAGCAAATACAATCCCATCTTCCTGAGGAGCTTCAAAAACTGGGTTTCTGAAAAACTGAAGCACGATCAGGTAAAGAATCACGCTGACCAAAATGGACACATTCATTAAAAGCCTTTCCTCAGGCAAATAATAATATAACAGGTAATTGAGCCCGGCGAGGATGAGCATCATCCAAAACAAAAGCACTCTTCCTTCTTTATGTATTGTCATCATACGCTTTTCATTAAAAAGGCGTGGAGAAACTCTCCCCACGCCCAAAGTTAACTTTTTCCCCTGAATTGGCTTAGAAACCTCCTCGGAAGGTGTAGGTCTTCGCTACTTTATCTATCGCTACGATGTAGGCTGCGATCCTCATCGGCACATCATATTTCACTGAGGCCTCATACACATGGTCAAAGGCATCCTTCATGATTCTATCCGAACGACGGTTTACCCGGTCAGCAGTCCACTTGTAGCCAAGTCTATTCTGAACCCACTCAAAGTAAGAAACCGTCACACCGCCTGCATTTGCCAAAATATCCGGCACAGCCATGATTCCTTTCTCGTTCAGGATCGCGTCAGCTTTGGCTGAAGTCGGCCCATTGGCACCTTCCACGATTAGCTTGGCTTTGATTTTATCTGCATTGGCGATCGTAATGACGTCCTCCACAGCAGCAGGTACAAGCACATCCACTTCCAAAGTCAACAGGTCGCCTGCATTTTCCATTTTATCGCCTCCGGCAAAGCCTTCCAAAGTACCATTATTGGCATCACGGTAAGCAATTGCCTCCACGACATTGATTCCTTTTTCATTGTAAAAAGCACCGGTATGGTCAGAGATTGCTACAACTTTCAGACCTCTTTCTTCCAGAAGTCTTGCTGCCCAGCTACCCACATTTCCAAATCCCTGTACAGCGCAGGTAGCTTGGAAAGGATTGATTTTCAACTTTTGCATCGCCGCCAAAGCCGATACCATCACCCCTCTACCTGTAGCTTCTGTTCTTCCAAGAGATCCTCCCAAAACCAAAGGCTTTCCGGTAACCACTGCAGGCACCGTCATTCCGTGTGCTTTGGAATATTCATCCATCAACCAAGCCATTTCTCTAGGCCCTGTCCCCATGTCTGGTGCAGGAATATCTTTATCAGGACCAAAAACATCAATCATTGCCATGGTATAGGCGCGCATCAAACGCTCGATTTCCCCTTTTGACATCTCCCGGGGATTACATCTTACTCCTCCTTTGCCTCCTCCATAAGGGATATCCACTACGGCACATTTCCAGGTCATCCAGGCAGCAAGGGCCCTTACTTCATCCAAGTGCACGTCAGGAGCAAATCTAATCCCGCCTTTAGCAGGCCCGAGAATATTGGAGTGAATGACTCGAATCCCTTCAAAAACTTGAATCTTCCCATTGTCCATCGTGATGGGCAAGGACACAATCACCTGCTTGGCAGGATTTTTCAGCACATTGTACACCTCATCAGACAAGCCGAGTTTCTCTGCGGCAATGTTGAATCTCTCCATCATTGACTCCAAAGGATTTTCTCTATCCTTAATCGGAGCCGGTTCTAGGTAAGCCATATTGGGTTTTTTTAATAAAGTGAACTGCGGTACAAACTTAATCAGTTTTTCAAAGAGAGCCCCTTTGAGTTAGAAGATTTTCAAAAAGGCAGTGATAAATGGGGCTGAAAGTAACAATCCGTCAAAACGATCCATAAATCCACCATGACCGGGAAGCCCCTTTCCTGAGTCTTTGATTTCAATCGATCGCTTAAATAAGGACTCAATCAGATCTCCATACGTACCGGCAATGATAATGATACCCGCTATCACCAGCCACTTCCAATCGGCTATCACCGTGAAGTACTGAGAGATCACAAAAGACACTGCAATGGCCGAGAAAGCACCACCCAAAAATCCCTCCCAGGACTTCTTAGGCGAAACTCGTTCAAACAGTTTGGTCTTGCCAAACTTGGTTCCTGCAAAGTAAGCTCCCGTATCACTCGCCCATAAAATCAAGAGACATCCAATCAAAATCTCGTAGTGGTATACGGCATCCACTGAGAAAACGGCCAAGTTGAGCAAAGAAAAAGGTACGGCTACATAAAAAATTCCCAAATAGGTGAAGGCCACACCCGTAAATGGCTTTTTATCCGTCTTTTTATAGAGCTTGATGAAAAAGGTCAATGAAACGAGCGGGAATATCAGGTAGAGGTATTCGTGGGAAAGACGCTCTTTTTCAATCATAAACGTCAATACGAAGATCATCAAACCCAAAAAGGTCCCAAAGCTCTTCAAGGGCAGCATGCCATCGAGTCCGGAAAGCTTATAAAACTCCATTTGGGAGAAACCTAAAATTCCGGCAAAAATCAAAAAATAGGTCCAGTCGGAATAGATAGACCCCAAAACCACCACCAATCCTCCAATCAAAGCAGTGATAGCACGCTGAGCGAGATTGCTGTAATTATTGATATTAAAACTCGATCTCATGCTGTATCAATTGGAGGGCAGGGATAGCCTGATCATTTGGAACTAGAACTTGGTAAGTACCGAGTACTTGGTACACAGTTTCTTTTTTGTTGAGCACTACGGCAGGCACTCCTTTTTCTTCCAACACCCCCTTCACAATCTCTGCACGTATTTGATTCTGATCCTCAAAGACCCTTATCCAATTTTCCATCTTCCAACGTGTTGACTTTTTTAAAATAAAGGAATCCAAGAATAAGAACCAAGAAACCTGCTATTGCCGCCGGATAGGAAACCGAATCAGTGGATTCCAGATCAAAATCAAAAAGGCCTTGATTGGAAAGGTAGACGACCACCACTGTCAGTGAATTATTAAAAATATGTGCGATAATCGGAAAAAGTAAAGAGCCTGAATAATGGTACATGTAACCGAAAAGTGCGCCTAAAAATACTCTTGGCAAGAACCCGTAAAACTGCACATGGATCGCTGAGAAGATGATTGCCGTGATCCAAATTCCCCAATGCGGAGATTTAAAATAGCCTTGCATCTTGGGCTGAATCAATCCTCTGAAAAACAGCTCCTCACCCACACCTGCAAAAACCCCAATCACCAATATGCCCGTCAATAGCTCCGGCACACTCTGAAAGTCTGTCAGAAACTTGGTCAGCTCCATCAATTGGGCTTCCATTTCTTTCATCCAGGTTTCGATCCCTGCCATTACCTCCGGTAGCTCCAGTTGAGCATTCAGATAAACCAAAAGACCGTTGAAAAACATGCCTCCCAGGGTCATCAGCACAATCAAACCAAGATTTTTCCCATTAAACCGTGCCCTTTGAATATCCCAATGCAACTCTGCCTTTTCTATAAATCGGATAATGAACCAAGAAGCTGCCCAAAAACCAATTCCCGAACCCAACCCCTGTGCAAAAAGCATCGCCATTCTCCCATTGGGCACATCGTAATTACCGGAGATTAAAGACATAAAGTCTTCTAAGGAAATGTTAAAGAGTGAGGGAATAAATGCCACTGCCAATCCCTGAAGCAAAACCAACACTCCAAATGTGACTAAAACAATGACTACCAGGGACAAAAGCCAATTGTGGCGTTTGGCTATTTCGGCTTGAGTTTCGTAAATCTCCATATTTGGGCTAAATTTACGTCAAATTTAGAATTGCGAAGTGGTTAAGATTGGAAATATAGAGTTGGGAGACTTTCCTCTCCTTCTCGCCCCCATGGAAGATGTGAGTGATCCACCTTTCAGAGCGGTATGTAAGCAAAATGGGGCAGACCTCATGTACACCGAATTTATCAGCTCCGAAGGACTCATCCGCGATGCTGCCAAAAGTGTCCAGAAACTGGATGTCTACGACTACGAACGCCCGGTAGGCATTCAAATTTTTGGTGCGGAAATCGAATCCATGCGCGAAGCTGCTGCCATCGCAGAAGCAGCCGGACCGGATATTCTAGACATCAACTACGGCTGTCCTGTGCACAAAGTAGCTTGCAAAGGTGCTGGTGCGGGTATTCTCTTGGATATAGACAAAATGGTATCCATGACAGCTGAGATCGTGAAGCGGGTCAATATTCCCGTGACCGTCAAGACTAGACTTGGCTGGAGCCACGACACCATCCGAATCGTAGAGGTGGCTGAGCGCCTTCAGGACGTTGGTATTCAGGCCATTTCCATCCATGCCCGCACACGTCAGCAGATGTACAAAGGTGATGCGGATTGGTCTTACCTCAATCTGGTCAAAGACAATCCAAGACTTCATATCCCTGTGTTTGGAAATGGAGATATCGATTCTCCCGAAAAAGCAGCAGAATACCGCGCCAAATACCAGGTGGATGGAATGATGATTGGCCGTGCTTCGATCGGATATCCATGGATTTTCAACGAAATCAAGCATTATTTTAAGACAGGTGAAAAACTCCCAGCGCCGGATTTGGCTGAACGGATCGCAGTGACCAAAAAGCATCTGGATTTCTCCATCGAGTGGAAAGGTGAAAAACAAGGGATTCTGGAAATGAGAAGACACTACACCAATTATTTCAGAGGCATGCCCAACTTCAAGCCATTTAGAACGGAGATGGTCACCGCAGAGACCTACGAGCAGGTGAGCGAAATATTGGAGCGAGTTGCCGAGGCCTATGCTGATTATGAATTTCAAAACTGAAAATAACCGAACCTCAGAAAATTAAGCTCTGAGGTTCTTTTTTACCCCAATTCTCTGACAGAATTGTTTCCTTTGCAGACCCAATCACCACCCCGAAAATGAGCGCCACCACTTCTGAAAATAGCCTGAAAAACTGGTCCCTATTGGTGATTCTGACCCTGATTTGGGGCACCTCCTTTATCTTGATCAAGCGTGGATTGGAAGTGTTTAGTCCCGGAGAGGTAGGCGCCTACCGAATGGTGGCTGCGGCAAGTTTGCTTCTGCCTCTTTCGCTGCCACGAATCAAGCACCTGAACAAAACCCAGGTAAAAAATTTACTCTTGGCCGGAATGCTTGGAAGTTTCATCCCTGCCTTTCTTTTTCCATTAGCCCAAACCCAACTCAGCAGTTCGCTCACAGGGGTACTCAACGCGCTTACTCCATTATTTGTAGTGTTGGTAGGTGGTGCCTTTTTCAATACCAAAATTACCAATAGAAACGCCATCGGATTGGTCATTGCCTTTGTTGGAGTGGTTATTTTGGTCGCCTACAAAGAAAGTGGTGGATGGGATTCTCTGGCCGGAATCAATGCTTATGCGCTGTTTGTAATCGCAGCTTGTATCTGCTACAGCTTTAACCTTCACGTCATCAAAACACGATTTACGAAACTCAAATCCATCGAAATTTCATCGATTTCTTTACTGATGATTTTGCCCTTGGCCTTGATTTACCTCTTTGCCGGAACAGATTTTTCGTACAAGCTGGCTACCCATCCGCAAGCTTGGGAGGCTTTGGGCTATGTCACCATATTAGGGATGGTAGGCACTGCGGCAGGTCTAATCCTTTTTAATATCATGGTAAAAAGTGCAAGTCCCTTTTTCGCCAGTTTAGTGACCTACACCATCCCAATTGTAGCGATCATGTGGGGAGTACTAGATGGAGAAGTGTTGCTCTTTGGCCACTACATCGGGATTGCCGCGGTGATATTGGGCGTATGGGTAGGAAATAAAAAGTAAGCCTCGAGTTCACTTTTCTGCCAAAATTCAATAAGATCATTTTTTCGGAAGGATTACATGCTGCTGGAATTGGCTCGAAAAAAGATGTTAATCCTCCAAATTCATTCTTTTTCTCCATGCAAATGCCAGCATCGGCAATTGTTGGTAAGAATTGATACCTGCTTTCACTCCCTGGGTCTTTAGAAAAATATCATTGGACTTTCTACTCAGTTCTAAAGAAAATGGTTTAATAGCCTTAGCAGCTTCCTGCAGCGAGACCAGATCATTCTTGACACCGATAGAAAGGGACTTATACCACGTCTTAAACTCCTCTGGGGCCATTCGGTAGTAGTCTCTCATCTGGTATTGGAGCAAACGAAGGTGTCCGGAGTACCTCAAAAGCGGATCATCAGAATTGGTACAGATCACCCAGGCGATGAAGTTGGCTTCGCCCTCATCAGTCACTCCATAACTATGGGCCATTTCATGCGCGATGGTAAAGGGCTTCTCCAATGGGTGAAGTGTCGGGTCGATGTAGCTTTCTCCTGTGAATGGAAAATAGATGCCCAAAATCCCCATTTTACGCATAAAACCCGGAGGAGGAAATTGCTTGGTCCGAGGTCTACCGGTAAAATTAAGACCCAGAATCTCCATGTTTTCGCTCATATTGGCACGGACAAGATCCTCCAAATCCGGATAATCCATGATCTCTGTGATCGCCAACGAATCTGCTTTGATCCGCTTTCGATATTGCTCCACCAGGCGATGGGTAATCTTTACCTCAGCTTCCAACTGTAGGAGATTCAATGATTTCGGTTTGAGTGAGAGTTGCTGGAAGATGGGAGTCCGCTGATAATTGTACCCCCAAAGGATTAAAAAGAAAAAAACCAAGGCCCCTACTCCGTTGGAAGTTGCCTTTACCGTGTATAATGTTTTGGATTTCCACCCCTGCCTTTTTGCGAAGCGAAAAAAGAAAAGTCCAAAAATCAATAGCACGATCAGGACAAACAGGTAGACACTGGGGAATGGCAAATGCCCCATTGTCATATCCACTACATTACGAATTCCAGGAAAAAACCTTCTGGAGTAAAGCTCGTCTGTGGCCTCGGGATTTTGAATGGCAAAATACCGGATGACCAAAGCCAATACTCCCAGGAAGGCCCAGGACCAGTCTCTTTTGCCCATAAATGGATGTTTAGCTCGATTAAATTCCTTCCGCCTGCACTTCCTTCACTTCAGGAAGCATACGGGTAAGCAAGTTTTGAATACCCGCTTTCAAAGTTACTGTGCTTGATGGACAGCCAGAACAGGAACCCTGCAAAAGCACTTTGACCACTCCTTCATCGAAAGAATGAAAAACGATAGCACCACCGTCTTGCTCGACAGCAGGTCGGATGTATTCGTCTAGGATTCCTTTGATTTTTTTGACGATCTCTGAATCGTTTTCATTGAAAAGGGGGTCTTTCTCAAAAGTAGCCTGAACAGCCTTTTGACCTGACTCTAGGTATTGCTTGATGTGGTCTCTGATGATGGTCTGGATTTCGGCCCATTCTACCTCCTCAGACTTGGTTACTGTTACAAAATTGGAAGCAATAAATACACGCTGAACTGCAGCGAAATTGAAGAGTTCCTTGGCAAGCTGACTGTTGGTAGCACTTTCGGCATCCGGATAATCAAAACTGACTCCCTCATCCACCAACACAAAGTTGGCTACAAATTTTAAAGAATTGGGATTTGGATTGGCCTCCATGTAGAGGTGAACGGGACGTGCTTGTGCTTTGAGCATGGTATTCAGGATTAGTTGTAGGGAAAAACCAAAAAAGGCTCCGGAAGTTCCGAAGCCTTAGATTTTTTAACCAATTACTTTGGCAATTTTCCTTTGGCAGCATACCATATCCCACCATAGACATGCTTGAGGAAGTCAGCATCTTCCCATACTTCATCCACGTGACCTAGCGCTGTGTAAAAAACTCTACCTCCGTCAAACTCATGGTACCAAGCCATCGGATGGTTTGCCCCCATTGCTTTGGCTGGCTCATAGGTAGACTCGTCCGCATTCAAGAGTACTTTGATATTGGGATTGATGTTTCTGAATTCATACAATTCATCCGTCCAAAGCCAATTTTCAGGCAAGTGCCAAGTTGCCGGATGATTTTTGTCCACCACTTGTAATCGCAGCGTCTGATTTCTTGGATGGGCTAAAAAGTACCCGCCGATCAATTGGTTATACCAAGGCCATTCGTATTCGGTATCGGTAGCAGAATGGATACCCACTACGCCTTTGCCACTCCGGACAAACTTTTGGAAAGCAGCTTTTTGAGCCTCATTGAAAATGGTACCTGTGGTGCTCATCAGAACTACCACATCGTATCGGGCAAGATTTTCATCTGTAATGTGATTGGCATCTTCCGTGGTGTGAACAGAAAAGACATGCTTTACACCAAGTTTTTTGATAGCCATAATACCATTGGGGATGGACTGATGCCGAAAGCCGGCTGTCTTGGAGAAAACCAAAACTCGAAACTGACCGCCCTGCTGGGCAAAGGCTGTAACACTGATCAAGAGTGCCAAAGCAAAAGTGAAGAACGCGGATTTTAGATTCATAGGTATTGGGTTTTTGATTTCGAATTTGGAATATCGGATTTCGGATTGAAAGAACGTTGTTCTGACCTCTAAAATCCATCAAAGGAATTACTTGATCAGTTGGAATTTTTCTCCCGCTTCTTTTCGTGAAAATGCATTGAAATGCCACCATTCACTACCTATTCCTGTAAAACCTGCCCCTTTCATCACTTTTCTGAGGATCTCACGGTTGGCTACTTGAGCTCGGGTGATTTTGCCTTCTGCGAGCATCTGTAGCTCTCGGTCTGGATAGGCAGGGTAGCCAAAGTAATCATAAGCCGTCCCCATATCCAAGGGCTTTCCAGATTCCGTATCAAAAATGGTCAAGTCTACAGCTACGCCAAAGTTGTGCAAGCCTCCGATTTTTGGATCAGAGACATACAAAGGCTTGATGCTGTCCGGCTTGTCCAGATCATCCCAAAGGATCTGCTGTACACTCAAAGGCCGCACCCCATCGTACACCAACAAGGTCAAATTGGGATAATCCTTCACTAAGGCCGCTTGAGCCTTGCCTAGCATCTCCGCAACGATCGGCTGCAGGTAGCAGCGCACATGGTCACCATACACATCTTTGCCAAAAAAATTATCGGTTGTCGAGTATTTCAGTTCGACTTTGATCCCGGGAATGACTTTCTCAATGTCCACCAAACCCTGGGCTTTCAGTGTCAGCTCCAACTCAGGTAAGCTTTCCACATTTTCAGCTTCACCCCTCACAAAAAGCGCATCGCGTTGCTGCTCGGAAAAGGTCTCCTGATCACTTTTTGGCGAAGAACAGGCAATTGCCAATACGGCTAGAATCAATGGGGTTTTTCTCATGAGGGCAAGTTCTTTTTAACCAAAGTAGCAGCAGCCTGGGCAGTAGGAAGCACCACGATATCCGCCAAAACGACGTGAGAAGGTCGATTCACCACAAACTCCACAATGTCTGCAATATCTTGAGCGACTAAGGGCTCAAAGCCTTGGTAGACAGTCTCGGCGCGTTTCTCATCTCCTTTGAACCTCACTAGGGAAAACTCTGTCTCCACCAATCCGGGATGAATGCCGATCACTTTGATCCCAAAAGGATTCAAGTCCATCCGCATCCCCTTGGTGATTGCATCCACGGCATGCTTGGAGCCGCAGTACACATTTCCATTAGGATACACTTCCTTCCCTGCGATCGAACCGATATTGATGATAATCCCGGATTTGCGCTCGGTCATGCCGGGGATAATCGCTTTGGAGACGTACAAAAGGCCTTTCACATTGATGTCCATCATAGCATCCCAGTCATCGAGGCTCCCTGTTTGAATAGGGTCAAGTCCGTGGGCATTTCCGGCATTATTGATCAGCACATCGACTGCAGCCCAATCCGCTGGAAGATTACCGAGAATTTCCCCGACTTTCTCTCGATCACGCACGTCAAATACCAAAGGATAATACCGAACTCCAGCAGGTATTTCTTTCTCTAATTCATCTAATCGGTCTTTCCTACGACCAGTTGCAATGATATCAAAGCCCATTTTGGCTAGCGTGATTGCGGAGGCTTTTCCGATCCCGGAAGTGGCTCCGGTGATCAGAGCGATTTTTGTTTTCATGAGGTTAAAGATAAGAGGATTGAGAGATTAGGAGCGTGAGAGGTTTAGAGATTGGGATAGGAAATACAAGATTTCACAATGAAAAAAGTTGATCTCTTCTTTCCATCCTAAATCAAAAATCGTAATTCGTAAATCCCCTCAGCTTCTCCACAAATACGGAAACAGGATGTAAGCCGTCACACCGACGATCGTATTGATGGCCAAAAGCGTGACCAATTTGTCCACACTTACACTCCAATCCAAGCCATCCAAGGCATTTTTGGAAATACGAATTGCCATCAAAAGAATTGGGATAATCACCGGGAAACTCAGAATCGCCATTAATGTGGCATTATTCCCTGCCTTGGAAGCGATCCCGCTGACCATGGTCAAGCTGGCCGAAAAACCCACCGAGCCCAACACCAAATTGAGCAGGAAAAGCCCTTGATCCTGGACGGGATTACCCAGAATGACCGAGAACACTCCGTAGCCCAACAAGGCTAAGATCAACGTCAGACCAGTGTTGTAAAAAATCTTCGAAAGAATAATCGATTCAGGAGAAGCGATCATGTAGTAGTACAATTGCCTGCCCTGATGCTCCTGCACAAAGCTTTTGGCTACGGCATTCACAGCAGAGAAAAGGATGATGATCCAGTAAAGTGCGTTCCAAGTGGGAATGGAGAGGTTGCCCATTTTGGCACCCACGCTGAGGTAGGTGATGAAAACGGCCGAAACCACGTAGAGCAGAATCCCATTCAGGGCATATTTCTGCCTCCACTCGAGGGTGATTTCCTTTCGGACCAAAACCGAGATTTCCTTCCACATAATCCAAAGGTAGATACTTTTTTTTGCCACAAAGACCCTAGAGCACAAAAGGATTTTTTGGGATGGATTTAGAAAGTGAAAGCTTTAAAGTACTGAAAGACATTCCTGAGTTTTTGAATATTCGTTTCCTCTAGGAGACCAAATGCATCATTTGGTTTGGAAAGGATTCTCTGATTAACTTGAGAGTCTTCAAGGCTAGATTATGATTTGGGATGATTTCTTGATTAGATGGACTAGGATTGCCAGCAATGTCACCTTTCGCTATTTCCTGATTGCAGGCACAGTATTCTTTCTTTTCTACTTTATTCTACATGGTATTTTGGCTAGCCGAAAGATGCAGGCCAAATTCCCCAAGCTCAAAGATTATTCAAGAGACATCACTTATTCCTTGATCACCATTCTGATTTTTGCCACCATGGCGGCGGTGGTTTTTGTTCTTTTAGATCCCTACACCTTGTATTACCGCGATGTGGAAAAATACGGTTGGGCCTACTTTTACCTCAGTTTTCCCTTGATGTTTTTGATCCATGATGCGTATTTCTATTGGGCTCACCGAATGATGCACCATCCCCGATTGTTTAAAGTCATCCACAAAGTTCACCACCAATCCACCAACCCTTCCCCTTGGACAGCGTATGCCTTCCATCCCTTTGAAGCGGTGGTCGAGGCCGGGATTATTCTGGTTTTGGGATTTGTGCTGCCCGTTCATCAGGCCGCATTTGGATTATTCATGCTATTCCAATTTTCCTACAATGTCTACGGGCACTTGGGCTACGAGCTGTATCCAAAAAACTTCCAACGAACCTGGATCGGAAAATGGATCAATACCGGCACGGCACACAACCAACACCATCAGTATTTCCATGGCAACTACGGGCTTTACACCCTGATTTGGGATCGACTTTTCGGTACACTCCGAGAAGATTATGAAAAAAAGTTTGATCAGGTGACCCAGGCTAAAACAGACTCGAAAGCCCAAAACATGGAAAAGCACCTCGCCTGAGTTTATCGAACCTCAAAATTCACCCAAATGACCTTCCCCAAACCTCTTTATACCGTAGCCTGCCTTTTGGCTTTTGCCTGCGCTGAAAAAGCACCGGAAATCGACTACACCAATTGGTCTCATTACGGTGGCCCGGAGGACGGATCGAGGTATTCTGCCTTGACCCAAATCAACAAAGAAAACGTCGCTCAACTTGAAGTCGCTTGGACCTACCATACCGGCGATGCGACGGAGCGAAGTCAGATTCAATGCCAACCCATCGTGGTCAATGGATTATTGTATGCTACGACTCCCAAGCTGAATGTCTTTGCTTTGGATGCAGCCACCGGTGAAGAAGTCTGGCGATTTGATCCCTTTCAGATTTTAGGAGGAGAAAATTCATGGGCGGGTACCAACCGTGGAGTGAGCTATTGGGAAGAGGGCGAAGACAAGCGGATATTATTCACGGCAGGCAGCTGGCTGATGGCGGTAAATGCACTCACCGGAGAGCCTATTTTGAGTTTTGGGAATCAGGGGAAAGTGGATCTGAGAAAAGATCTCGACACCGATTTAGAGGATTTTTTACTGACTTCGAATTCGCCCGGAGTAGTTTTTGAAGACAAGTTGATCCTGGGGATGCGGCTTTCCGAAGGGCTCGATGCCGCTCCGGGACATATCCGAGCCTATAATATCAAAACCGGCAAACGGGAATGGATTTTTCACACCATTCCGCAGGAAGGTCAAGCAGGCTATGAAACCTGGGACCCAAAACATATCCGACAAATCGGCGGAGCCAACAACTGGGCAGGAATGACCGTGGACTATGCCCGAGGAATTGTATATGTGCCGACGGGTTCGGCCACTTATGACTTTTGGGGTGGCTATCGCACGGGAGATAACTTGTATGCCAACTCACTTTTGGCCTTGGATGCGAGATCAGGCAAGCGGATCTGGCATTTTCAGGCAATTCATCACGATGTATGGGATCGGGACTTCCCCGCCAATCCCAACCTGATCCGAATCCAAAAAGATGGAAAATGGATCGATGCCGTAGCACAGATTTCCAAGCAGGGAATGACTTATGTATTTGATCGGGAAAGCGGTGAGCCGATTTGGCCGATCATTGAAACTCCGGTGACCCAAAGCGTGATGCCGGGAGAGGTCAGCTCCAAAACCCAGCCGATTCCCTCCCTTCCCGAGCCGTTTATGAACATGGTTTATGGGGAAAAAGACATTCTCAATCTGACTCCGGAATGGGAAAAAGACATCCGTAATCAACTGGCCAATGGCATCATCGGAGACACTTGGGCACCTCCACATCCTGAGCAACCCATCGTGCTCTTCCCCGGAATGGACGGTGGCGGAGAATGGGGTGGGGCTTCCTTTGATCCCGAAACTCAAACGATGTACATCAATGCCAATCAGATCCCTTGGCTGATCACCATGACACCCAATGCCAATTTTGATAATGCAGGTTTATCGATCTACACCAATTACTGTGGCAATTGCCACGGACTGGATCGAAAAGGCAACCCGCCTGCATTACCGAGTTTACTGGGATTAAAAGATAAATACACGACAGATTCATTAGATCAATTGCTTCGAAAAGGTCGTGGTGCCATGCCTGCCTTTTCTCATATCTCAAAAGAAGAAAGAGGAATCCTGATAGACTATTTGTTAGGAAAAGCCGATGCAGGAGACAAAAAAGAATTGGAAGCCGAGAGCGCCAAACTCTACCCCCGCTACTACATGAAAGGCTATCAGCGACTCACCACCAAAGAGGGAATCTATGGTTCCAATCCGCCTTGGGGGCTATTGACCGCCATTGATATGAATACAGGTTTGAAGAAATGGCAAATTCCCCTTGGAAGTATCGATTCATTGAAAACGATGGGATTTGAAAATACTGGCATAGAAAATTATGGCGGACCTGTAGCAACGGCTGGCGGCGTGCTGTTCATTGCTGCGACCAAGGATGAGAAAATCCGTGCTTTCGACAAGGAAACCGGCAAACTCCTCTGGGAAGCCCAACTCCCTGCAGCAGGACATGCTACTCCGGCGGTTTATGAGAAAAACGGAAAGCAATACCTCGTCATCGCATGTGGAGGAGGCAAAGGTACCAAGAGCGGGGATGCCTACGTGGCTTTTGCCCTACCTGATTGATCAAATCATCCCGATGATCGTGTGAAGGAAAATTAGTCTGCCTTTAAAAATTCCAAAAGGCTACCTTTGCCCCATGTCTACCCCTCAAAAAAGCCAGTCGGAGATTCTTTCCAAACTGGGAATTCAACAACTGAATCCCATGCAGCTCGCTGCAGCACAAGCCATTGAATCCTCCAATGAGATCATTTTGCTTTCTCCGACAGGAACAGGGAAAACGTTGGCTTTTCTCCTTCCGCTGATTCAAGAGCTGGATCCGACGTTGGACGAAATCCAATTGGTGATCATCGTGCCTTCCCGGGAACTGGCGATTCAGATCGAGCAGGTCATGCGGGAAATGGGGACCGGATACAAAGTAAATGCTGTCTATGGAGGAAGGGCAGGTTCCAAAGATCGGATCGAAATCAAGCACAGGCCCGCAGTCTTGGTAGGTACACCTGGAAGGGTCGCCGATCACCTGAGAAGGGAAGCTTTTGAAACCGGTTTTATCAAAACACTGGTACTGGATGAATTTGACAAATCCCTTGAAATCGGCTTCGAAAGTGAAATGATGGATATTCTTCACCTTCTACCACGAGTGAAGAAAATGATCCTCACCTCGGCTACCTATGGAGTGGAAATCCCTCGATTTGTAGGGTTGAAAGCACCTGTAACTGTTGATTTTTTGGAGGAAAAAATCTCCCAACTTCAGATCAAAAAAGTACTTTCCCCCACCAAAGACAAGCTCGAAACCCTTCTTGATCTGCTTTCGCACTTGGGCAATCAAAATGGGATCATCTTTTGCAATTTCAAAGATTCCATCGAGCGCGTGAGCGATTTTCTGAGCGAGCATGAGATTTCCCACGGTACATTTCATGGAGGAATGGAGCAGACAGACCGTGAGCGCTCCTTGATCAAATTCAGAAACGGGACCCATCAGATTCTCTTGGCTACCGACTTGGCGGCGAGAGGAATCGATGTGCCGGAGATTAAGTTTATCATCCATTATCACCTCCCTGTCAGAAGCGAGGAGTTTATCCACCGAAACGGTCGGACTGCCCGAATGAACAGTGAGGGAACAGCCTATGTCCTGCACTATGAAAAGGATTCGCTTCCGGATTTTATCGGAAATCTCCCTGAGGAAATACTCATCCCTTCCCCTCTTCCTGACCCTTCAGAGTGGTCCACGCTTTTTGTGTCGGGAGGACGAAAAGACAAAATCTCCAAAGGCGATATCGCAGGCCTGTTTTTCAAGCAAGGAGGCCTTACAAAGGAGGACCTAGGGATCATCGAGCTGAAGACCGATTGTGCCTTTGTAGCCGTGAAAACCAGTATGCTGGAAACCCTCCTTCCCAAAGTCAACAATTTGAAATTGAAGGAGAAAAAAGTAAGAGTAACGTTGATCTAGGCCTTTTCTGGTTCATTTAAGACTATTTCTCCCCTATTTTCATCGCCTCCACCTGTAGCCTGATTAGGTCCAATTGGTCTTGAGTATGGTCCTTTTGCTTGGCTAAGAAATCCACCTGATCAGAAAAATACCTGGATCGCTCCAACTCCAACTCTACCAATCGCTGCAGATCGGCAATCCGTGAGAGGTGTAATTTATCTCCCTTTTGGTATTCTCTGAAAATCAAAAAATACAGTGCAATCACCGCAAGCACCACTGCAAGGGCCAATAGAATGATCAACGTATCAAAAAGCCAGAAACCCGACATAGCACAACAAAAACCAAAACTAGGTCAATCCGACATTCCAAGGAATACGGCAAACAACCTATTCAGCTGCTGACTAAATCAGTTTTTTTCTTTCGAACCGGACATTGGCCAGGTAAGCTTCACCGTGGTGCCTTGTCCCAAGCCGGACTTGATCTCCACCTTACCTCCCAATTCTTCGGCTCGCTTTTGCATGTTATACAGCCCGTTTCCGAGTAGAATCGTCTCCTGGTCAAAGCCTTTTCCATTGTCATGAATGGTACCGACAAGGTCCTTTTTGGTCGCGTGAAACTTGATCTGCACCTGTGAAGCCTCCGAGTACTTTACCGCATTTTGCACTGCTTCCTGGACAATTCGCAGCACTTGGATGCTGTCACTTGACGCCAATAAGGAATGGGAATCGAGATTTTCTGCCACCTCACAGTAAAAGTGCATGGACGACTTGGACTCGCGTGCCTTTTGGACGTAGTCCTGAATACGCAACATCAGCGAATCCCAAGTCACCTGCCCACTGTTCATCGCCCAAATGGTATCCCGTAGCTCAGTGATGGTCCGCTTGGTAAAGCTGGCGATGGTGTCATACCGTACCGTCAGCTGCTCCTTGATCGGTTCAAAATACTTGAGATTTTCGATCGCCGAGATAATAAAGGTGAGTTGTGCGCCGATGTTGTCATGCAGATCACGGGATATCAGCATGCGCTGCTCTTGCAGTTTGTTTTGGGTTTCGAGTTGTGCCAAAGCAGCCTTCAACTCACCTTCCTGCTGGAGCTGACGATTTTTGAGTGTTTGCTGCTTGTACAGCAAATAGCCCACCACTGCCAATATCAAAGCCAAGCCCAAGGAACCAAAAATGAGTAAGTTCTGATTGCGGATTTGAAGCTGCTGTTCGGCGATTTGTAAGTCCTTCAGCTCGGTTTGGTACTTGGTTTCGAGTTCGGCTACCACTTCTTTGGATTCTTTTTCAACCTTGCTTCGGAGCGTCTGCTGATAGAGATTGGAATAGTACCGTGAGCTGTCCGCCTGACCCAAGGCAGCATAGAGCGATACCAGTTCGAAGTAGGGAAACAGTACATCTTCCTCCGAACCTTGCACTTTGAAATTGGCGGCGGCTGAAAGCAAGAGCGGCTTTGCTTCTCTGAATTTACCTTTGGCATTCAAGGCAGATCCGAGGGCAGTTTCCAGCGCTGCCACTTCGTACTGGGTATTTACTTGCCTTGCTACCTCCAGCCCTTTTCTTGCAATCTCTTCCAGGTTATCTAAGTCCCCTTTTTCCAACAAAAACATGGAATATATCCGATACGATATCGCCTGGTTCATGGGATCCTCCAGCTCTGTGGCTTTGGAGATGGCTTTTTGAAAGTAGGATTCGGCCTGATCAAATTCTCCCAAATACTTGTACACCGTACCCAGATTATTGTAAGTCCCGATGACAGATCGGAAATCTCCCAACTCCTCCCGAATAGCGATTGCCTGCTCGTAGGCCTGCTTGGCTTTTTGGTAGTCCGGGAGATTTTGATAGATCACGCCGAGGTTGTTGAGTACAGCAGCGGCATTGAGTTGGGCGTTGGATTTTTGAAAAACAGGCAAGGCTTTCAGGAAATAGGCGATTGCTGAATCGGTTAGGTACTCTCGCTGGTAGATAAATCCTAGGGCATTGTAGGATTTAGCCATACCCAAAGAATCCTTGATTTCTTCTCGGATTTTCAACGATTGGAGGTAGAGTTTCTTAGAGGCTTGGAGGTCTCCTTTTTGTAAAATTCCGCTTCCCAAGTCTGAGTAAGCCTGAGCAAGAATTTTGGGATCTTTGGCTTCCTCTGCTTTTTCGACTGCCTTTTGTCCAAAATAAATCGCAGAATCCAAGTTGATCGCAGCATACTGCCATCCCAGCTCTCCATACATATTGGCCAACTGATCGGCAGGGAGCTTTTCCTGAACCCTTACCAGCAAACTGTCTATGATTTTGCGTGGGGTTTGGGCCCTGAGATGGTTTAATGAAAAAGCCAGAAAGAGGATCAATGGAATCAATCTATGCCGCATATGGATTTTTATTTTCGAACCTTCTTAAAACAAACAAATCAGGAAGTAACAGGACTTAGCCCTTCATGAAATTAAATAAACTGAATTTTTTCCGAATTAAATGCAGTCAAAACAATTCCTTAACAGGATTTTATTTGGGAGCATCCATTTGCCAAAGCCGAACCAATTCAAAAACTTGGAGTTTGAACAATGAGATATAAACCCAAAGAGTAACCCATGTTAGATTTTGAACTGAATGAAAATCAGCGGATGATCGCGCAGATGATCCGGGATTTCGGCGCCAAAGAGATCACCCCTTTTCGAAAAGAATGGGACGATCAATCCTTTTTCCCCTTGGATGTATTCAAAAAACTCGGAAACCTCGGCCTTATGGGCGTGCTCGTGCCCACGGAATATGGAGGCTCGGGCTTTGGCTATTTCGAATACGTCACCGCCATTTCCGAATTGGCAAAGCTCGATCCCTCCGTAGGTCTTTCCATGGCTGCACACAATTCACTTTGCACAGGGCATATCCTGATGTTTGGCAATGAGGAGCAAAAGCAAAAATACCTCCCCAGACTTGCCACCTGCGAGTGGCTTGGCGCTTGGGGACTCACCGAACCCAATACCGGCAGCGATGCAGGCAACATGCGCACCGTTGCCAAAAAAGAAGGGGAGTACTTTGTGCTCAATGGGGCCAAGAATTTCATTACCCATGGCTGTTCGGGCGACGTGGTGGTAGTCATTGCCCGCACCGGCGAAGTGGGAGACAGCCACGGGATGACAGCGTTTATTGTAGAAAGAGGAACTCCGGGCTTCCAAGGAGGCCGCAAAGAAGACAAGCTCGGAATGCGGGCATCGGAGACAGCGGAAATGATCTTTGAAGATTGTCGAATTCACGAAAGCCAAGTGCTCGGCGAGGTGGGCGAAGGTTTTATCCAATCCATGAAAATCCTGGATGGAGGCCGAATTTCCATTGCAGCCCTTTCCCTTGGCATCGCAGAGGGAGCCTTGGAAGCGTCGATTACTTATTCCAAAGAGCGCCATCAGTTTAATAAGCCGATTTCGAGTTTTCAGGGGATTTCCTTCAAATTGGCTGATATGGCCACACAGGTAGAAGCTGCCCGATTACTGACTTTCAAAGCTGCAGATCTTAAAAACAGAGGGGAAAAAGTAACCCTAGCAGGAGCTCAGGCCAAGTACTACGCTTCGGAAGTAGCGGTATCGGTAGCCAATGAAGCTGTACAAATATTTGGAGGCTATGGCTTTACCAAAGACTATCCGGTAGAAAAATACTACCGAGATGCTAAGCTCTGCACCATCGGTGAGGGTACCTCTGAAATACAGAAGCTGGTGATTTCCAGAGAAGTTTTACGGTAAACTCAAAAAAAATCCCGAGCTCTCGCCCGGGATTTTTCAATTATATCCAGATCATCTTTATCTCTAATCTCCTTATCTCTATTCACTCATTTCCTCATCACCACCTTAACCGGCTTAGTCGATATTTTTTGCCAGATCAGTTCGCCTGCTTTAACCTGCCGCCTGCAAAAAAAAAAAACGCCTTTCCTGTAATTATCATTAAAATTAATAGCCTAGGTATTGCACCAACATCGGGTTAAATTTAACTTAGTTTCAACTTCAAAATGAAGCTGTTTTTGGCCAAAAGCTTTTTAATTAATTCTAACTCTTAAAAAAAAAACTATGAAAAAAGTATTAGTAATTGGGGCATTTTGGGCCCTCTCAATTCCTTCTTTTGCAGACGACAAAGGTACACAAAAGGATTACTACGGCACAGTCACATGTCCCAATGGGGATAGAATTACAGTAGAAGGCAGATGCTGTGAACCCGGAGGATTATTTTATTGCGGCTATGTGTCATGTCAAAACTATACCCCTGTCGGCGTAACTTGTTTATCAAGCGGAGGATGAAGAATAGATTGTTCTTTTCTATTTTGGTGCTTTATGCAAGCATTTTAGCATCTGGTTGTTCAAAACCAAATGCAACACCTGAGGCATTGATAGTGCCTCAGGTGATTGACCAGGTTTTAGTGTCCCAATTGTTTGATGAGATCAAGTACTTAGGACTTTGGAGTGAAAATGAAGCTATGCCTTCACGGGTTGACCAACTTGAATTCCACAATGATGAAACTTTCATATTAGATAAACAGCAAAGCAAAATTTTTCGATTTTCAAAAGAAGGGAAAATGATTGCTTTTCTTGATCGAAAAGGCGAGGGTCCAGGAGAATACATTTATTTGCATCGATTCTTGATTGATTCGGATGCACAAACCCTTGAACTGTATGACAAAGGAAAACAGGAAATACTAGTTTTTGATTTGAACTTCAACTTCTTGGAATCCTTCAAGATTAATCTGTTTCTTGAAAATTTCGTCAAACTATCAAACCGAAAATACTTGTGCTACCTCGCGCAGGAGAACTTTTTCATGGATGAATCAGTCTTAAACAATCTCGTGGTTTGGGATAAAGGTAAACTTACATTTTCCGACATTCCCCAGCTCGGTACTGACTCTCGATTTCAATTCAAAGGACTTGCCAAGGACCCTTCTGACGGTATGGTTCATGTCACGCAGTCTTTCAATGATACCATTTATAAGTATTCTCCAAAGAGCAATTCGATCGTTGGTAAGCAAAAAGTAGTTTTTCCCGATCCAATTGAAGGAATATACTCATCAATTGATGAGGTGAATCAGGCCTACATGGATATCCCATATTCTTCAAATATTGACTACTTACATGTCTCACCAGATCTTGTTAGCTTTAACTATTATCACCGAGACAAAGGAAGGTTGAAACTTCACAGCTTCTATCATTTTACTAACACAAATACAATCATAAATTCAAAAAAACTGATAAATGATAATGACAATTTCAACCTGTTTGAACACATGGGATTTGAAAATGGCTATTTGGTTAATGTGATTCTTCCAGATTACTTGGCAGTAATTGACATAAAAAATACAAGTAAAGACTTTCAAAATACAGTAAATGGAAAGAGCTTAGAAGATCAAATCATCATTCTATTTCTAAAACCTAAAAAGTCACCGGTATTTTAACTTTAAAAAATACCCTTAATATATATTGCTTTTTAAAAACCAATCAAAAGCCCAACCAGCCAGATTCGATTATTAGTCGGAGAAAATTAAAGGAACTATTAAAACTAATTTTAATCCGACTGCAAAAAAAACGCCTTTCCTGTAATTATGATTAAAATTAGTACACTAGGTATTGCACCAACATCGGCTTAAATTTAACTTAGTTTCAACTTCAAAATGAAGCTGTTTTTGGCCAAAAATTTTTTAATCAGATTGCCGCCGTTTGTGTCCCCACAAATGGCTCCAAAAACATGAAAAAAGTATTCTTCGGACTGGCGTTTTTGGGATCAGTCCTGATGTTTAATCAAGGTGCGAAGGCACAGGCTTCGGTACCAGGAGAAGGTGGAGAAAAGTGGGTATGTTGTCAAGTTAGTAAGGATATTTCATGTACTGACATGGAAGGGAACGCACATCATGGCACTGAAAAGAAGGCTAAATGCTAACTAGGAAAGCTGGTTATCTCAATAAGTGAAGTTTATCTGTAGTGAGATCTTTACATGTTGAGATAACCTCTTTTCATTTTTGAATAATTATGAAGCGGTTTGTTTATATGATTTTCTTGGTTTTTTTGTCTTGCGGTAAAGAGACTCAAAATCAACAAAAAGGGTATCATGAGGTGGATTTTGGTTTTGAGGATTTTAAGGAAGCCGCAGAGTTAAAATCAAAAAAGTATCTCTTTAAAGAAATCCTTGTACCACATCATGTTTTGTATAAATCCGGAAAGTTGATTGTCTCAAGCTTAAGTTCTTCTGAGCAGCTATTCATAATAGATGCGGAGACAATGAAACTTGAGTCTTCAAAAGGCAAGAGTGGGCAGGGGCCGGATGAAATTTTTGAACCTTGGCGAATGGACAAAGGATTAAATGACAGTACATTTTGGGTTTACAGTATTTCCGGGAAGGAATTTTCTGAATTTTCGTTGTCAGATGACTCCTATAGCCCCCAAAAAAAGATAAAGCAGAGCGGAGACTTTTTCCAGAGCTTATCCATGAATTGGTTGGAAAAGGACCAGATAATTGCTTACCAAAATGTAGGCCCATCTCGATTTTCAGTATTTGATCTTTCAGGCAAAAGAATCAGAAATATTGGGTATTGGAATACTACAGGGGATTCAAGTATTTTAGAAAATGAGAGCTTTATTTTGAGTACAATCAATCAGGGGAGTGTAGGCGTTTTTCCGGATGCCAACTATGTTGTTTTGGCACAAGTAAGTACAGATTCTTTTGAAATCATTGATTTAAAAACCCAAGAAATCACTAAGGTAATTGGGCCGATGAAGCAAGAATTAAAATATAGCGTTGAATTTGACGGTAAGCAGAACTTCCCATACTTGAATCCTAACATGAAAAATGGATATAACCAGGTATTTATGGATAAAAATGGGATTTTTCTTGTATACATGGGCCGGAGTGATGAAGAGATATCTAAGTCAGGAATTATGTCAAAAGATATTTTTGTGTTTGATTTTAATGGTGTTCCCTTGATTCATTATAAGCTAGACCGTTCAATCAAGGCATTGTCTGTAGATTCAGACTCAAGAAGGATTTATGGAGTAACTTTTGAAAAAGAACCAGGTATAGCAGTGTTTGAATATTGAAGAAATAGTTTAGAGAAAATTTCGAAATCTAGTAGTGAGACTTTAAGGTATAAAGTCTGTCTCAAATTAATAAACTGACCCTGTACTACACTCTATTTTAAAAGCAGAAACGTTCGATAAAAAATAGTCTATAGCCAATAACAGAAAATATCTATTAAAAAATTCGCCTGATTTCTAGTTTGAGATTTGAACTATTTACTCAAATCAAGTATAAAGAAAATGCATCACATCATACAATAAATCCCGAGCTCTCGCCCGGGATTTATTTGATTATAAAACCAAGATCTGAATTTCTCAATTCTTGCGTCTAATTTCTTGTGTCTAAGAAATTACTTCTTCATCGCTAACCTCTCCGGCTTAGTCGATATTTTTTGCCAAATCAGCTCGCCTACTTTAATCTACCTCCTGCAAAAAAAAACGCCTTTCCTGTAATTATCATTAAAAATAGTAGACTAGATATTTCATCGACATCGGGTTGAATGTAACTTAGTTTCAACTTCAAAATGAAGCTGTTTTTGGCCAAAAGCTTTTTAATTAATTCTAATTCTTTAAAAAAAAACTATGAAAAAAGTATTCTTCGGACTGGCGTTTTTGGGATAAGGCCTTATGTTTAATCAAGGTGCGAAGGCACAATCTTCAGAACCAGGAGAGGGTGGTTCCTGCTATCAGCGGATGTATTGGTGTGGAGATAGGGTGGAAGCTTACAATTGTGAATCCTATCAAACTGGTACAAGGTGCTCAAGGTATTACGAACAATGCTACAGCTGTAACTAATAATGAGGCGGCAATAAGCCGCCTCTTTCCCTCATTATTTTAGACGATCATTATGAAATATTTCTTGTTGAGATCACTGCCTGTTCTATTTTTCTTCTACGGATGTACATCCAAAGAATCTAATAATTCCAATCCTGATTCCTTAAGACTTTCCCTTTCGGATGCAATTAACTTGCCGAGTTCCGAGTTGGAGATAGTAGACCTCATTCCCTTGGAAACCAATGCTCAGAACCTGATGGGAAATGACCTGAGGGTGAGAAAGAGTAAAAACAAAATCTACGTGATGGATATCGCACAGCGGGATGGAATCCATATTTTTTCAGAAGCAGGACAATTCTTAAAAACCGTAGCGGTCAAAGGTGAGGCGCCCAATGAATTGAAAGGATTACAGGACTTTCAGATCGATGCGGAGGAGCGGCTTTTTGTCCTCGCTACGCTAGGTGATCGAACGACCATTTATCAGGTCAGTGAGCAGGGAGAACTTCAGAAACTCGCGGATTCGGAATATTTGGCAAGTGCATTTACTCTTGCTGAGAACGATGAATTTTACCTATATGGAAGTTACAATAAGCCTTTGGTGACCCACCGATTGGTAAGGACAAACTCCTCCGGTAAAGTTTTGCAGTCCTATTTTCCCAATAATTACACCAATGAAATGCTTCCCATGACCGAGCGGAATTTTTACGAAACGGCAGGTGGGGATTTGATTTTGGCTGAGATTTTCAACGATACGCTATACACTATTCAAAACGGGCAGGTAAAACCTATACTAAATCTGGATATGGGGCGCTTTCAGGTTCCGAAGGAATTTTGGGAGATGGACCTGATGCAAGGCTATCAGTTGATCCAAGAGCGGGGATTTGCTGTATTCAAGGCTGCTTTCGCCAATTCATCCAGAATAGTCGCCAATATCCATTTTCAGGGGAATGAGATCGGTACTCAAAAGAAGGTTTATTTCTACGACAGAATCACGGGAGAATTTCAAGGGTTGGATTATCCCAAACAGGAAGCAGAAATCTGGAATGATCCTGTCTGTTTGGAAGAGGATCTCGTCCTGTTTTTGACCTATCATTCATTTCTGAACAAAAGTGAAAAATTCATCTTATCACCTAAACTCCTAGAGAAAATCTCGGAGCAGGAATTTGACTATCCTATTCTGATCAAAGCAAAACTCAAATAGAAAAAAATGAGGCGAATTTTGATATCACTGGTTTTTATGAGCTGCTTTTTCGCATGTAAGGAGAAAGAGGAGCGCGAAACGGTAAGAATACCTGAAGCCCTTGAGGCAGTTGGATATGGGGAAAATTCGAAAGAACTATGTTTGAGCTGCTCCAAAAAACTGATTGCATACCTCCACCTGGAAATCAACTCCATGTATTTGTTTAGAATGAATCCGGATTTTTGGACGGATATACGGGATAAGTATCCTGAAATTGGAGTAATCTGGGTAATCGCCGGGCAAAACCCTGAAAAGAAACGGGATAGAGACTATGTGATCCGAAGTTTGGAGCAGGCTAAATTTCCCTTTCAGGTTATTTATGATCCGGAAAACAGGTTTTTCGAGCTGAATGAGCTCCAACCGGGTATCAATCCCAAAAGCAGTCTTAAATTTTTCTTCACCAAAGATGATGTGTATTTTTCTTCACCCCAAGTTGGCATTCCTGAGCTTTTTAAAGAGCAAGTGGAAGAGTTTTTGAAAGAGTAAAACCAAAGTCGTACTCCAAATTCACGAACAAAAAATCCCGAGCTCTCGCCCGGGATTTATTTCTTTATAAAACCAAGATCTGAATTTCTCAATTCTTCTTGCGTCTAATTTCTTGTGTCTAAGAAATTACTTCTTCATCGCTACTCGTTCCGGCTTAGTAGAGATTTTTTGCCAGATCAGCTCGCCTACTTTAATCTACCGCCTGCAAAAAAAAACGCCTTTCCTGTAATTACCATTAAAAATAGTAGACTAAGTATTGCGTCGACATCTAGTTAAACTTAACTTAGTTTCAACTTCAAAATGAAGCCGTTTTTGGCCAAAAGCTTTTTAATTAATTCTAACTCTTTAAAAAAAACTATGAAAAAAGTATTCTTCGGACTGGCGTTTTTGGGATCAGTCCTCATGTTTAATCAAGGTGCGAAGGCACAATCTTCAGAACCAGGAGAGGGTGGCAATTCCTCAGGTGGTGTTTGTTGTCAATCTGAAGAATCCTGCCGCCATCCAAAGTATGGACTTGTTGCAGATGCCACATGGATTGATGGTATCAAATTTTGCAGTTAAGTTAGTTAGCGGGGTTGTTTCAACCCCGCTTTTTTCGCTCTTATTTCTCAATCGATGAAAAGAAAACAGATCAGATTATCATTTATTATTTTAGTTTATCTTCTTTTGGGGTGTTCTCAAGAACCAACTAGGAAAAATGAATTAAACTTTACAGAAAAGGACATTCCTCCAGCTAGCATGCTGAAAGGTCACAAATTTAATTTTCCAGAAGTCCTTAATCCACGAGGAATCTCGATAGTTGGAAATAAAGCCATTGTTTTCGAGCGAAAAAACACATCTGATAGTAAATTCCATATCATTGATCTTCAGGAGGATACTTACCTCATATCTAAGGGGGTTGATGGCATGGGTCCAGGTGAAATTACGGTTATCACCCAAATAGAAGCACTTCAAGATCCCCGCAAGATCCTGACTTATGACCCTGAACTCAATGTTTTTTCTGTCTTCGATCTTTCAGATTCTTCTCGTTTGGCCGAAAGGCAATTTAGAGCGCCTGATACTGCTTTTTTTTTTACCGATGCTGCTTTTACCTCTGATACTTCATTTATAGCCCATTTGGTAGATGGCTGGACAAAATATCTTCATTTAACTATTTCTGGAGACACGGTGAGCGCATTTGGAAATTGGAAAAATATGATTGAAGGCAGGGAGCTACCAAATGGGTATAAAGAGGAAGAATTGGATGCTAATTTGGTAAGTAACGTATTCCAAGGTCCCTTACGGGTTAACAATTCCCGTACCTATGCGGTAAAAGCGGGGTTGAAGGTAGATTATATTGACATTGTTCGCCTTTCAGATCAGTCGATCACTACGTTAATCGGCCCTGAATCTACCATTCAGGATTTTAGAATAGGAAATACAGGGGGTTATCAAATGCCTACTTTTCCACCTGAAACTTCTACTACTCGATATAGAGATGTATTTGCCGGAGAAAACTCTTTTTTTGTTCTTTTCAGTGGTAAATCTTACTCGGCAATTAGTGAAATGACCGATATCAATCGAATTTTTGAATTTGACTATTCTGGTAAACCCCTGGCCCAATATCAACTTGACTTTCCCCTCTTTGGCTTTGCCGTGGATGAAAGGAATAGACGAATCTATGGGGTCACTACCGACCAAGAGCCAAATCTGGTCCGGTTTGATTATTAGAAAAAAGCGGCTCTGAAAAATTTTTCTCCTGGATACTACAGTTTTAATGTTGGCTCTATAAATCAAAGCTTTAGTAAACATTCTCAGGACAAATCCAGTACAATAAACTGATAAGACTCCTCCAAAACTGAATTGAGTTTAGATCTTATAAAAAATCCCGAGCTCTCGCCCGGGATTTATTTGTTTATAAAACCAAGATCTGAATTTCTCAATTCTTGTGTCTAAGAAATTACTTCTTCATCGCCACCCGATCCGGCTTAGTCGATATCTTTTGCCAGATCAGCTCGCCTACTTTTTTGCCCTGCTTGCTTCCTTCTTCGATCGCCGGCATGTAGTGGATGCCTCCGTAGAATCGGCTGATGGCTGCCTCGGCAGCTGCCTGGGAGAAGGAGTCAAACTCCCGAATCGGGAGCCCATAGGCTACCTCGGTGCTGTCCACGATATGAAGTTGATCTCCGAAAAGCTGGGCCAACGTATAGGAAGCAGCTGTAGATGCCACGCTATGTCCTGAAGTGTGTTCTGGGAAAGGTGGAGTCTGAAGAAGGGGAACCCAATTCTCGTCGATGTGCTGATTGATGTACGTCTCAGGACGGATGGTGCGGCTACGGTATTTTTCGTCCCAGCAAGCGATAAAGGCCTCATTGAGGGAGATAGCTGTCATGGCCAAAGCCTCCACGGTGCCTCTCCAGTCTTTTCCCGCAGCAGCAGAAGCAATAGAGGCAATACCCATCCAGTGCCCACCAGGAGTGATCTTTTTCTCAGCAAACATCACGTGACCTTTGACATTCATCTTGTAGGGATTGCAGTCCCAAAACATCGCGATGTCTTTTTGCTCAGAAGTCATGTTCTTTTGGATTTCATACACTTCCATGGCTCTCTTGTAAAAGTCAGAATTGGGATCGGAGGAAAATGCCGGAGGAGGAGATACCTTAAACTGTGCCGCTGAGTCCAGCACAAAGGTTCGGATCTTGTTCCAATGCGGCTCCACTGCCTCCATGTAAGCCGGAGGAGTAGGTTGCCAAGTACCTGGTTCATTGGTCACGGTGTACTTAGGAAAAGAACGGCTTTGGTGGTAATTATCCTTTTTGGCATACTCAATCACCTTTTTACCTACCTCTTGGCCATAAGCAACAGAAGACTCAAATACATCTTCCGGAATTCCTTTTTCCTTGAGTTCGGCAAAGACTGCATCTCGGTGCTCGTTCATTTTTTCTTCCGAGAAGATCAATGCCGTACCCACGTGGTAGTAAGCTGCCAAGGCAGACAATGGAGGATAGATGCCCTCTGGTACTGCAAGTCCCAGAGGCTCCGAACCATTCAGCTGCCCCATCAGGGGGGCATAATTGGTCGGGTCAGTGGCTGCAGCCACTTCATACGCTGCTAAGGAGGAATAAGAGTAAATCCTTGCAGCTACAGGCGGGGAGAAGATATCGTGAATAATTGTCTCCGTCACCCGATTTTGGGCTTTGGTAAAATAGCTGCCATCGGTGATGGCTTGTGAATAGTCCTTTTTCTCCTGGCAAGAAAAAGCCAACAGGGAAATCAGCACCGGAATGATCAGAATTCTAATCGTACGCATAGGGTTTTGTTGAGTTAAGTGTGATAAATCGATTCTCCTGATTGGGTCTGTGAGAATTTTACCACCTTACATGTAGGCTCAAATCTAAGTATAAGGGAATCAATCCCAAATGATTTATCGCAGGTTTTTAGCGCAGCCAAATCGGTGCTCCTGAGTTTTGAACACCCAGAATCCAAGGCTCATTTTTCACCTTCAGTTGCTTCAGTTGTCTGAGTTCTGAGGCTTTGGAAAAACTGGAATTGACCGGTTCTTCAAGCCATTTTCCATTTTCCCAACGGAAAGAGAGTGGCATCAGATTCATGGATCTCCCTAAATCAGCGCGGAAACCAGCAAAATTTCCACCCAGCCAAAGCTGACCTGTTTCGGAATCTACTTGGAGTGCTAAGATCGGTCCCCACTGGGCTACATCCGGAAAAGGCACAAAGGAAAATTCTCCTTTTTCATCCTGAAAATAGACGCCGGATCGAAACTCATAGGCTGGCAGTTTTCTGGCTTTTTCGAGTTGGTCTTCAGGGAAAAGATCAGATGGCTGGCTAATTTTGGCATAGTCGGCATAGGAAGCATGGGTTCGCTTTACTCCTGGAATCTGTCGAATCAGATCATCACGGGTTGGAAAAGGCACAAGCTTTTCACCCATGTAATGAAATAAAATGGGATCAGCCTGCCCATTTGCGTCAAAGTCGTGATGGTACAGCCACACTGGTTTTTCAGCACTGGCTTTTAGCTTGGAGTTCAGTCCCAAATTGCCCACAATCAGGTCGGGTTTGCCGTTTTTGTCTACATCGGCTATACCTAGCGAACTGATCCAGCCGGAGGAAAATTGTAATCCTTTTGGAGTTTTCTCAGTCGCTTTCCCTCCGGATAAGTCAAAAACCCGAATTCCCGTCCAGTCGCCAGCCAAGATCAATTCAGCTTTTCCATCTCCATCCAAATCCGCAAAAGAAGCTGCATTCAGCATTCCCAGTTCGGCTCCTTTCCCAAACCAAGCCTCAGTTTGGTCTTTAAACTGGCCTCTTCCCTGATTGATTAGCAGGCTGCTTTTTGGACTCGCTCCATAGTCTCCTGCACGATGGCTAGCCGCTGCAAAAATGTCCAAATCACCGTCACCATCCACGTCATGAAATGCCACTGCGGAGGTATTTTCCCCGATGGGAGGAAGTGAATTCATGGAGAAAAAGAACTTGCCCGTGCCGTCACCAAAGAAGACCCGATCAAAATAAAAGAGATTGCCTGACTCGTATTCCGAACCTCCACTACCTACGTAGAGGTCCAAGAGTCCATCCCCATTCAGGTCTGCAAATTCGGCCACGGTATCTTCAGCCTTGGCCAGCTGGGTAAACATGGGATTAGCTACTTCAGTAAAACTTCCATCAGCCGACTGGATGAAAATTGCTCCAGGCTGATCTTTTGCGCCACCCAAATAAACGTCATCCAATCCGTCTCCATTGACATCTGCTACTGCTAAGGCCGGTCCCATTCGGGCAAAGCTCTTTGGAGCCAAATACTCACGCTTGAGTTCGTCTACTTCGTCTTTTTCCAGATGAGTCCAGGAGATTTGAGGAAAATAAACAGATGCAGGGGTTTCGGAAGTAATCGATTCGATCACCTTACCAATTCCTTTGACAAGTTTCAACGATTGATTTACTGGTCCTCCAGAGAAGATCTCGAGTTCACCAGTTGACCAAGCAACTTGGATGGAATCGACTTGCTGGGTTTTTCCCAAGCCAAACACAAGTTCGGCTGCAGGTCCCGACTGAAATCCGCGACTGGTGCTGATTCGCTGAGTCCAGCTTTGGTTTTGGGCAAAAATTTTGACCTGAGCACCGATCGCTTGGCGATTGAAACCATCCTGACTGAGGGTGACTTTCAGGTAGGAGTTGCCCAATCGCTCACTTCGGTTTTGAAAGACAAAGGCTTCCTGATCGAGGTTATTGAGTACTAAATCCAAGTCTCCGTCATTGTCCAAATCGGCATACACCGAGCCGTTGGAATAGGACTCCTGATCCAAGCCCAAGGCTTTTGACTGATTCTCAAAGCGCAGATCTCCCAGATTTTTCCAGGCAAAATTGGAGATCTTCAGGCTTGGAAGCATGTCGATCTGCTTTTTGCGCAGCTCTGCCAAAGGCGTGCTCGCATCTGCCTCCTGTGAATATTGGATAAAATCTAGGTCATTAGGCCGCTTGACAATTCCGTTGCTCACGTGAATGTCAACCAACCCGTCATTGTCCATATCAAAAATCAGCGGAGACCAACTCCAATCGGAAGCAAATACGCCCGCGAAAAGTGCTACTTCTGCAAAGCGACCGTTCCCTTGGTTCACTTGGAGGTGGTTGCGCACATACTGATCCTGATAACCAAACTGTTTCTTGATCTGATAGACCTCGGCCTTGTCCTCGCCCACCGATTTCATCCAGATCTCCGGATTTTCTGGAAGCATGTCCGTGGTAAAAATCTCCGGCAAGCCATCTCCATTTAGATCAGCAGCATCATTTCCCATGCTGTAGCGGCTGGTGGAGGGGATCATTTCTTCCAGTGCTTCACGAAAGGTGCCGTCCTGATTGTTGAGGTAGAGGTAGTCGTTTTCGGTAAAATCGTTGGACACATAGAGGTCCAACCAGCCGTCGGCATTAAAATCCTCTGCGGAGACCCCCAAGCCAAAACCTAGGATACTGGAATAGATTCCTGAGGATTCGGTCACGTCCTCAAAACCGGTTTTTCCTTCGGAAAGGAGGTTTTTATAGAGTTTGTCACCAGTTGGATCGGCTTTGGTCCGGTTTTCTGACTTGGCAAAAACCTCCGGTGACTTCACATTATGGTTGAGTAGGTAGAGGTCCAAATCCCCATCCCGATCGTAATCAAAAAATACGGAATGCGTGGAAAAGCCTTTGAAATCCAAGCCGTATTCGGCTGCAGATTCGGAAAACTTGCTTTCACCTAGATTGATGTAGAGCTTATTTTGGCCTTTGATTGCGCCGTAATCCCCTACTTGACAGACATAGATATCCAAGAGTCCATCACCATTGACATCGGCCATGGTCACTCCAGTGGACCAACCTCCATCACCTGAAACACCGGCAGATTCTGTAATGTCCTCAAACTGGAAATTTCCTTTATTTCTGAAAAGCTTATTGGGAACCTGATTTCCGGTGAAATACAAATCGATCAAGCCATCCTGATCAATGTCTCCTGCGGCTACTCCGCCCCCATTATAGAAATAGAGGTACTCCAAAATATTGGCTTCAGGAGTCGAAGTCAGTCGATTTTCAAAGTGAATTCCAGTTTGTTCCGGACTTTTCAACTCAAAAAGAGGATCCGAAGTGGGTTCGATTTCCTTTTTTTCGCAGGAAATCATCCCTAAAACCCCAACTCCAAGTAGAACCCAATAAACGAAATACTTCCGCATCAATACGTCCAGATTTCAGCAGGAGCGCTGTTTTTCACGACCAATAACTGATTTTTCCCGAGTGGGGAAAAAGCCCGGATATCCCCTTCGAGTTTTAAGCCATGCATTCGGTTTGGCCAGAAAGAAAAGGTGCCATCCCCTTTTCCAAGTAGAATCTCCCCATAGCCTGCATCGTATTTTCCGATTTCAGGTTTGACGTGAGAAAGATTTCCTCCCAAAAGTAAATCCTCGATTCCGTCTCCATTCAGGTCCATGGACTGAATGGCAAAAACCCATGTTTTCTGAGCCTCTACCGGAAATGCCTTCCATTCAAATGCACCATTCCCCATATTGATCAACACTCCGGACTGTAGGTGATTCATTTCCTGCACGATGGATCGGTCGATTACTTCTTTTGGGAAGATATCCGAGAGCGACTGGTTGTTGTAATCTGCATATCGGATGTATTTTTTCTTGATACTGGGCACCTGCTTTTCCAACTCATGCTTCAAGGTGTAAGGCACCTGAACTTCCCCCACCTGCTGGGTATAGACCTGCTCAATGGCCCCGTTTTGGTCAAAGTCATTGAGGTACATCCTGATGGGATGAGTGGCAGAACCTTTCATTCGGGTATTCAATCCTTGATTTCCAAGCCCCAAATCAGGTTTTCCATCCCCATTAAAATCTCCTACTTCAAGGGTTCGATACCAGCCTTTAAGCTGCTCCATACCGGTGATAGTGGCTTTTTCCAATTTGTTTCCGGTATTTCTGAAGAAAGTCGGTGCCATCCATTCGCCCACGACCACAAGGTCTTGCTTCCCATCTCCATCATAGTCAACTACTTTGGCATCGGTCACCATACCCAATGCTTTCAATTCGGGTGCAAACGAGGCCGATTGCTCGGAAAAGCTTCCTTTCCCATCATTGATCCAAAGCTGACTGTCTGCAGGAGCACCATAGGTAAACGGTACCAATCGACCACCCACAAACAAATCCAAAGCTCCGTCACCATTAAAATCAAAAACTTCCACGACAGCGCTGCTGCCAAAAATTCCCATCATCCCGGTGTAAAACCTCTTGGAAAAATTGCCCTTCCCATCGTTGAGATAGAGTCTATCCGTCAGATCAAGACTTCCAAAACCTGACTCATTTCCACCTGAAGTGACGAATAAATCTTGGTCTCCATCGCCATCTGCATCAAAAAATGCTGCATCGGTATCTTCAGAAAGTGCATCTGCAACTAGGTCCGGTTGTGCTTTTTCCACAAACCTTCCATTGGCCTGAGCGAGGTAGATTTTCCCTGGATAGGATTTGGCTCCTCCAAAAAATAGATCATCCAAACCATCACCATTGATGTCAGCTTTGGCAAAGGCAGGACCTTCGGTGGAAAACATGTGATAAGTCAATCGATCGCGATCAAAGTCCACAAACTCATTTTCAACATGGGTAAAATCCAGACCTTGGTTTTGAACCTTCGCAAATCTCATAGGAGATACCGAAGCAGGAAAAAAGGAAACTCCCTCGGGTAATTTTTGGGCTTCTTCCCATTTCAGGGTGAGCAATTGATCTACTTTCTGATTTTTCAGCTCGGTATAGCTGCCATCCGGCCAGAGTACCCGAATCTCATCCAAGGTAGTGATCGGCCCTAAGCCAATGGTGATTTTAGGATCAACGCTGGATTGAAACCCACGATTGGGCATCTGCTCGGTGTAAAAGAGCTGATCGTCGACTTTTACCTGGATTTGCGTTCCAATCGCCGCAGTATTTTTCCCTTTTCCCACCAATTGGAATTGGATACTATGGTTCTCAGGCTGTAAGGTTTTGCCTTGATTTCTAAAAATCTGAGCTGGCTTATTTACATTGTTGACCACCAGATCCAAGGTGCCGTCATTATCCAAATCCCCATATGCCGAACCATTGGAATGGATTGGAGCTCCAAGTCCCCATTGATCCGCAACATTTTCAAATTGAAGATTTCCAAAATTGCGAAAGGCGTAATTTGCTACAGGATTGACTGGTATCGGATCCACCAAAGCTTTAAAATCAACGCCTTTGTCAGAGATAATTTTGACCTTGGTTTCCTCATCATCGATGAAGTTGAGGTAATCCAAATCAGTGATATCCTGATAAATGCCATTGGCCACAAAGATGTCCCGCTTGCCGTCATTGTCCATGTCAAACAATAAGGCTCCCCAACTCCAGTCTGTCGCTTCGACATTGGCAAGCCGGCCCATTTCGCTAAATGTTCCATCTCCGTTATTGACATGAAGCATATTTCTGGAGAATTGATAATGGTAGCCATGCGTCTTGTTAAACTGGAATTTATCCCAATTTTCAAATGTGGTGACTTGCTTTAACCTAGTGGGTGACTCGGGAAGCATGTCGGTTACAAAAATATCCAATAGCCCGTCTCCATTGAGGTCAGCGATGTCAGCTCCCATAGAAGCCGCACTGATCGAGCGCATGTAGGACTCGAGTGATTCGGTAAAGGTGCCGTCTTGGTTATTGATGTAGAGGTAATCTTTTTCAAAAAAGTCGTTGGAAATAAATATATCCGGCCAAGTATCCTGATTGACGTCACCTATAGTAATTCCCAATCCAAAACCGATAATGGAACCGTATATGCCGGCGGCTTCGCTGACATCGGTGAACTTTTCCCCATCATTTCTGAAAAGCTTGTCTCCACCTACCGGGTCCCGCTTAGGACGCTCATTTTGCATTTTGTTGAAAGTACCGATCGCTTGGTAGGAGTTGTTAAGCAGATAGACATCGAGGTCTCCATCTTTATCATAGTCAAAGAAAACTGCATGGGTGGAAAATCCCTGATCTGCCAGGCCATAGGCCTCAGCCATTTCCTTAAAGGTACCGTCTCCTTGGTTGATAAATAACTCATTTTGCTTGTTGTCACCGGAGATATCGCCTGAGTTGCAGACGTAGATGTCCAGAAAACCATCACCATTGACATCTGCCATGGCCACGCCGGTACTCCAGGCACGGGTACCTGCTACGCCTGCCTTTTCGGTGACGTCCTCAAATTTGAAATCACCTTTGTTGAGGTAAAGTTTGTTGGGACCGAGGTTGGCAGTAAAATATAAATCTGCCAATCCATCATTGTTGACGTCCCCGATGGCCACCCCGCCACCATTATAAAAATTACGATACGTGAAGATATTAAAGTCTTCATTGAAGCTCAGGTCGTTTTTAAAATTCACGCCTGTACTGTCTGAAGACAAGTCTTCAAAAAGTGTGACTGTTTTTTCGGCTTTTGGAGCACAGGCATATATCAACCCCAACAAGAGGAGTCCGGCAAAATGACTTTTCATGAAGGTTTGATTTCTTTGAGTTTTTTCTCAATTGGGAGGTCGGAAATCTCAGCCCTCACCACAGAAATGTGTTTTTTAAAGACTCTGATTCTTCGGTTTCCATCCATTTTGACAAATGCGATCTGGCTTTTGTCCTCATTGGACACTTCAATAAACCCTGGGCCATACCATTGTTCAAAGAGTTTGACTACATCTTCACGAAGCTTCTCTACTGCGAGCTCTTCATTCCAAGGTGCCCAACCTTCATAGGTGAATTCGATAGGCATGAGGTAGATTTTTTCATCCTCAAATTTGGGGTAAAAACGCATTTTCGCAGGGTTTCCGGAAGGCATCTCTGCTTTATACTCGACAGAAAGCTCTGTAGGACCATTATTGAGAATCCCTTTTTTATTAAGCGCCCAGCAGGTTTCAAAGAACTCTTTTCGCTCCATTCCAAGACGTAGGCCTAGAAAAAGGTCATTGGCTACTTTTCCGGAGGCGAGCTGTTCGGACTCCAATTTTTCATAAGGAGACTGACAAGCCAAGGTCGTGAATAGGAAGAGAATGCTAGCGAATAGTAAAAACGATCGGTGTTTCATTATTTCTAAAGACGACTAAGTTGGGTTTGTTTTCGATTTGAATAGGCAGCATGCTTCTGATTTCTCCGGTGACCAAAAACCCACTTTCTTGAGGTTTCATCGCTTTCCAGAGATTGGCGGAAACAGGATTGAGCACCCAACCATAACTTCCGAGTTGGGAGCCGAGTTCTGGTTTGATTCGACTTTGATTTCCACCAAAGATCAGGTAAGGGAGACCTGATTTTCCAGGAATTGAACTTATGGAATAAACCGGGGCGGATTGAACTTCAATAGGCAAAGCTTGTGACTTAAACGCTCCATTTCCTTCATTGATCCAAAGACTGGTCGCCAGCTGATCTGCCTGCAAAGTTAAAGATTTTGCCCATACTGCTTGAGGGAAAAGGTCCTCCAGATGCTTGTTTTGATAAGACTCATAGGTCAGTAGCTGCTTTTTCAAGGAAGGGATTTGCTTAAGTAGCGCAGGCTTTAAAACCAAAGGAATGGTTTTTTGATTCTCATACTTCGAAAGGATATGGTCCAATGCTCCGTTTTGGTCAAAGTCATTGATCACCATTCGTAACTGAGAATCCGGCGAGGTTCTAAGTCGAGAATTCAGGCCTTGATTTCCTGCCAGGATATCGGGCTTTCCATCTCCTGTGACATCCTCTACCAAGAGGCAATTCCAGAGTCCTCGGGTATCTTCAAAGCCAAAATCAGCAGTTCTTTCAAGAAATTTTCCTTCAGTAAGAGAAAAAACACGAATAGGCATCCATTCTCCAGTTACGATCAGTTCGGATTTACCATCTCCATCCAAATCCGCCAATGCACCTGCGGTCAACATTCCCATTTGGAGAAAAGAAGGATTTACTTCTTGGGTGACGTCTGTAAAGCTGCCCTTCCCATCATTTTTCCATACTTGTAAACTGGTGGGAATTCCATATCCAAATGGAATCGATCGACTTCCCACTATCAAATCAGCATCCCTGTCGCCATCTATGTCTGAAGAAAGTATAAACGAGGTCGGGGTAGGCGCAAAAACCTGTGTGGATTTTAAGAATTTCCCCCTTCCATCATTGAGATAGAGTCGATCAGCATAGATCCCTGAGTAATCCAAAAATTCAATCCCACCACTTCCAACAATCAAATCCGGGTGCCCGTCACCGTTGGCATCAAAGAAGTGACCAAGCACATCCTCAGCCAAGCTATCTTCTGAGAATAGAGATGCTTGAATTTGTGTAAACGTACCAGATGAACTTTGCACCAAAAGTGCGGAAGCCTGACCTTTAGCACCGGGAATAAACAAATCTTCCCTTCCATCCCCATTGATATCTGACTTGGCTGCATTTGGTCCTTCATTACTTACCATCCAAAACCGAAGGCGATCACGATCAAAATCAACAAAATCACTTTCCTTGTGACGAAAAGGGATCAATACATTGCGCAGTGCCAACAACGTGACTTCAGCTGCACTTGACGATTGCCCGGTGGTTGCTTCGGTACCCGGGGAAATTTGAAGGTGTTGATTGACTTTGACTGAAGTCAGGGTACTAACGGTGCCATTCGGCCATCGAATCTGGAGTGAGTCCAACTGAGAGATCGAGCCCAAGCCAAAATGAATTTTGGAATCGACCGAAGACATGTAACCTTTGACAGGCTGGAACTCCTGGTAATAGGTTTGATTTCCTGCAAAGGCAGTGACTTTAGCTCCAAATGCTCTTCCCAAATCAAGGGTCAGGTAATTGCCCTTTTTAGATTCGACAGCTGTGTTTTGATAGACAAAGGCTCGTTCGTTCAGGTTGTTGACTACCAAATCCAGGTCTCCGTCATTATCCAGATCGCCGTAGGCAGATCCTGTACTAAATGTCAATTCATTCAAGCCCAATTGCTCCGCCTGATTTTCAAATTGCCATTGGCTTTTATTCTTGAATAAAAAGTTGCGCTGAGGTACTGAAGGGAAGGCATCAATCATCTTGGTCACCAAAATTGAATCTTTTTTGAAAGTAGCCACCTGATCCTGATTATTGGCATAGAAGTCTACAAAGTCAAAATCAGTCAGGTCCTTTACAATGCCGTTGGCCACAAAAATGTCCTTAAACCCATCGAGATCTGCATCAAAGATCAAAGCACCCCAACTCCAATCTGTGGCTTCTACCCCTGCCAGTCTACCCACTTCGGAAAATACAGGAGTAGACGTCCCTGGACGAAAACCCAAATGCCGCTGCAGCGTATTTCGGGTAAATTGGTGATGATACCCTGCTTTGGCACTTGCCTGATGCTTGTCCCAATCTTCAAAAGGTGTTTTGGTTTTGACTCTAGCCAAGTCATTTGGAAGCATTTCGGTAACGAAAATATCCGGCAAGGCGTCATTGTCGAGGTCGGCGATGTCCGCCCCCATACTTCCCATACTGATTTCGGGCAAAAGATCAGGCAAGACTTCAGAAAAAGTCCCATCCTGATTGTTGAGATAGAGGTAATCCCGTTCAAAAAAATCATTGGAAACATATAAGTCAGGCCAATTATCCTGATTCAGGTCAGCCACTGTTACACCTAGACCATAACCAATGGCACTTCCATATATCCCTGCGTCTTCCGAAACATCGGTAAATCGTTGCCCATCATTTCTGAAAAGTTTGTTACCACCTTCAGGATCACGGATTTCGCGTTGACCCTCCCGAAGATCAAAAAGACCAACTGACCGACCGGAATTGCTGAGGAGGTACATATCCAGGTCTCCGTCCTTGTCGTAATCAAAAAATACGGCATGTTGACTGAGTCCTTCCTCAGCCAAGCCAAATTCCTTGGATTTCTCTTGAAACTTACCGTTTCCAAGATTGATAAATAATTCATTGTGCCGTTTGTCTCCACCCGGAGGCCCGGATTTGCAGACATAAATATCCAATAGGCCATCCCCATTGACATCTGCCATGCTGACACCGGTGGACCAATAACCCGTCGAATTTAGGCCGGCTTGGTCTGTGATATTTTTGAATTTAAGATTACCCTCATTGAGATAAAGGGCATTGGAAGTTTGATTCCCTGCAAAAAAAATATCAGTCAGCCCATCATTGTTAACATCCCCCAAGGCGACACCAGCCCCGTTGTAAAAATTACGAAAAGTATAAGGGTTGACTTTCTCAGTATAGGTAAGGTCATTTCTAAACTCAATGCCAGACTCAGATTCGGATAAAAGACGGAAAAGGGAAGAAGCATCTTTCTTTTTTCCCCCACAGGAAAATAGCACTGAAAAGCTGAAAAGATAAAGGATGCTGATTTTCACGGGTAAATTTGAAAAACCTGCTGATTTCTAAGCAATAGACAGATTTGATTCAGTTAAAATTCAATTCTAGGCTAGACCTTTCAGAAAAAAAGGAAGTGTACCAAAGGACACTTCCTTTATTAAACTGGGTCAATTCAAATTAATAACCAGGATTTTGCTTCAAGCTAGGGTTAGCATTGATCTGGTTTTGAGGAATTGGGAACAAGGCTCTGAAAGGCTGAGAAGCCTGCTTTTCCCACCAAGGTAGGTTCCACTTTCCGAAACGGATCGCGTCAGATCTTCTGGTCGCTTCAGCAAACATTTCTCTACCTCTTTCATTGTACAACTCGTCCAACGTGATCGAAGTATAAGCTGGCATGCCTGCACGATTTCTGATTTGATTTACCGCAGCCAATGCATCCGCAGTTTTACCTTGACGGAGAGCAGCTTCAGCTTTGATCAGGATGATATCGCCCAATCTGATCAATGGATAGTCATTGTTCAAGCTGTTTGCAGCACCTGTAGCAAACTCAAACTTACCTACACGAGCACCTGCTTGTCTGAGTGAGTTTGGAGTCAGCATGTTGATCTGAGGAGTGTAAGTCAAAGGCTGACCATCTGGATCGTTTGGTTCTGCAGAGATATCGATCAATCTTTTTCCATCAGAAGAAAACTGAGGACCTACAAGGAATGAGTTGATACGGGCATCATTCTTATCATAGCTATTGTAGAACTCTTCCAATGAAGCATATCCATTCCAAGGCTGATCCTGCAAGTTGAAGGTAGCCTGGCTTGAATAGTGAAGCGTCATTTGAGGAAGGTTGAAACCACCTGCGTTGTTTTGATCGTAAGGAAGCGTCAGAATGTTTTCTGTAGAACCACCGTTACGTTCAGAGAAGTTTGCAAAGTAGTTTGAAGTCAAAGAATAATCACCGCTGTTGATTACTGCATTGGCAGCAGCCTCAGCTTCAGCCCACTTAGGAGTACCTGTGTAAACTCCGGCATTGATGTACAACTTAGCAAGCATTGCTTGGGCAGTAATCTTATTGATGGTGTATTTACCAGACTTTGCAGGAAGAAGGTCGATATTGTTTTTGATTGAAGATTCAATGAAAGCGAATACCTGAGCTCTTGTCGCATTGGTAGGGTTACCACCGGTAGAGTTTTCGTCAATGATCGGAACATTTCCCCAGCTATCGATCAACCACATGTAGACCAAAGCTCTAAGCACCTTCAATTCTGCATTAAGGGCAGGGACATTCGGGTAGCTGATGATCAAGTTGTTGATTTCACCGATTGCTGAATAGCAATAGTTCCAAGAATTGTTGAAAGACTCTTCTTGTGGATTCCAAGTATGTCTGTGCATACGGATCCACTGACCACCATCTTCCCAGTCAGCGCCTTTATGTGCAATGACCATTTCGTCAGATGCTACCTCTTGGATAGACCAGATGCTGTTGTGACCACCCCAAGAACCTACGATACGAGCGTAAGCAGATGCTTTGAGGACGTTAATCAAATTCGGATTGTTGCTTGCAGCAATATCCTCGGCCGTAACTCCATCCAACACCTCTTGCTCCAGCTCTTGACATGCTCCCATGGCAAATACCACAGGAAGCACTAAACCGATTTTACGAAAAGATTTAAACATATCAGTTGAATTTGATTGGTTATTTAAAGTTTACAGTTACACCCAAAGTGAATGAACGAGTTTGGAAGTAAGTATTTCTACGCTCAATACCCGGAGAAAGTGACGTAGTAAATGCATCACCATTTTCAGCGTCATTCACTCTTACTTCTGGGTCGATACCCGTGTAGTTAGTCAAAGTGAATAGGTTCTGAGCAGCTAGGTAGAATCTCAAGGTAGACAAGTTTGGAGACTTAGTCTTCACGTTATAACCCAACTCCATGTTGTCCAATCTGATGAAAGAAGCATCTTCCACGTAAGAGCTATTGAACGTAGGAGTAGAAGTTACCAATGGGCTGGTTGGTGTCTTGCTCGTTACTACAGAGTTCCAAGTGTTAGAAGCAGCGTCAGCATTTTCGTAGAAACCTCTGTAAGAGTTGTACAAATCATGTCCCCAAGTACCTCTCAAGAATACGTTCAATGACCACTGACCGTACATGAAGCTGTTAGCAAAACCGAATTCACCTTTTGGAAGACCGTTACCCAATTTTTCGAATTGGTTTGGATCTGTTGTAGAAAGGATATACTGGCCGCTTTCAGTGTAACCGGTCAATCTTGGACCATAGAAATCACCCAAAGTCTGACCTACTCTGTTGTAGATGATTGGGTTGTTGTTTTGACCTGGAGAACCAGGAGTTGCAAATCTCAATTCTTCAAATCCAAGTTCACCTGCTGATAAGCTTTCGATTGTAGTCTTGTCATAGATGGTGAAGTTGAACGTTGGAGTCCACTTCAAGCTTCCTTTACCCAGCTGATTTACTGAAGCAAGGAATTCAAAACCTGCAGCTCTCAAGTCGGCCAAGTTAACCCAAGTAGAAGACGCTGTATTGAATCTTCCTGGATCAAATGGGTTTGGAGCACCTGTAGCCACCGGTACGTTGAACAACAAGTCAGAGATATTTCTGGTGTAGTAGTCCATGCTACCTGTCACTTTACCGTCGAACAAACCGAAGTCCACACCGACGTTAAATTCTTTCTTAGTTTCCCACTTTAGGTCTCTGTTAGGGTTAGAGAACTGGTTGATACCTACGAAGATGTCATTTTGAGACAATGGATCACCATCCAAGTCGATTCGGTTACCGTTACCAAACACACCCAGCGCCAAGGTTGGAGATGGAGGAAGGTTACCAGTCACACCATAAGAAACTCTTGGCTTGAATTGATTGAACACGCCCATATCGAAAATCTGCGTGAAATCAGAACCTACAGAGAATGCAGGGAACACACCTGTTTGGTTGTTAGCACCAAAACCAGAGTAGGTCTCCGCTCTTACTGAAGCAGATACGAAGAATTTGTTGTCGTAGTTGAAGTTAGCTCTACCGAACGCAGAATTCAACTGATCTTCATTTGCGAAAGAAGATACGTTGGTATTGCTACCCAAACGAAGTGCACCGGCACCTAGGTTATTCCAACCTGTATCGAATAGGAATTGTCTAACTCTCGCATTGAAACCTTGGTTGGTAGTAAACTGAGTACCCACACCACCAAGAAGTGTCATGTTCAATTTGCTAGTCAAATCTGTCTCGTAACGAAGTGTAGATTCGAAGATTCTCTGGCTTCTGTCGAAGGTATTTCTTTCAGCAGAACCTTGAGATCCGAAACCTACTTGGTAATCTTGGATTGACCAGAAACCACCGGAAAGTGTATTTCTTCTATCCTGAGAATACTGAGCGGAAACAGTCAAGTTTGGAAGAATGTCATATTCTACTTTGTAAGAAGTCAAAGCAGTCTTCGTCTCACCTACAAATCGCTGCTGTCTTGCCAAAGCCACTGGGTTGAAGAAGTCAAACAAGTCTCTCTGGAAATACCCGCCAAAACGCTGATTAGCTAGGTCGGTATTTTCGAAGATTGGAGCAGTAGGGTTGTAGATCGTAGCATATCTAAATGCTGCATCATTGATAGACTCGGAATCAACATTGGTGAAAGAAAGGTTGACATTGAATCTCAAGGTATTGTTCAAGGCACCTTGAGAAAGGTTCAAACGGGTGTTCAATCGCTCATTACCTACACCGTTAACAATACCGTTATTGTCACGGTAGTTAACAGATGCCATGTAAGAAGTATTGTCAAAGCTACCAGAAACGCTCGCGTTGGTTGTGAATGAAAGCGCATCGCTGATCAATTCATTTCTCCAGTCTGTTTTGCTTCCAAAGTCAGTACCGCCTCTTGCCACAAATTCCTCAGGAGAAAGTACAGGAATCAAATTGGTAGCCTGATCTAATGTACCGAAAGAATTGATGGTCACGTTTGTAGTACCTTCTCTCTTACCTTGTTTGGTGGTCGTGATCAAGATCACACCTGAAGATCCTCTCGCACCGTAGATCGCAGCAGCCGAACCGTCTTTCAATACGTCGATAGACTGGATGTCATTCGGGTCCACGTTTTCAAGCGAAGCACCGATCACACCGTCCAATACGATCAATGGAGAAGAGTTGGCACCGAAGGTAGATAGACCTCTCAAACGGATGTTGAAGCCGTTGTTTGGGTTACCACCTGGTCTAGTGATTGATAGACCTGCCACTTTACCTTGGAGCAACTGCGTAGGGTTGGTCACGTTACCTCGGTTGAAGTCGTCAGGCTTGACACCTACTACGGCTGAGGTAATTTCTTTTTTGTCCTGAGAACCGTAACCGATTACTACTGCTTCCTGAAGGCTTTGGATATCCTCCTTCAAGTTGATCGTCAATACAGACTGGTTGCCGATTTCTACTTCCTGCGTGAGGTAACCCACAAAGGAAACGACAAGGATTTGATCTCCCGGCTGGAGTTGGAGGGTAAACTTACCGTCCAAATCAGTGGCAGCACCTCGGGTAGTACCTTTAACAAGTACCGTTGCACCCGGAACAGGGTCTCCAAGCGACGCATCCAGGACAGTACCTGAGATGGAGCGACTTTGGGCATTGACACCGATGATCGCTCCCAAGAAGAGCGCCACAGCAAGCATCAATGACTTGAGCTTTGGTAAATAATTTCTCATAGGGTTTGTTGTTTTTTAAAAAGCGAAATAGGTATGAGTACTTAATTTCGATTCTAAAGTGAAGTTTAAATTTTGATTTTGCAATTCTTAACAAATGGCCTCTTGCACAATCGAAAAACCTATTTCCAACGGAATTAGGCATATTTTAACAAATAATTAACAATGCTGCCATAATAGTGAGAATAATTTAATGGAAAACGTTTTCCATTTGTAGATAATTAAAAAAATCAATTTTTATTAATTAAATGAAAATTTACCATAAAATTTTTTGAAGGATTTTAAGGGATTTTCAACATTTATAAAATTTTTCAGAAAGTCATTCGGGTTTGTTTTAAATATCAATTAATAAAAACGTTGAATATATTCAACATAATAATTACTTATCGCTTTTATATAGGTTTACCTACCGTTTATATATCCTCTATTTCCTGCATTCATATTTTTTAACTCAACTCCTGATGCAACCACTCCGTATTTTTCACCATCTATGCAAAAAAAACATCGCCTACTTTTATGAATCTACGCCTCTTAATCATCTTCTCAGGACTCCTTTTTTTTTCGGTTATCGAAGCATCCAGCCAAGGCATCAAGGGAAAAGTGAATACCAAGGACGGAGAGCCTTTGCCCTTTGCATCTGTCTTTATCCGAAACTTGGAAGATGGCGTACCTACCAATGAAAATGGCCTCTACGAATTCCGACTTAAACCGGGCTTTTATGACGTGGTCATTCAATACCTCGGATACAAATCCTTAATCCAAACGGTAGAAGTCAAAAACGACTGGGTAGAGCTGAATTTTTCGCTCGAACCCCAAATCTACAACCTGAGCACGGTGGAAGTAAAGGCAGGTGCCGAAGACCCTGCGCTCACCATCATGCGAAAAGCAATCTCCAAAGCCAAGTACCATCGACTCCAGCTCCAAGAGTACTCCATGATGGTGTACCTCAAAGGCACGGGACAACTCACGGATGCGCCATTTTTCCTGAAGAAAAAACTGGAAGAGGAAGGCCTCAAGCTCAATGAAGCGTACACCTCAGAGTCAGTTTCCAGAATTACATTTTCGCTCCCTGACAAGGTGGATGAAAAAGTGATTTCGATCCGTACCAACGGCGACAATCAGGGAACTTCTCCTGCACCTTATATACAGACCTCTTTTTACCAGGATCAGATTAATGAGATCGTGTCCCCTTTGTCACGCTATGCCTTTCAGTATTACCAATTCCGCTACGAAGGCAGCTTCTTTGACCAAAATGTCATGGTCAGCAAAATCCGGGTTACTCCTCGGTCTCGGGGCGAGCGGGTTTTTGAAGGGCACATCTACATCATCGAAGACCTATGGGCGATACATAGCCTTGACCTGACCTCCTCGCTCCTAGGTTTCCAAATCCGCGCCAAACAACAGTACGCCCCCGTGGCCGAAAATGTCTGGATGCCCTTGACCCACACTTACACCTTTGGAGGTAAAATCTTTGGCTTTGCGGGAGAGTTCCAATACCTAGCCTCTACGCGGGACTACAAAATAAAGCTCAATCCCGACTTGGCGTCCAAGCCGGAAATCATTGATGAAAAGGTCCAAGCGGTACCAGTGCCTGCTTCCAAACCTTCCAAATCACTTTCTGCCCTCGAGCAGCTTGCCAGTGAGGAACCCAAAACCCGCAAGGAATATCGCAAACTCCTCATTGAATACGAGAAAGAAGTCGTCATGCAGGAGAGTGAACCGGAAAAGAAAGACGTAATCTCCGAACGCAGCTACAGTGTGGATTCCCTTGCCAAAAAGCGGGGCTTAAGCTATTGGGACAGTATCCGACCTGTACCACTCACGCTCAAAGAAGTCGAAGGCTACAAAAGAGACGATAGCCTCGCAGTCATCGAGGCTGCCAAAGTGAGTAAAGTCGACTCAGTCGCAAAAAAGGCACGAAGCAAATACGAGCCGCTCGATTTTCTGTATGGAGCCAATTACAATTTCGGCAAAGGAATCTCCGTAGGATTCCCTACCAACCTCACCAAGTTTTCATTCAATACGGTCGAAGGCTGGAAGGTTGGGCTTGGCTTTTTCTATCGCAAACAAGAGACCATCAAGCTGGCAGACTCCGTCAATCGAGTCCGCAAAAGCTTCAACATCGAACCCGAACTCCGCTATGGTTTTTCCAGTCAGCGGTTTTATGGAAAAGTCAACTTCCGATGGTCCCACACCCAACCCACCTCGGGTCAAACCTGGGGGCTGGAAGGTGGCCGCTACATCTATCAGTTCAATGCCGATGACCCCATCCAGGAACAGGTCAATGCGGCCTACTCGCTTTTGGTCAGAAAAAATTACATGAAGCTCTACGAGCAGGATTTTGCCAGAGTCTATTGGTCGCACCGAGTCAACTACGGGCTGACTTATCGGGTTAATTTTCACCTTGCCGAGCGAAGGGAGCTATTCAACACCAGCGACTATAGCCTGTACAATAAACCCGAGCGAACCTACACCGCCAACCGACCGGATAATGTGGAAGCTTCGGTAGGTTCGTTTGCCAGTCATTCGATAGCCAGGATTCACGCTTCGCTGGACTGGAGACCGGGACTCACCTACTCGATCCGAAATGGCAGAAAAAACCCGAATTACGACCGGTCTCCCGAAGTCACGCTGATGTATCAAAAGGCAATCCCGGGAATCTTTGGCAATGGCCTGGCGGCAGACTTTGACCAAGTGGAAGCTTCTGTGAAGCATGCCGTCAAATTTGCCGCCAGCGGAAAGCTGGACTTCAATGTCACAGGAGGCACTTTTCTAAATGCCAATCAGGTTTTCTTCCAAGACTTCAAGCACTTTGGAGGCAATCGAACCCTGTTTTCCAACATGGGCGCTGCTGCTAATTTTCGGGTAATGGACTACTACCGCTACAGCACTTCGGGGGCTTATGTGTCGGCAATTGCACATTATCAGTTCAGGAAATTCTTGTTTACCCAATTGCCCATGCTCAGATTTTCGGGGGTGAGGGAAAATATCTTTGTCAATTACCTCAAGACCGAAAACTCCCCGCACTACACCGAAATCGGCTACTCACTTGACAACCTGTTCCGGTTTTTCAGAGTGGAGCTTGCCGCAGGATTTGAAAACGGAAATTTCCTAAGGGCCAGACCACTTGTGGGTATAGCCACATTTATCAATGTGAACTTTGATTGACCAGATTACACATTCCACCAATAGGTAAATTTCAATACCACCGAGCGGTTTTTCACATGGAATGGTGCGGGCAGGTAATTGTCCGTGTACACCAAAAACAAGTCAGAGGCTGGCTTGAACCTCCACTGAAATCGGGTATTGAGGTTGATGTTTTTGATCTGCTCGTTGTATTGGACAAAGGCGGTGAAAAAGACGGTATTGGTCATCGTCACATCCACTCTAGGGCCTACCAGCCAAAACTGTGTCTTGCCCCAAGGCTGTGGAAGGTTGATCTGATTGAAATTGGTGCTTAAAGCCAAGCTCACATAGGGCTGGAATCTGTAGCCAAAATCCGTGGTGAAATTAAATCGCTGCCCGTCTGCATAATACCCTCCAACTCTACTCGTGAATGCATAGGTAAACACACGCTGAGGCTTGGAAGTGTACTCAAGTCCCACCGCATTCCAACTGTGCTCGGTCCCAGAATCCAAGGTTTTGCCTGAGAAATTGGTCGGATCAAAGGGCCGCTGAAGCTTCACAAAGTCATAAGCTACCCAGCCCAAGAGATTGCTCTGGCTTCGGAATCGCACATTATAGGTGGCATAGGTGGTATTGTCTGTCTGCTCTCCCTGCTTATTGAAAAAGATCGAGGTATTGAAATCAGGGCCGTGGCTTAGGATTTTCTCACTTTTGGGAAACCAGCGGTAGCCGATCATCGGACTGATTCGGTAGAACCCATTTCGAGGAACAAAGCCTACTTCAGCAGTGTAGTTTTCGGAGACATACTCATGCTGCCAGTTCCAGGTCAGGTTTCCACTGGCATACTTCAAGTTCGCTGCATGTACAAATCCCCTTCCCTGATTCTCCGGCCCAAAGGATTGAAGCACCATGGCTTTTCCTGTCCACAAGTTATTGGCTGAGGCTAGATTGTATTCCAAGCCCACATTTCGGTTGAACTCAGAATAGACCGGCTTCCCATCCACCACCTGATCGGGATCGTAGCGTAGTGACTGCTTATTCACCAAAATCCCGCCGATATTAGACCTCGCCCCTACTTGGCGCTGCAGGGCCATCACGGTGAAGTTTTGTGCAGGGAGGGCCGATTCGGCCACTTCACCTGTCTGCATGTTCATGGCACCGATTCTCCAGTCTTTATTCAGCTTTCCGCTGAGTCTTGCCCCGAACTGAATCGGCGCATTGAGACCGATTCTTCTAGAGAAAAATGGCCGGATCGTCGTGTAGCCAAAGCCTGCAAACAAGTCCCCATTTTCCAGAAAAAATTGCCGCCTTTCCGGGAAAAAGAGCTCAAATCGATCCAAATTGGTCACCTGCCTATCCACTTCTACCTGAGAAAAATCCGGATTGACCGTCAGGTCAAGATTCAAGGAAGAGGTAAGGGAGATTTTAGCATCCACTCCAACTTCCCTGCGATAGACTTCCTTGCCTTCTGCCTGATGATTTTTGCTGACACCTCCCAATACGTAGGGAATCACCGAAATATTGGCACCGGCATCCGGTGGTGGATTGTCCCATACGAGCGTACCTGTATAGGCCAACGATGCCGAAGGAAACTGACGTGGGACGGGTGCCCAGCCTGACTTCTCTGTAGTCTTGAGATCCAGTCGGGAAAAATTGATCCCCCATTCGGTAATGCCTTTTTTGTAACGGATGGATTTGAATGGGATGGCGGCTTCAAATACCCATTTGTCCTCGTAGTTTTTCACTTTAGACACCCACTTATTGTCCCAACTCAGGTCCACAGCGCCACCGTTGTACATCTGCCCGTCCCATTGGGCGCCTGCCGCATTGGCTCCAAAGGAAAATCCATTGGTCAGGTCATCAAAAGGATCCATGAAGAGCAGGAAGTTGTCATTTTTCCCAAAAGAGAAATCACGACGAAGCGACTCTACCATGTAGGGACCCTCTACCGCATGGTGATTGACCACGATCAAATACAGGTGCTGCTCATCGTAAGTCATCCGCACATCGGTTTTGACCTTCGCAAAACTCGTGTCCATCGGCGTAATCATAAAAAAGTCCGTGGCCACCTCTGCATCCATCCAGGCTTTTTCATCCAAAACCCCATCCACCACAATCGGCGAACTTGCCTTTTGGATAGGAAGTCGATAGGAGGCATTTATTTTTTGCCCCCAAACAAAAGGATGCAAAAGCAGGAGGATAATACTAACTAGCAGGGTACGCATAATGGGGGGATTGGGGAAGTTGGCCGGCTAGCAACCGGCAGTACTCATTGCTTGATTCGGTAAGTAAAGGTCAAATTGGTCTGCCTTCTGATCATTTGGGCTTCGCCTTCGGTGAAGAAATTGGCGCCCTCCGTGATGTATCGGTTGATTCGTGTATTCAGTAAATCGGTGATGTTGAGAATCAGGGTACCGCGATTGTTCATGATTTTTCGGCTGGCTGACAGATCGATGAAGAAAATGCCTTTTTGCACTCCTTGGGCAGTTTTTCTCCTCGCTTCATAGTTTGCACGGACCTGAAGATCCCACTTATCAGCAATGGTAAAGCGGGAAGTTTGTCTGAATAACAACGAGGTGGTGGTGGCCTGAAAATTCTGATCCAGATTGCTGCCATCGATGTCGGCGTAGAAGAAGTTGGCATTGAAATCCAGCTTCCACCACGGTGTTGCCGCATAATCCCCGCTAAACTCTAGGCCGTAGGAAACCTCTCCTGTGATGTTAAACGGTACCGTGACCGAAAACCCATTTTCCTGAACAGTCCGGATCCTCTGGATTTTGTCAGTCGTATTTCGGAAATAGGCTGTCGTAAACAGGGTGCTTTTCTTCAAATACTTGATATACCCCAACTCGTAGGAATCCGTGAATTCAGGATCGAGGTTTGGATTACCGCTGAAGAAGTTTCGCTGATCAGAAAAAGTCACATACGGACTCAAGTCATTGTAAACCGGCCGACGCACCCGGCGACTGTAGCTGAGTTGGAAGGCGTTTTCCTCGCTGAGCCTGTAGTTCAAGTGTCCGCTTGGAAACAGGTTGGTGTAATCCCTTGGATTGGACTCATTGGTTTCTACCAAGATCGTTTCCACATCGGTGTATTCTGCTCTTAACCCAGCCTGATAGCTCCATTTTCCGATTTCATTCCCCAAGATTCCGTAGGCGGCTAGGATATTTTCGTTGTAGAGAAAAATATTGTCCAGTCCCGGCAAGGTTTCAAAGTCTCCTGACTCATTTCGCTCCTGCACGAGGTAGTCATTTTCCATTTCACGAAAGCTGGTACGGAGACCTGTTTCGACTTTCCCTTTTTTGGAAAAAGGCTTGGTGTAATCTACCTGAAGAAGGTATTGGTTTTCATACTCGTCATTCAGCGAGGTCTGCACAAGTGCACGAGCTGGGATCATGATTCCCTGAGGGGAAAAAGAGTTTTCGGTAAAAAGCTGATCTGACCTTTCCCAATAGTTCAGGTAGGTAAAGGAGGCATTGAGCTCATGTCCTTTTTGCTCAAAAGACCTTTTGTAATTGATGATGGCCTCCTTGTTGGGTTCAGCCTCGGTTTCATCCTGTCTTCTCATGCTGTAGCCGAGAAAATTGTCGAAGGAATTGAGGTAGTCGTTGTAGCGGATATCTGTGATTCGTCGCACGTCACTTCGCCTCCACACGTAGGAAGCTGTCAGGATGCTTTTTTCGCTAAAAAAGTAATCCAAACCTCCGCGCAGGTTATTGTTGAAGCCGGTGACTGTGGTGGTATTGTTTTGGTCCAAAAGTGAAGTGGTGCCGTCCTCATTGTACACTTCCTGATACAGTTCGCTGATACCGGGAGTCTTGCGGTGGGCCAAGCCGTAGTTGATAAACCAGTTGATGCGGTTTTTTCGGTAGTTGAGATTTGCAGTAAAGCCAAGGTTGACAGGGTAGCCGGTGATGAGTTCGCCCGAACCGTTGAATCCCTGTTTGCTGTCTTTTTTGAGGATGATGTTGATGACTCCGGCCATCCCTTCGGCTTCATAGCGTGCCGAAGGATTGGTGATGACCTCGACCCGTTCGACAAGATTGGCAGGAAGCTGACGGAGTCCACTGCTGCCTTTGAAGCTGACAAGGCCCGATGGTTTGCCATCGATCAAAATCCGCACATTGGCAGAACCTCTCAGGCTTACATTTCCCTCAGGATCTACTGCCACGGAGGGCAGATTCATGAGAATGTCGGAAGCATTTCCACCGGCATTAGCCAAGTCTTTTCCTACGTTGAAAATCCGTTTATCCAACGAAAGCTCCATAAGTGTTTTTTCACCTTGGACCACGACTTCGTTGAGATCAGAAGCAGTCACGCTAAGACTCAGTATACCGAGGTCAAGATTGGAATTCTCTCTAGAAAGAGTGAAAACAGGGGATTTTATAGCTTCAAACCCCATAAACTCGACTAAGGCATAATACTGCCCAAAGGGTAAATCCACCTGAAACTTCCCCTCTTCGTCGGTGATACCCCCACCGATAAGACTGTCTTTTTGAGAAAAAACTCCCACCGTCGCAAAAGGCAGGGGCTGTGCATTGGCTTTATCTGTCACTGCTCCTTTTATCCTACCTCGCTGTTGGGAAAAAGTCGAATTACTGATAAATACTCCGAGGAGTAAGAATAAAATAAAAGGGAAGTGAAAGGTAAATCTAGGCTTCATAGGTTAGGCTGGGCTGGTTAATCTCGAAATAAACACGAATTAACAAGCTGTAAAATAGAAGTAAACACGCGTTTTGCTGCTCTGATTTTTACAAGTGGAAAAAAATAGGGTTCCAAGCAAAACTTAGAACCCTGTAAATAATTCAAGTGCTTTTATTGATTTACATTTCCAACCCGACCAAATAACCGGTGTAAAGCAAGTAAGAGCTAAGCAAAACAAGTGCTTGCCATCTGTCCAATCGGTGCTTTTTGCCGATAAACATCGCTAAGAAAAGGAAGATGGTACCTGCACTCAAGATGTAAATATCTGTATTAAAGGAATTGGTATAGGCCAAAGGCCTGATCAATCCACTCATTCCAAGAATAAGCAGGATGTTGAAAATATTGGACCCCACGATATTTCCTATGGCAATGTCTGCATTCTTTTTCATCGCAGCTACTACTGAAGTAGCCAATTCGGGAAGGGAAGTACCTGCAGCCACAATGGTGAGTCCGATGATTTTTTCACTGACACCCAGAGATTGAGCCATAGCAACTGCATTATCGACCACCAGCTTACCTCCACCGACCAAACCGGCAAGACCTATAATGATCAATCCCCAGATTTTCATGGTAGAATAATCTTTGGCAGCTACCACCTCGGCATCCGGATCAGTCTTCAGCTGAGTAGCCACGTAGTACAGGAAAGCGCAGAACAAAACCAAAAGGAGGATGGCATCATAGCGGGACAGCTCAGCTGATTCGGAAAAGAAATAATTGTTGGCCAAAAAGAATAACACAATCGCTGCCAAAAGCGAGAAAGGAATCTCTTTCCAGACGGTGCTGGACTGAACAGAAAGCGGAACAATCAGCCCTGCTATGCCCAAAATGATGAACAAATTGAAATTATTGGAGCCGATCACATTCCCGAACACGATGTCCGGATAATTGCCGGAGGCAGCTACGGCATTCACGACCAGCTCTGGTGCAGAGGTACCAAAAGCTACGATAGTCAGACCAATAGCTAGGTCAGACACATTGTTTTTCTTGGCTAGAACGGATGCTCCGTCCACGAGCCAATCTGCGCCTTTGACCAACAAAACCAGACCAACTGCCAGAAGAATAAGTTGAAGGATCATAGGTAGTTTGAAGAAGAGAGTTTTTGAAGTCTTTGAAAATTTACCATTTGATAAATTCTTCAAAACTAGGATTAATTATTTGGAATTTGGTTAGAGGCATTCGAGAAGTTTTAGAACCAATCCTGCAGAATTGATAGCAGCAGGTTCTACAAACTGATTGAAATTTACGCGAGCATTTTGGTTGGCGTTGTCGCTGCAGCTCCGAATAACGAGAAATGGCACCCCTACTGATCGGCATAGGTGGGCTACAGCAGCACCTTCCATCTCTGTGGCGAGCGCTTGATGATTTTGGTAAAGATTTTCCGCCGTCTCCTGATCACTTACGAAAACATCCCCAGTAGCAATTCTTCCTGAAAAAACTCTTGGCTTCCTTCCCGATATGGACAAAAAATCAACCTTTCCGGCAGCGAGTTCCGCTTGCTTTAAAAGCTCAGCGTCCGCAGCAATGTACAGCTCATCATGTCGACCCCCGGTGAGCTTTCGAAATGGAGACACCTTAAATCCCGTAGAATCAATCTGTCCAAAATCAAACTGAACCAGCTCGGTTCCGATGACGATATCGCCAGGCAAAGCCTCGGGATGCAATCCTCCCGCCACGCCAGTGAAAATCAGTTGGGAAGGCTGAAATCGATCCAAAAGAATAGCCGTGCTATAGGCGGCATTGACTTTTCCCACACCGGATTTGATCACGACTACTTTTTGACCTTTCAGTTTTCCGGTGTAAAAAGTCAAGCCGGATCGTTCCACCTCCTTTTTCCCCTTCATGGAGTCAAGCAAAATGGCGATTTCCTGATCCAAAGCCCCCATGATGGCAATGCGTTGTGCGTTTGCTGAAAGGGAACCAATCAGAAAGAACGCGAGAAGGAGTTTTTTGATCATAGCCACAAAAAGAAAAGCGAAAGTACGCTGATCAGGGCTAAAATAGGGTTGACTTCGGATATTTTTCCCGAAGCCAACTTCAACAGGGTCCAGGAAATAAATCCAAATGAAATACCTATGGATAAACTGTAAGTAAAGGGAATTAAAACGATGGTCAGAAATGAAGGCAAGGCTTCCTCCGGTTTTTTCCAGTTGATCTTGGTCAAAGGAATGACCATAAAGGAACCCACCAAGACCAAGGCAATCGAACTTGCGATCGATGGAATAATGGATAGTAGCGGGGAAAAGAACATAAAGGGTAGAAACAGCAGGCCTGCTGTCACCGCAGTAGCTCCGGTTCGCCCGCCTTCCTCTATTCCTACTGCCGATTCAATGTAAGCCGTCCCCGAACTGCTCCCTACCAATCCTGCAAACAAAGTAGCAAAGGAATCAGTCAACAGCGATTTGCGCATGTTTTGGGGATTTCCATCCGGGTCTTTCAATCCTGAGGCCTCTGCTAACCCTACGAAAGTGCTGATCCCGTCAAATAAAATCGTGAATGTGAATACAAAGATCACGGGGATGTAGCTGTACTTGAGCGAACCGAGAATATCGGCCTTGCCCACTAGACTAAAGTCTGGCCATGAAAAAAATCCTGTGAAATTGACCAGAGTAGAAACCCCGAAATTGATAGCAGCCGCATCTCCCCACCAGCGTCCAATGGGCCAAGCCAATGCCGTCGTAATCAGAATCCCAAAGATGATCGCTCCGGAAACCTTTCTGATGATTAAAGATCCTGTAATCAACAGTCCAGCTAAAAAAGTTAGAGTAATCGGATCTTTGAACATCGCCATCCCGACCAAGGTAGCAGGATTGTCTACGATAAAGTGGGCATTTTGGAAACCGATAAAGCAAATGAACAATCCGATCCCTGCCGAAACTGCATGTCGGATAGCGGAAGGAATTGCCTGAATGATTTTTTCACGGGTCTTGAAAACTGAAAGCAGCAAAAAGATCACTCCCGACCAAAAGACTGTTCCCAGTGCTTCCTCAAAACTCAATCCGAAGCCTTTCACAGCGGTGTAGGTAAAAAAGGCATTGATCCCCATGCCCGGCGCCACGACAATCGGATTTTTGGCATACAATCCCATCATCAAGCTCCCAAATGCAGACACCAAAACGGTAGCAGTAAGCACTGCTGAGAACGGCATTCCCGCCTCAGCCAAAATTGCCGGATTGACGATGATGATGTAAAAGCAGGCTAGAAAAGTGGAGATTCCTGCGAGGATTTCGGTTTTGAGGTGGTGGGATTTTGGATACATCAGTAAATGAAGGAATAACACTAATCTAAAGCATTTCTGATTTCCAAAAGAGAATCCGTTTCAATGACTTTGTCATAACTCAAATCCTTCAGCCCGTTTTTCAATTTTTTGTCGCCAGACCATAAATAGCTATTCATATTCAAACTCAAAGCGACAAAAGGAGCATCAAATTCATCGATTTGTTTAACTAGTTGGAACGCCTTCATCCAAGATTCTTCACTGACAGTATCCAAATCAACCCAATTCACTTTTGACAAAACCAGCTTTTTCAAAAACAAAATATCGCTTTCGGAAAGCTTGGATAGAGAAATCAGTTTTTTGTGATGTCGGGCTAATTCCGTGGTCAAAAAATCTGGAGCAAAAAAAGCGAATCGATCAAGAGGATCGAGAAGTAAATCTCCGATTTTGCCATTGGGATTAAGTATTGCGCTAAAAATGATATTCGTATCTACGACAATATTCACTTGATGAATCGGGATTTATTTTCCTTCCACCAAGTCGATTTGGATTCTCTTGCCAATTCCTCAATTTCCACGTCAGAAACCATATTTTCCGCACCCATTTCTTTCACTCGGATAAAATCTAGAATCCGCTGCAATCCGCTGAGATCAGTTTTTGAGGAAACCCTGATAATGATTTCTTTTTCAGTACGTTCGATTTGCATAACTCAATTTAAAAAGAATATTGATTTAATCGGCTCAGCCCAAATAAAGTTCCTCAAAGCCGCCCCACCATCATCCCTCCGTCTACAGCAATAATTTGTCCGGTCGCATAACTCAAATCTCCCCGGAGAAGGGCCGCTATGATTTTTCCGATATCCTCGGGTTTACCCATTCTTGGCTCTAAGGTCAAGCCTTTTTGGATTCGATCCTGATAGATTTCCTTGACCTTCTCAGTCATATCGGTCTCGATCACTCCGGGCTGAATCTCGAAAACCGGTATCCCAACTTCTGCCAATCGCACCGCAAAAACCTGATTCATCATCGATAGTCCAGACTTAGCCATGCAATAGGCAGCACGATTGGTCGAAGCCAGCTTTGCAGACACGGAAGTGATGGTGACAATGGAAAAATCGGAAGAATCACCTGCTTTTTTCAATTCCAGCATCCAATTGGCAATAGCCTGTGTCAAGAAAAAAGTCCCTCGCAAATTGATATCCATCAGGTGATCAAAGTCCTCTTCAGCTACTTCGAGTACATCTGCCCGAACCCGAGGAGCCACTCCGGCATTGTTGACAAGGAAATTCAGGGAGCCAAACTTGGCTTTGACTCCCTCCAGAATGTGTTCCCGATCAGCCTTTTCGGCAATGTTCCCTTGGAAATACGCCACCCGAACTCCAGTCTTGCGAAGCTCTTCCAAGATATCCTCCACATCAGACTCAGGTCTGACTCCATTCAGGGCCAAGTCGATTCCTTCTTGGGCCAGCTTTTTGGCAATTCCAAGCCCAATTCCCCGCGTGCCTCCGGTGATCAATGCAGTCTTTCTCATTCGCCTTTCAGAGTTTTAAGTTGGTCGTACTCGGGCATGGATTTGTAAAACGGGTCCAAAGGAAAACAGCCTGAAATCATGCCGTTTCTCGGCGCAGTAGTGCAGTCGGAGAAAGTTCGGCAGATTTTGCCTCGCTTCAAGCCTTGGCCCGACAAGATATCCGCTGGCATATCCGGATAACTCAACACCATTCTCCCAAAACCAATAGAGTCCGCCTTTCCAGTTTTCAATACTTCTTGACCAACATTCGGTAGCCATTCCTGCAAATAGGAATACGCCGAACCTACTACGTAAAATTCCGGGAAAGCTTTTTTCAACTGAGCCGTAGCTGCGATCTGACGGGCAACACCATGGAGGGGATCTTCGGGAGGCAAATACCCATCCGAAGGAGGAAACAGGGCCGGGCGCTGAATGTGGGGATTGTAATACGGGCTGCCTGCTGTAGTACAGAGGAGCTCGATGTCCAATTCTTTTAAGACATTCAGAAATGTCGAAGATTCCTCAAAATCTTCTCCTATTCCCTTTTCAGATCCCCCAAAAGCGTAGCGATAGGGACTTCCCAGAGCAGGAACTCCCTTTTCTTCCAGGCCTTTTTGAAAAGGTACCCAGTCAAAAATGCTCAGTCGAACCCCAATTTCCAGACCCGGAGCGGCTGCCCGAATTCCGCTAACGATATCTCTCAGAAATCGAGTACGATTCTCAAAGCTTCCTCCATATTTCCCTTCCCGATCATAGGCACTGAGAAACTCATGTCCCAAGTAGCCATGGCAATGCTTGATGTCCACAAAATGGAATCCGGCCTTTTGTGCCAGCACCGCAGCCTTGATGTAATCTGCAATAATCGAATCGATCTCCTCATCGGTCATCAAGGGATAATCCTCTGACAGTCCAAATTTCTTATTCAGAACCGGATGAGGATACAGGATCCTAGGTTCCATGTGCTTTTTGTCATTCGGTTTGCAAAAGCGCCCCGAATGGGTAAGCTGAAGTCCTACTACCAAATCGGACGTTTCTCCAAAATGCTCTTGATGGGTAGTTTGAACCAAGTCAAACAAGTCCACGAATTCAGAGAATGTATCTTCATTGAGCAAAAGCTGATTGGGATTGGCGCGTCCCTCGTGCCGGACAGCCACTGCTTCACAGCCCCAAAGGAGCTTGGCACCACTTAGGGCAAAGTTTTTCCAGCGTCTTTTGGTCAGATCGGTAGGTCTACCGTCTTCCGTGCCATCCCAACCTTCCATGGGTAGGATGCACATGGCATTTCCGATGGTTCTACCAGACCTTAGGGTATGTGCTTTTCCGAAAGGAGAACTTTCCCCCGCAACCAATTCTGAATCAAAACCCAGCTGAATTCCTTCTTTTTCCAAATGCTGCCCAAACTGCTCAGCCGTTTTCAACTGAGCTACTCGTGGATATTGGGGTTTGTACTTTCCGCTCATGCCGGAACGCAGTTTAAGTAAGTGTAATAAGGTTCCTTATTAGCCATCCGCTGAATGAGCAAGGCCAATTCTCTGGCATGGTAGTCGCCCCACATACTGGACTCGCCATGGGCTACTTTGCCCTTTTCCGGTACATAATCCCAGCCGTTCGGCTGATGGTAGATCGAGTGCAAAATCAAACCCTGATGAGCTACTTGAGTAGAAAGATAAGGTTCGGAAAATAGAACACTGGCCAGTTGAATCCCTGCTTGCTGATAGGTTTTGGCACGCTTGGGATCTGAGGCTGTTAGCCAGTTGCCGATGCGGATCAGTCCTTGGGCGGCGATGCAGGCTGCTGAACTGTCCACGGGTTCAAATTCATTGAATGGATCTGCAGGCCGATTGAGGTAATCTCCCAATCGATGAAGATTTGGGGCTCCGGTGTCCCAATAGGGGATGCCATCGACAGGAGTATGAGCTAGGTAAAACTCAGATGTTGCGATGGCAGCCTGGGAAAGCTCGGCGATCAGATCTTTTTTGGAAATGACATCGGAATAATCCGACTCTTTGATCTGATCCAAAATCTCCAAAGTCTCACCCAAACCACAAATAGCCCATGCCAAACCTCTCGTCCAAGTGCTAAAGCCGGTATAGCCTTGTTGGGAATTGGGGCAACGATAATTGCCATCGTTGGTATTGAAGATGATTTCGTGGGCTGTTCGGCCGGAAATATCGTAGCTGTCTCGGCCTTTTCCATAGAAAATCGAAAAGCGAACCGTACTCAACAAATGCTGAACCGCACGCTGAATAAGGGAAATTCGCTTGTCATTTTCTGCCTGAAGTACATGTCCTAGCTGATGTGAAACGACCAAGGCCCGACAGCTGCGAATGGTATCCACAAACAAAGAATGAGGACCATTGAAGGAGTAAATAAATCCTCCACTTGGAATGGTGGTCCAACGGGTAGCCTGTACGGCTCCTGTTACTTTCAGTGCTAGGGTATAAAATTCCTTTTCCCAATCGGAACCCTCAATCTTTCCTTCCAAAATCAGGCGAAGGAGATTTCCATACGTGCTGACATTGTTGAAACCGTGATCATGCACTCCGATGTGAGTCAGGTGAGGAGCCATTTTGGCTACTGTATTTTTTCTGCCTATTTCTAGAAAGTCAGTCTCACCCGTCGCGTCAAATTGCAGAATCGCCGATCCATACTGAAAACCCTGTGTCCATTCAGTCCAGCCTCGGGTGACATAGGTTCCTTTTTCGGTAAAGACAGGAGCCCCTTTGCCCGTATCAAAGGTGGATTCGATGGATCGGATTTTTTGACCCGAAAGCTCCCAGAATCGAGGGAGTTGTTGGTTTACTTTTTCTAAAGAAAGATTGAAATCAAGCTTCATGGGAAGATTTAGAACTGAAATGATGAATAAGCATAAGAATCACAGTGGCAGGAATCAGGATGAGGTACATCGCTGCATCTGTAGGTAATCCCGCAAATCCGGCAGGGACCAATTCGGCCAGCGAAAACACAAAATAAACGAGCGCAAATGCTGATAAAAAAAGGAGTGATTTGGGCGGATGCTTAAACATCACCGCTCCCAAAACCACCGGAGCGATCATGGAAGTACCTGCAAAACTCACTCTTGCCAAAAGCACCAATTCATCGCTCATGTAAGTGGAAAACACCAACACGATGATGGAAAAAACAAAGATGGCAACCTGAGTAATGCGCATGACCTTTTTGTCCGAACCTGTCAGCAATGACCTCAATTCTGTGCCCAAAGCAAAGATCTGAGCATTGGTTGTGGACAAACACGCAGCAAAAAGGCCCACCACAGCCAATGCCGCCACAGGGCTAGCCTGATCAAACAATAAGGCTGCTGAAAGAAACTCAGCGGTTGTGCTATCAGGATACTTCACTGCGCCATAAAGTCCAATAAAGGCTGTGGGAAGGATAACCAAAATGGCAAAAAAGCCCACCGCATAAGCCATTTTATGCACCGACTTGAGGTCTTTCATCACCACCAGTCGCGTGGTAAATTGAGGCTGGGAGACCGGAATCATCACAATCGCAATTGCTGACGCGATCAGAAAAGGACTGCTAAATAGCCCTTTTGGGCCCGGCAAGCTAAGGAGACCTGCATTGGACTCCGTTACTTTCGCAATTCCGGCTTCCAAGCCGCCGGCCATTTGCAAACAAGTGTATCCGATAATCCAGATTACTACCAGCATGATCAATCCTTGGATGGCATCACTGTACATGATTGCCTTAAGTCCGCCAATTTCAGAGTAAACCAGCATCAAAACCACCAAAAGAGACGCCCATCCCCAGCCCGGAATCAAGTCGGGAAAAGCGGCATCCAAGAAAATCGATATCCCACGGATCTGGATGGCTACATAAGGGATCAAAAACAAAAAGGAACTGAGAAACAATAGATAGCCTGCCCACTGGGTTTGAAAGCAACCTTGAACAAATCCCGCCACCCCTTTATAGCCGACTTCTGTTGCTCTTTTTCGAAGCTTGTATCCAAACCATAGCAGAAAGAATACCATCAGGGCATCCGAAAGTCCAAGGAAAATCCAAGCACCTACACCATGAACCCGAAAGAAATCCGGCATACCCATAAAGGTAAACGCACTAAACAAGGCGGCCGAAAAGGTCAAAAAACCCAATATCGCTCCAATATTGGAGCCGGCTAACATAAAGTCATCCGAACTACGGTTTTTGCTGTAGGATCTGTAAGAGGCGTACCCAAGAGAAGCCAAGAATAGGGTGAAGAAGAAAATCAGCCAGCCAATCATGATTTCGAATCTTCTTGATGTGGGAAAATTTTAGAACCAATAAAAGTGGCTACCACGATTAATAGGGTCACCGCAAAGCTGGTCCAAAAAACGAAAGGGACTGATCCCAGCATAGGGTCTATTTTACCCTCTTGGAAAATCCACCAAAAGGCAGCTATCGTAAGCAGAAGTACCGCTGTGGCAAGAAGATGCCATGATTTGAAAGTCATCGTCAGGTTATTGGGTTAGGTTGGGAATGAAAAAGCCGAACAGGCTTTTTTGCTTGTTCGGCTTAAAATAGCAATAATCCAGTGTTTGGCCTGAAATCAAAGGTTTCCAAAGAACCTTTAAAGTCAGGTTTTTACGGAATCAATTTCGGAACTTATTGAAAATTGAAGTAGATGGTAATTCCTTTTCTTCGGATAGAAGAAATGGCATCTCTGAATTGGGGATTGTTTTTCTCAGGAACATACAGGTTATTCAATCCATGGGAAAAACGGATCTCCGGGGCAAACTTGAAGTATCGGAAATAAACTTCGAATCCCATGCCCGCCTCAAGGGTAAAGTCTTGCCCTGTAGTTACTATAGGATCCAGATTGGCCTCATCCTGAGACTTCGTACGAAATTGGTAACTACCTCCGCCAATGAAGTACATTCGGGTATTATTGAATCGCTGGGAGCGGTACTTGAACAGAAGCGGGAGCTCTACAATGGTCGCTTCATTGACTAATTCTTCTGTTCTGTATCCAAGATTACTTTGCACAGGATCAACATTATTTCCAGTGCCGGGATAAGTGATTGTGGAACCCGTTACATAATTGATATCCACCCTGTACTCATAAAATCCGATTTTCGGAGTGAACAAGAGGTTGGTTTGGTCATGAAGTCTCAATATTCCCGTGAATCCCAATGAAAACCCGGGGTTATACTTTGGGTAAATGGAGTAAATCTGATTACCAATCGTATTTGCTTGATTGAAATAGAGATCGGAATACTTGATTTGGTAGGTGGCGGTGTGAGTTGCCAAGAAAAATCCATAAGAAACCGTCTTGTCATCTGAACCAGATGTACTGGTTAGACCAAATAAGCCCTGAGCGTGCGCTTGTACTCCCAACAAGAAGAAAGAAGCAAAAAGGAAAATTACTTTTGACCTACGTAGATGGAGCTGATTCCAAAAGTGAGTGGCTTGCATACGGTGCTGTGAAATCCGACTTTTTTCAAAACTGCCAGAAAATCCTCCCCATCCGGAAAGGCCTGTACAGACTCAGGAAGGTAAGTATAGGCAGAATTGTCTTTGGATACAATTTTTCCGACCTGAGGCAAAATCGCATTGGAATAAAACGCATAAGCCTGCTTCATTGGGAAAGCTTTCGGCTTGCTGAATTCCAAAATAACGGTTTTACCTCCTGGCTTTAGTACCCGATACATGTCTGCCAGACCCTTTTCCAGATTCTCAAAGTTTCTGACTCCAAATGAAACGATGACCGCATCAAACTTATTATCCTCAAACTGCAAACCTTCGGAATCACCTAGGAGCATTTCGATTTTGTCTGAAAGGCCACGCTTGATCATCTTCTTTCTTCCCTCAGAGAGCATCCCCTCCGAAATATCTACTCCGATGATTTTGTCAGGATTCAAGGCAAGCGCTTCGATGGCGAAGTCTCCTGTGCCTGTGGCAATGTCCAAAATGAGCTTTGGATGATCTTTCTTGAGCATCTGCACAGCCTTTTTTCTCCAGATGATATCAATCCCCAAGCTGAGCACATGGTTGAGTAAATCGTATTTGGAACTGATGTTATTAAACATTTCAGCTACCTGTGCCTTCTTTGGGTCTTGCTTATCTTTGTAGGGTACGACGGACATCACGAATCTTCTTTGGTGGCACAATATTACTACACAAACCCGAGGAATCGAAAATTGTTGAGCTCAAAGGCTAAAAGCCCTTACGAAATAAAAACGTATTTTTGCCACGAATTGAAAAGTTATGATCCGAAAAGCAACCTTTTTAGTAAGTAATACTGACCCGAAAAAGTGTCCAAAGCCTGACCGGGCAGAAATCGCTTTCATCGGAAGATCTAATGTCGGAAAAAGCTCCCTCATCAATATGCTCACCGGAGTCAAAGAACTCGCCAAAACTTCCCAAAAACCCGGCAAAACCCAGTTGATCAATCACTTCACTATTGACGATCGCTGGTATTTGGTGGATTTACCCGGGTATGGCTTTGCCAAAGTGAGTAAAGACAAAAAGGTGAAGTGGGAAAAAATGATCAGTGATTACCTGACTAATCGCGCCAATCTTTGCGGAGTAATTGTATTGATTGATAGCAGACTGGAGCCTCAGACAATCGACCTGGAGTTTTTGAATTGGTGTGGAGAAGAAGGCGTTCCTTTTGCGGTAGCATTTACCAAAGCAGACAAACAATCCAAAACCCAAACCGAAAAAAACGTCAGAACCTTCCTGAATAAGCTCGTGGAAATTTTTGGAGAAACACCCGACTACTTCGTAACCTCGGCTGAGAAAGGGCAAGGGAAAGAGGAATTGAGCGGATTCCTTTATGAATTGGTGTCTGAGTTTGAAGCCGAGGGAAGAAATTAATCGAGAGTTCTATATTTGCAGCCTGAATAAAGAAGACCATGAACTTTAAAGACATTGCAACAGTAGCCGGAAAGCCGGGTTTGTATAAAATTATCAAGCCGACGCGTTCGGGTGTAATTTTGGAGTCTCTGGATGAGAAAAAAGCCAAGTTGGTAGCTGGCATGTCCATGAGAGTATCCATCCTCAACGATATTTCGATCTATACCATGACCGAAGAAGGCGCCGAACCTCTCGAGTCCGTGATGAAAAAAATCGAAGCCGAATACAAAGGAGACACGGGAGTAGATTCTACTTCCTCCGATTCAGAATTGAGAGCTTTTTTGAAGTCAGTCCTTCCTGACTTTGACCAAGAGCGAGTGTATATCTCCGATATCAAAAAACTCAACGCATGGTATCAATTGATCCGAAAAAGTGCTCCTGAAGTGCTTCAAGAAAGTACAGAAACAGAGCAAAACTCCTAATTTTCCAAAGCCCTGAGCGATCGGGGCTTTTTTCTTGGACATGACTATGGATCAACCTATCTCTCAGGAAACCTACTCGCTTATCACCAAGGACTTTCAGCTGCCGGAAGTCAAAGAAGAATTTTCTGAGGAAAAAGCAATTGAAATTCTAGCCAAAGCCATCAGCCAATTGATGGACCGCAACTTGGAACGATTGCTTCAAATCTGCTATCGGGTGGATCTTTCTGAAAACAAATTGAAGCAGATCCTTCACGAATCAGATCCTGACCAGGTGGCTTCTGATTTAGCTAAAGCCCTTTGGGAACGACAAAAGCAAAAGGTGGAAATCAGAAGAAAATATTCGGAGGGATAATCACGAATCCCTCTTCTTTGGGTTTAAGTAAGGTCTTTTTCTGCAGCAGAACCTCCCTCTAATAAATCCTCCTTGGAGATTCTTCTTATTTTATTTCTGAGAAAGGCCTCTAAAAATTCGATGGACTCCACATCCTCGATTTCCAAAATTCCTTTGATGATCTCCAATTTTCTTCCTTGGATCGTTTTCTTTCCGCTGCGCATCTTCCAAAGGTAGCCTAAAATATTCTTTGATATCTTTTTTACCGACTGTACTGAGGGTGTTTTCCTACTTAAAGTCTTTGTTTTATTTTTAGGCCAAACCCAAAACCCATGGCAAACCCAATCTGGATCATGACTTCGGCGTTTGATCAGCTTAATCTGGATCAGACCGTCGAGAAAGCAATTGAAATCGGCGTTCAAGGATTAGATCTCTGCGTGTTTAGAAAAGACGGTACCCGAGATGACTTTGTAGCTACACATCTAGATTATGAAAACTTCGGCCCTGACCAAGCGAAAGCACTGATTGATCAATTCAACGGAGCAAAACTTCGACTTTCTATCGGAGCGTTTGAAAATCTGATTGGAGGCGATCCTATCCATAGAGTCAAAAATCAAAACCACCTGCTGCGTCTCATCCGAATGGCTTATCTGCTTGGAGGTGATGAAAATGATGTAAAAGTTGGAACCTTCGTAGGATACAATCACGAACTGGGCAATCAGGAGGGAGGTTTTGAAAAAAACCTGCTGGAATACCAGCGGATTTTTGGACCGATTATCCGCTATGCCAACAGCCTTGGGGTGACTGTACTCTACGAAAACTGCCCCATGGAAGGCTGGAGAAGTTCGGGTTTTACTGGCACGTTCAATAACCTGACCGGTGTACTTGCTGCACGCAAACTCATGTACGAACTAGTCCCTGAAAAAAATCACGGGGAAATTTACGACCCTTCCCATGACGTATGGCAGCATACCGATCCGGTAGAGGTGATGAAACATACGGATATGTCGCGCCTAAAGCGGATTCACGTGAAGTCCACCCGAAATGTACCAGATCCATTTTGGGGAAACATGTACCCAATGCAGCAAATCCACCCGGAATGGGCTGAAAAACTGGGCATCAGCTCCAGTAAAAATCCTTGGGACCGGCATCATTACGAAGCTACGCTTCCAGGCTTTGGATTAGGAGACTCCATGGATTGGAGGGCTTTTGTGAATGTGCTGAAAGAAAAAGGCTTCTCCGGACCCTTTGAAATTGAAAATGAGGCAGTCCTATCCAAGCAAACCGGAAAAATGGGAGCCATCGTCCAAGGATGCAAAGCAGCTGTTCAAAACTTAGCCCCATTGCTATGGGAACTCACCGATGAGGGCTGGACCTATCCTTCTCGGGAATATGCGCCTCTGAAGGATTTGAACAGGGTTGATATTCCGTTGGTGACGATGGATGACTTGGGCTAAGTTGTCTCTATAATTTATCTAAAACCGTACAAAATTTTACGTTGACAGCGTAAACTTTTGTACTTTTCAAAAGTAAACATTTTTACTTCCTCAAAATAAATCATATCTTTAGGCCTTTAACCCACTAGAGAAATGGTACTTAAGGAAGAATTAGCGGCAGCAGTGAGTGGGCAGAAAAAAGGACTATCAAAAAAAACCAAGCTCACTGAACGAGAAGCAATCGCTGGATTTAAGCATTCAAGTACTCATATAGAAGTAATCACAGGCATACGACGTTGTGGAAAAAATACCCTCATGCGTCAGCTGATAACCAATACTCATCAAGAATTTGCCTATCTGAACTTTGAAGATCCAAGAATATTCGGATTTGAGGTCAGTGACTTTTCTAAATTGGATGAAGTGTTTGGGGAGGAAGTTTCCGTTTATTTTTTTGATGAGATCCAGAATGTCACTGGTTGGGAGGTTTTTGTGAGACAGCTACACGACCGCGGAAGCAAAGTGTATATCACCGGGTCCAATGCCTCTCTTCTCAGCAGCGAGTTGGGTACAAGGCTAACTGGACGCCACCTTTCCTATGAAATGTTTCCATTTTCCTACTCTGAATATTTAGCATACAGCGAGCAAGAAGACAGCAAGGAGAGTTTCCTAGACTATCTGTATTCAGGAGGATTTCCTGAATTTCTTCGAGACCGAAATCCCGAAGTCCTTCAGAATCTTCTAAAAGACATTGTCTTCAGGGATATTGCCATCCGCTATGGTATCAAAAACACCAAAACGCTGATGGAGATCGCTCTATTTCTCCTGTCCAATGTGGGAAAGGCGACGAGCATCAATAGTTTGAGAAAAACCTTTGATGTGGGCTCTCCCAGCACAGTCTCCGACTATTTATCTTGGATGGAAGATGCCTACTTGTTCTTTTTCGTACCAAAGTTTAGTTGGTCCGCTAAAAGCATTTCGAAAAATCCTAAAAAAGTCTATGCTATCGATACAGGATTTGCAAAAGCAAACTCACTCAGCTTCAGCAATGACAACGGTAGACTCCTGGAAAACTTGGTTTTTATCCTCTTGAGAAAAAAAGATTTTGAGCTATACTACTTCAATGAGCGAAGAGAATGTGATTTCGTTGTAATGGAAAATAAGCAGTGCAAGTGGGTCATCCAAGTAACTGAACAGGTGCACGGGGATAACAAGCAACGAGAACTGGATGGATTAGTAGAGGCTATGACCTTCTTCGGGAAAGAGGAGGGCTTCATCATAACGATGGACCAAAATGACAAACTAACTCTGGAAGAAAAAACTGTCAGGCTTATCCCAGTCAGAACATTCCTAAAAGAATTCCTCTCCTCGCCATAAAATCCAAAGCCTGTAGCCAATCAATTCCCCAATCCTTGCTCATACCCTTTATCAGCTGGAAGATTGGCACCCATTGAGGCAGCCACTGCCAGTTGATCACAGCGTTCGTTTTCGGGGTGACCGGCATGTCCTTTTACCCAGATGAATTTAGGCTTGTACTTCAGGTGAAGAGGAATGTATCGAAGCCAGAGATCGGGATTTTTCTTGTCTTTGAAGCCTTTTTTCTGCCAGCCCCAAAGCCAGCCTTTCTCGATGGCATCTACGACATATTTGCTATCAGAGTAAATCTGAACAGGAAATTCAGTGGTCTTGAGCTCTTGAAGGGCACGGATCACGGCAAGCAATTCCATGCGATTGTTGGTAGTAAGTCGAAAACCCTCGGAGAGTTCTTTACGGTGTTGGCCAAATTTGAGCACCACTCCATAGCCTCCCGGACCGGGATTTCCTTTGGCAGCACCGTCGGTAAAAATGATAATCATGGCACAAAGAAATAAAAAAAGCCGGGGTCTCCGGCCTTAAGTTTATCCAACTGTGATTGGAAAGGCGTTTGATTTGAAGATTTTCACTGCGATGGACAAGAGTATAATACCGAAAATCCTACGGAGCACATCGACTCCTGTTTTTCCAAGTTTGCGCTCCAGCCAAGTGGTACTTTTCAGGACGATGTAGACAAAAATCAAATTGAGCAGGATTCCAATGGCAATATTGACCTGCTCAAACTCTGCTTTCAAGGTCAGAATGGTAGTCAAGGTACCTGCTCCTGCAATCAGCGGAAAAGCAATCGGGACGATTGAAGCACTGGAAGTAGCCTCAGGATCGGGTTTGAATAGCTCAATTCCCAAGATCATCTCCGCCCCCAAAGCAAAAATGATCAATGCCCCGGCGATGGCAAAATCCTCCACACCGATGCCAAAAAGACTCAGGATGGATTTTCCTACCAGCAAAAAAGCAATCATCAACACCCCTGCGGCTAAGGTGGCTTTTTCGGATTGAATATGACCTACTTTTTTACGGAGATTGATAATGATCGGTATTGATCCGAGGATATCAATGACGGAAAAAAGGATCAGCGAAACAGAAAGGATTTGTTTGAAATCAACCATGGCGCAAAGGTAAGGGGATTTTGCGCAGCAGCCAGATGGAAGAGATTAATTCAAAGTAAAGTCTCAGAGCAAACCCGAACCATCCTCGACCTCCTCTATCGCCTGTCGGAGGAAATCATTGAACGGCTTCATGGTCCGAAAACCATCCAAGGCAAAGGTCAAAAAAGCACCTGAATCCACGGCCTTGTCCGAGATCGGATGCGACACCGTGAAGCTTTTCAGCTTCAGGTACTCGATGTAAGGATGCTCTGCTTCATAATCTCGCGGACTGGTTTTGAGCTTATCTCCTTCGATGGATGGGAAAAGTTTTTTGAATTCCGGATCGTTTTCGATTCGCTCAAGTTCGGCACCGCTATAGTCGATTTCTTTTCGGATTTTCTTTAGTGTATCCGCTTCAGGCATCCAGATACCTCCTGCCAAGAATGAATTCCCAGGCTGAATCTGAAGGTAATATCCAGGACCGGGTGACTTTTTGCCGCCAACCGAAAAATAAACCCCAAAATTCGTCTTGTAAGGATCCTTGTTATTTGAAAATCTCACATCACGGTTTTGGCGAAAGACACAATCTTTGGGTTTGAAAGCGGAAAGCCCAGGTTCGATCTCAGTCATTTCTTTCAGCAAAACCTCCACATCTTCCAAGAGTCGATTTCTTGTATCGGTATACCATTTCTTATTGGCATCCATCCAGTCTTTGTGGTTGTTTTTAGCGAGGGCTGAAAGAAACTCGAGGTAGGGACGCATAGGAACGCAGAATTTTGAAGGCTAAATAATAAAGTTTAAAACCGCCTAAATGAGGTTAGGTTTAAATAAAATCTACCAAGGTCTCCAGCTTCATCCCACGGCTACCTTTGATCAGAATGAGGTAATCTTCCAGCTTGCTGTCTTCCAACCAATTTCTAAAGGAGAACGGATCAGGGAAATACAGTGCCTTTGGCGCTTTTTCCAGTGCAGAGACGATCAGTTTTCCAGTGAAGCAAACTTTATCAATCGGATATTCGCTGACAATTTCTCCTAGCTTTCGGTGCTCTTCCTCAGCATGTACCCCAAGCTCAAACATATCCCCTAGGATGATCATTTTATGCTTTTTCCCGGTCATCTGACCAAAAGTGCGGATGGCCACTTCCATGCTGGACGGATTTGCATTATAAGCGTCCAGGATGATCAGATTGCTGCGCTTCTCGATAAGTTGGGAACGCATGTTTTCGGGTTTGTAATTGACAATCCCCTCCACGGCTTTTTCCATGGGCACTCCGAAAAACTTCCCTATCGTCAGTGCATTGGCTATGTTTCCGAAATTGTAAGCTCCAATCAACGAGGTCAAGTGCTCACCGGAAACCCCTTCTACAGCAAACTTCACGAAGGGATTGGCCCCGAGAAAAGTGACTTCGCAAAAATCCCCCTTGGCAGGATAGAGAACCGGGTTCTCAAAGCGCTTGATCATATTGGAAAAAATCGGGTCTTGAGAGTTAATGAAAACTGTCCCCTTGTTTGCTCTAAGGTGCTGATACAGTTCAGTTTTGGTTTTGAGAACTCCCTCCGGCCCGCCCATTCCTTCCAAATGCGCCTTCCCGATATTGGTAATAAAACCATGAGTAGGCTCCGCGATATCGCAAAGCTCTTGAATGTCGCCTTGCTTATTGGCTCCCATTTCGATGATGGCGATCTCGTGTTCAGGTTTCAACCTGAGCAATGTCAAAGGCACGCCAATGTGATTGTTTAGATTACCAATGGTTGCCAATGTGTTGAACTTTTGCTTCAAAACAGCATGCAACAGCTCCTTGGAAGTGGTTTTCCCATTAGATCCTGTCAGCCCGATAAATGGAATGTCAAACTGTCTTCGGTGGTGCGTTGCAAGTTTTTGCAAAGCAGTGAGCACGTCTTCACAGAAAAAATAGCGCTCGTCGCCCTCCACCAAGTACTTCTCCTCATCGATCACCACGGCAGAAGCCCCCATTTCCAAGGCCTTCGCGGCAAAGTCATTCGCATTGAAATTGGGTCCTTTCAGCGCAAAAAAGAGATTTCCCGCATCGATCTTGCGGGTATCGGTACTGACGCCGGTGCTTTGCAGAAAGAGCTGGTAAAGGAGTTCGATGTTCATTTTTCGGGAAAATTTGCCACAAAATAACGCAAACGGTACATCTTTGCGGAGCTCGATTCGTTTTATTTTAGAGTTTCATTTTACCCTTCCATGCAAAAATTCCTTGTCCTGATTTTTCTGTTGATCGCTTCTCCCGCTTTCACTCAGGCAATTTTTGAATGGGATCAAGGCAAATCTGTGCAGGTAAATGGTGAAACTGTTCCTATCGGTTTTTCCCAAGGTATCAATTCCGCCCAAATCCAAACCATCGATCTTACCGGTGATGGCGTCGAAGAATGGGTGGTATGGGATATCAATTCCCGGCAACTTCAGGTGTTTGAGCAAAAAGGTGAAAACTTTAGTCTAAGACCTGAGCTCAGCTATTTTTTCCCGGCGGAGATCAGCGGGTTTTTGGTATTGGCTGATTTTGATCGGGATGGAAAAAAGGACCTCTTCACATCCACGCCGCTAGGCATCCGGGCATTTCGAAATACTTCTTCAGGAACTCAGGTGGCCTGGACTTTGGCACAAAACTTCCTCCGCCTGGATGGAGCCAATAACATCCCCGCCAACAACCTAGACACGCCTCTGCTGCAGGATGTGGACGGAGACGGGGACTTGGATCTGGTGATTTTCAATTTTGCTGTGGGAGACTTTTTGGAGTTTTACCGCAATACTTCTGTGGAGCGAAAAGGTACGCCCGACATCGACGGTTTTGCTTTTCCTGTCCGGCATTGGGGAAATTTTGAGTTTTGCGCCTGCGCTCAAATCAGTTTTGGGCAAACCTGTGACGGAAGACTTTTGAATTCAGGAAATCTGCAGGATGAAAACGCCCGAATCCAGCATGCAGGAGGGCATAGCATCCTGTATCGGGACTTCACGGGTGACGGCATTCCGGATTTGCTGCTGGGTCGGGACGAGTGCAATACCCTGTATTTCCTTCCCAATTTGGGAACCTCAGTCAACCCACGATTCAGCAACTTTTCTACTCAAGTTCCCGGCTATGGTTCCCTGCCTCAATTCCCGAGATTTCATGTGGGTAGAATGATTGGAGATGAGTTGATCGTCAGCTTAAATACCAATGAAACTGCGGCTCCCTTTCGCATTGACTTTGCCAATTCGGTAGTGAAGCTGGAGAGAAATACAGGCGTTATTCGTCCGATTCTTCAGGATCAATTGTTCGATTTGGGAGAAAACGTAAGGCCGTATTTCAAGGGGAATGTCTTTGCCGGGGAACTTTGGCTGACTGCCAATGTCAAAAATGGAAATGCGGTTCAAGGGCAAGCCAATCGCCTGAGCTATTCAGGAGACCAATTTCAACTTTTGAATTCGGATTACATCGGCCTTTCCAATCTGAATCTCCTGGAGCTCCAAATCATCGAGTATGGAAGTATCAAAAACCAATCTTACCTCCTAGCCTCAGGAGTGCGGACCATCAATGGCGTTCCAAGTCAGGTGCTCCTAAGAAGTCAAGGTCAAAACTGGAATGATTTTCAGCTAGCTGGCCTGACGCTTCGGGTAGGAGATCAGCTAACCCTCTTCCCCTACCAGGGAAAAGATCAGTTACTAATTGCTGCGCAAAATGGAAGCCTGACACTCTATGAGGTGGATTTAGAGTCTCGGATGGCAACTCTGAAAACGGCCAATTTTCTAGGCTACCAGGACAATCCCGCCAACCGAAACCTGAGTGTAGCGGTGCGAATTCAAGACAAACCGGATCTGTACTCCGTGGACCAAACTGGCCGGATTTTTCTGGTCAAAGACATGATGAATTCCGATGTTCGGGAGGAGGTCTTGGTAAAAATCGGAGAACAAAACCTTCCTTTCCGACTGGGAAGAAATACCTGGATATCAGTCGTCAATCCGGGATTTGATGAGAATGTAGATTTGATTTTGGGAAGTCGAGGCGGGGGAATTACCTATTTGAAATCCGTAAAGTCAGATTCTCCCACAGATGGTGAACTCTTGGTCAAACTCTATCCCAATCCGACATCAGGGCCGTTTAAGGTAGTCTCAAACACCCCTGCCAAAGCCCGATTGATCACCTCCTTGGGACAAATCCTTTTGGATGAAATCCAGGTTCCCGCCAACCGGGAAATCGAAATACAAGCCCAAGCCCTTCAGCCCGGAGTTTACTTTTTACAACTGGAAACCGAGGATCGGAAAGTGGTGGTGAAGAAGGTGCTGGTGAGGTGATTTTTGTTTCTCACAGATTTACACTGATTTTCTTCACAGATTCGCACAGATATAATATGACATTTTAGCTTCCCACTGAATGATAATTACAAAATCTGTATGATCTGTGATTTTCATCTGTGAAAATCTGTGGGAACTAGAACCTTTCCTTCCAAATAATCCCATTTGCCCACCTCCCCCAAAACATCTAGCTTCGAAATAGAATTATAAATCCAATGAAGAACATCTACTCCTTCCTTTTTTTGGCGCTTTTCGCCTGGGCATGTAAATCCGGCCCTGAAAATCCCGCCGATTCAGTCTACATCAACGGCATCATCTACACCGTCGACGAAGCTAATCCCAAAGCCCAAGCCGTGGCCGTTAAAGACGGATTAATCCTGGCGGTAGGCTCGACCGAAGAAATCCAAGCCTACGTCGGCAAGTCCACCGAGGTGATCGACTTGCAGGGCAAAACCATGACGCCGGGATTTATTGAATCCCATGCCCACCTGATGGGCATCGGCTACAACAAGCTGGAGATCGACCTGATGGGTGTCAAAACCTACGACGAACTCATCCAAAAAGTAGCCGAGGCCGCCGCAACCGCTAAGCCGGGAGACTGGATCACTGGTCGTGGTTGGCATCAGGACAAATGGCTGCAAATGCCCGAGAAAACTGTCAAGGGCTTCCAAACCCATGATGCCCTCAGTGCGGTCACACCCAATAATCCAGTGTACCTCGCCCATGCTTCCGGTCATGCCTCTTTTGTCAATCAGAAGGCCATGGAACTTGCTGGTATCACGCCTTTACGCAGTGAAAAACCCACACAGGAAGTAGTGGGCGGCGAAGTCCTCCGTGATGAACTCGGCAACCCAACCGGAGTTTTGGTAGAGCGAGCCTCCGCTTTGGTAGCTAAACTCATCCCTGAAACGACTCCTGAGAAAAATGAGGAAGCACTCACCTTGGCCCTACAGGAATTGGCCGAAAAAGGAATCACTTCCTTCCACGATGCGGGTTCAGGTCAGGATGTGATCGACTTGGTTCAAAAGTTCAAAAACGAAGGCAAACTCACCTCCCGCATGTACATCATGCTGACTGGTCGTCAGCCAGAGTTGCTGGAAACTTGGTACAAGAAAGGCCCGATGATCGACCCTGATCATTTCCTTACGGTGCGCTCGATCAAACTGAATTGCGACGGAGCCCTTGGTCCTTGGGGAGCTTGGTTGCTAGAAGATTATTCCGACAAGCCCGGTCATCGAGGCCATGAAACACTTCCGATGTCTGTGGTGACAGAGGTGTCCGAAAAGGCCCTTCCGCTCGGTTTTCAGGTTTGCTCCCACGCCATCGGCGACCGAGCCAATCAGGAGATTTTGGATCGATACGAAGCGGCTTTTGCTAAAAATCCCGAGGCCAAAGATCATCGCTTCCGCATCGAGCATGCCCAGCATTTGCATCCGGATGATATTCCGAGATTTGGTCAGTTGGGCGTGATTGCGGCCATGCAGGCGATTCACTTGAGTTCGGACCGACCTTGGGCCATCGATCGCTTGGGTGAAAAGCGCATCATCGATGGGGCTTATGTGTGGCAGAGTCTGTTCAAGACCGGTGCCCGAATTGCAAACGGTACCGATGCCCCCGTGGAACCCGTAGATCCGATTCCATCTTTCTACGCCTCAGTGACCCGCAAGACCCTTCTGGGACTTCCGGAAGGAGGCTATGAAGGCGAACAAAAAATGACCCGTGAGCAGGCCTTGAAGTCCTACACCCTAGACGGCGCTTTTGCTGAGTTTGAGGAAAATTTCAAAGGATCCATCAAAGCAGGAAAGGCTGCAGACTTCACCGTTTTCGACAAAAACATTATGGAAATCCCCGAGGATGAAATTTTGCAAACTAAGGTGCAGATGACTGTAGTGGGGGGAAAAGTAGTGTTCAAAAGGTAGAATTAAGAAATCTCAAGTCATAAATCTGAGTTTGACCTTCCAGGTTTTGAAAACCTGGAAGGTCTTTTTTTATACAATTCTTAAAAGGAATAAAAAAGAAATTTAAAAACTCATTGAAACAACTTTCATTTAAATCGTTCGTTTTCGGATTAAGTAGTTGGTAAATAAAAATCAACCTTATGGAAAACAAATTTTGGAAAGTGCCTCTCTTATTATTTTTTCTGTTTCCGGTAGAAATAGCTTTTTCCCAAACCACACCAAGCTCCCACGCTTATTTCTCGGGAAGCTATTCTCAGCAGCCCATCATCACCTTCAAAGAGGGCTTTTTCAACAAAACCACTTACTACCTTGAAGGTGAAAAATCAAGCCCAAAAGAGGTAGCGAATTTGGTTAAATCGGTCCAAACGGAGGACTTTAGATTTCTTCAGAATCAACGGAAAAAGAATTTGGGTTATGGAATCCGTCTTTCGGGAATATCCGTGACTCTCGGTACCATCGCGTATCTCTTTACCAATGAAATTACACCGGCCAATGTCCGCCCGTGGTTTTGGACTTCTTTTGGAGGAGGAATGTTACACAGTACTGGAAACATTCTCATCGCTGATTCAGAGCGAAGAATCCAACGAACTATCAATGACTTCAATGCCTTTCATTATTCAGGAGGTGCGGATGCATTTTTAAGTATGGATAAAAGTGCTGGATTTTTTGGGTCAAGAATCGATATCTATGAAGGGCCAATGCTCCTCCAAAATGCCCAAGTGCTGTCCCGACTTCAATCCAATGAGGAAGCCCATCGAATGTTTGAGCAAGTCATCAAAAGACAAAAAGTGAGTACTATAACTAATGTGGCCAATTCAGCTCTTGGATTCGGAATTATGTTTGTAGCCATAGGGTTTGAGCGTCAATCGTCCACTCAAAACCAACTGTTACTCCCTATGACTTTTACCGGAATCGGACTGAATGTGTTCTCCAGCTTTTTCGACCGTCGAACCAGAAATTTGACCAGGGAGGCCTTGCATCGATATAATTACCAATAGGAAAGTTCTGGTTCAGCTCAGGATTTTTAGGAAGTCACTTTTCAGTAGATGCTGGAATAATTTCTAATTGCCCTACCTAAACTTTCTTTTTACTCAGCATTTTCCAAAACAGCTTTTTATAAAAAGTCCGACCATTCATTATTTTTTGAGAGCATCAGATTTTGCTGATCCATCACATTTACATACTGACCTCCAGAAAAATCCCTTATTTTCCCTACCTAATCTACTTACCATGAGAAAACAACTACTTCTTCTTTGGCTTTTTGCCCTGACCGTTCAGGTGGCATTTGCCCAAGATGCACCCAAACCCATGTCCTGGAAAGACGTGGCCACCTGGAAATCCATGCCCAGCGGAGGATACAAGCTTTCGCCCGACGGTCAATGGTTGGCCTATGTCCTTACCGGAATCGAAGCGGATGGTGAACTGATCCTCCAAAAAACCGCTGATCCGGCTAGCAAAAAGTCCTTTTCGATCGGAAATGCCAGCTTTGCCAGCTTCGAATTCAGCGAAAACAGCCAGTGGATCGCCTTCAAGGAATACCCCAAGTTTGCCGAAAAGCAAGCCAACGAAAAGGCCAAAGGCAAGCCCCTCAAGGAAAAACTCCACTTGATCAAACTCGGCAGTGAGGACAAAAAGACGTTTGAAGGAGTCAGTGGATTTTCATTCAACAACGAGGCCGCCTCTCACCTCGTCATCACGCTGCCCAAAGAAGGAAACGGGGATGCTAAAGGCTCTGATCTCCTGATCTACCACCTTGCCACCGGCAAATCTCAAAACCTCGGCAATGTGCGTGAACATGCGGCAAACAAAGCAGGCACTCACCTCGCCTACTCCGTCGATGCGGCCAATTCTCAAGGAAATGGCCTGTATCTTCTCACCATGGCAAGCAACTCCATCCAGGTACTGGATTCAGATGAGGCTGGCTATCAGAGCATCAATTGGACGGAAAAAGGGGAAGCTTTTGCTGCTCTGAAAATGAAGAAGGACAAGAAATACAAGCAGGACAAAGGGGCAGTATTAGGCGTAAAAAACCTTTCTAATCCTCAGGTAACCCTATATGAGCCAGCAAAAGACTCGACCGGCTTTGATCAGAAATATACCATCAGCCCCAATCGCCGCCCAATGTGGTCAGAGGATCTGACACGCCTTTTCTACGGCATTCATCCTTTGGTTTTGGCAGAAAAAGAAAGCCCAAAAAAGGAAACAAACACCGATTCACTCAAACTGGCTGAATCTGAAAACCTGGCCAAGATCATGGCTGATACGACCATCAAGTCGATCGCTGACCTGCAAAAAGCCATCGGCAAACTCAACTCATCCAAATTAGACGACAAGAAAGCCAACGATGCCAAAAAGCCGGAAATGACCATCTGGCACTGGAATGATGACCGCCTCCAATCCCGTCAGCAAGTGATGGAAAACATGGATAAAACCTACAGCTTCTGGGCCATGTATGATGTCACAGGCAAAAAGCACTTTGCCCTGCAGGACAGCAGCATGCGGGATCTCAGCCTACTGCCTTACCAGCAGTTTGCCTTGGGATCGGATCAGCAAGCCTACGAACTCGACATCAATCTCAACGGTCAAACGTACCGAGATTATTTTATCGTGGATTTGAAAACAGGGGCCAAAACTCCCCTTTTCGAGAAGTTTTACCAGCCTTCTTTTGCCTCCATGCCGCGACCTTCTACTGACGGCAAAAAGCTGCTCTATGGAAAAGACGGACATTTCTACGTCTATGACATCACGGCTAAAACCCACACCAACCTCACCGAAAAACTGCCTGTAAGTATGGTAGACGTGGAAGACGATCACAACGTGATCAAGCCACTCTACAATCCACTCGGATGGAGCAGTGACAGCCGCTATGTACTCGTGCGTGACGGTTGGGATATCTGGCAAATCCCCATGTCAGCCAAGGAAACTCCACTTAACCTGACTCAAAATGGGAAGAAGGAAAAAATCCGCTATCAATACCGCATCAGCTTAGATTCGGATGAAAAAGGAATCGACTTGACCAAGACGGTGTACCTGCGTACTTATGGCGAAAACACGAAGAAGAGTGGTTTTGCTACACTAAGTCCTGCCAAGTCAGGCCTCACAGCAGGTGCCAAAACACTGCTATGGGAAGATGCCAACATCCAAGGCTTAACCAAGGCTAAAAAGGCTGCGGTCTACACCTTTACCAAAGAAAAATTCAATCAACCTACCCAGGTTTACCTGACTGATGCCACCCTGGCCAATGCCAAGCAGGTCACCGAAAACGCTCCTGACGCAGGAAAATTTGCATGGTCCACCGGAGTTAAACTGATCGATTATGTGACTGCCAAAGGTGATTCGCTACAGGCTGCACTTTTCCTACCTGCAGGATATGTGGAAGGCCAAAAGTACCCTACCGTGGTGTATTACTACGAAAAACTCTCTCAAACCCTCCACAATTGGTCTAATCCAGGCTACAGTGGTACAGGTTGGAGCCCTTCTCTTTACACCAGCAATGGTTACGCGGTACTGATTCCAGATATCGTGTACAAAATGGATGATCCAGGAATGTCAGCCGTATGGGCAGTACTGCCTGCGGTCGATGCCGCGATAAAAACCGGGGTGATCGATGAAAACAAAATGGGACTTCACGGACACAGCTGGGGTGGTTACCAAACTTCCTTCCTCATCACCCAGACTACTCGCTTCAAAGCCGCAGCGGCCGGTGCACCCCTTACCAACATGATCTCCATGTACGACCTGATCTACTGGAACTCCGGTGGCGGAAACATGTCCATCTTCGAAGCATCTCAGGGAAGGTTCTTTGGTGGCCCATGGGAAAACTGGGAGGCTTACGAGCGCAACAGCCCGATCTACCATGTGAAAAATGTACAGACGCCACTACTCGTGCTTCACAATGACAAAGACGGTGCAGTGGACTTTACCCAAGGCGTGGAATACTACAATGCGCTGCGAAGATTAAAAAAGCCAGTGATCATGGTGCAATACCTTGGTGAAAATCACGGCCTAGGCAAACTCGAAAACCGCAAAGATTATAGTGTGCGAATGATGGAGTTTTTCGATCACCACTTGAAAGGTCTCCCTGCCCCTGAATGGATGAGCAAGGGTGTACCTAGACTGAAATTGGGTGAACACCTGGAGGAAAGAGCCTTCTAGAAAGCTGAAATCAGAAAGCTGAAAAATGAAAATCCCCCGATGGACAATCATCGGGGGATTTTTTTTTTGAATTGTCTTTTTGGATGGTTTGAATTTTAGAAAAAGTGAATTGACCGCTTTCAAAGACCGATTTAAGTCTGGTAGTTACGAAGTTATAGTTTTACCTGTAGAGCTTTTTGTCCAGGATATATTGTTCCACTTTTTCGGGAAGGAGATAGCGTACCGAGTAGCCTGACTGAATAGCTTGTCGAATAAAAGTGGCTGAAATATCCAGCAAAGGTGCATCGATCAGTTTGGCTTGCGGATAGTTGGGCAAATCCGATTCCCCTGGACGAGGATACACAAGCAAGTCGTATTGATCGAGAATAGCTTGGTGATTTTTCCACTTATGAAAATGCTTGAGATTATCCGAACCCATAAAAAGTGAAAACTGATGCTGCGGATGCTTATCGCTGAGATAAGTCAGGGTATCGATGGTATAGCTCGGTTTAGGCATTCGGAACTCTACGTCTGAAGCACGGAAATGGAAATTGTCCTCCACAGCCAGCTCGACCATTCGAAGCCGGTCGAGTTCATGAGCAAGTGATTCTTGTCTTTTGAATGGGTTTTGGGGACTGACCACAAACCATACTTGGTCCAGACCACTCCGCTCCCGTATCGTCTGTGCAATAATCAAATGCCCAATGTGGATCGGGTTGAAACTGCCAAAGTATAACCCAATCTTCATGATTACTTTGCCAAAAACTCAGAGACCAAGTTTACCGTCTCTGCCGAAGAGCGCTCGAAATCATCATTCAAAATGGTGACATCAAACTGCGGCTCAAAGGTCATCTCAAACTTGGCTTTATAAATTCGTCGGGAAAGGGATTCGGGAGTTTCTGTGCCCCGGTCATTGAGTCGGGAAGCGAGCACTTCCATAGACGGAACTTTTACAAAAATGGCCAAAGCTTGCTCTCCGAAATACTTTTTCAGAGCCAATCCACCTTTCACATCCACATCAAAAATAACTGCTTTACCACTGTCCCAAATGCGCTGCACCTCTTCTTTCAGGGTGCCGTAAAAATTACCTTCATACACCTCTTCCCATTCTACGAAGGCGTCTTCATCAATTTTTTGCTTGAATTCCTCGATGCTCAAAAAGTAATAGTCTCTGCCATGCACTTCATGTCTTCCCCTTCTGTCCCGGGTACAAGCCGAGATGGAAAATCCCAAATTGGGCACATGCTGAATCAAATGTTTGACAAGGGAGGTTTTTCCTGATCCTGAGGGAGCAGAAAAGATAATGGCTTTGCCTGAAGGGTTGCTCATCGGACGTCTTGGATCATTTGACGGATCGATTCCGCCAATTTTTCTGGTAAAGGTTGTTTGGTGCATTTGGTCTTTAGCACCTCCCGGATGGCTTGCTCCAGGTGAAAATGCTCGAAGCATGGCTGGCATTTATCCAACTTTTGCTTCAGGAGCTCTTTTCCTTCTTCTCCCAACTCTCCGTCCAGGATACTTTCCAGCAGCTGAAAGCATTTGCTTACATCGCTGCACTGCAGCTTCCGCTCTCCGGATGATAAATCTGTGTTTTCCATAGGTAATCGTTTATTCTTCCTCCTCTTCGTCCGTATTGTAGCCCATTGATTGGGCATAGCCTTTTAATTTATCCTTCAAGAGATTTCGAGCTCGGTGAAGTCTAGACCTTACCGTCCCGATGGGGATATCAAGAATCTTCGCCATTTCTTCATAGGTGAATCCTTCCAGGTCAGCCAGAATGATCACCGTACGAAAGTCCACCGCCAAGGAATTGAGCGCATTGGAAATCTCGTCACCAAGCATATCCTTAACAGACTCTGCCCGTAGATCAGTAGTACTTTGGTAGTCAACATCATCCGAGTTGTAGAAAGTTTCTACTTCCTGATAATCTACCTTCGCAGGCTGCTTGCTCTTCCTTCGGTATTCGTTGATGAAGCTGTTTTTGAGGATCCGAAAAAGCCATGCCTTCGCATTGGTCCCCTGCTCAAAGGAATTGATAAAACGGAAGGCCTTCATGTAGGTATCCTGTACCAGATCCTTGGCATCGTCCTCATCAAAGGTGAGTCGAAAGGCAAAGTTGTACATAGAATCGATGTGGGGCATAAATTCCCCATCAAAGACGGCCGACTTTTCTTCCTGTGAATATTTCCTTCGCTGTACTTCAGACATAAGCACCAAAAGTAATCATTGCCCTAAATTATACCTAGATTCCCGTCCCATTTCCCTCCTTTTCGTTTATTTTGTACCTGATATCGCTCCAGGTACGGAGCAATTTTCCCAATCCAAACCAGACGCATGCTTTTCTTCAAGCTATTTTCCCGGCTACCACTAGGGATACTTTACCTTTTTTCAGACGTACTTTACCTCTTAGCCAGGTATGTCATCCGCTACCGCAAACACGTTATCGATGAGAATCTGTTCCATGCTTTTCCGGAAAAAACAGAAAAAGAAAGAAAAGCGATCCGCAACCGGTTTTATCGAAATTTCACAGACTCCATCGCCGAAACCATCAAATCCATCACGATCTCCAAAGCCGAACTTTCCAAAAGGTTTACCATTACTAATCAAGATCTGCTCGACCAGGAAGTGAAAAACGGGAAGAGTGTCTTGTTACTCGCCGGTCACTTTTTCAATTGGGAATTGGGACTTCAGCAAGCAGCCGTGCTCAGTAAAGTACCTTCGGAAGGGGTATACTTGAAGATCAACAACCCATTTTTTAACAAACTCATGTACCAGGCACGAACTCGCTTCGGAAATACTATTACGGAGAAAAGAGACTTTAAAAACACGATGAAAACGCTTGTAGAACAGCATCGCGTAGTACAATTAGCTGCAGATCAACGCCCTACAAATAGAGCAACCCGCTATCAAAGGTCCTTCCTGAACCGTCCTGCACATTTTTTTGAAGGCGCTGAAAACATTGCCAAAAGCATGGACCTCCCGGTTTACTTTGGTGAAATCACCAAAAAAGGAAGAGGCCACTACCAAGCCACATACGAACTCCTTTCGAAAGGCCCCTACGCAGCGCATGCAGCACATAGCATCACCGATGCTTTTTGTGATCGCTTGGAAAAAAACATCCACCTCCAACCAGACTTGTACCTTTGGAGTCACAAGCGCTGGAAGTTGTAAGGAAGATTGGAAGTAGGGGAGTTAGAAAGAGAGGAAGTCTGGAAGTAGCTAGCTTTCAACTCACGCAAAAATTAAGCTCTTTTGATCACCTGCTAGCGCTGAATTAAATGGAATCTAAATACCTTTTAAAAAGGAAATAAATCACAAGCGAAACACCCGAAAAACAATCTAGTGTCTTGCTTCTTTTGTCTAGTATCTTAAAAAAAATGGATTACCTACAGGAACTCAATCCCCCACAGCGACAGGCCGTAGAGCAAACCGACGGACCCGTAATGATCATTGCAGGTGCTGGTTCGGGCAAAACCCGGGTGCTCACCTACCGCATTGCGCACCTGATTTACTCCAAAGGGATCGATCCTTTTAATATCCTTTCGCTGACTTTTACCAACAAGGCGGCGGCAGAAATGAAGCATCGGATCGAAAAACTCGTCGGTCTAGAGGCTAGAAATACCTGGATGGGAACCTTCCATTCCATTTTCGCCAAGATTCTCCGCGTAGAATCTGACAAAATCGGCTATCCTTCCAATTTCACCATCTACGACACCGACGATTCCAAATCACTGATCCGTACCCTCGTCAAGGAAATGCGGCTAGATGACAAGGTCTACAAGCCGAGTGTGGTGCTTTCCCGAATCTCAGGAGCCAAAAACCGACTGATTTCTTGGCAGACCTATCAGAATGATCCTTTTGTCAAAGCAGATGATGAAGCTGCGCAAAAGCCAAGAATGGGTGAGATCTATCAAAAATACCAAGAGCGCCTGTTCAAAGCCGGCGCGATGGACTTTGACGACCTGCTTTTCAATACCAATGTACTTTTCCGTGATCACCTCGATGTGCTCAATAAATACCAACAGCGCTTCAAATACGTGATGGTGGACGAGTTTCAGGACACCAACATTTCCCAATACCTGATTACCAAAAAACTTGCTGCTGTCCACCAAAACATCTGCGTGGTGGGTGATGATGCCCAAAGTATCTACGCCTTTCGCGGAGCGGACATCCAAAACATCCTCAACTTCGAAAAGGATTATCCCGATCTGTTTGTGGTCAAACTTGAGCAAAACTACCGCTCCACCAAGACCATCGTCGAAGCCGCCAACTCGATCATTGACAAAAACAAAGCTCAGCTCAAAAAAACCGTTTGGACCTCCAACCCCGACGGTGACCTGATCGAGCTCATCAAAGCTACCTCAGACAATGAGGAAGGACGTATAGTAGCTCACACCATTTTTGAAGAGCGAAACAACAAAAAGCTGAACAACAGCGACTTTGCCATCCTCTACCGAACCAACTCCCAGTCCAGAGCAATCGAGGAAGCACTTCGCAAAATGAACCTGACCTACAAAATCGTCGGTGGCCTTTCTTTCTACCAGAGAAAAGAAATCAAAGACCTGATGGCCTACCTTCGTTTTGCAGTCAATCCAGCCGATGAGGAAGCATTCAAGCGGATCATCAACTACCCCAAGCGGGGAATTGGAGATACTTCAGTGGAGAAAATATTGGTTTCCGCATACGAGCACGACATTCCACTTTGGGACGTGGTACAAAATGCCCACAGCTTTTTGGGTGGAAAAGCCGGCAGTTCCGTGGATGATTTTTCGACAATGATCAAAGCTTTCCAGATCGAGATCGAGCGAAAAGATGCCTTTGAAGCCGCAAGCTCAGTCGCCAAGCAAAGTGGACTTTTGCGCGAGCTCTACGAGGACAAAACCATCGAAGGACTCAACCGATACGAAAACGTCCAGGAATTGCTCAACGCAATCAAGGAGTATGTAGACAATCCTGAAAATGAAGACAAGAGCCTGGGTGCTTTTCTCCAGGAAATCGCCCTCTTGACCGACAACGATCAAGACAAAGACCAGACTGACGCCATCACCTTGATGACTATTCATGCTTCCAAGGGATTGGAGTTTAAGCAGGTATTTGTTGTAGGAATGGAGGAGGATCTTTTCCCATCCCAGATGATGATGCAGAGCAGAGAAGACTTGGAAGAGGAACGGCGCTTATTTTACGTGGCCTCCACACGGGCGATGGACAAGCTTTACCTGACCTATGCACTGACTCGCTACCGATTTGGACGCTTGCTCAACTGTGAACCCAGCCGATTTTTGGAAGAAGTGGACCCGGCGACCATCAAGGTCAACAAGCGGATGTCTGCCACCAAAGAAATGCCGGGCGCACTCCGGCGAGAAGGACTACCGGGAGCTCAGGGATTCATTGGAATCAAAAAACAGCCTGAAACCAGACCTGCTTCTACCTTGAAAATCCATTCCCCAAGCCCTGATTTCAAACCCAGCAATACCAACAACCTCCAGGCAGGCCAATTGGTAGAGCATCCGAAGTTTGGTTTTGGTAAAGTCCAAAAAATTGAAACCGAAGGCCTTAACAAAAAAGCAACCATTGATTTTGAGCATTTTGGCGAGAAAACATTATTGCTTAGCTTTGCCAAGCTCAGAATTATAGACTAATCACCTGCTTCCCTGCCTTTTGGTGATTTTTTGTACCTTATTTATGGCAAAAACAGGAAGCGATAGAGAGCAAATAGAATCAGAAAACCACACACATTTTGAAAGAATACGGAAAGAATATTCAGATGCTGGTAAATCACATTACCGGTATTGAGGATCGTGAAAAGCGCACCCAAAGCGCCTACACCGTCATCGAAATCATCAAGCAACTTTTCCCTGCGATGAAGCAGGAAAATGACCAAAAACTTTGGGACGATATCTACATCATGTCCGAATTCAAACTTGACGTAGACGGTCCATTCCCAATGCCTGAAAAGGAACTTTTGGGCAAAAAGCCCCAGCCAATCGGGTATCCAAAAGGCGAGGTAAAATTCAAGCACTATGGCAGAAACATCGAAAAACTGATTGAAAAAGCCATTGAAATCGAGAACGATGAGGAACAGGAAAATGCCATCATCTACATCGGTCAGCTGATGAGAAGCTTCCACTCCACTTGGAATAGAGATAACTTCGATGATGGGATCATTCTCGATGACATCAAGACCCTTTCCAAAGGCCGCTTACATATCGACTTGGAAAAGGTAAGGGAAAATGCTCTTTTTGAATCCAATACACGACGCGATTTCAAAATTCCTCACATAGAGGAAGAGCAGCAAAAGAAAAAGCACCAGAATCACGGTGGAAAAAAACACCGAAACAACGGTTTCAAAAAACGCAGATAAGTACATGGCATCTTTCAAAGTAGAAGGAGGACACCGCCTCAAGGGAGAAATCATCCCTCAGGGTGCAAAAAACGAAGCACTCCAAATCCTATGTGCAGTATTGCTGACTTCCGAAAAAGTCACCATTCATAAAGTGCCCAACATCCGGGACGTAAACAAACTCATCGAGCTCTTGGCAGATATGGGCGTAAAAGTCCACAAACTAGGCCCGGAATCTTACGAATTTCAAGCAGATGAGGTCAATTTGGACTACTTGGAGACAGAAGATTTCCTGAAAAAAGCCTCAGCCCTTCGCGGCTCGGTAATGATTTTGGGACCGCTTTTGTCCCGATTCGGAAAAGGAAAACTTTCCAAACCGGGAGGAGACAAAATCGGACGCCGAAGGATGGATACGCATTTTTATGGTTTCCAAAAACTCGGTGCTGAATTTCACTACGATGCCAAAAATGAGATTTTCCACATCGATGGAAAAAACCTAAAAGGCACCTACATGCTCCTCGATGAGGCGTCCGTCACCGGTACAGCCAACATCGTGATGGCGGCTGTAATGGCTGAAGGAAAAACCACCATCTACAATGCGGCCTGCGAACCCTACCTGCAGCAGCTTTGCGACATGCTCAACCGCATGGGAGCAAAAATCACCGGCGTGGGCTCCAACCTCCTCCACATCGATGGGGTAACACAACTTGGAGGCACCACTCACACCATGCTGCCGGATATGATTGAGATCGGTTCATTCATTGGACTGGCGGCGATGACTCAATCCGAAATCACCATCAAAGACTGCCAGATTCACCGACTCGGTATTATTCCAGATACCTTCCGCAGAATGGGAATCAAGTTAGAATTCAGAGGGGATGACATCTTTGTGCCTGCACAAAAGCATTATGAAATCGAAACTTTCATCGACGGGTCGATTTTGACTGTAGCAGATCAGATTTGGCCGGGATTTACGCCTGACCTACTTTCTATTGTACTTGTCACTGCCACACAAGCCAAAGGAACGGTACTGGTTCACCAGAAAATGTTCGAATCCCGTTTGTTCTTTGTGGACAAGCTGATCGACATGGGTGCGCAAATTATCCTTTGCGATCCACACCGTGCCACAGTGATTGGTTTGGATAGAAAATACCCACTAAGAGGCATCCGGATGACTTCACCGGATATCCGTGCAGGTGTTGCACTTTTAATTGCTGCGATGTCAGCAAGTGGTACTTCGATCATTGACAATATCGAACAAATCGACAGAGGATACCAAAACATTGACGAACGCCTCAATGCCTTGGGAGCCAAAATCGAGCGAATCCATTAATACACCAAGGGAGCCGATGGAAACACCGGCTCCTTTTTAGTTAACTCATTTTTGAATTGACCCAGAACATCACCGTAAAGAGAACTCCTCCCGCCAACCTGAATCCAAAGGATGAGGCACTTTTTAGTGGATCGATGGAGGTTACTTTTCAGAGATTGAATCCTGTCAGTCTGAAGAATGTCTGGATTCTGGAAGATACGGTGTTTGATCCTGCCAACCTTTCCTTTCACTCTTCCCGCACGCACAACGCCAAGTTAGGCCCGATTCAGTTTGCCAAGCGGATGGTGTATTGTCTTCCAAAGACCTGGAGAAAAATCTCAAAAGCCATATGGGTGACTGACGAGTGGAGTGCCAATTATTTCCATTGGATGACCGATTGCCTTCCAAGAATCTGGGAAGGAATAGAAATGGCTCCCAATTCCCCGATTTTGCTTCCTCAATCCTTCGAAAACCTGAGGTATGTGACCGACTCCCTGAATCTGGCAGGTTTGGAGGTGATCTTTTTTGCAAAAAATGAAAATCTGAAAATCGCTGAACTGACACTGACCGCCAGAACATCCTCTTTCCCTAATTTTTTGGAACCCTTAGCTAAAAAAACCAGAGAACGGCTGTCTATAAATCCTACCCAAACACCTTGGAAAAAGGTGTACATCAGCCGAAAACTCGCTCCAAAACGAAAAGCACATAACGAAGAGCAGGTAGAAAGCTACCTAAAAGAAAAAGGATTTGAGATCGTCTATGCCGAGAAGCTTTCCCTATTGGAACAAATCAAACTAATGTCCGAGACAAGCCTTTTGGTATGCCTTCATGGTGCCGCACTGACCAATATGCTTTTTCTCCCCAAAACTGCCAAAGTCCTCGAACTCAGAAATGTGGGGGATGCCATCACCCAATGTTATTTCAACTTGGCGTCTGCATTAGACCTTCCTTATTTCTACACGCTCAATTCTGGAGACAGTAAAGACACCATCATGACCGATTTCACCATAGATCCGGAAGCGCTAAGCCATGCACTTATCGAAATTGAAACTGCCTGACTTTCCAAAATAATCACCTAACTCAAAGGATTCTTTTCCCCTTTGACAATTCCCTTTTGCCCTTTTCTCCAATTTTTTGGTAACTTCTTGGCCAATTCTTACAACCCATCTTCAACCTATGACCAAGAAAAAACTCCGTAGCCAAGAATGGTACGGACGCACCGGCAAAGACGGCATCATTTACCGTTCCTGGATGAAAAACCAAGGACTCCCCCACCACCTTTTTACAGGAGAAAAGCCGGTCATCGGCATCTGCAATACCTGGTCCGAACTTACCCCCTGCAACGCCCATTTTAGGGATTTGGCAGAAGCTTTGAAAAGAGGGATCTGGGAGGCAGGTGGCTTTCCACTGGAGTTTCCGGTGATGTCCCTCGGCGAATGCTCCATCAAACCCACCGCGATGCTTTTTCGCAATCTGGCATCGATGGACGTGGAAGAAAGCATCCGCGCCAATCCGATGGACGGCGTAGTCCTCATGTGTGGCTGTGATAAAACGACTCCATCTCTGGTCATGGGTGCTGCCTCGGTCAATCTTCCAACACTCGTGCTTTCTGGTGGACCGATGCTCGTGGGCAGATTTAGAGGCAAAAAAATCGGAACCTCCGACATCTGGAGATTTGCCGAGGATTATAAGGTGGGCAAACTCACCCAAGAGGACATGATCGAGGTAGAATCCTCCATGTCGAGATCTGTCGGCCATTGCGCACCGATGGGCACAGCCTCTACCATGGCAGCCATGGTCGAAGCACTTGGACTAGCCCTACCTGACAATGCCACCATTCCGGCTGCCGATTCTAGAAGAAAAGTCCTGGCCCATCTCGCAGGAATGCGGATCGTGGAAATGGTCAAAGAAGACTTGACCATGGATAAAATCTTGACCCGAAAGGCCTTTGAAAACTCCATCATGGTCAATGCAGCAGTCGGCGGTTCGACCAATTACATCCTGCACCTGACGGCCATCGCCAAGCGGATCGGCGTAGAACTCGACCTCACGGATTTTGACCATTTCTCTGCAAAAATCCCACTCATTGCCAATGTGCAGCCTTCGGGAGAACACTGGGTTGAAGATCTCTTTTATGCAGGCGGGATGCCTGCCGTCATGAAGGAAATCGAAAAACACCTGCACACTGATGCACTCACAGTCAACGGGAAAACCATCGGTGAAAACATCGCCAATGCCCAATGCTGGGACAGAAACCTCATTGGCACGCTCGAAAACCCAATCAAGCCAGAGTCAGGGATTGCCGTGCTCAAAGGTAACCTTTGCCCGAATGGTGCGGTACTGAAGCCTTCCGCAGCCACTCCAAGCTTACTCAAGCATACCGGAAGAGCCGTCGTTTTCGAAAACATCGATGACTACAAAGCAAAAGTGGATGATCCCGATCTGGACATTGACGAAACCTGTGTCATGGTGATGAAAAATGTGGGGCCAAAAGGCTATCCAGGTATGCCCGAGGTAGGCAACATGGGCCTTCCAAAGAAGCTCCTAGAAAAAGGGGTCAAAGACATGGTCAGAATCTCTGACGGTCGAATGAGCGGTACGGGCTTTGGCACGGTGGTCCTCCACGTTTCTCCAGAATCAGCCATTGGAGGTCCTTTGGCTTTTGTTCAAAATGGTGATCTGATCGAGCTAGACGTACCTAACAGAACGCTTAACTTGTTGATTTCAGAAGAGGAATTTGAAGCCAGAAGAAAGGACTTTGTACCTACTCAGCTTCCTTATGAAAGAGGTTACGTCAACCTATTCTTGGACAAAGTCAATCAAGCACACGAAGGAGTGGATTTCGACTTCCTTCAGGGTGCTTCCGGTTCGGAAGTAAAAAGAGATTCGCATTGAGTTGGTTTCACTGAGGCCTGTCAGGTTTTGAAAACCTGACAGGCCTCTATCAATTTTAAAATGAAAAACCCAAAAGTAGCCATCGTCACCGGTGCAGGTCAGGGAATCGGACTTGCCATTGCACGTAAACTTCTAGAGACCGACTCCTACGTCATTCTCAATGACTTGGAGAAAAGCCTCACTGAGGAAGCTGTAGCTAATCTTTCCAGAATCGGTATGGGAAACATCTTGGGCTGCTCGGGTGACTCTTCAAACCCCGAGGTGATTTCAGAGCTTGTGGGATTGGCAATGAAAGAAGTTGGCCACATCGATCAGGTAGTCTGCAATGCAGGAATCACACTGTTCGGCAATTTTTTAGACTATTCTTGGGCTGATTTTATGGAAGTCTCCCGAGTCAATCAGGCAGGAACTTTTTTCTTAACCCAAGCAGTGGCACGGATCATGAAAGAGCAAGAATCCGGCGGTTCCATCCTATTCACCTCTTCTGTCACCGCTCATCAAAGTCATGAAAATCTGGCGGCCTATGCGATGAGCAAGGCGGCGATAGAAATGCTTGCCAAAAATCTGGTATTGGAACTTGCTCCACTTGGTATTCGAATCAACACCATTGCACCAGGTGCTACCCTCACCGAGCGAACTACATCAGACCCTGACTATGCAAGCACTTGGTCCAGACTGACACCCATAGGCAGACCTGCCACTCCGGAAGACATTGCAGAAGCTGCAAGTTTTCTACTATCTGACCAAGCAAGGCACATCACCGGACAGACACTAATCGTAGACGGAGGCTGGACCGCAATCAGCCCATCTCCGTATGTCTGAATATCCTACGGTAGAGAATCTCCGATTGGTGTTGAAGGCACCAGCACCTTGGAAATTAAAGGGGGAAGGGATTATTTTGATTTTCAAGTTCAAAAAAGAATGGGTGGAAGAATACGCTCACCTGCCTAAGCATCTTATAGGTAAATTCCGCGGAGGGCTTGGCTATGTCATGCTAGTCGACTATCATGAATCACCTGTTGGACCTTACCATGAGCTTTTGATTATCCCGGGAAAATTTCGAAAAACGAAAATGCAGGCCATCACCAAAATCTATGTGGATTCGGAAGCCAGTACGATCAACGGGCGAAAAAATTGGGGCATCCCAAAAGAAACACTCCCATTCACTTGGACAAAAGAAAAAGGAAAAGATCTAATCTCAATTAAGCAAGGGGATAAGGAGATTTTCTCAACAGAAATCACACATGGGGGAATTTCTTTCCCTGTCTCCACTTCATTGCTTCCCATTAGACTTTGTCAGACCTTGGACAAGGTGAAATTCTACACGAAACCCTATGGTAGTGGCTGGGGCAAATTGGCCAAAATCAAAAAGCTCGACATAAATCCCGATTTTTTTCCTGACTTCGGCGGTATCAAACCCTTGATGGCAGTCAAGGTCAACCCATTTACAATTCATTTCCCTGAACCCACCTATGGGGATGAGTTCATTTAAGAATGCCGTTGTAATGGTGACAGGGGCAGGTTCGGGCATCGGCTTGGAGCTGGTAAAGCAGCTATACCCTTGGACTAAGAATATTCTTGCTGTGGATGTTTCAGAGAAAAATCTACAAAATCTCAAATCCTCCTTTCCAGAAATAACAGGCATTCTTAAAGCTGACTTGAGCAAAAAAGAAGGAAATCAAGTCATTCTTGAATGGATCAAATCCAATTGGGAAAGCATCGATTTTTGCTTTGCCAATGCAGGAAAAGCAGCTTACCATGCAGCCGAAAACCAAGACTGGAAAGGAATGGAGTCCCTTTTCCAACTGAATGTCTTTTCGCCCATCCAATTGGGGATAGCGCTGAAAGTGCTTTTTCCCGAGAAAAAATTCAGGCACGTGATCACCTGTTCGGCGATGGGTTATTGGGCAGTACCGGGCTACAGCCTCTATGGCTCCACCAAAGCGGCACTGCTCCAATGGGCAAGGACGGTTTGGGCAGAAAAGTCAGGAGATTGGCTAACTCTAGTGTTTCCAATTGCCACTTCGACAGGTTTTTTTGAAACAGCAGGCAATCAAATTCCAAAGGCATTTCCTCTTCAACTCCCGGAAACGGTGGCAATGAAAATGCTTTTGGGTGTTGCATCAGGTAAACAGAAGATTTTCCCCTCAACTCTTTTCCGAATCATGCTCATCCTGAATAATTTCCTTCCGGTGATTTTACCGATATACCAGTGGCTGGAATATCGTAAATTCAAGTCTTGGCTTTCAAAACAAAGCTGAATCCCTCTAGTTCTAACTACTCGTCCCACTACCCTTTATCCATGAAAAAACACCTCCTCATTTTAGCACTACTTGGCACCATGAGTGCATGCCAGCAAAAGCCTGAACTTCCTGATACGCTGCCTTTCCAAGTAGCCAAGGCTTATGGCTTTGAAAATCTTGACCAGATCAACTCCATTGCTTACACTTGGAATGTGCAGCGGGATTCGGTGAATGTCGTCTCACGGGATTGGAAGTGGAACATCAAAGACAGTACTGTTTATTATTCAGGTCCTGACACCACCTTCACCTATAGTCTTACAGCAGATTCCCTTCCAAAACAGGACGGAGCTTTTATCAATGACAAATACTGGGCAATGATGCCCTTTCAGTTGGCTTGGGACACCGGATACACCTTTGAGACTGCTGAAAATGTCCCTTCCCCATTGAAAGGAACCAATTCCACCAAATTGACCATCGTGTATAATTCTGGCGAACCTAAAGCTCCGGGCATGGGCTACACTCCGGGAGATGCCTACGACTTGTACATCGATGAAAATAAGATGATCCTCGAATGGACCTTCAGAAGAGGTAATGGTGCAGAAGGCCGCACTTGGACTTGGGAAAATGTCAGTCAATTTGGCCCGATCAAACTCGCTCAAGATCACATGGGGCAGGATGGTAACCGATTCATTTGGCTGACCAATGTAAAAGTCGAGTAGCCATCAGCGTAAAATAAATTCAAGCCGTGGGGATAACTCACGGCTTTTTTTACTTTTAGTCCAGACTCAAAATCAAACCCATGAACCGAAGAAACTTTATCCAAAACACAGGAGCGCTGATCGGAGCAGGTCTTATTGCTAATCCCCTTGATGCTTTTTCTTTTGCTCAGAAAAAAACATGGACCGTCGGAGAAATCATGGACGCCTTCATCGCTCAGGTTCCCAATGCTCCTTTTGCCCAAACGGTGGATACGATCAAAGTGGGTTCCAGAGAAACTGTGGTGACGGGAGTGGTGACCACGATGTTTACCACAATGGAAATCATCCACAAAGCCATCGAGCTAAAAGCAAACCTGATCATTCCACACGAACCTACTTTTTTCTCTGGACAGGATGACACGGACTACCTGCAAAATGACCCTGTATTCCGAGCCAAGTACGATCTCATGGAAAAGCATGGAATTACCCTGTGGCGGAATCATGACTATGTCCATCGGATGAAAGACGATGGGGTTCGAGTGGGCGTGGTGGGAGATTTAGGCTGGAACGAGTACTACACGCCGGGAAGCCGAATTTTGACTATACCCAAAACAGACCTTCGCGGACTGATCAATCACATTAAATCCCGATTGGGAGTACCTGCGATGCGCTATGTCGGAGCCTTGGATCAATCCTGCTCCAAAGTCCTGCTCCTTCCAGGGGCTGTGGGAGGACGCATGCAGATCACCCAGATTATGGAACATCGCCCGGATGTTTTGGTATGCGGAGAGTCCAACGAATGGGAAACGCCAGAATATGTTCGTGCAGCAAATGAACTGGGAATGAAGCTGTCTATGGTTGAAATCGGCCACTCTGCCAGCGAAGAAGGGGGGTCCGAATTTGTCAAAAACTGGCTGAATCAACACATGCCCGGATTGCCTGTGCATCATATTCCTTCAGGGAATTCATTACAGGTATTTTGATCCAAATGAAAAAGGCCAGTCAAATTGACTGGCCTTTTGATGATTTATAAGTTTCTCAGTTCTTCTTTTCGAAGTTTTTCTCGAGGTTATTTTTGAGCTTTTGCCACTCGTTTTCAATATCCTTGGTGGTTTTGTTTACTCCGGATTTGATATCGTCCCAGGTGTTTTCTGAGGCCTTTTCGACATCCTCGATCGCGTTTTCCAAGTTAGATTTCTCCTTCTTGAGCTGCTTCTCCATCTTTCTAAGTTCATCCTGAGCCTCTTCGCTTGCTTCGGATTTCTGCTTTTCCAATTCCTTGATTTTCTGATCGACTTCCGACTCCAATTTCTCCAGTTCAGATTTCAGTTTGTCCCGCTCCTTCTCGAAGTCTACGTTAATTTCCACAAGGCTTTCATCGGAGCTAGTCCCCTTGTTTTCCCCACAGGAAAGGGCTGTCATTCCAATAAATGCCAAACCAAGGATGGCTGCTGCTTTTGTTTTCATGGTCTACTGGTTATAAAATTCTAAAAGATAAAAGATCACTTGAAGTGACTTCCTTCACTTCCAATTATCCAGCCAAGTATTCCAGCTCAGCAAAAGAAACCCTTATAAACTCCAGGTATTTCCCACCTCTGAAAGCGGCATACATCCTCGGTATTCTCCCGGAATCGGATCGTAGCTCAATAAATTTTTCCCAATTTCCTCCGAACTGAAATACGCCCAAAGGGCGGTGGATTTGAGGCTGCGGTAAAAACCTACTGGTTCGCGTGGACCCACTGCCCCTCCCCATACGGTTTTCGGGAATTTAGGTGAATTCGCTTCGTGCTCCTTGAAGCAGGCGGCTTTGTCTTCAGGGCTCAGCTCGGCAAAGACATTTCCGAATTTGGCTTTGCAGTCTGCGTTGAATTTCTCGATATCGGCTACCACCTGATTTTGCCCTGCCTCGTCGTAAGTTTTGGCATACATCAGATCAATGAAAACATCTGTTTTGACATCCAAGCCGCCGGGAGTTTCAGTTTTGGGAAGCAGAAAATCCACAAAGGATGAAATAAAACTCGCTTGGTCTTCAGAAAGAAATACAGGCGTCCAAGTCAATCGATCTGTTTTTGCACAAGCCTGAAGCAAGCTGAGCAAAGTTGGGGCTCCAGCCGCTGCTCCAAGCGCTAAAGCCGATTTTTTGAGTGCGTCGCGTCTGTTCATGGCTTAAAGATTCTGTTTTTTAAGTTCGGAGACCGCATGATTGGCAGCTCTTGCCGTGAGCGCCATGTAGGTCAGGGAAGGGTTGACACAGGAAGAAGAGGTCATGCAAGCGCCGTCAGTAACAAAGACATTGGCACATCCATGTACCTGATTGGTCCCGTTGAGGACGGAGGTTTTAGGATCTCGACCCATTCGGGCTGTACCCATCTCGTGAATTCCAAAGCCCATTTCATGCTTGTTGTCAAACTCCATGATGTCCTTCAACCCTGCTCTTTCCAGCATTTCCTTGGCATCCTGTCGTGCCTGGTCATTGAGAGCCAATTCATTGGCTTTCCATTCTGCATCGATAGACAGCGTGGGCTGACCCCACTTGTCCAAGACGTCTTTATTCAGATATACTTGGTTTTCATGATAAGGAAGGCATTCCGAAAAACCGGTAATGAAAAATTCCCAAGGTCCAGGCTTCATCAGACGGTCTTTGAAGTCACCTCCAAATGCTTCCTGATTACTTCCAGCTCCCCATCCTGATCTTCCACCTCCGCCTTGGAAGCCGAACCCTCGGACAAATTTATCTGATTGCGGGCCGTCTTTGAGATTGACATAGCGCGGGATATAAATCCCGTTTGGACGTCTGCCTTTGTAATATTGATCTTCGAATCCTTCCACCGTTCCCATAGCACCTACCCTATAAGTATGGTCCATCAGGTTGTGTCCGAGTTCACCGGAGTCATTTCCCAATCCATTTGGGAACCGATTGGAAGTTGAATTCAGCAATATCTGAGTTGTGCTCAAAGTTGAGGCGTTTACGAAGACAATTTTGGCTTTGTAGACAATTTCCTCGCTGGTCTCAGCATCTATTATCCGCACACCGGAGGCTTTCCCTTTTTGCTCGTCATAAACCACAGATTGAACAATGGAAAAAGGTCTGATTGTCAAATTTCCTGTAGCATTAGCAGCTGGTAAAGTCACGGCATTACTGGAAAAATAGGCTCCATAAGGACATCCTCTGTCACAGCGATTGCGGTATTGGCATTTGCCTCTTCCTTTCAGAGGTTCGGTCAAGTGTGCCACCCGACCGATGATCATATTTCTTCCTTTGAAATCTTTCTCGATCCGCTCCTTGACGTGTTTTTCCACACAGTTTAATTCCATCGGAGGTAAGAAGTGAGAATCAGGAAGCTGGGGAAGACCTAATGCTTCCCCACTAATGCCTGCGAATTTCTCCACATGGGTGTACCAAGGCGCGAGGTCTTTGTATCGGATCGGCCAATCCACTCCATGCCCGTCTTTGGCATTGGCTTCAAAGTCCAAGTCCGACCATCGATAAGTTTGCTTACCCCAAAGCAGTGAGCGTCCACCCATCTGATGGGCACGTACCCACATAAATGGCTTGACTTCAGTATATGGATTTTCTAAGTCGTTGGCATGAAAATGTTCGTTCATGGCTCCAATAAAGCCGGAACGACCGCCTTTGGGGTGCTTGGCCTTTTGCTCAGGTGTGAGACCGCCTCGAAGGTCGTGTTCCCAAGGATCGAGCGTCATGGTGGGGTAGTCCACCACATGTTCCACAATTCTGCCCCGCTCGAGGACGAGGGTTTTTAGACCGGCTTCGCAAAGTTCCTTTGCCGCCCAGCCGCCACTGATTCCCGACCCGATGACGATGGCGTCATAGGTCAGGTTTTTATCGGCATCGATGTTAAAATTTGCCATTTACAATAGGTTTATTGAGAGGATAATTATAGGGAAAAAATACAGGAAATTTAAAAACACAGATCGCCCCGATGGGGCTCTCGATTACCTTTTGCTGGATTCTTTACCCCAAATTGAATTTGGGGCTGGGACAGAACGCACCTTTGGTGCTTTTCAACTGGTCAGTTTTGGAAAAGTGCCAACGGCAAGTCCGGTGATAGCCCAGAATTCAATTCTGGGTTTTAAAATCAAATTTGTATTTTCATGAGTGCCATCGGCACGATCTGTAATCGATTTTTCAATCCTAGATTTTTCAAAACATGCCACAGTCACTAGCGAAGGTTTACCTTCATGTCGTTTTTTCTACCAAGAATCGAATCCCGATGATTTCAGAAGAAATTAGACCAAATGCGCAAGCCTATTTTGTCAAAGTCGGTGCGGGTTTGGGCTCATTTACAGAAGAGATTTTCATGATGCCAGATCATATTCACTGGCTTTGTACGCTCCCAAGAACAATTTCTATTGCCGATTTGGTGAAAAATGTCAAAATCTCCAGTTCCATCAAGTACAAAGAAATAATCCATCGCGACTTCGAATGGCAAAAGGGTTATGGTGCATTTTCAGTTAGCCAATCCAAATTGGAGACAGTCAAAAAATATATCCAAAACCAGCAAAAGCATCATCAAAAAATAGATTTCCAAACCGAGTATCGGAGATTTTTGGAGGAATATCGTATTGAATTTGATGAGAAATATGTGTGGGATTGATTGGTGGATAAAATACAGATCGCCCCGTTGGGGCTCTAAATAATGTAACGGGTCATTCATTTATCCCAGAATTGAAATTCTGGGCTATTACAAAAAATGCCTTTGGCATTTATCAGTTGCAGCACAAAAGGTGCGTACTGTGACAGCCCCAAATTCAATTTGGGGTATTACGACAAATTAGCAAAATAGAGCCCCAACGGGGCGATCTGTAACAAAATTCACCCCAATCACCCCTGATTAAAATCCCAACCTTGCCCTCACCCGGTTTTTCACCTATTTTTCAATCATGAAAAAAATCACCCTGATCTTGATTCTGGCGGTTTCCCCGCTTATCTCCTTTGCCCAGCAAAAACTCACTAAAGAAGAACAAAAACTGATCGAACTGATCGATAAAAACTACAAGGAAACCCTAGCTATCCTTGAAGAAGTCATCAATATCAACTCAGGTTCTTTAAATAAAGAAGGTGTACGGGAAGTTGGACGGGTTTTCGAACGGGAATTCCAGAAAATCGGCTTCCAGACGGAATGGATCGAACTCCCAGCCGAAGTGAATCGTGCCGGGCATTTTGTAGCTACCCGCAAAGGAACCAAAGGCAAAAAACTTTTCCTGATCGGGCATTTGGATACGGTTTTTGAAAAAGACATGCCGTTCACTCCCTTTACTTATCTCAATGACTCCACCGCCACAGGCCAAGGTGCCAATGACATGAAAGGCGGAGATGTGTTGGTGTTGGCCAGCTTGAAAGCCCTGCACCAGTTGGGACTGCTTGATGACCGCACGATCACTGTGTATTTCAATGGCGACGAGGAAAGCACAGGAAATGCAGCACTTTCCAGAAAGGACTTTATCGAACAAGCCAAGCAGCACGACATTGCTTTGGGCTATGAAACCGCTCAGGGATTCTCCACCGCCACCGTTGCCCGAAGAGGAGCTGGAGGCTGGACTCTGAAAACCAGCGGAAAACAAGGCCATTCCAGCGGTGTCTTTGGCCAAAATGCAGGCTATGGAGCGATTTATGAAGCATCGCGCATCCTGAACGAATTCCGAGAAGCCTTGGCAGGTGAAAAATACCTCACCTTCAATCCGGGTCAATTTATTGGAGGTTCGGATGTAAAACTAGATCCCATCAGCGGAGCAGGAACCTCTCTTGGCAAGACCAATATCGTCGCCCGAGAAGCAATCGTAACAGGTGACCTTCGCTTTCTAGGAGAAGCACAAAAAGAAGCAGCTCGCGCAAAAATGCGGGAGATCGTAGCAAAAAACCTCCACCAAACCGAGGCTGAAATCACTTTTAACGACTACATCCCATCCATGGAACCCACGGAAGGAAATTATGCCTTGGCAGAATTCCTCAGCAAGGTAAGTCAGGACATGGGCTACGGTCCTGTGAAGCCCGGAGATCCAGGAAGCCGAGGCGCAGGTGACATTTCCTTCGTGGCTGAATTTATGGATTGTCTGGATGGCTTAGGAGCTTCGGGAACTGGCGCACATGCTCCCGGAGAGACCATCAACATGAAGCAATTTCCCGATTTGATCAAAAGAAATACGATCTTTCTGTACCGATTGACCCGATAACCTGATGAAGAAATTGTCTATCCCCGCGGTTTTGGTTGCAGCGGCCCTTTCCTGCCAAGCACCCGAACCTCAACAATCCGAACCTATGAAGCCCCAAAAAATCGTCGTTTATCAGGTTTTTACCCGCCTTTTTGGCAATACGAATACCACCAACAAACCATGGGGAACCAAGGAAGAAAATGGGGTCGGGAAGTTCAACGACTTCACGGATACCGCGTTGGAGGAAATCAAAAAACTCGGGGTGTCACACATTTGGTACACCGGTGTGCCGCACCATGGCGTGATTGGGGATTTTCCGGAGATCGGGGTGAGCTCAGACGATCCCGATGTGATCAAAGGCCGTGCGGGTTCCCCTTATGCAGTAAGGGATTACTACCAAGTCAATCCAGATCTGGCCGTAGATGTGACTAAGCGGATGGAGGAGTTTGAGGCGCTTATCGCCCGAACGCACAAGCACGGGATGAAGGTGATCATCGACATCGTACCCAATCACGTGTCTCGCTTTTATGAAGGGAAAAACAATCCTGCTGGAGTGCGCGACTTTGGAGCAGATGATGACAAAATGGTGGAATATACCAAAAACAATAATTTCTACTACATCCCCGGAAAAGCATTTCAGGTTCCCGAATCCAAAAATGGCTACCAACCTCTCGGTGGAGAAAAGCACCCCTTGGCTGACGGGAAATTTGACGAGAATCCAGCCAAGTGGACAGGTAATGGTTCACGATTGGCCCAGCCTGACTTCTACGATTGGTACGAGACGGTCAAGATCAATTACGGAGTAAGTCCCGATGGAAAAAAGGATTTTGACGAGTTGCCTTCCGGAGCTGAAAAATTAGATTGGAAAGCACATTATGACTTTTGGCAGGGCAAAGACGTGCCGGATTCCTGGAAAAAATTTAAAGACATCACCCAGTTTTGGCTGGGCAAAGGCGTGGATGGATTTCGTTTCGACATGGCCGAGATGGTGCCGGTGGAGTTTTGGTCTTACCTCAATTCCCATATCAAAAAGACCAATCCGGAGGCATTTCTTTTGGCCGAAGTGTACAACCCAAGTCTCTACAGAGACTACATCCACAAGGGAAAAATGGATTACCTCTACGACAAGGTGGAGCTCTATGACACCTTAAAGCATATCATGCAGGGTCATGGTTTGACGGATAATCTGGTGCCGATCCTGGAAGGATTGAAAGACATTGAGCACCACATGCTCCACTTTCTGGAAAACCACGACGAGCAGCGAATTGCCAGCCCAGAGTTTGCTGGGAATCCCTGGAAAGCCATGCCTGCGATGGTGGTTTCTGCTACAGTTTCGACGTCACCAACTATGATCTATTTCGGGCAGGAAGTGGGCGAGCCGGGAGCAGAAGATGCAGGTTTTGGCGATCCTAGCCGAACCTCCATTTTTGACTACATAGGGGTACCTCAGCATCAGAAATGGATGAACGGAAGAAAGTTTGATGGAGGACAATTATCTGAAAATGAAAAAGCACTGAGAAATTACTACGCTGAAGTACTCAACTTCACCCGCAACAGCACGGCATTAATGGGAGAATACCTAGAACTCCATTCCTTCAACCGCAAGCAAAACCCAGCCTATACCAATAAAGCCTTCGCTTTTGCCCGATGGGATGAAAGCCAAAAGCTGATTGTCGTGACCAACTTCGACGAATTCCAATCGGTGAAAACAACGCTCAAACTTTCTCCGGAATTGCTCAAAGCATGGAACTTGAAAGCTGGAGAGCGGGAAATCAAGGAGCTCATGTTTGGGAAAAAGAAGACTAAACTTCGAGTGACCGACACAGGTGCAGAGATCGATTTGGATTTTGGGCCATGGGAGTCGGCGGTGTTTGAAATCCAATAGGTTTCAATAAACCATGCCTCAAAAACAGTATTCTTCCCGGATTTGGGTCATCGTTTTGATACTTCTGACTCTTTTGGCGGCTGGGGTCTTTACCTTCCGTCATTCAAACTGGATCAAAAGGGAGTTTACAGATTATACTCGACCCACTCCCAAATGGACTGAGAGTTACAAATTCGGAAAGGTATTTGAAAATTTTCCAGAAGGAATTCTGGGAGTGGATATTTCAGAAAATCAGGGGGAAATCAATTTTCAGAAACTACAGCTACAACTCCAAAATCGCCCCATTGAATTTATGGTAATCCGTGTCACTATGGGTTCTGACGGAATAGATAAAAGATTTAAACAAAATTGGAGAGAAGCTTCCAAACTGCCATTAGTTAAAGGGGTCTATCACTATTATCGCCCGAATGAGAATAGCACCAAACAAGCCCAGCATTTTATCAAAAATGTAAAGATCCAATCCGGTGACATGATTCCCGTTTTAGATATTGAAAAGCATAGTACTATTCAAAGTCGGGATCGTTTAAGGCAGGGGATCAAGAACTGGTTGAATTTGGTTGAAGCTCATTTTGGCGTGAAACCTATGATATATACGGGTGACCGTTTTTTTTGGGACGTCCTTCACGGCCAAGGCTTCGACGAATACCCAATTTGGGTTGCCAATTACAATCCCATCGATAAACCAGAAACAAAAAACTGGGTCATCTGGCAATTTTCTGAAGAAGGAAATTTGGAAGGAATTGAAGAGCGAATTGACCTGAATGTCCTAAGAGGAGGACGGTTTCAACTTCATAAGTTGAAGATGCCTTAGTTCAATTTCAGGTAATTCATGACCGCGTCATCACCATTTAGTGCACGCTCTGGTATGAGATTTTTTTCATTAAAAACCCTGAGTTCATCCGCCGAAAGCAGGGTCACAAAACTTTCATCAAACCCATCCTGATAGGGAATTCGCCCGGCATTAAGTCCGAGGTAGTGCCCAAAGAAATTATAGACCGCAGCCCGTTTGTTTTTTCCATAGTCGTGTCGCTCGCCTGCTAGGTGGACATTATCTACACGACTCTCTACCTCGTAAGTGGAATAGACTTTTTGCACATAGGGAAATTCGATTCGTGGATTGTTTTTGGTCCAATCTCCTCCGTCGGAAACCAGCAGCATTGGCCGAGGTGCAGCCAAAGCGGCAATCTCCACATTATTAGTTTGGTGATCTGAACTTTTATGAATCGGCATCCCACTTTCGCAGGTACAGCCTCCGAAGAAATAGGCCGAGACCATCACCACAGGCGCTGAAACTTTGATCCTAGGATCCAAAGCAGTAATCAAAATCGACTGGGTTCCACCACCGGATTCTCCCGTCACACCGATTCGCTCAGGATCCACATCCGGACGAGAAATCAGGTAATCGATCACCCGTTGGGAATTGTAGGTTTGAAGGGTGAGTGCAATCGGGATTTTGTGATCCACTTGTTTGGAATCGCCATACCCTATCATGTCATAGGCAAATACCACCGCACCCATGCGGGCGAATGCTGCACTTCGGGTTTGCATGCTTTCTCCAAATCGTAAATCCGGCCCATGTCCATGTACACTGAGAATTGCAGGACTTTTGGTAAATGGGGCTGGATTTAGCGGACGGTAAAGGTTTCCCGTGATGAAAAATCCGGGAAAGCTTTCGATGGCGATGTTCTCCACGATATAGCCATCCATTTCTCGCGTGCTGTGGATGATGGTGTTGAATGGAGCGGTTCGGGCAGGCATTTGCTCAAGCTTCATTCCCTCGATAATTCCTTTTCTGATTACTTCGGCTCGCTTTTCCCACTCCGCTTGCGAAGTCCAGGTGGAAGCGGTTTGTTTCATGAAAATGGCCGCCTCATCCTCTGTCCAGTAAGCGCCTTGGCAGAGCATGCTTTCTTGAGCAAAAACCCTTGATAACTGAAAAAGCAGGAATATCGAAATAGGAACGATTGCTTTTTTCATAGGAGCGAGCGCTTATTGAATGACGAGAGAAACTACTGCGGGTTCGTATCCAATCCGATTTGAATTAACATAGATGGTTTCCCCTTTTTTGGCTTCAAAGGGTGCAGTATACACCTTCCAGCTTTCTTTTTCAGAAAAACGGTAGCCAATCGAAGCGCTTGGATTGGCACAAGTCAGGTGAACTTTGCCGTTTTCGAATTTGAGTTGAGCAGCAGGAGTCATTGGAGGAGTGTCTTTCCCTTTCCACCAAGTCCGAACCATTTCCATTTCATTCACTGCTCCCAGATCTCCATAATCTGCGATCCACTGCTCATGGGCCTTGCGCAGCTCCGCCAACTTCTCCGAGAAAGTGGGATCAGATACCAGATTTTTGAATTCATAAGGATCGGAGTGGGTATCGTACAATTCCTCCACGGGTTTGGACGTGGCAAACCAACGGGCTTGGTTTTGATTGAGCTTTCCTTCCTGATGAAGCTTCAATAAATGGGGCATCAGAGGATTTTGAAGCCGGAAGCGGATATTTTGATAGTTGGGCTTCTCGGGCATGTAGTTTCGGATGTATTTGAATCGCCCGTCAAAAACAGCCCTCACCCGATCGTATTCACTATCCATCCGATCCCGTGCGGCATAGATGTATTTCCTTGGACCTAATTTTTGAGGACCCAAAAAGGCTTGACCCTGCATAGTCCCGGGAATGGGAATTCCAGTCAATGAAAGAAGGGTGGGTGCAAAATCCACAAAACTGACCAGCTCTTCATTTCGGGTGCCAGCTTGCAGAAATGGAGCCTTGATCAACAAGGGAACCCGCAATCCCCGATCGTAAAGCTCACGCTTGATGTAAGGCAAACCATCCCCATGATCGGAATAGAAAAAGATGATCGTATTGTCATACAATCCATCCTCCTTCAATTGCCGGATTACCTCACCGACCTGATCATCCATAGTCATCACGTTGGTGATAAATCGGGCCATGACATAGCGACTAATGGAATCATCCGGATAGTAAGGAGGGATTTTTACCTTGGCTGGATCGACTTTCAGGGGTTCTTTTTCCCTAGCCCACACCTGGGATTCATGGGTGGTGGTAAAGTTGAAAATGGAGAAAAAAGGCTGGCTTTTGTCCGTTCTGTTGCGGTAATGGGCTTTTGGGCTACTCTCGTCCCACATGGTCACGGGACTTCGGAATTGGTAATCTTCCTTGGAATTATTCGAAGTGTAATAGCCTGCTTCCCGTAAAATCAAGGGGTAGGGTTTCATCCCTTCAGGCAAAACCGCAGAATAGCCCTTAAACCTCGGAGGATAATCATCCGAAGCTACGGCAGAAGCTGCCAAAGTTCGCATGTGCTGTGCACCGATAGACGTTTGATAAGCGCCTGTAATTAAAGCCGCCCGACTGGGAGCACACACACCTGCCGTGGAAAAAGCATTCATGTACTGCACCGATTCCTTGGCTAAGACATTGAGATGAGGTGTCTTTCCACCCGTGCCCCCATACACTTCCAAATGCTCGGGAGACATGTCTTCCACCACGATCCAGACGATATTGGGGCGATTTTGCTGAGCAAGTCCTACGGAATAGAAGAAAGAAATTCCGATCAGGAAGAGTAAAAGCTTTTTCATAGCCAAGGTTGCTTTGGGTGGAATTTCAAAAGATAAGATTTTATCAGAATAAAGCTGAAGGGTACTGTCCTTTTCCAATTGACCAACCATCCAAAATCAGCTTGGCAAAGAATTTTTTATGGCTAACTTTCTTTCCCCCAATAAACCTCAACCCATATGACCAACAGAAGAAATTTCCTGAAAACCACCGGCCTGGCCACTACCGCATTGGGCTTAGGATTGCCTCAATTCAGTTTTGGAGGGACGAAAGCTGAGCCTTTCAAGATTTCATTGGCCGAGTGGTCCGTCAATCGCCTCCTTTTTTCGAAACAGCTCGATCACTTGGATTTTGCCTTAGAGGCCAAAAAGCATGGGATAAATGCCGTGGAATATGTGAATCAATTTTTCATGGACAAGGCACAGGACATGACTTACCTGAGGGAAATGAATACCCGCTGCCAAAACGAGGGAATCACCCAAGTACTCATCATGGTAGACCGGGAAGGAATGCTCGGTGCCAGATCGGATGCAGATCGGATGAAAGCCGTAGACAACCATAAAAAATGGATCGAAGCTGCCAAGTTTCTTGGTTGCCATACCGTGCGGGTCAATGGCTATTCTGACATCGCCTGGTCCCAAAATCCAGCCGACGCCGCCGAAGCTTCAAAGTTAGTCAGTGACGGCATCCGGAAGCTGTGTGAATTTGCCGAGCCTCATGGCATTCGCATCGTGATCGAAAACCACGGTGGCTTCTCCTCCAACGGCAAGTGGCTGGCCGAAACCATTCGCAATGCCAAGCATCCGCTGGCTGGCACCTTGCCTGACTTTGGCAACTTCCGAATCGGAGCTCTAGAAGGCAAACCCGTTTCGTATGATTCCTATAGAGGCGTTGATGAACTGATGCCTTTGGCCACTGGAGTCAGTCTGAAGCCTAAAGTGTGGGATGATGCCGGAAAAGAATCCGACTTAGACTATGAACGCATGATGAAAATCGTCCTTTCTCACAACTACCACGGCTATGTGGGCATTGAGCATGGGGAGCGCGAACGCGAGTGGGAAAGTATTGTGGAGATCCGACAAATTTTGGAAAAACTCCAAAAGTCATTGTAAAAGAACAAGGCTACCAGGAATCGGGTAGCCTTCTTCTTTTGTAGTAAGGTTTTAACTTTGACCTATGAACCAACAACTCGGACAACTCTCTCTGCTCGTCAGAGATTACGACGAAGCCATTCGCTACTATACCGAAGTCCTTGACTTTGAACTTTTGGAAGATACTCCAATGAGTGAAACCAAGCGCTGGGTGAGAGTTTCACCGCCCGGTTCGACCTGTCACCTGCTTCTTGCCAAAGCAGCCAACGAAACGCAGGAAAAGCAAATAGGCTTTCAGGCTGGTGGCCGTGTGTTTCTTTTTCTCTACACGGATGACTTTTGGAGAGATTACCGGAAATACACCTCCCGCGGGGTGGAGTTTATCCGCGAACCTGCCGAAGAAAGCTACGGCATCGTGTCTGTCTTCAAGGATTTGTATGGAAATCTTTGGGATCTAATTCAGCCGAAGCAATGAGCATTTTTCAATGCCCTACTATACTGGAAGCAGATCAATAGGAAAGGTTAAGCTTAATTTAAGGTCTCGGTACGGAATTACTTCGGTCTTCGGCCTACCGTCTTCTGTCTTATTGAATAAAAGCAGACAAGTCTAATTCTGGTCTTGCACATCTTGCCATTCCGTCCTCATTCCCTATTTTTGCCTAGACCTGACCAAAGGGGACTTTGCCCCTGCCATGCGGGTGATTTTCCTTTTGGTCCTTCCTTTTATGTCACTCCAAGTCACACGCCTTACCAAAATTTACGGTTCTCAAAAAGCACTCGATGAGGTGAGCTTTTCAGCTTCGCCTGGGAGAATTTTGGGCTTTCTGGGACCCAACGGAGCCGGTAAATCTACCACGATGAAAATCATCACGGGGTACCTATCAGCAGATTCAGGCGAAGTGAGTATCCTCGGTGAAGACGCTTTGGCACAGCCGAAAAAAGTTAGCCCAAAAATCGGCTACCTCCCGGAACATAACCCACTCTACCTGGATTTGTATGTCCGTGAATTTTTGGAATTTTCCGGTGGTCTATACGGACTCAAGTCTGGTGAAATCCGTAGACGAACCGACGAACTCATCCGCAAAACCGGACTACTTCCCGAGCAACACAAAAAAATCGGACAGCTTTCCAAGGGGTACCGTCAGCGGGTGGGTCTAGCCAGGGCCCTGATTCATGATCCTCAAGTGGTGATCTTGGACGAGCCTACGACCGGTCTTGACCCCAATCAGCTGGTGGACATCCGCAATCTGATTTTGGAAGTGGCGGAAAACAAAACCCTGATTTTCTCGACCCACATCATGCAGGAAGTGGAGGCGATCTGCCAAGATGTGGTGATCATCAATCGGGGAAAAATCCTTGCCGCGAGCCCCCTTTCCGAACTCAAAGCGGCATCCTCGCAGACTGAACTCGTCTTAGAAACTGAAGAACCGATGGAATTGGCGTGGTTTGAAGGAATTGGAGCAGTCCGCTTTGGACAAAAAGGCAATCGGGAGATCATCCTTCAAACCGAAGATCCTTCCGAAGCCCGAAAAGCTTTAATGCAAGTCGTGGCCCAACACCAATTGAACCTAATCAGCCTTAACCAAGGCAAGAAAAACTTGGAAACCCTTTTCCGCGAAATCACTAGAGCCCAATGAAAAGTCTTTTTCTAAAAGAAATCAACGCCTTTTTTGGAAGCCTCACCGGCTACCTGGTTTTGGCTTTGTTTCTAGTGGCTTTAGGCTTGATTGTATGGGTATTTCCTGAAAGCTCGGTTTTGGATTACGGGTACGCAGATTTGGAATCGCTGTTTGCCTACACCCCCTACGTATTTACCTTTCTGATTCCTGCCATTTCCATGCGGGCCATCGCCGAGGAACGCAAAAACGGAACTTGGGAATTGCTTCGGACTTCCCCGCTTTCCTTGTTACAAATCATTATCGCCAAATACTTGGCACTCCTTGCCTTGGTGGTGTTGGCTGTATTACCAACGCTTTTGTACGGGTACACCATTTCCACACTTGGGAATCCTCCAGGCAACTTGGATTGGGCTGGCTTTTTCGGAAGTTGGGCAGGCCTGCTGATGATCGGAGCCACTTTTGCCGCAGTGGGATTGTTTGCCAGTTCGCTGACCTCACAGCAAGTGGTCGCATTTGTCTTGGGTGTGTTTCTTTGCTTTGTACTGTACTTTGGATTCACAGCCTTGGCAGAAATGCTCAGCGGTGATGCTGCCTATTGGGTAGAGGAACTGAGCTTGAGTTATCATTACAACAGTCTCAGCCGGGGAGTCATCGACAGCCGGGATGTGTTTTTCTTGTTGGGCATGATTTGGGTGTTTTTAGGTGGTTCGGTCTTGATCTTGAGAAACAAATGAAAAAGTCCTTAGTCTCCAACTTGACCCCATACCTGATCCTGATTGCAGGTGTACTAGTACTTTTCGGGTTGGGACAATTTCTACGTTTTCGGGTGGATTTGACAGAGGAAAAGCGCTTTTCCCTGCATCCATCTACGAAAGCCCTCTTGGAAAATCTGGATCGCCCGATCTACGTCGACATTCTTTTGACCGGAGAAAACCTTCCCGGTGGGATGCGCCGTTTACAGAAGTCTATTGAGGAGACCGTTCGCACGTTCAATGCCTACTCC